>CAXBJY010000110.1:0-15549 GCA_963976285.1 uncultured Gammaproteobacteria bacterium
CGTGTTTCACGGCCGACATCAGCGCCCGCTATGAAGGGGTGCCGCGCGCGTCGGATGATCTGCCGGTGGATGTCGAAATCGAAGGTTGTGAGGCACTCGTCGACGGAATACGCGCGCTCATGACCGGCGCGAAATCGATGCATCAGGGTTTCATGCCGGAGATCAGGCTGACCGGCGCGACGACGGCGGAAGCGATCTGGGCGATGTTCGATTACGTGCGTCTGCCGACATGCCACTTCAAGGGCTGGGGACACTACCACGAACACTACGTGAAACAGGACGGTGAGTGGCGGATCAGCAAGATACTGCTGACCCGCCTGCATACCGAAGAAGTCTGGGTCTAGCGGCTTCCCGGGTTCCGCACCCGCACGTGCCCGTCATCGCGGACGCGCCCGCCCGGCGGGTCGCGTGCTGAAGCCCAGGCTCGTTGTGCCCGTCATCGCCACGGTGATCGCGCTTGCCGCGGCGTACGCTTACAGCATCGCCGGCCAGCCTGGCGACACACTGCTCGTACAGGCGCTGCACGGTTCATCCGCACCCGTACGGGCCGCGGCAACGCTCGGCCTGCGACGCTTCACGCGCTGCCCGGACCGCGATTTCGCCCCCTCGACCGCTATCGGCCTGCTCGTTGCCGCGTGGGACGACAACGTCCCCCCGCGGCGCGTCCGCCGGTTGCTGGGACAACTGCGGAACCTCGGCTGTGACATCAACGAGCGTGGCACGCAGGGTCTGACGCCGCTGCACAGCGCAATCCTGTTGAACAACGTCAGCGCGGTCAGCCTGCTGCTCGAGGCCGGTGCCGACCCGACCGTGCGCACCCGGCTTCGACGCACCGATGGCGGCGACGGGAACTACGATGCGCCGGCGTTCGCCGCCCGCCTGGCCGCGAGCGGCGAGGAAAATTTCGACGCCGTACTTGCGGCGCCAGGCCTGTTCGACACCCCGCACCCGGGCGCGCGCTGACAGTCTCCAGCCGCCAGCCGGCGCTCGCCGGCGCCGCGCCCGGACGCTACGATGCCTCCGGCCGTCTATCAGGAGCAAAGCCATGGCTTATCTGAAACGTAGTTGCGGGTTACGTGCGGGCATCTGCCTGCTCGCCGGCGCGCTCTCGCCGCCCCGGCCACCGTGGATCCCGGCGCGCGCAGCGGTGCGGTTCCGGCCGCGTTCACCGAGCTCGTCGAAGAGTCCCTGCAGAACAAAACGGGACTCACGTTTTTCCTCCACGGGCAGACGCTGCCGGCCGTCGTCACGAAAACCATCGACGACCGCACGATCGAGGGACGCTCGCAGCAATTCGAGCGGATCGTGATCCGGCTGCCGCGCGTAACCGCGATCGCGAAGCAGTGACCGACGCGCGTATGCGCGTGGTTACTCGTCGAGAGTAAAGCCGAGTTTCACCGTCACCTGCCAGTGCGCGATGCGATTTTCGTGCACGACGCCGCGTATGTCGGCAACTTCAAACCAGCGGATGTTGTGGATCGTGCTTTTCGCGCGGTCGAGTGCTGTGTTGACCGCAGCTTCGATGCCATCGGGTGAGGAGCCTGTCAGTTCGACGGATTTGTAAACGTGGTCGGTCATGTGCTTTCTCCGTTGTGATTACCAGGCAGGCGTGCGTCGGGCACGCCGCCCCGCTAAACCGGCTTTTCGATCAGAACCCCGTCGGCATACAGCGAATCTATCGTCGCCGCATCCTTGCCGAGCACCTCGCGCAGGATTTCGCGGTTGTGCTCGCCGAGTGTTGCCGCGACATAATCCGGTGGCTCCGGGAACGCCGAAAACCGCAACGGGTTACCCGGGATCTGGAATTCACCGGCGATGCGATCAGTGATGGTTCGCACCGTTCCGCGTTGCACGAGGTGTGGATGCGTCACCGTTTCGGCGACGGACAGGATCGGAGCACACGGAACGTTATGCGCTTCGAGAATGTCGACCGCGCTGTCGACGTCCGGCAGGGTCGCGAGCCATGCCTCGATGATGGCAACCGTGTCGTCGACGTGCTCGAGACGCCGCGCGTCATCACCGAAAATTTCGTCGTCGACGAGATCGGGTCGCTCCATCGCCGCGCACAGGTCCTTCCAGTGGTGCAGGAACGCCATGATCAGAACGGAACCGTTCGTAGCGGCAAAGATCCCCGCCGGCGCGAGATATCCCATGTGACGCCCCGTGCGGTTCGGTTGCATGACGCCGCCGCTGCCACTGTATTGGTGCACGTTCACTTCGTGGCAATGGTAGTACACGTCGAGCAGTCCGATATCGAGATGCTGACCCTTGCCCGTGCGCGCGTGGTACAGCAGCGCCGAGGTTACGGCGAGTGCCGCGTGGACCCCGGTGCTCACATCGCCGATCGCCGCTTGCGGGATATACGGCGGGGCGTCCGGATCACCGATCATCGATGTAATCCCGGCATAGGCCTGCGCGATATAGTCGTAGCCGGGTTTCAGCGCGAGCGGGCCGGTCTGGCCGAGCGCCGAGATCGAACACAAAATGATGTCTTCGCGCAGCGCCTTCAGGCTTTCGTAGTCGAGCCCCATGCTCGCCATGACCCCGGGCTTGAAATTTTGTACGACGACATCAACGTGCGGAACGAGATCGCGAATGATCTCGAGGGCGCGCGGGTCACGCAGATCGAGACACACGCTTTTCTTGTTCAGGTTCTGCTGGATGTAGTAGAGGCTGCGCTCGTTCGCGAATTTCGAGACATTGCGCACGAGGTCGCCGTCCGGCGCGGCTTCTATCTTGATCACATCGGCGCCCATTTCCGCAAGCATCCGCGTACACGTCGGACCGGCGACGGCGCGCGTAAAATCGAGGACCTTGAGACCGGTGAGTACGTGTTCGGTGGGTATGCTCATAATCCAAGTATAGAAGCTGACTGCGTTTCTGAACGGCCGTTGTCGCTGGTCACACCCGCGGCGGTTTCACCCGCCCGCACCTCGCGACGTGCGACGCGCCCGGTTGTCACAACGCAGCATTGTTGCGTACGACCCGGGCGCGCGGCGGCAATCTGGTCGCCTATTCGCCGACGACGACGAACACACTGTCGAGCGCCTGCTCGCGTAGCGGGATGATCGCCTGGTACTCGGGCGACGCGTACCACGCTTTCGCGGCGCCCGCGTCCGGGAATTTCAGCACGACCGCGATCTTGTGATCGCTCGTACCGCTCAATACCGTGGCCGGCCCACGCACCACGGCTTCGCCACCGTGCGCGGCCACGGTCGGTCCAGCGGCGGCACCGTACTCCTGCATTTTGTCGGCGTCCTTGACGGTACCGTGAACGATCACATAGGCACTCATGCGCATTTCTCCCGTGCATTACTGAAATGAAAATTGGTTTGCACTGCATTGTATGGTGGACACGCGGACTCCACCAGACACGCTGGCGACCCGGCAGTGATTCCCGTACAGTCGGGCGCGTTACCAGACAATGGCGAACTTCCCGATGTTTTCGAAAGTACATGCCGTGGTCGGCATACTGTGCTGCACTGCAGCGTTCACGCTCGCGGCAACAACCGTTGACGATGCTGCGTTGAGTGACCTCGAACAGGGCGATAACTGGCTCGCGTACGGACGTACTTATCATGAACAGCGCTTTAGTCCGCTGGCGCAGATCAACGACGGCAACGTGCAGGGTCTCGGGGTCGACTGGTACCTCGATCTGCCGAACGATCGGTCGCTCACCGGCACGCCGCTCGTCGTCGACGGTACGCTGTATTTCAACGGCAGTTACAACGTCGTACGCGCGGTCGATGCGAAAACCGGCCACCTGCTGTGGGAATACGATCCGAAAGTGATCGAACACGCCGGTAAGCGGCTGCGTATCATGTGGGACTGGAACCGCGGGATCGCGTTCTGGAAAGGCAAGGTGATCACGGCCACGATCGACGGCCGCCTGATTGCGATCGACGCGACCAGCGGCAAGGAAGTGTGGACGACGCAAACCTACGACCCCGAGTTGCCGTTGTTTATCACCGGCGCGCCGAAAGTGTTCAAGGACAAGGTCATTATCGGCAACGGCGGCACGGAATGGGGCGGGAGCCGCGGTTTCGTCACGGCCTACGATGCGGCGACCGGTAAACAGGCGTGGCGTTTCTACGTCGTGCCCGGCAACCCGGCGGACGGTTTCGAGGACAATGCGCAGCGCATGGCTGCGGCAACCTGGACCGGCGAATGGTGGAAGCATGGCGGTGGCGGTAATGTCTGGAACGGTATTACCTACGACCCCGATTTTGATCAGATCCTGATCGGCACCGGCAACGGTTCGCCGTGGAACCGGAAAATCCGCAGTCCCGATGGCGGCGACAATCTGTTTCTGTGCGCGGTGGTTGCACTGGACGCGGAAACGGGCAAGTACCGCTGGCATTATCAGACGACCCCGGGGGAGACCTGGGATTACAACTCGAGCATGGACATCATGCTCGTCGATTTGAAGCACCCCGAGCGCGCACTGAAAGTGATACTGCATGCGCCGAAGAACGGATTTTTCTACATCATCAACCGTTCGAACGGCAAACTGTTGTCGGCGGAAAAGTATGCGCAAGTCGACTGGGCGAGCGGTATCGATTTAAAGACCGGCCGTCCGATCGAACGTGCCGGCGCGCGCTACGAAGATGGCGAGGAACTCGTCTGGCCGAGCGCATTTGGCGGCCACAACTGGCACGCCATGTCGTACAACCCGAATACCGGTCTGGTCTATATTCCGTCGATTGAAATGCCCGGTTTGTTCAGCGACAACCACATTGATATCCAGGCCTGGCAGTCGCCATACTGGCAATTCGATCCCGCCGTTGCGTTTGGTGAGGACAAGATCCCGGCGAACGCCGGCACCGGCGCGTTGCGCGCGTGGGATCCACTGCGCCAGAAACTCATCTGGGAGGTACCGCTGCCCGGCGTGTGGAACCCGGGCACGACGACGACCGCGGGTAACCTGCTGTTCCAGGGCCGCGCGGACGGCACGTTCCATGCTTACGATGCCACGAGCGGAAAAACGCTGTGGCAGACGAATCTCGGCTCCGGTATCTCGGCGCCACCGATCACCTATGCGGTCGACGGCAAACAATACGTTTCGATCCTCGTCGGCTGGGGTGGCGCCGGGGCGGCCACCCCGGGCTTCCTCGGGGGTCAGCACGGCTGGGCCTACAGAGCCCACCCGCGGCGCCTCGTGACGTTCTCGCTCGACGGCAAACTTGCCTTGCCGCCGTCGCCGCCACCGGTGTTCCCGCAACCACTGAAGGTCGACTTCGCGATCGATGACGGCAAAGCCAAGGCAGGCGCGCAGGCCTATGTCGAATCGTGCCTCATGTGTCACGGTGCGGGCGCGGAATCCGGGGGCTACGCACCGGATCTGCGCGCTGCGGCGAGCGTCCTCGATCTCGCCTCGTTCAGGGATATCGTCGTCAACGGCAGTCGCCGCGCCGCGGGCATGCCGGAGTTCTCGGACCTGTCGGCGGATGAACTCGTCGCGATCCAGCACTACATCCGCCACCAGGCGATGCTCGACTAGATCGCTCGCGCAATCGATTCAGTGATTGCGAGATCCCGCGAATGGCGTTGAGCCTGCGCCAGATTGCACTCGTGGCCTGCGAACGCGATCCGCTCGTCGCCGACGTTTGCGCCGTGCTTGGCACGACGATCTGCTGCGTCGATGACGCGGTTCAGGCGTTCGGCCTGGAGAACGCGGTGATGCCGCTGGGAACACAGTTTCTCGAAGTCGTCGCACCGGTTCGAGGTGACGCACCCGCGGCTCGTTATCTCGACCGACGTGGCGACGATGCAGGCTATATGGTGATCTGCCAGGCCGGCAGTGCGGCTGAGCAACGGGCTTGCCGGGATCGCGCCGTGGCACTCGGGGTCCGGATTGCGTGGGAACAGCGCCATGCCGACGGGTGCTACCTGCAATTGCATCCACGCGATACGGGCGGCTGCTTCCTCGAAATCGACGCGGTCAACGGTGACGACCCGGGCGGGCCATGGCCGCCCGCGGGAGGTGTGGTCGACGGCTCGGGCACGCGGGCGAGCGCGATTACGGCCCTCGAGATCGCCGCACGTGAACCGGAAACGTTGTGCGCGCGGTGGCGCGCGATAGCCGGCGCGGATGCGGCCGTCGCGATCGGCGGTAAACTCGAACTGTCGTTGACGAATGCCATTATCCGCTTCACCCGCAGCGAGGATGAACGCAGCGAGGGGTTGAACGCGCTGACCCTGCGCTGCAGTGACCGCGAGGCGATCCTCGCAACGGCCGCGGCACGCTCGCTGATCGATGAAAACACTGCACTCACGCTGGGCGGGGTGCGGATTACGCTGGAGTGAACATGTCCCGAATCAATCACAAGCTCGATATTACGAAACCGGACTACGACGGCGGCTCGATCGTCAACCTGATGCGTTCGATCGGCGACTGGTGCGGGGCTGCGCCATTGCCGTATGCGCCGGTGCCCGATCTCGCGGAACGGCTGGCCGCAGCCCGGCGCGTCGTGCTGCTCGTTATCGACGGGCTCGGCACGGAAGTCCTGCAGGCGCGCGGGCAGGGCAGCGTGTTCGAGCGCGCGCGCGTTCGCGATCTCACCTCCGTGTATCCGCCGACGACCGCGAGCGCGGTGACTACCCTGCTGTCGGGGCAGGCCCCGCGGCAGCATGGCCTGACCGGCTGGTTCATGCATTTTCGCGAACTCGGTGCGGTTACCGCCGTGCTGCCGTTCATGCCACGCTACGGTCATACATCGCTGACCGAGACCGGCGCATCGATCGCCTCGGTGGTCGATTGCGCGAGCTTTTTCGCCACGATTCCCCGGACTTCGCAAACGCTCATGCCCGCCGAGATCTGTGATTCGGATTTCTCCCGGCGCCTCGGCGGACCTGCCGAACGCGTCCCGTACCAGTCGCTCGAAGACTTCGCGAACGTGCTCGGCGACATCTGTCGCGGCAAGTCCGAGGCCGCGTTCACGTATGCCTACTGGTCGAAGTTCGACTACCTGTGTCACGTTCACGGACCGTCGGGCGAGAAACCTGCGCGCCACCTCGCGGATCTCGATCGTGCGCTCACGCCGGTATTCGACGCCTGCGCGGCGCACGGCACGGTCCTGCTCGCGGTCGCGGATCACGGCTTTATCGACAGCGGCCCGGACGAGCGCATCGAACTCGCGCGGCATCCCGAGCTTGCCGACATGCTCACGCTGCCGTTGTGTGGTGAACCGCGCACGGCGTACTGCTATGTGCGCGCGGCCAGGGTGGGCGATTTCGAGCGCTATGTCGCGGACGTGCTCGGCGACGCGGCGCGTGCGGTACCGAGTGAACAACTCATCGAGGAGGGCTGGTTTGGTCCCGGTCGTTCACACCCGGAGCTTGCCGCGCGCATCGGCGACTACACGCTGCAGATGCGCGAGCGCTACACGATTTCCGATCGGCTTCCGGGCGAGCGCGAGCTGCACCTGAACGGTGTTCATGGCGGTACTTCAGCGGCGGAAATGATCGTCCCGCTCATGATCGCCGGGGCGTAAATTTGCATACGCCAACGTTCGCGCTTCGCCTGTGCGAAGTCGCCGCCCGGCGCCCGGCGGGATGAACCGATCCGCACCCGTGTTCTACGGCTGGTACGTCGTTGTGGCGACGTTCGTCGTGTTGTTCGGGGGCTTTGGCGCGGTGTACTCGTTCGGCGCGTTCGTGCTGCCAATCGGCACCGAGTTCGCGGTCGGCCGCGCCGGGATCGCAGGGGTTTTCTCCAGCGCCGTGTTTATCCTGTTCCTGACCGGCGCGTTCAGCGGCATGCTGGCCGATCGGATCGGTCCGCGGCCGGTGATTACGATCGGCGTGATCGCGATTTGCTGCGGGCTCGCGGGCGCGGCCATGGCACGCGAATTCGCCCACGTTCTGCTGTGCTACGGCGTCGGCGTCGGTCTCGGGGTCGGCTTTGTCTACGTCCCGGCTATCAGTGCCGTGCAGCCCTGGTTCGACCGGCGGCGCGGCCTCGCATCGGGGATCGCGGTCACCGGCATTGGCGTCGGCACGCTCGTCATGCCGATCGTTGCCGGGCAACTGCTCGGGTTTATGAGCTGGCGTGAAGTCTTCTGCGTTCTCGCCGCGGTCATGCTCGTACTCGGCGCGATTGCGGTACTCGTCATCGAAAGTGACCCCGCGGCGCGCGGCCTCGCCGTCGACGGCGGTATCGCCGTCAGCCGGGACCCGAGCGTGCCGCGCGTGAACGAGCACCTGCGCCCGATGCTTCGCTCGCGTCCGTTCATCCTGTTCTATTGCGCCTCGGCGATACTGTCGGTACCGGTATTCATCCCGTTCGTCCACCTCGTCGCCAGCGCCGAAGACCTCGGAATCGCCCGCACGCAGGCCGTCGCGATACTCGGCCTGATCGGGCTGGGCAGCACGGCAGGACGCTTCATTGTCGGCGGCTTTGCCGACCGCCTCGGCCGCCGACGCGCGCTCATCGGCATGCTCGGCGGGATCGGGGTGGCCTATATCGCCTGGCTCACGGCAACGGGTGTCGCCATGCTGTCGGTGTTTGCGTTCGTTTTCGGCGTTTGTTACGGCGCGTACGTCGCGCTGTCGCCGGCGCTGCTGGCCGATTACTTTTCCGGCCCGAAGCTGAGTTCCGTCATCGGCATGCAGTACACCGCCGCCGGTCTCGGCAGCGTCCTCGGCCCCGTATTCGCCGGCTACCTGTTCGACGTCACCGGGCGCTATACGCTGGCGCTACTCGTTGGCATCGCCTGCAGCGTGGTCGCGTGCGCGCTCGTTGCGTGCATGCCGGAGCCCGTGCGCATCCGCTGAGCGCGCAAGCGCGCTTCACGCATTTTCCATCACCTTTTTGTAGATACTTTTCTTCGGCGCGGCAAACACCCGTCGTACGAGCGGCGCAAAGTGTTCGAGTTCCAGTATCGGTTTGCCCGCATCGAAGGCCGGGTTGTCGTATTTCGCGATGAACTGTTCGGTCAGGCCGAAATACTCGTGCCCCCGGAACTGCTCCCGCATATTCCGATCGAGGCCCAGGTGATGGAAGAAGTTATAGCCCTGGAAAATGCCGTGGTGCTTGATCATCCAGTGGTGAGCGTCGGACACGAACGGCTCGAGTATCGCGGCGGCGACGTCCGGGTGATTCGTGCTGCCGAGCGTGTCGCCGATATCGTGAAGCAGGGCGCAAACAATATATTCCTCGCTCTCGCCGGCGTTCGCGGCGAGCTCCGCGGTTTGCAGGCTGTGTTGCAGGCGATCGACCGGGAAGCCGCCGTAATCGCCGCCGAGCAGGGCGAGATGAGCGAGAATGCGATCGGGCAGGCCGGCAACGAACTTGCGCTGCTCGCGCGCGATTTGCTGCCAATCCTCGTACGTCCCGTCGGACAGTGAAGTGAATTCCGGTCGCGCGGCCATGGCGGTTTCCTGTTCTAATTGATCCCGTCGCAGCATAATTCGGCCGCGGGTAAAATTCGACCCGCAGCGTGTCGCGAGGACCACGAAACACCGAATCGGGAGGATCGAGCCATGGCGAAAGCCGATGTGATCATTATCGGAAGCGGCTTCGGAGGCGCGATTTGCGCGTCACGTCTCGCGGAAGCCGGCCTGAACGTGGTTCTGCTCGAACGCGGCCCGTGGCGCGATACCGTACCGGTTCGCAGCATGGGCATCGCGGCGCGGGCGCCGCTGCCCCGCGGACGTAGCGCGCTGTTGCGCCTGTTGCGTTCGATACGCAGCGACAAGCTGCCATTCGGCGGCATCCGCCTGAACAAACGCGGCCTGTTCGAGTTGCATATCGCGAGCGGACTCAACGTCGTCAGTTCATCGAGTGTCGGCGGCGGTAGTCACGTCTATGCAGGCCTGAACGTGCGTCCGCCGGTCGCCGGGTACTGGGACGGCATTGCCGACGGTTTATCCGACCCTGTAATGGACCCGCACTACGACCGCGTGCTCGCGCGCATGGGTTCACGCGCCCCGATGGCGGACGACCAGTTACCCTCGACGCTCGCGTCGCGCTTTGGCGAGGACTCACCGATCGATGCGCAGGGTGCCGATTACGCGCTCGATATGGGCTTCCGGTTTCCCGAGACGCCGGGTGCGCCGCGCCGGATCGTGAACGAGGACGGGGTCGAGCGACAGGAATTCCGCCCCGGCGAAGACGGCAATCTCGGGTCGGAGCAGGGCGGGAAAACGACGCTGGATTTCGCCTATCTCGCGCGTGCCATCAAGTCCGGCCTGAAGGTCCTCGACCAGTGCGAGGTCGAGGTGATCCGGCGGTCGCGGGACGACACCGGATACGTCGTCGACTGTCGCAATCACCATAACGGCAAGCGCGAAGCGCACCGCGCGACGGCCGTCGTCCTCGCGGCCGGTACGATGAATACGCTGAAGCTGCTACTGCACAGCCAGGCGAAAGGCTACCTGCAGCCGATGCCGCGACTCGGGGAACGTTTCGGGGGCAACGGCGATTATTTCGGTTACTGGAATCTCGACGATGAAACGACCGACCTGTCCGTGGGCATGCCGGCGCGGGGCCTGCTGAAACTGAAAGACGAGTCCGCGCTCGGCGATGGCGTCGCGTGGCCGATGATCGGCGAGGGCTCGTTGCCGAGTCCGGCGCTCCTGCCGTTCGGTGGCTGGATCAGCAAGAAGCTGCGCCGCGGCACGTACGTCGCGGGCATGGGCCCGGATGCGCAGGATGGTACCGTGCGTTATCACAAGGGACGGCTGTCGATCGACTACGTACCCGCGAACAGCGAAATCTTTGGCCGGATCAAACGTGCGTTCCGGTTGATCGGCGAAAAAACCGGGCGCCGCATCTACCATTTCGAACGGCCGATCACAGTCCATCCGACCGGCGGCGCCTGTATCGGTCGCGACGCCGCGGACGGTGTAGTCGACGCGAACGGCGAAGTCTTCGCGAATCCGGGCCTGTACGTCGCCGACGCGGCCGCGCTGCCGAAACCCGTCGGCGGTCCGCCCTCGATCACGATCGGTGCCTGGGCTGATCACGTAGCCGAGCGTTTTATCGCGCGCTACCGTCGCGACACGGACTGAACGCCCGCCTGCGGGGCTACGAGCGGGCGGAGCGGTACGCCGATTCCGCAAGCGAACCTATCGACATTCACGAGCCGCGAGACGATGCCGAACGCTTTGCAGTACCCGGTGTTGCTGAGCCCATCCGCCGGTGCCTGCGTGCACAAGCTGCGCTCGAGTTCGTTCGTCGAAACCGCCACCTCGCGCGCGACCCGACGTGCAGCTTGCGGCAAGCCGGTGTCGACTGACGATTCGTCCCCGGGTTCGAGCAAGCCGGCCTCGGAGCGGGCTGCACGCGCTTGCGCCGTGATCGCAAACCGTTCGTCCGCGCGCCGCAAGCGTCCGGGACGCGCGATCGAGTCGAGCGTGTCCTCATGCGCGGCGTCGAGCGCAGAGCGGATCGGCAAAACGCAGTCGTGCTAAAGGTTCACTCCGGTCTGCTCGTGCATTATGGCTCGCGCCCGCGGGCGCGTTGTGCCGGAAGCGTGGCAGACTCGCTCGCCGTCAACACCGCCGCCTACCGCGCGAGATAGACTTTCATGAACACAGCGCCGGCGATTGCGGTCGCCACGATCGTGATGACCATGACACAGAATACGCCGAACCCGACCCCGGCGCCGATGAATACGTGCAGTACGCTCTGGGCGAATCCGAACCGGCTGCCAACGCCGTCGGCAACGGCACCACCGAGCGTGCCGCCGAGAACCGTAGCAATGAACAATGCCGGCAACGATGCCACCGCCGCCGCGGCGACACCTGCCTGGCGCACGCGCATCACGTGTGCACTGTCCTCGCTGATCCGCCGCACGACGAAGCGCACGAGCCGGTAACTCGTCCACCCGCCAGCCGCGTAACCGAGAACGACACAAACCCAGAACATCGCGGACATAGCATTACTACCTGCGTGCAAAAAACCGCAGCCTATCAGCCTGGCGGTTGCGGGGCTTCACAAACCCGCATGACCACCGTAGGGTGAGCGCAACAGCGCAAGGGGATCATCGCCGTGAACTACGAATTCATACAAGTCCGCATCGATGAGCATGTCACGCGGATAACACTGAACCGTCCGCAAGTGATGAACGCCATCAACCAGGACATGCACGACGAATTGCAGCACGCGCTCGACGCCTTCGAACGCGACGATACGCAATACCTCGGTGTAATCGCCGGCGCCGGCGGGCGCGCGTTTTCCGCCGGCAGCGATTTGAAATCGATCGCGAAGCGCGGCAAGCCGCATACTTATCCGGCCAGCGGATATGCCGGCTTGATCGAACGCTTCGATCTCGACAAGCCGTTGATTGCCGCCGTCGATGGGGTCGCGGTCGGCGGCGGTTTCGAAGTTGCGCTCGCATGCGACATCCTGATCGCGACGTCGCGTTCACGCTTCGGCTTGCCCGAACCGCTGATCGGCGCGGTCGCGCTTGGCGGCGGTATGCATCGACTCGCGCGACAGGTTGGGCTGAAACAGGCCATGGGACTGATCCTCACCGGCGATATCATCGATGCCGCCGCGGCCGAGCGCATGGGCATCATTACGGAACTCGTGGACGCGGACGAACTCGACACGACTGTCGATCGCTGGTGCGCGAAAATTCTGCGCTGCGCGCCGCTGGCAATCCGCGCGTCGAAGCAATCCGTCATGCGCGGTCTCGATGAGGCCAGTCTCGCCGACGCGATGCGTGCGCAGGCGGAGTATCCGGCGTTCAAAGCCTGCAGCGAATCGAGTGATCGTCATGAGGGCGCCGCCGCATTTGCCGAGAAACGACCGCCGCAATGGCGTGGACGCTGACCGCGGCGCCTTAAAACTTTTTAACAATCAAATTGTTAAAGCCGATTCCGGGCGCTCTGCCCGGAGCTGGGCGCGTTCAAGCTTCTCCGCTTGCTGCCGACTACTCTTTAACGTGAACAGGGGCGCGGCCGGCCAGGCACGCGTCAACTTGCCATCAATCTGCCCGCCGCCGAATGCGCCACGAACTCCACCAGTTCAAGACCGAATTACTCCGCGCCGGCCTCGAGCCGGAACACCCGGACGCGCAACTCGTTTGGGCGGCGCAAGCGCTTTCCATCATGCTCGTCACCGGGCTCGTCGTGTCGCTGACGGCGGCGCTGCTGTACCTGTCCAGCTCATGGCTGCTGTTTTTCGCGCATATCGCCAGCGCGCTCGGATTCGTCGCCGCCTACCGAAGGTTGCGCCGCCAGCCCGATCCGGCGTTCACGGTGCGTGCCTGTGCGTTCAACGTGTTCACGCTGGTGCTCGTCGTTACGATCGCGACCGGCGGTATCGAATCGCCGGCCATCGCCTGGTTCATCGCCCCGGCACTCGCGGTGGCGTTGATACTTGGTGCGCGCGCTGCGCGCGGGTGGTTCGGCGCCGCCGCGCTCGCCGTGACGGCAGTGTTCGGCGGCAGCGTACTCGGGTGGCTGCCGGCGAGCGCGGTACCGACTGACTTTACGCCTGTCGCCGGGGCGATCTACGCGTTCACGCTCGTGCTCGCCATCGGGTGGTTATTTTCGCGGTGGGTGGCACGTCAACGTATGTTCACAGAATCGTTGCACGACAGCCTTGCCAGCGCGCATGCGGATACGCACACGGCGCGGCTGTTCGCCGAATCCGCGGCGGTGGCAAACGGCAGTCCCGAATTCGCGCCCGCCGCGCGCCGCTGTCTCGAACTCGTGTGCGCGCACGAGGCCTGGCGCGCGGGCCATGTCTGGCTGACGGCCGCTGACGGCGTGTTGCGCAGCACCGATATTTCGTGGCAGCGACCGGAAAACACGCCCGCCGACCCGATCGAATTCACCCCGGGGATCGCGTGCCCCGACGCGCACAGTGCGCGTATCGCCCACGACACCGTCACCCCGGCAATCGGGCTCGATCTGCGGCACGATGCGCGCCTCGCCGCCTGCAGCCGTCCGCCGCAGTGCGTGCTGGCGTGGCCCGTGGAACTGGACGGCTCGGCGGAAATCGTCCTCGAATTCTTCAGCGACACGGTCATCACGCCCGACGACGACCTGCACCGTATTCTCGACTATATCGGAACCCAGTTGGCGCATGTACGCCGGCGCGTAACGATCCGTGACCATACCGAAACGGTCGCGTTCACGGACCCGGTAACCGGGCTGCCGAACCGGACCGGATTCGAACAACTGTTTGCACAGAAGTTGAAGGAATGCGCGCGCAACGACAGTCGGCTTGCACTCATGTTCGTCGACCTCGACGGGTTCAAGCGCATCAATGACTCGCTCGGACATGCCGTCGGTGATCGGCTGTTGCGCTCGATCGGCCGCCGCCTGGAACAACGTGTGCGTGAGTCCGATATCGCCGCGAAACTCGAACCGCGACACGCGGGCATCGCCGCCCGGTTCGGGGGGGACGAGTTCACGCTCGTGCTCTCGGAGGTCGACGATGCGAAGGCCGTCGCCGACGCCGCCCGGCGGGTTCTCGACGTTCTCGCCGAACCCGTCGACATCGGTTTCCAGGATGTAAATATCGGTGCGAGCATTGGCGTGGCCCTGTATCCGGATGATGGCAAATCGTCGTCCGATCTGATGCGACTCGCCGATGCCGCGATGTACGAAGCGAAAACCCTGCCCGGCAACCAGTTCCGCTTCGCCACCCCGGCGCTGAACGACGCGATCGTGCGCCGGGTGTGGGTCGAAGCAGAACTCCATCGTGCCATCCGGCGTGACGAACTGAAGGTTCGCTTCGCGCCGATCCAGGCCGCGCGAACCGGGCGCATCATCGCAAACGAACTGTCCCTGCGCTGGCCGCACAGCGACGGCGAAATTGCCCCCGAAGAATTCTTGCCGGTCGCGGAAAGCAGCGGACTCGTGGCCAAACTCGGCTACTGGACGATTGAGAAAGCGTGCGCGGCGATCTCGGCCGCACGCTGGAACGGTGATGCCGGACGCATGTGCGTGGATATCTCACTGCTGAACCTGCAGCAGCCGAACTTCGTCGAAACCGTCGCCGCGATCATTGCGCGCCACGGTACCCCACGCGCGATGCTCGAGTTCGAGTTCGCCGACACGAGCGCGATCCTGAAGCACGAGACCTGCCGCGCGCACATCTGGAAACTGCACGAAATGGGGATCCGCATCGTGCTCGATCGCTTTGGTGCAGGTTACTCGTCGCTGATCGACCTTGCCCGGCTGCCGGTGTGGCGGATCAAACTCGAGCGGGCTTTCATCGAAGCCGTGACTATCGCCGACGACAACCAGTCGATCGGTCGGGCGATCATCGCGATGGCGCACAGCATGGGAATCGAGACGACGGTCTACGGGGTCGAAACCGCGGCCGATGCCAACGCGCTGAGAAAGCTCGGCTGCGACGCCCTGCAGGGCAACTGGGTCGGCCGTCCTGGCGACGAACCCCATCGCAAGCGAATCCGTCCGCGCGCGGTCGCAATGCCGACGATTATCGATACGAACATGTCGGCCTGAACGCGCCCGCCGGCGCAACGCGGCGCGGGCATTCTAGAAGCGGTCTCAAAAATAGAGGGTGCCTCGCCGGGAGTCATTTTTGCGCAATCCAAGGCACGAAGAGCGTAGTTTAGCCGG
>CAXBJY010000111.1:0-14913 GCA_963976285.1 uncultured Gammaproteobacteria bacterium
TTCAGCAACGGTGAGTTTTCCGAGGTGACCATCGAAAACTACCATCGAGGATAGACATGATTGAAAATCCATTGCCGCTTCATCCAGGAAAAGTTCTTGCACAAATTTACATGGCTGAGATGGGGTTAAATCAAACGGATTTGGCCAAACGGTGCGGGTGTTCGCCGCGTAAAATCAACGAGATCGTTAACGGGAAGCGGGGTATTTCACCTTCGTTTGCCATAACGCTTGAAGCGGTGATCGGCACGAGCGCGGAGATGTGGGTTCGCATGCAAGCAGAATATGATTTGTGGCAGGCGCGCCAAGAAGTCGCCTAACGTTGACATCTAAGCGCGAAATCTGATGGACCAGCCAAAACGAGAATTAACGATCACATAGCGTGTCTTCGGGTAACGGCGGACCATGCTGGATTTCGTTCGTGCAGTGAGATGGCGTGACAAGGAAAATGCAAATCTAAGTCGCGCGAAAAGTCTCTGCATCTCAGATTGATACTGATCGATCCCTCCAAGTATCGGCCCGCAAGAGTGGCGCGCCGCATGGTTTAATGATACAAAATCTCGGAATATAGGATCTATATATAAAGTATTTGTATCAATGGAAAAGCCGCGTACACAGCGTGAATTGGCAGAAGCCCTTCTGAGGGACAAGGGAATGCTGCGTCTGGTCGAGCTACGCAAGGCCGGGGTGACCGCCGCGACGATGAGTCGAATGGTGCGAACTGGCGAGGTGATCCGTCTATCGCGGGGCGTCTATCAGCTGACCGACGCCGACCTCGATCCGAACCATAGTCTGGCGCAAGCCGCGAAGCAGGTGCCAAAGGGAATCGTCTGTCTCGTCTCGGCGCTGGCGTTTCACGGTCTGACGGATCAACTGCCATCTAAAGTCTGGATAGCGATCGGGTCGAAGCAATGGGCGCCGCAGCGCAACCAAATGCCCATTCGTATCGTCCGTTTCACCGATACTCTGCTGAGTGAGGGCTATGAAACGCATGTGATCGAAGGGGTTGCGGTGAAAGTCTTCGGGGTCGCCAAGACAGTGGCGGATTGCTTCCGGCATCGCGGAAAGGTCGGTCTGTCGGTCGCCATCGAAGGGCTTCAGCAAGCGCTGCGGCAACGCAAGGCAACACCCGCGGAAATCGTTCGCGAAGCCGGCAAGGGTGGGGTGTCGACGGTGATAAGGCCGTATCTGGAGGCGCTGACCGCCAATGGCTAAAGAACTCAGGAATATAGGCGCCTCCGTACGCGCCCGCCTGCAAAACCTGTCCCGGGAAACGGGCCAAAGCTTCGAACTCGTACTCACCCGTTACGCCCTGGAGCGTCTCCTTTATCGCATCAGCACGTCTGCCCATGCCGAGCGCTTCGTGCTGAAGGGCGCCATGCTGTTGACAAGCTGGTCCGCGGATCCGCACCGCGCCACACGCGATGTGGACCTGTTGGGATTTGGCGATCCAGATCCCGACGCCTTGCTCGATGTGTTCAGGGAAATCTTTGCAGTGGATGTCGCCGACGGCGTCGAGTTCGATTCGGACGCAGTTCGTATCGAGCAAATCCGGGAGGATCTTGAATACGGCGGACTACGGTTGCGCACGACAGCGTCGATCAGCGGCGCCCGAATCGCGGTGATGGTCGATGTTGGATTTGGAGATGCGCTGGAGCCAGGCGCCGAGCTTATCGACTATCCGACACTGCTCGACCTGCCGACTCCTCGGCTGCGTGCGTACGCCAGGGAAACGGTGATTGCGGAAAAGTTCCAGGCAATGGTTGTTCTGGGCCGCGCCAATAGCCGAATGAAAGACTTCTACGATATTTGGCAGCTCAGCCAATCGTTCGCCTTCGACGACAGCCGATTGGCTCGCGCGATCGCCGCCACATTCGCGCGGCGCGGAACTGAAATACCGACGCACCTCCCGGACGCGCTTACCGTTGCCTTTGCGACCGACGAACAGAAGCAGCGGCAATGGCGCGCATTCGTAGACAACGTTGCTCTCGATCCCGGGACGCTGAGCGAAGTCATTGGTAGCATCGGAGATTTCATGATGCATCACGCGAGGCTGGCGTTGAAGGTGCCGCCATGAGCGTTGATTTACACGCTGAGGTGATCCGGTGATCGCACTAAAAATTGCGCCGGGCAATTCAACTGAATAAGGCCAGAAGTCTATTCTTTTCGTTGAAAAGGTGGATCAGCATTAAATGCAAACCTGTTGGAAATTCGGATCACTTTCAGATGCAACTCGACATGGCAGGGTATCCGTAGCCTCAACGAGTCACCAGGTTCCAATCTCGTTGTCGCGCTTTCGTAATTCGGAAAGGTAATCGATTTCGGTGAAATATGTGCGCTTCCTTATTATCTTCGCCATAGCCTGTCTCTGCTTTGCGATCGTTTGCCTGGGCGCGCTAGCGGCGACTTGTCTGATCGACAAAGTTTCCGAATGCAGTTTCACTACCGAGAAATTGCACTTGGCAATCGTGTTGTTCGCGTCGTATGGCGCAGTAATCGGAGGTGTTTCAGAAGCAATTCGTTTGAGTGTCCCGAACTTGCGCCGTACGTCAGTACTAGCCCTGGCGTTGATTTACGGATCAGTTGGCGGGCTCGCCGTATACGGATATCTGTACCTGGGACTTGGTCACGATGACGGGCAATTCTATTTGTCTGTTGTCGCACCGTTTCAAATCGCGTCGTTAGCGCAAGGCGCCATTCGCGCCGCACTCGCGAGAATATTCATATCCAGGCCCCCGACGGGATCAAACCGGCGGACGGAAACGGTTCTCGCGGTTTTGATTTGCGCCGAAATTCTGTTTTTCGTTCGGTCCGGGTACGACTTTCCAGAATTTTCCTACGTTGAAATGCCACCCCCCGAGTTTGACCCGGAACGCGTAATGCTCAGGGTGGCGCACGTCATCAATCCGCGGCTGGAGCGTTTGTCATCGGTCGAAATCTACCTGCTATTACATTACTTCAAAGTGCAATCAAAGGCTTTGCTGGGAGTGACCGTAGATTTTGAAACCGTCGAAGAAATTGATATTGAAAACCTGTTCGCAGCGATCCCCACAGATATCGCAGAGATAGCAAGACACCAGACATTCGACGTAGAGAAAGCCACTTCGTATGAGTCCGAGATATTCGTGGCTCTAATGCATGACGCATTTGAGGGATCATCCAATCCGATTCGGGAGTTGGTTGAATTCGGCGATGGGTATCTGGAAACGAAGCCGGAAAGAATAAATAGTATTTCGTTTACGGAGGCGGTGTACGAAACGCTGGTTAGCCGGCTCAAAAGTTTGCACCGTATTGTCGCAAAAGATGGAAACCCGGTTATAGACAAGAGCGACTATAACAAGTGGGCAGTATGGGTGGCGGCGGGATACGCGCACAAGCCGTACGATGTCGTCTTGACGAACCAGCTAATCGCGAGCGCAACATACGGAAACGTCGAAATACATTCCGCGATCCGAGGCGCGTTACCCGTCGGTACGGCAGCGTACAGCAGCTCCGGCCGTTACGGCGGATTCGTTTTCTCTTCAACTTTTCCGTTTACGAATAACTCATCGCAGATTCTCGGAATGCGAGGAGGTGAGTCGTACAGCAGAATGGAGGCGGCAAAACTCGCCGGCACGTATCTGGTACACGAACTCGGACATTTGTTATATCGATACGGGCATCCGTTCAACGAAACCGGGTGCGTGATGAATCCAGTGACCTTACTTCACTTTCGTGATTGGTATGAAGGGATTGTCAGTCGTACATGCCCGGTGATCGATACTGGCGCAATGAAGAAAGGCGCCGCAAATTTTTCGAGACTGGAGATCGGGAGCGGCATTACAATCGTCGAATAGTAGCCGGGCAGATTAAGGCAACGCGTGAAGAATCCAGGAATGTCGATGACATTTAACGCCCCAGCAGATAAATGTAAGGAATCGTGTCGAGATCTCACCTACCCCGTCTGCTGACGCGTTCCCGCCATTAACGCAATGATTCAGTCAACGGGCGATGTCAGGATCGAGCACAGCGATACGTGCCGGGTGAAAGTCGAACAAGCCAAAAAATATGACTTTAATTCGTTCAGTTGGCACACTCGGTCTTGTGCGAACTGGACTTGGATGGACAGCACTGGCACTGCAAATGAGCGCCGCACGTCACGATTCGGTCGTGGTCCGAATCGGGCTACTCTCGACTCGAACCGGCGATTGACCGTGCGGGCCGCCGAGGTGCCATCCCAACAACCAGCTTTCGCGCGCTCTCCAGGGTGCCGGCGTGGCTTGACCTCGGGGAGGATTCGCGGTCTCGTATACATCGGTCGCGCATTCTCGCTCCACCGGATTTCGGGATAATCCGGCCGGGCATGGCAACTGATATGGCGTGACGCTTTGGCCGTGGAACGGTGAGGACTGGCAGTATGAACTTCGCGAAGATGCACGCCGAGCCGATTTGGTCCCGCGAAATGCAGATGCGACGCAAGCAATTACTCGGCCACCCGCCACGTCCGGATCGTCGATGGTCCGCGTCTCCTGCCGCACGGGGCTGGTTTCCCGAACCGGCCGCATTGAATCACCGCTCCGCCGTGGTCATCGTTCTGTCCTTTACCTTATGGCTGGTGCCGTTCGCTTCCCCTGCGGAATCCATTTTCGTTGCCGGCGAAAACGGCGACAACGGTGGTTCCGCCGCAGCAGCGGAGAACGGCGAGACGGTCGAGGGGAGTGTAGGTCCTAACGGCGACGCGACGAATACGGCCTACGTCGAGGCCGGCCGTGGCGGTGAAGGGGGCAACGGATCCGCGGTGGAGCCCAACGGCGGGGCAGGCGGATCGGGCGGTAGCGCGACGACGGCAACATCGACGATGGTCAACGGAGAGAGCATTCGCTCCGAAGCGTTTGCCGTCGGTGGGCACGGCGGTGGCGGCGGAGATCCAGCCGGTGGCGGTGTCTTCGGCGCGGGCGGCCATGGCGGCGACGGCGATTCGATGGCGATCGGATCCAGCCCGGATTCCTCGGTCACGGTTCGAAGCGATGCCGATGGCGGTGACGGTGGTTCGTCCGGCGATGCCGAGCCGAGCGGACACGGTGGCGATGCGGTCTCGTTCGCGGAGGGCACGACGGGCGCGGACGGCGCGGCGGTCCGCGTCAGTAATCGCGCTGCCGGCGGCAACGGTGGCGGGCTGCATCGCAATGCCGGCGCTTTCGCGACGGTAGCAGGCCGCGGCGGCGATGGCGACGCGACGGCAGTGGGGGTTGCCACCGGGAACAGCGAGGTTGTGGTCGACAGCTCGGCCGGGGGTGGCACGGGCGGACGCGTCTTCGGTGACGGACCCGGCGCCGGGGGAACCGGCGGCAACAGTCAGGCGCACGCGGAGGGGCGGAATGCGGGCGACCGGGATGTCGAAGTCGATGTCCGGGCCGGCGGCGGCCGCGGCGGCGACGCGCGCGGGGCTGGGGCCGTTGGCGGGGTCGGCGGCGTGGGCCGGGCGACAGCCTTCGGGGAGTCGACCCATGGCGGGGATGTCCAGGTCGAGGTGCTTTCGACGGGCGGTAGCGGTGGCGCGGGAGACGCCGGCGCCGACGGCGGGGACGGCACCGATTCCGTGGCAAATAATGATGCTGCGGGTTCGACGGCGGGATTGCTTCGCCTGATCCAGACGTCGCGCGCCGGCGGCGGTGGTAGGGCATGGGGCGGTGGTGTCGCGGGCGGTGGCGGCGACTCGTCATCGATCCTGGTGGCCGAGAACCCCGGCGGCGGCGCTTTGCACGGCATTGTCAGCTCGTCCGGCGGTACCGGCGGTGATGCCGCTAATGGCAGTGTGCAGGGCGGTGACGGTGGCGACGGCTACGTCGAGGCGCAGCTGACGAATATCGGCGCAGTGACGCTGACAATCTATTCGGCCGGCGGCAGTGGTGGTGACGGGTTGCTCCCCGGGTCACCCGGTGTGGGCACGATTGGACACATATTCGCCGAGTCGACTACCGGTGAACTTGTCGACGTGGACGCGCGCATTGTCGGCGGCAGTGGCGGCTCGCCGCTAACCGGCGAGTTGGCGGGCGGCGCGAACGGAGCCGATCTGAGTCTGTTCGACGCGGTCGACGGATTCACGACGGGTGATCTGATCCTGAGACAGACCGCAGTCGGTGGCGGTGGTGGTTCGGTGTCGCGCTTACCCGATGGCGACGGGGGCGACGGCGGCGATGCGTACAGCAGCCTGAAACGCGAGAAGAACGTGGGCTCACTGACGGTGATCAGTCGGGCCGAGGGCGGCTCTCCCGGTCAGGGCGGTAGTGGTGTCTACGGGGTCGCAGGGGAGTCGACGGCGATCGCATCGGCAACGAACACCGGCGGCGCCGCGTCAGCGGGGGTCGGTGCGATCGGCGCGTTTCGCGGCGACGCGCATGCGAACGCCACCGCGCGAACGACCGGGGACGGCCACGACGTCAACGTCTTTGGCACGCTTAGCGGACCTTTCGAGTTTCAACGCGACGACATCAACGCCATCGGCGGCGGTGCCACTGCCGACGGATTCAGCACTTCGACCGGCATCGCCGAGGGGAACAGCACGGTCACGGTGTCCGATGTTGCGCTCGGCGGCGTCGGCCTGCGCTCCAACGAACGTGTTAACGCGGTTGGTGGTGACGGCGGTTTGGGAAGCTCATCGGCTTCGGGTCGCAACGCGGGCGATGAGGACGTGATCGTTTCCGCGACCGGTCGCGGCGGTGACGGCGGCCAGGCCAGTCATGGACTCGGTGGTCACGGCGGTGAAGGATCCGCTGCTGCTTCCGGCGAATCGACCGGCGGTGGCGCGGTTTACGTCACCGCTACGGAGATAGGCGGCGACGGCGGCTCGGGCATCTTAGGTGGCCGTGGCGCCGATGCGGAAATCCGCGATGCCGTATCCGGCCGAACGTCCGGGATCCTCACGCTCCGCCAGATCGCGCTCGGCGGTGAGGGCGGGTACTCCGGCCAGATCGAAGTCGCGAAAGGGGCACCCGCCGGCGACGCCCAATCGATTCTCGATGTCGTCGACGAGCACAGCATCGGCCTCATCGTCACAAGCGAAGCGGTCGGTGGCGACGGCGGAGCCGTGCAGAACGACGTAATTCCACTCGGCGCCGCCGCTGGTGACGCTGGCGATGCGTTGGCCGAGACGTCCGTTTCCGCAGTCAATTCGGTCAATGCGCTGGCGCACGCTACCGGCGGCACGGGCGGATCGTCGTCCTCCTTGCCGCAATCGACGGGCGGTGCCGCCGGGACCGCACGGGCACATGCTGTAGGGAGCAACTCTGGTGCCGCCGATGTCGTCGTGTCTGCGATCAGCATCGGCGGGCTTGGTGGCAGGGGCGGTGGATTTAGCCCGGGCGGCGGCGCCAGCAACGGAGGCGCTAGTGAAGCCAGCGCCGCCGGGACGTCGAATGGCGGCGGGTCCGTCACGGTATCGGCGACGCAAATTGGCGGGGCCGGCGGAAACGGAACACGGGCTGGCAACGGAGCGTCTTCGATGCTCATTGACGCGGTGACGGGTTCGACGACCGGCGCGCTCACGCTCACTCAGTACGCCGTCGGTGGTGCGGCGGGCGAGGGGTCGAACAATTTTTCGCCTGAGAATGTCGTCGGAGCGGCGGCCGGTGACGCATTGTCGGAATTGTCGTTCATCAATCTCGACGCCAGCTCGCTGAGCGCCAGTAGCGAAGCCCTCGGCGGCCAAGGCGGTATCGTCGTCGCGGGGGACGCAGACGGGTCGGTGGGCGGATCCGCGCTAGCCGCGCTCGATTTGCTCGGCGCGAACGACGTGTCCGCCGAGGCCCGCGCGATCGGTGGCGAGGGTGGCAGCTCGCTCCGTCAGACCGGCGGCGACGGCGGCGTCGCCTCACTGGGTACGGTGTACGCTGCCTCGAATGGTGGCGGCGTTGTTATGGTCAGCGGGCTGGCGCAGGGCGGCGATGGCGGGGATTCACGCGGTCCGGGTTTTTCCGCAGGTAGCGGCGCCGACGCGGTGCTCGTCGATGTCGCCGATGGCGATACCGCCGGCGATCTGCACTTGATCCAGACGGCGTACGGAGGTGACGCGGGCCTTGGATCGAACGGCGCTACCAGCGGTGCGGGGGGCGACGCGACGAACCGCTTGATGCGGGTGAAGGATGTCGCGTCGCTGCGAATCGAAACGTCTGCGACGGGCGGATTCGGCTACGACACAGGCGGCGTGGGCACGGCACACTCCGATGCGACGAACGCGAACGGGCACGTCATCGTTGCCGCGGACGCCGTGGGGGGTGACAGTTTCGGCCGCGGTGACGCCGTGGCCATCGCTGCGGGTGAAGTCACCGGAACGGGCGACGTGGACGCAATGGCTGACGCGCGAGCTGGCAACGTTTCCGTTTCTCTGTTCTCGATCGAAGGCATCGGCGGGAACGCGCACAGCACCGCGTCGTCCGTCACGAACGACGGCAATGCGTCAGCGACCGCGTCGTCGCTCGGTGGCATGGATAATTTTCGCTTCGATCCCCAATACGGCAACGACGTAGGTGGCAACGCGGTTTCGTCGGCGAATGCCCTAACGCAGGCCACAGGCAACGCGATGTCGGTGGCTGAGGCGACGGGCGGGGACGCGGTGCGGCGCGGTGGCGATGCGGCTGCTACGGCTTCGTCATCGGCCGCGACGATCGCGAATGCGACGGCCGATGCGACGGCGCACGCCGCAGCCGGCGAGGGCACGACGGGTGGTCAAGCGGAGGCACACGCCGATTCGACCGCACACAGGGCGAGCGCTACTGCCGTCGCGGCGAGCGGATCGATGGGAGCCATCCGTCGCTGGGTCGCGACCGCAACCGGGGTCGGTGAAGGTACGGTACAAGTGTCCGCGCGTTCGGGTCAGCACAGCGCGCCGGCGGCACCGCCAGGTGCGCCGCTCCCGGCGCAGATTGCGTCGGACATCACGACGATGCTGGTCGCCGAACCGAGCGGCGATGTCGCCGCCGATGCGGTCAGCGGCAATCCGACGATCGTAAGTGAGCTCGCAGCCGCAGGAGCAGACTTCTTCCTCGCGTTCGGCACGTTCGAAGTCACGCGCACACAAGGAGTCTCTGCGGCTCCGATCCTGTATTCCGCGCGAGCCGATTTGTCGCTTGTCGCATCGTCTTCGCTCGATGCGTGGTCGTCGTTGCGGATCGGCACATTCAATGCGCAATCGACGGTCACGGGTGCGTCTTCACTCGCGTTTCGGATCTTCAACGAGGATCAGTTGCTGGTCGAGCTGAGCGGCATGGATCCGCTCGGCACGTCGATGGAGCTGGACGATGCGGTATTCGACCTCGGCAGCTCGGTGATCGATCTGGACGGTGATGGCCTACTCGAACTCTCCTTGTTTCTCGACGTAGCCGTATCCGAGGCGGGGCAGGGTGCCCAGCTCGACTTCGTCATTGCAAGTGCAGCGCCGGTCCCGTTGCCCGGACCTGCAGGATTACTGCTCGTCGGCCTGGGCGTCGTAGTGCGGCGTCGACAAATCTCGCGCAGGGTTTGAGTCGAACGGATCCTGCGAGGAGTAACAGCTGTGTCCGACGCACGGCTGAGGGTGTCGCGGTTCCTACTATCCCGAGGCAACCAGAACGATTTCGCGACCGGCATCTACTTTGCGAAAACTAAGGCGCGAGACTCCTACGTAAGATTATCTTGGGGCAGCACTAGAAGCGGCTTAAATATTGCCGCAGCAGAATAACCAGATGTCCGAATTGTACAAAACCGAGATAGCTCAATGAGTAATAATCGTACCGGGTCACGATGCGACGGAAATTATGCAGGCACGCAAACACGCGTACGGCGCGCCATCGTTTTCGATACCGTCGCAGCGCGATCGCCCCGGGTCACCAGTTTGTGCCGATTTCCGTTGTGTCGGGCGATGAGTTCGATATCGCGCTCTGCAGGCAGCCGTTCATCAATCTGATCGCTGTCATACGCTTTGTCACCGATCAATCGTTCAGGCGCGCATTCGAGCAGCTTGCATCAAGCACGTGTCTTCTCGCCGCGGACCGGTATTTTCCTGAAAACATTGCGGTCTGCTTGTGCTGCACGCGCGGCCTGCTTTTCTGCCTCGTCGAATTGGCGCAACCGGGTCGACAACGGATCCAGATATAACGCCATTGCCAACGCTTGTTCACGCGCGTCGGCATCTTTCGTGTATTGCGCCTCAATGGCATACGCCCAGGCCTTGTACGGCAGGATTATCTGAACCTTGCGCGCCCAGTCGACTAAGCGTTCCCGTAAACGGTCGTCGCCAGTCAGGGTGTACGCGACTTCGCAAGCTTGCGCCCACTGATAAGGGGTGAACACAAATCGCTCCTCGGTATGAGGACGCATGTTCAGCGATCGGTCGAGATGTTCAAGTGCCGTGTCGGCGTCGGTTTCGTAAGCAGCCACGTAGGCTTGCGCGAGGTGCCAATCGAAACGTCGCTTCGCGTGCGGAAATTCTTCTAGGTATTTCTTCAGATCTTCTGTCTCACCGGCGGCTGCGAGTCCTGCGGAAAAATACGGTAGCATCCATTTCGAGTCGTCGCGGTAGAGCTCATACGTTTCCGCAAGCGCTTCATATTTCTTCGCGGCTTCGCCGTAACGACCGGCGGACCACGCAGCGTATGCTTCAGCAAACTGTACAAAATCAGACGGCAGCGTCTCCTTGGTCATACGGATGATCGCCGCCTGGTCGTCGTTTCTGCGTATTTCCCGCACACGTTCCACCAGTGCATTGCGATGACCGGCATACGCCGACGGACCGGTAATCCCAGGATTTAACTGCCCATCCTCAACATCGATAATCTTGTAGGAGTAGCCCTCGAATGGGTCCAGGTAAGTGCGCTGACCGACCGTGAGTTTACGAATGGCCTCGACGACGTTCTCGTCGAAATCGCGATCCGCGACGAAAAAACGGAAAGCGACCGCCAACGTTGCCCGTGTGTAATTCACGAGATGGCCGCCCGGTTCGAACTCGAGCAGCCACTGGACAACCTCGGAATCCGTATCACCGTCGATCCGTTTACCCGCGTCGACGGCCTCCCAGATCTGTGGCTTCGTGATTGATCCGAGAAGCGCGTTGAAGCCGGCCCAGGCTTCGTCGGAATAGCCGAGTGCGAACAACAGGAAGAGGTAATCGCGATATGCGTAAGCGCTTGAATACCGGTTCGCGCGTCTAAGAGCGATAGTCGCTGCCGATGCGTAATCTCCATTCAGCAATGCGAGTCGCTGTTGGCTCGTGATATCGCCACCGGATCCGCTCCCGATTTCAGCAGCCTTTTCGTAAAATTCTCTGGCATAACTTGCCAGGCCACGCCAGAAAAACAGTGATCCCGCGTCGTACGCATTGTTGGAGCGGACGACACTCGAGTAGTCGTCGTTGGCAAGTCCCGGATACTGCAGAGCAATTCCCCTCGCCTTGTCGAACTCGCCGCTTTCGATTTTACGCGTCGCGTACATTTCGTAGACGGTGAAATCCGAGCTTTTCCGGGCAATAGCATCCTCGAGTAGATCCCGAACGACTTCTTCTCCCATTTCCGATGCGTATTTCAACTGAAGGCGAAGCTTGGCGTCACTGCCTCGAAACCGGGTTCCGAGCTTCTCGAGGAAATCCGCGGCCTCAGCCGCGTTCAGTTTCCTCAGAAATTTCTCTGCGGAGTAAAAATAGAACGTGGTTTGTTCGAGCCTATCTTGCATGTTGTGGTTAACCGCTGGCGGATAACCACCATGGGACCAATCCGGCCAGTGTTGGCGCATCGGGAAATCGTGAATCAGCACGTCGTATATAGCGAAGCTGGAAAATGCGTTTGGAACCAGCGCTGCGGAACGGTCGTAAGTAAGTGCCCGGCCGCTGGCCCAGCTTTGCCCCCCGGAACGATAAACCGCCGCGCGCAGGTCGCGAGCCGCGCGCTTGACCATGCGCCCTCGTTCGCTGCCCGCGAGAGATTTCGCCTGTTCCAACAACGCGGCGAGCCGAATCCGATGAAACTCCGGGTGACCGTCGAACAGAGGTTCGACCTTGCCGATTAGGGTGAGAGCTGCTTCCGGGCGACCTCGCGCGACGCGTTCGAGATCGATCTTTTTAAATACCTGGGATTCGTTGATGGAGACAATCAGGTTCAGGATGTCCCATTCATCGACGCCGCGCCGACGCTGACAACACCACACGGACGGATCCCGTTTAAGCAATTTTTCGACATGGGTAACTACCGAATTTTCGAAAAAGAACTCCCCAAACGCGTCCTGGTTCAGCACCAACTTTCCGGCGATCAAGTCGTCGAACGCTATTCCGCTTACCGGGAACGTTTCATCCAACGTACGCTTCAGCTCCCCGACTCCCAGGGTGCGCCAAACATCGGAAGTTGTGAGCCGCGATTCTATGATCGGCGCGAAGCTGCCCGTTTCGGCGACCGTTGAGTCGACGATTTCCTTGCGCCTTTTCGAGGGTAGCGCGTTGTAGTGGTATCGGACGTCCATCAGGTCTGCCAGTCCGACGAGGCGTAACAGGGGGTTAGAGATTTGTGGAACGTATTCCTCGAGTCCGACGAGATCGCCGTTGAGAACCGCGACCATTGCGAGTTCGACGGGCGTCGAAGCAGATTCGAGCATTGCCAATGCTGCGGGACGTCGACCCAGAACATATAGCGCCCGAGCGACGAACGTCGGTCGTAGTGGGTCCCGGAGCGGTAGTCGCTCGGCTTCGATGAGCAATTTTGTAGCAACCCGTTCGGCGCCTATTTCGGGTATCTCCGGGAACATGGCGGCAACGAACGCCAGGGCCGTGAGCCCGTGAACGTGGTTCGCAGCAGGCCCCGAATCGAGCAATTCGCGCGGCGATGCAGGTATGCGATCGAACGATGCGGCATTCGCGATTTCAGTTTTTTGATCCTTGGTTGCGGATCGATTTACGGGTTTTGACTCGAACCCGAGATCAGCAAGCAGCGACGCCAACTCGGGCACAATAGCTCGGTAAGGCAGGTTGAGTTCGTCGTCAAACTCTATGTCGACTGCCTTCGCAGGTACAAACTGATCCACAGATCCCTGTCGCGATATGTTGTCGAACCGCCTCAATTCGATGGTTACCGCGCGAACCCGTGCCTCATCTGCGTGATTGCTGGTGAGTTCGCGATAGCCGGTGTCACAGGTCACGATCGTCGACGCGTGCGAGGCCGCTGCAAGCGAACGAATTTCGTTGAAATCGAAACGTCGGCGGCGCTCGCCGAGCGCGCGAGCTACGAGTTCCAAATCCAACTGCTCGCCGGCGCCTGAGGATTCGAGGGCACTCGCGATCTGTTTAGAAATGAGCATCCGCTCCGTCCGGTCCAGCGCGGCAACTGCATCAACCGCGACCATGCACGGTACGAAGAGCATGTTCGCCTCAGCGTTTCTAAGGACATCCCTAAATAATCGGCGCCACGTCATTTGATAAGTCGCTATCCCGGGATCGTCTTTTGGGGGCAGGACAGCTGCGGAGATTTTCGCGTCATCTTTAGGCGTAGTGCGCGATGCCGGGTGAACGGAGCCGGCTGGCGGGGGGCTCATCTTGTTGGTAGGTTCGACGACGGCGCGCTCGTCGGCGAGGGCGTATGCCCCGTAGAACCCTACAACGGCGCACAGCGCAAAACTGACGCGTGTCATTCGAATCGATCGCGTGACCATCTCGACTCCTGTGTGCATCTGAAAACGCGGGTAAGAATCGCGGATGTTACTGTGAACGAGCTTACCGTTTGTGACAATAGTTGCAACGGAACCTCCACGCATGGACCGAATACTGAACCAACCGTAGTACGCGCGGTACGGCGGACGGAACCCGAGCCGATAAGCTTGCGTATCGACGTTGGGGTCATCATGCGGCGCTTGCCCGGCGGTCGGCATTGGCGAACCGTCGCTGGGGCCTAATTGCGTTTAGCGACGGTGCCAGATTTCTCCATGGAGTCTTACCTCATTCACACAAACTATTGGTTTGAGCTTGATTCGTATCGAGGAAGCACTCTCAATCATCGCTGCCTCCTCGATATATCCATTATTTCGGTTTCTCCAAGTCTCCTTTGTAACGCACGAGTGTGCCGATCAGGGGCAGGGCGATCGAAACGTCAAATTCAAATTTATTGCCGCTGGCAGACTCAACTGCCCGACTCCGCGGCGCAATTGCCAAGGGTAACGGTATACTGAAAGGCGACCACTTTCGCATAACCATCTCCAGGCCGACATCGGTGGAACGCAGGTCGAAATAGAATCGCAACGGACCGAAACGCTCCTCGAGCAATGTGCCGACTTGCCGTAATTCGCTCGAAAAGCAATTGCCGCCGAAGTCGCGCTCCCATCGTTCAATGCCGTCGTTCTCACTAAAGGCAACGTGCGATTCGCTCTCGCCTTCAGGCGGGAATCTCATAATGTTGCAAATAAGCTTCGCAGCCCATGTTTGCCCCCTGACCACCACCGCCCGCCCGGTGGCACCATCGTCACCGACCACGTTATGAATTGAACGTACAACGGTCGGCAACGCATTGAATTGCTCTCCCATAACTCGCTGATAGACGGGGTGATAGGGCTGCTCGACGACCTCGTGGGTCTTCGCGCACAAGGATGGTGAGCGGATCGCTTCGGTGAAGCGGTCGTTCGCGACGGCGTGTTTGAAGGCAGGGATCGAGGATTTTCGGATCCACGATCTACGCCATTGCTGCGCGGCGTGGCTTGTCCAATCCGGGGTACCAATAAGGGCGGTCGCTGAGCTACTTCGGCACGCCGACATCCGCGTGACCATGCGGTACGCCCATTTGGCACCAGAAACCGTGCGGGCGGCGGTCTCAGTCTTGGACGCTGAGTCACGATCTGGTTACGTTGGTGATTTGGAACAATGCGAAAAGGAGGCTAACGCATTGATTTAATTGGTGGGCGATACTGGGATCGAACCAGTGACCCCTGCCGTGTGAA
>CAXBJY010000112.1:0-14816 GCA_963976285.1 uncultured Gammaproteobacteria bacterium
GCGAGCTGGGTTTAGAACGTCGTGAGACAGTTCGGTCCCTATCTGCCGTGGGCGCTGGAGACTTGAAGGGAGCTGCTCCTAGTACGAGAGGACCGGAGTGGACGTACCTCTGGTGTTCCGGTTGTCATGCCAATGGCATTGCCGGGTAGCTATGTACGGAAGGGATAACCGCTGAAAGCATCTAAGCGGGAAGCCCCCCCTAAGATTAGGTCTCCCTGGGACTTTAAGTCCCCTAAAGGGCCCTCGTAGACTACGAGGTTGATAGGCTGGGTGTGGAAGTTCAGTAATGGATGAAGCTAACCAGTACTAATTGCCCGTGAGGCTTGACCATATAACACTCAAGTGTTTTGGTCGGCTTCAATTGTAAGTTACACAATTCAGACAAAACGTCTTTCGACTTTCCGAATTCGGGGTATTTATTGCCCCAAACAGTTTGCCTGGCGACCATAGCGAGCGGGAACCACCTGAATCCATCTCGAACTCAGAAGTGAAACTGCTTAGCGCCGATGATAGTGTGGGAGATCCCATGTGAAAGTAGGTCATCGCCAGGCATCAAACAAGGAAAACCCCCGGCCAGCGGCCGGGGGTTTTTTTTTGTATCGGATTTTCTACCGGGTCCTGATTGCCGCTGCCGTCGTGACCCGTGTGCCGATCGCCGTCGCGGATTGGATACCGTGACAGGCGCCCGCAGGGTCTTGTCATAGCCCAACATCAAACACAAATACCCCGAGCGCTGACCTGAATTACTTCATCCTTTCACCCACGAACCACCCGGGTTGCCGGCGCGGCGGTGTCGATTGCACTCAGGTTCGACGTTCCCCCGGGATTGGCACGTCTTGTCAAACTAACGATCGGTTTGCCTGCCTGTCGTAACCGTCAATCGAATCCAATCGCGTAGCCGGGCTTGTAGATGACGTGCTAAGCTCTGCGCGCGCTAAGCGATCGGCTGATTGGGCTGGCAACTTGACGGGCTAGAATCTTGCTGCGAAATTTCCAGGCGATCGAAAAACGTGCATTCCCGGTGATGGTCACAAGAACGTTTATTTCCACAGCGCAGATTCCGTGATGAATGCAACAACGATCCCCTCCTGGGTCATGCGGCAATTATCGCGCTACGGAAGATTGACTACCGCGTACTCGAGAAACCGCTTCTATCCCCGTCAAGCCGCGAGTACTGAACTTGGTCCCCGCGAGTTCAGTGCAACAACGCCGGACCCGGCGCCCCGACCCGAATGGAGTACGCAAATATTCCGTTCCGTGTCGGAAGTTGATCAAGCAGACTGGGATTCAATCGTAGAGCCAGGCAATTTACTGAATACACATGCCTATTTGCGCGCCGTAGAAGCATCCGGAATCGACCATGTGCGCTACTACTTTCCGGTGGTGGTCGATCGTTCCGGCAAACATATTGCCCACGCGTGCGTATATGTCATCGATACCGACTTGTCTCAACTGCTACCGGCCCGTGTGTCCTGGGTCACGAAGCTGATTCGAAAGTTCTGGAAGCGGTTTCTCGTTTTCAAAATAACGGATTGCGCAGCACCATTATCAACGGGCAACTCAATATCGTTCGATTCGCAAGCCGACGCTTCTCTATTGGTCCGCCACCTGGCAGACGCCGTCGAGACCGTTGCCAGGCGCGAGCGGAGTCGCCTTATCGTAATTCGCGATTTTCTCGACGACGAGTTGGCGAAGTTCAACGTCCTGTCTGCGAACGGGTACAACGTGGTATCGAACATGCCGGTTGCCCGCATCCACGTGCGTTGGAATACCTATGACGAATACCTTACGTCGATGCGGGCTCGCTATCGCACGGATGTGAAACGACGGATCCGTCGTGCGCATACGTCCGGCCAGCGTGTACGTAAGGTCGAGCAATTTGCCGAAAACGCCGAGTTGTGGTCGGCGCAGGCATTGACTGTGCAGGAGAAAACAAAAGGTTTCAGGCGCGAGGTTCTGACCCCGGCGTATTACGAAAGCATGGACAGATTCCTTGGAGAAAAGTCGATGCTCGTCATTGCGGAGCGTGGTGGTCAGCCGGTCGCACACGGAATGCTGCTGCAGGACAATTTAACAACGACCGCGACGTACTTCGGCCGAAACCCGGGCCCGGCGCAGCATGAGTGGTTCCATCTTGTGAACGAAGTTATTCGTATCGGTATCGAAAACCGGAGCAAATATATCAATCTCGGGCTGGGTTCATACGATGCGAAACTGAACGTCGGGGCTCAGGTAGAGCCTCTATTCGTATACAGCAAGAGTTCGATCGGGATTGTTAATTGGCTGATGTGCCGGATTCCGCGAACCATGAATCGGTCGCACCCTGCCGGAAAGCAGGTTTTTCGCGAGGATTCGACTTACCCGGATTGAAGGCTGGTCCGTTACGCGCGAACGCTCCCGAAGTCCTGCACCGCCTTGTCTTCCTGAAACTGCAACTTGGCAAGTTTCGCGTACAGGCCGCCTTTTGACAGGAGCTCCGCGTGCGCTCCGATAGTAACAATCCTGCCCTGATCCATGACCACGATCCGATCCGCATTAAGTATCGTGGCGAGGCGATGCGCAATAATTATCGTCGTGGTTTTGTTCATCAAATTCCCGAGCGCTTCCTGGACGAAGTGTTCACTTTCGGCGTCCAGCGCACTTGTTGCCTCGTCCAGAAGCAGGATCGATGGTCTGCGCAAAATCGCCCGGGCTATCGCAATACGTTGCTTCTGACCGCCTGAAAGCCGCACCCCCCGTTCGCCGATGAATGTCGAGTACCCGTCGGGCAACCGCCGGATAAATTCATCCGCACCCGCAGATTTCGCGGCTTCGAACACTTCTTCGTCGCTTGCGCCATCTTTACCATAGCGCACATTCTCCAGGACATTGTCGGCAAACAGCACCGTTTCCTGCGGCACGAGACCGATCCGATTACGCACCGCGGCAGGATCAGTACGACTGATGTCGATTTCGTCCAGATAGATCGCGCCACTGGTTGGTTGATAGAAGTCGAGCAGCAACTGAAAGACCGTGCTTTTGCCCGCCCCGGACGGGCCGACGAGCGCGACGGTTTCGCCGCTTTTGATCTCAAGCGAGAAATCATCAAGAGCGGGGATCGAAGGTCTGGAAGGATAGGCAAACGTGACCGCACTAAAACTCACGGTACCCCGTGCCGGTTCAGGCAAGGTGTGCGGGCTGTCAGGTACCGAGACCCTGGGTTTCGTGTTCAGTAGTTCCGCGATCCTCTCCATTGCGCCGGCTGCCTGGAGTAACGACCCCCAGATTTCGGTCAAGCCGGCCGTGGAACTCCCCACGATGATCGCGTACAGAAGAAACTGACCAAGCTCGCCGCCGGTGATATGGCCCGCGACGACGTTCTGAGCGCCCACCCAGAGTACGACGACGATGCCTCCGAAAATCACGAGAATTGCATAAACGGTCATCACCGCCCGCGTACGGATCCGGCGCAAAGCAGTGCGAAATGACTGTGAAATCGCCGAGTCGTACCGCCTCGAGTGCAGGCGTTCGAGGTTAAATGCCTGCACCACTTCCATCGCGTTCAGCACTTCAGACGCCAGTGCGCTGGTATCGGCGATCCGGTCCTGTGTGTCGCGAGATAGTCGCTTGACCCGACGACCAACGAACACGATAGGAAACACAATGAGGGGTACGAGTAACACGATCATTGCCGTGAGTTTCGGACTCGTAATCGTCAGCATGATCAATCCGCCAACGAGGGTCACGAAACTTCGCAGGGCCACCGACAAGCTGCTGCCGACGACCGTCTGAATCAATGTCGTGTCAGCGGTCAGTCGCGACAATACCTCCCCGGTACGCGTAACTTCAAAGAACGTCGGCGTCATGCGCAGAACATGCCGGAAAACCGCACTGCGCAAATCCGCGACAACGCGCTCACCGATCCAGGAGACGAGGTAAAACCGGGAAGCGGAGAACACCGCCAGCACGACCGCGAGTACGAACAGAACTACGAAATACCTGTCGACGGAAACCGCTTTGTCGGCCATAAAGCCGGCGTCGATGAGGTAACGAACCGCAACCGGCATGCCCAGTGTTGCGCTTGCGGCAACGACGAGCGCCACGAATGCCAGGCAGATGCGAGCCTTGTAAGGAGCGAGAAACGGCATGAGCCGCCGCAACGGACCCATGGAATTGCCCGTTCCTTCAGACCCGTTGTCCGATCCCGGGTTGTTAGCGGCCGTGGCATTCATACTTTGCCGCGATTCGTTAAAAATTTGATGGGCATGGACAACGCTTCAGGCGTTCTTGATCGTCAGGCCGCCGTCTACCGGAAGCGCGGTTCCGGTGATGTAGGAGGACGCCGGCAGCACAAAGTTCAACGTCCCGTGTGCGACTTCTTCCGGATCTCCGTATCGCTTCAGTGCGACTCGGCGTCGCGCGAACTCATTGCGTGCTTCCTCCGGAATATTCTCCGTCATGCCGGTCAATATCGGGCCCGGACAAATACAATTTACGGTAATTCCCCGCGGCCCGAGTTCAACCGCAAGCGAGCGGGTCAATCCGATAACTCCGGTTTTCGCAGCAGTGTAGGGGCTGATCCCTTTCGTCGCCCCGAGGCCTTCGGTCGACGCGATATTCACGATCCGACCGCCGGTGCTGCGCTCGAGCGCCGGCAGGCAGGCCCTGATGAGTTGCGCCTGCGAAGTGAGCAGTACGGCAAGCGTGCGATCCCAGATCGCCTCGAAATCGTCACCGTCGATATTCGTTTCCTGTGCAATTCCGGCATTGTTTACCAGAATGTCGATACCACCCCAGCGTTCCTCCACCGCCCTGGCGACCGTTGTTCTCTGGCTCGCATTCGTAACGTCCAGCACCCAGCCGCTTGCATCACCCCCCGCAGCGTTGATTGCGTCAACAATCAGGTCAATCCGATCCTGGTCCAAATCCGTGACTGCGACGTGCGCGCCTTCGTCGGCGAAGAGCTGCGCGGTTGCGCGCCCCATACCGCTGGCGGCACCCGTGACGATCGCTACCTTGCCCTTGATGCTGCGTTCGAGCCGACTGAGTCGAGCCATTCCTAATCCCCCTTGTACGTAAAGCCGAGCGATACCGTGTTGTCTTTTTCGTGCGTAATCCGGGCCGCACCGTCTTCGGTGCGAGACGCGGAAGTTGTGACGCGGTAGTGGTACCGGTGGACCCGGAATTATAATGGTTAAATGGACCGGAAAATCGAAGCCCTGAAGAATTTGCTCGACGCCTCCGGGCAACTCGTCGTATTCACCGGTGCCGGTATCAGCACGGAGTCCGGGATCCCGGATTTCCGAAGTCCGCAGGGGATCTGGTCGAAAATGCAGCCCATTCAGTTTCAGGATTTCCTTGCGTCCGAAGAAATGCGACGTGAGTCATGGCGCCGCAAGACCATTATCGACAGGGACATCGACCGTGCGTCGCCGAACCGGGGCCACCGTGCTGTCAGCGCGCTCGTCGCGTCCGGAAAATGCCACACCGTCATCACGCAGAACATTGACGGGCTGCACCAGGCATCAGGTATCCCGGAAGAAAACATCGTGGAACTCCACGGTAACGGTACGTACGCGGCGTGCCTCGACTGTGGCACGAGATACGAGCTTGCACCGATTCTGGATGCTTTCAAGGTGGACGAATCTTTGCCGATTTGTACGCGTTGTAACGGAATCATCAAAACCGCGACGATTTCATTCGGTCAGGCGATGCCTGAGGACGCCATGGCTCGTGCCGCCCGAGCGGCGCAATGCTGTGATTTGTTTATGGTCCTGGGGTCATCGCTTGTCGTCTATCCTGCTGCCGGATTTCCGGACCTCGCGCGACGAAACGGAGCAAGCCTCGTTATCATTAATCGCGAGCCAACGGAGCAGGACGCTAGCGCGGATTTCGTGCTGCACGAGGAAATCGGTGCCACACTGGGTCTGGCTACCGGGGTTGCCTGACCCCGGTCAGCCTCCGGCACGAAGCAATGCGATTACGGTCCGGCGTTTCGCCACATGATGGGAATCGCAGGCAGGTCAGGTCGCAAAAACGGTGAAGCTACTACCGCATCTCCCGCACGGATTCGGTAACAGCGCGATGAAAAAAACTCAGTGCGGGCTCGTTCGTGCCGAAAATGATGTGATCTTGCGCGCCGGAATGGAATCCGTGCTGGATTGTTTCGCCAACAGGGAAATCCTCTTCCTGGACAACTTTTACGACGAGATCCAGATTCTTCTGCCAGTATTGTCGGGCTTTTTCGTTTATCGCCGGTTCGGGCGTATACAAATCGAGTCGCAGAATTGATTCGTCCGGATCGTCGCCGTACGGATAGATATGCCAAAGCTCGATGTGGTCGAGTTGCCAAACCAGTACCGTGTTCGGGAACAACACATAGATCCCGACAATATGCGGCATGATGTTCCACTGGGAATGCGGCTGCTGCTTTAGCGCGTCAATCGAGCGTCGCGCGCTAACGATGCGGAAATTACTTCCCCAGTTATCAAATGCCGTCAGGTTGTCATAAAAAATTGAGCAAATCGTATCCTTGTGCAGCACGCAGAAGTGATAGGACTCGAGAAACGTGTCAACAACCAGCTTCCAGTTCATTCGCCGCTGGATAATGCAGCTGTCAAAGTGGTGAAAAGTATCGAGTTTGTACGCGGCGAGTTCCGGCGACAGCCCGGCAAGTTGCTCTTCGAGGTCGACCGCAAGACCCGGCGTCGGGCACACCCACAGCATCCCGTTGTGCTCGGCGGCATTGAGCTTCGTTAATCCGTGCGTGCCGCGGTCAGCGCCGGCGAACGAGGCCTCCTCCGGGCGGGCAACGAGTTCGCCATTCAGGTTGTAGGTCCATGCATGATAGGGACAGGTAAACGCTTTTGCCTTTCCGCAGCTTTGTGCGACGCTCGAGCCACGATGGCGACATACATTCAGGAAGGCGTGTACATTGCCCTCGGCATCGCGCGTCATCAAAACAGGCACGCCGGACAGCTCGTCCGTGAGAAACGTTCCGGGTTCGGGTAACCTGGCACTCAGACCGATACACAGCATCCGTCGGCGAAAAAAAGCCTGTTCCTCCGCGGCGGCCTGACTCGCGCAGGTGTACTCGGCGACAGGTTGCCGATAAATGCTTTCGCACGTTGCGGTTGCTCCCCGCTCAACGTAGTCCAGCAATGTTTCGCCAAGCGCGACCTGGTTAGACTGATCCACGGGTTTTTACCCCTGTGATGCACGTTTCTGTGCAAAGTATAGCGAACTTTCACACCCCTTATAGCGGAGATGCGCCGGGCCTCACAGTTTCGTGGGTTGACTGCCGCTGTTTCACGGATTTCGTGTGCCGCGCGATCAATTTTCGCGCCCGTGTGCCGATATGGAAATGAACCGCACGAAACGCACTCTATCAATTTATCTACGATTTACCATGCAACGGAACGCATCCCGAACCAAGCCCGGAAATCTGAAACCTTTCTTCCCTTTCGCAGAAATGCCGCCTGAGTATGTGATCGTTGCTTCCCGTTTCGCGGCGACCTGGTCGGCGGACGATCAGGAAATCATCCTCGAATCGAACTCGGAGGACACGAACGACTATTTCCTGCTCAAGGGTGTGTTGTTGGTCGAGGATATTTACGGAGCGACCAGTCGACTCGCCGCCGGAACTGAACGTGCGACGCAACCGCTTCCGCAACTTCGTCCAAGTGCGTACCGGATAAGCGCGGAAGGTCCCGCAACGCTGATCAGGATCCCGCAGGAAGTGACTCGACGCGTCCGCTCGGAGGCGCCGGAAAAGGACATGGCGCTCGAGGACGACGCGACGCTCGACATTACCCAGTCGCGCGAGTTCTTTAACGATTTCAAGGAAGAGCTGCGCATGAACCGTGTGCGGCTGCCGAGCCTGGCGCCAAGTGCGGCGAGCATACACGGCTTGCTTTCCGGCTCGAAGATCAGCGCCGATCAACTTGTCTCCGGAATCGCCATGGACCCGGCCATTTGCGCGAAGCTGTTGAAAATGGCGAACAGTTCACTGTTTAACGCACAGGAAAAAGTCGAAACACTGGCGTCGCTTGTTGATCGCCTAGGGGTTTACTCTACCCGTGAAATTGCCGCTTGCTTCGCGTTTCGTGATGTTTTCAAAAACTCATCGGCGGAACTCGTTGAACGCCTGCATGCGCAGGTGTCGCAGGCGCAACAGGTGTCGGCAATGGCGGCGGCTGTCGCCGAGATTGGCGATGTCGCCGACCCCGAAGCCGCGGCGCTTGCGGGCCTGATGCACAATGTCGGGGTCCTCCCGATTTTCAGTTACTCAATGCACAACGTCGCTTACGCAATGAACCCGAATCTCGTGGATCGGGCGGTTGCAAAAATGAGTCAGGAAACCGGGGTTTTGCTCGCAAGGAAATGGCGTTTCGGCGCGCGCATCATCGGCAGTATCGAAAATTCCCACGACTGGTCGTACGAACCGGACGGCCCGGTTGACCTTGCGAGTATCGTTATAACCGCGAAGTATCATTTCGTCCTCGGGCGTACGGGAATTCGGTCGCTGCCGAAGCCGCATGAGGTACCGTCGATTGCCGCGGCCACCGGCGGAAAGTTTGACGAAAAGCTCAGCCTGAGGATCCTCGCTCGGGCCAGGGAGTGGCTGTCGCGCGCCGGTCGGCAGTGAGTGTGCGGGTGGGGGCTGTCAGCCAGTTCGCATGCAAAGACTCCGGACGCCCGACCCGGCCACGGGAGCGGGCGTCCGGAAAACCACAGCTATGCGCTGTCAGAACAACGCATAGATCAGTCGCTGATCGGCCGCCAACGGCAACTGTCCGACCCCGCTTAACGCGTTGTCCAGTAATAACGCGTCGCCTGGCAACAGCGTGATCCTCAATGTCGCGGATTCATAAGCGGCATCGATGGCAGCGAGATAAGCAGACGGGATTTTGCCGCCGTCGCTGAACGTGACGTCGAGGGACACCGGTACCTTCGTAATCGTAAATAATTTCGAAAACAGCGAGCGTTGCTGAATATATGCGTTCTCAAAATGGCGTAGATAATGCACGTGGTTGAACCACAGACGCTGGCGCGTTTCCGGGTGTGAAACACAGGCCGGGGCGTTATTACTGATTTCAACACTGTTATCGGTGTGCCATATCAGACTCAGGCCGTTTTCCCGGCACTTACGTTCAACTTCGCTTCGCTGCTCCGTTTTGAACGCATCTTGCCAGGTTGGATATCCCCGACCCTGCGAGCCTGTCCGGGTTTTGTCATGAACTCCGGGATAGCGACGGCGGTAGTACAGGCCGCGCCGTTCGAATTCCGAACGGATTGACGGGTCGATAAGCTCATACACCGTGTGCATGTTGGCAACCGTAACGGTGCATTCGCGTAACTGCGCGTCGTCGTCGCACGCGAGAAGCTTATGCGCCGGAAACAGCGGGCAATCCGCGTACGCGTTGTGCGGCGGCAGGTTTCCTGGCAGCTCCCACGCATCGTCCTCGAAAACGCTGTCATGGATAATCGTCGGAGTCGGCACCGCGTTTGCGGGCTTGAAGGCGCGATCTGTACGTAGCGCTGCGGCCAGGCGATTCAGTGAGCCGACACCTGGTTCGAGAAAGTCCCGCCATACGACGGACCCGTGGTGGGCGAGGGTTTCATAGATCCAAGGTCGCGATTGTCTTACGAACGCGAGAAACTCCCGTTCATGATAGCGTTTCGTCGTCTGCGGAGTGACCAGCAGCGGCGAGGGTGTGGATACCCCCGGTTCTTCGACCATCGCGGCGGTGCAGATGTCGGCGAACTCAATCTTTCGGCGCAACGGTGTGACCGTGGCTTTGGGCGCTTTCGCGGATGCGCGTTTCTGCGCTTCCAGAATGTAACCCATCGTTCTTAGCTGCCGCGGGCTGAGGCACAGCGCCTGTTCGACCCATTCTTCGACCGAGTCCGCAAGTTGATTGCGGTCGAGCGTCGCGAAGCGGGTACGGTATTCCTCTGTCGATTCTTCCGTGGCGTCACGCATCCAGGCGTCCACGGTTTCGCGACCCTCGCCAGGTTCCGCGAGTACATCGATTACACCCATCTCGTAGAGCAGTTCGGCCGGGTAGCGGTTAGTGCTCCCGATCAAACGGCGAGCCGACTCCGCACTGGTTCGGGCTGACAGGAGCGCGTAGCCGCCCATGCCGGGAAACATGCCGAACAAGGCTTCCGGAAACCCGAACATTGCGCCTTTCTCCGCGACGAGAACATGCGCAGAGAGCGCGGCTTCGAATCCGCCACCCTGGGCTTCGCCCTGGACCAGCGATATCGTCGTCATACCGGGGACGCCCGCGGCCTGGGTATTAGTCCAAATCGCGTCGAGTGCCGCATTCGCATATTCAGTCAGGGCGTTACGATTTCCCTGGTCGATGAAGTAGCGGAAACTCGCGAGATCGCCACCAAGCGAAAACACGCCTGGACGCCTGGACGCAATCACCTTAAAGTCGACCGCCGGCATGTCGGCGGACTGAGCCGCCATCGATGTCGCGAAGACGTTGTCCACGCCGAGTAAGTCGTGGATCAATTCCAGCGATACGTAAGCGGGCGCTCGGTCTGACAGATAAATCCACAGTGCGCGGGTTTGTCGGTCATAGGACAAATCAAGGCAGTCAGTACTGGGAACGATGTGGCCGGGTAGTTGCCGGCGACGTGCGGACGGCGCCGCACTTCGCTCGGACGCGATGACATAAGACATTAGTTAACCCTCCTCCGGGTAAGTCGCAAAAGACAGTGGTCTTTTTCAGCCGTTGCAGCGACCAAGGCTGTAATGCGTTCCGGTGCGGCAGTTAATTTTTTTCTATGCTTGCCGGCCGGTCGCTTATAGTTATCGGAACTTGTCTTGTCCCTTGTGTATGTGGTTGATTTTTAGGCAGGATTGCCAGCTTACCCGGAACGCTACGGAACTAAGTCAAGCGTCCGTATCATCAATTTGGGGTAATCGGAGGAAATTTGCGAAGGCAGTCACATTATTGGAAATACGAAATTTCCCGGTAGTACTTTAATAACAGTACCTTGCAGTTTAAATATTAAGTAGAAAATCACTAAGCTGATTCGGCCTAAAAACGCTAAGCTGCACGCCTGTTGTCAGTAGAGTTCAAGAACAAAGAATGAACCAGAATCGCGAATCAATCCGATCGGCTGTGTTCGATTGCGTCGCAGAGACCATGAATATTCCGACCGACGACCTCACGGAAGACACATTAATCAGGGAAGACCTCGAAGCGGACTCGATGGACGTGGTGACGTTGATGGTCCTGCTCGATGATAAATTCAACGCGGAATTCAACCCTGAAGACGTTCCCAGTGAGAACGTGTCGCTGAAATGGGTTGTCGACCACATCATGAGTAAACTGGAAATTATGGACGACAGGCCGTGAACCGACGGCGCGTCGTTGTCACCGGGTTCGGTGTGGTCTCGGCGCTTGGGAATTCAACCGACGAGTTTTGGCCGGCGTGCCTCGAGGGTCGCACGTGCGTCGAAAACGTACCGGCACACTGGTCGGAATACTACGCATCGAGGAGCCGGATCTGGTCACCGCTGCGTCTGCCCGATTACAGTTCTTATGGCCTGAAGCGCGCGGATGTCCTGCGCTACGATCCGGTGGTGTTGAACGCTATCGTCGCAACGGAGGATGCCCTGATCCACGCCGGGTTTGAGCACTCCGTTGCCGATGCTCGCGCCCGCACTTATCGAATCAAGGGCGTCAACGCAGACCGGGTAGGCGTATTCATCGGCACGGGACTCGGTTGCATCAGTTCGGCGTTCAATAATTACGTTCCGCATCTTCTTGGAAAAGCCGCTGACGCAATATTCCCGAACGACGATCAACCGCGAGATCGCACCGAAGAACTCCAGCGAAACCTGGCCACACACCCGCGGGTAAGCCCTTTCGCGAGCGTACAGTCGATGGCCAACGCGATTGCCGCGCAACTTTCCATTCGCTACGGAACCCGCGGCGCATCAGAAACGCTCGTGTACGCTTGCGCTGCTGGAACCGTCGCGATCGGGCGCGCACTGCGTGCCATCCAGCATGGCGAGATCGACATGGCGATTGTCGGCGGCAGCGAATATTACGGTGACCACGCCGGTGGCGTGTTCATGGCATTCGACCGGCTGCAAACTCTAGCCGGCACCGATGAATCAGCGGACACGGCAAACCGTCCGTTTGATGAGAATCGCAGCGGCTTTCTGTTCAGCCAGGGCGGTAGCGGAATCGTCATCCTGGAATCCGAGCAGCATGCGCGTGACCGCGGTGCTGCGTGTCACGCGGCAATTCGCGGTATGAGTATTACGTCCGACGCGAATTCACTCGCGGCGATATCGGAAGAGAACAATGCGATTGAATTGATGTTCAAAAATCTGCTACAGGATTCGGGCTTGACGGCGAATGAAATCCAGTACGTAAACGCCCACGGAACATCAACGTTGCAGAATGATCCAATAGAAGCCCGCATCCTCGAACGCGTGTTCCCGTCCCGACCGCTTGTGAACAGCACAAAGGGATTACTTGGACACACGATCGGCGCAAGCGGCGCGATCGAATTCATCGTTACGGTGTTGTCGATGCGTGATCAGCGAGTCCACGGCTGCAGGAATCTCGAACGTCCCGTGGTTGACCTCAATTACCCGCGCGCCGCGACTGACGCAACGATAGACTTTGCATCCACCCACAGCTTCGGGTTTGGCGGCCACAACGCGGGCCTCGTGCTTGAACGACTGGCGGGGTGAGTCAAACTCTCACCCACGATACAGAGCGCGAACCGCCGTTACCGTTTCGTTGTACAGTGCGAGAATTTCACCGTGCAATTCCGTTCGCTTCTCGAATAATATTTGCGGATCGAGGAGTTCTATTTCACGCGCCTTTGCTGCAAGGCGGTCCGCGCCGATAACAAGGCAAGCGCCGGCAAATGCGTGCATATCGTCCCGGGTTCGCGTCGCCCCGTCAGCGTCGCAGCTGGATTCCAGCGTCGCGATATATTGTGCGCCGTCAGCAATAAAATCTTCGAAGAATTCTTCGCGTTCATCACTCTCCATATAAGAGAGCAACTCTTCGATCGTTTCCTGGGTTAGCGCACATTGAGCACCATTCCCGTCGCGCTCCGTGGCCAGCTCGGTGACAATCGGATCCGTGCGTGAATCACGTTCCCCGGTATCAAACTCCGCCTCGAAACTACCTTCGATATGAAACTTCGCTGCGATCGAATCGATAACATCGATAAGATGTCGCGGGGTAATCGGTTTCGTGACAAACGCATCAATGCCGCTTGCTTTTGCCTCATTCCTCGCCTCGATGCGTCCGTCGGCTGTCATCATGATCAGGGGAATTCGTTCGTCCGCTTCAAAGTGCGAGAAATTGTAAATCTTGGCGACCTCCATACCGTCGCGCTGCGGCATGTGCATATCCAGAATCGCGAGATCAAAATCCCCCTCGTGCAGTGCATCCAGCGCTTCGTCCCCATTCCCTACGATCGTGCAACGGTGCCCGACTTCTTCCAGTACCATCTGCGCAATCCGCTGGTTCGTCGTATTGTCTTCGGCAACGAGAATGTGCAGCCCACGGGATCCGGGCGCAGTCGGCAACAACTCGCCCGGAGCGTCATGCCTGAGCGCGCTGATCATGTTCAGCGAGCGCCCGACGAGTCGCGCGTCGTCAATTCGCGGAACGAATGCCGAGTAGCCGGCGGCGATAGCGGACGAACGAAATACCTCGCTGCCGCATGCAAACATCGGAGTTATGCGATCCTGAATTGCCAGCCCGACGGAACGTACCACTCCGCCGAGATTGTCAGCAAACGCATCTGCTTCGACGAAAATGGCTTCCGGATAAGAATCGTTTGATTCAGTCGCGAAGTGCTCCGAGAAAGTCGCGACATCTTCAAAATAAACAACCCTGGTGCCAAATTGACCCAGTGCGGCCGTCAGCTCGTGCTGCGATGTACTGAAACCAATCGCGGCAACGGAAAACGGGTACAACGATGCGACTTCCTCGCGTTCATGCAGCTTCTGCAGAGAAACATCGATCGTGAATTTTGTTCCGACCCCTTCCGTGGAATCGACGGCAATATTCCCACCCATCAAACGAATCAGCTCTTTCGCGAACGCCGTTCCGAGTCCTGTTCCGCCGTGCTTTCTCGTTGTTGGCGAATCCGCCTGCGCGAAGGGCTCGAAAATATTCGCGAGCGCGTGTTTCGGGATTCCCGGTCCCGTGTCGCTTATCTCGAATCGGACCGACACGGTGTCCTCCGACTCGCCTTTGAACAACACCCGAGCAGCGACATTCCCCGAATCCGTAAACTTTACGGCGTTACCGAGCAAATTAATCAGTACTTCCTGCAACTGGTGCGGCGAACCGATTAGCGAATTATTAATCTCCGGATCGATGTAAATCTGCAACGACAAACCTTTCTGCAGGACTTGCGGCCACAGAATATTGGCGGTGTCGTTAACAACAGCATGCAGATCCATGGGCTGCCGCTGGAGCTTGATGGAATTCGATTCAAACTTGCTTATATCGAGTACCCGATTGATTAGCTCGAGTAACGTATTCGATGAAGTCGAGATGATTCGAATCATCTCCTTCTGCTTTGGCGAACTCGCGGTGCCGCGCAAAAGATCAGCAGTAGATATGATGCCGTGCAACGGCGTCCGCAATTCGTGGCTCATCATCGCGACGAAGTCGCTCTTCGCTCGGTAGGCGAGATCTTTCTCTGCGACGGCTTTTTGCAACTGAGTGATCAGCCACCCGACGTACGCCGGTACGATCAGAAGACCGAAAAGCATGCCGGCAACGAGACCCGGGTTTTGGTGCCAGAAGGGGGTGTACCAGGCGGCGATG
>CAXBJY010000113.1:0-14226 GCA_963976285.1 uncultured Gammaproteobacteria bacterium
GTGCGCGCGATCATCATCACGAGCGCGTTGCCGGGCATGTTTTGCGGCGGCATGGATCTGCGTATGGTTGCCGCCGGTGACGCGATGGACCTGCGCCGTTTCGTCTACAAGTTCTACATCGACACGATGAACATCCAGTACGCGCTGAGCAAGCCGACGATCGTCGCGGTGAACGGTCCGGCGCGCGGCGCCGGTATGACCCTGTCGATCACGAGTGACGTGATCCTCGCCGCCGATGACATCGATCTCGGCTACCCGGAAATCAACATTGGTGTGATCCCGGCGATTCACTACGTCCACCTGCCGCAACAGATTGGTCGCAACCGGGCTTTCGAACTGCTGTTCGGGGGCGAACCGATCCCGGCCGCGGAGGCCGCGGCACTTGGTATCATCAACCACGCGGTGCCGCGCGCTCAGCTGATCGAACGCGCGCGCGAGATGGGGGAACTGTTCGCGCAAAAATCGCCGGCGATCATGGCGCTCGGGCGACAATCGTTCATGCGCGCGAACGATCTTGATTACCGACGCAACGTTGAGAACCAGATCGAAACGCTGTGCAATGTATTCGAAACGGCGGACAGTCGCGAAGCGCTCGCGGCGTTTCTCGAAAAACGCGCGCCGCAGTTCTGAAGCGGTGCCTGCCGGCGACGCGGGTGTACGGCCGGCCGGTCGGCCGTAGGTTGCGAAAACGGACCGAACCGCCGGGTTCGGCAAGCTGCGGAATGTCGCCCGCGCTCACACGGTCGCGGTGTAACACGCGAAGGCACGCCCGCGCGCGTATACCCGTGGCGGCCCCGGTGGGGGGGCGGTCACGGTGCCTTCAGGCGGAGGCGTCGCGTCCGCGATAACCGCTGCCCGGCCACGCCGCCTCGATTTCCGCTGCCTGCAGTTCCGCCGTGAAGCGTTCCCAGACGATGCCGTTCACATCGGTCGTCGCGGTGAATTCACTCGCGGCGGGATCCTCGAACCCGAGGTGGCGCAACTCTCCCGGGCGGCAATTCGCATCCCGGCGCACCGACAGGTTCAGGCCGTCCGTACGCCACAACGCGTATTCATCGGCAATGACGAGTACCGGCGCGCAGCCGAGACGTTCGGTGTAATCCGTGACGGTTGCGGTGATGTCGGCGCTGGCGAGCGCAATGTGAAGACGTTTCATCCCGGGGCTCCTGTCGTCGCTTGCGTTGCGGTTAATTTCGGCGGCGCTCAGGGTGCGCGCCGTTGCGCATAGAACGTGCACCCGGAGCCGTCGCCGGCGTGCGCCGCGCAGCGCGTTTCCGCGACCTCGGCCGATGCCCCGAACACGGTTTCCGCGAGCGCCTGAAACATGCCGAGGATGGGCGCGCAGTTCGGTTCCTCAGCACTCACGCGCGTGGTCGCGAACGGACTGTTCTGCACGTCGAGCACGATGGCATCGACGGAGCGGTCGAGCGTCCACGCACCCCAACCCAAATCTCCGGCCGTGCGGCACACGGTTGCAAACAGTGCATCGATGTCGCCGTCGACCATGTCGAGGTAACGTTGCAGCGACTGGCCGCCGTTGTCGCGTACGGCCGTGGCGAACGCGGCGAGTGCCTGCGCCCGCGCGGCATCGTCGAGGCCCGCCAGCATCGCTGCGATCACATCGACGCGAAACAGCAGGTAACGCGTGTCGCCGTCGCGGATCTCACCGGCCGCCGGGTCCTTTTCCGCGCGATCCCAGAAACCGTTCATGCGCGTCCAGTCGTGTAAACGGGACCGGCATTGTGCGGGACCGGGTATATGAGCATGCGCATCGACGGCGAGCGGATTACAGCGGCGGCTCGGGCCATGCGTCCGCGACCGCGGTGGCGAGCCAGTGGGCCAGCGCATTGTTCACGTCGACGGGCTTCTCCTGTGCCATCCAGTGGCCGCTGTTTACCGTGTATTCCGTGAGATCGCGGCAATACTCGCGCATCGGTTCGGGCAGTCGTGAGTCGACGCACTCGCAAACATAATCGTAGGCGCCGGTGAGGAACAGCACGGGCAGGTCGAGGTAGCCGTCGTTCACCGCGGTTTGCGCATACGCCTTGTTCGCTTCGTGGTTCATATAGAACGAGCACGTGCCGAAAAATCCCGTGTGCTCGAGCGCGCTGACATAGGCGTTCAGATCCGCTTCGGAGATGACGTCGTCGTCGCGCGGGAAATCCGGAAACACGTCGACCCCGCCGAGCCAGCCGTTCGTGTTGCGTACGTCCGCCGTGATCGCGGGCTTGCCGCGATCCTCGGGGCTCCACTTGCGGAACAACGCCTTGATCGTGTTTTCGACGTTGGCCTCGAACACGGACCGGGCGCGGGCGAAGTTCTCCTGGTAGAAATACTGGTACTCCCACTGGCCCGCCGGATACTGCTCGATCGGATAGACGCTGCGATCGACGAGTGCGACCGCGCCTTCGAGACCGTTGTCGAGCGCGCGGTAGGGCACGCACAGGTTCGCGACCCCAAAGCAGCGATCCGGATGGTGGTTCGCGATACTCCACACGACCGGTGCGCCCCAGTCGTGGCCGACCCAGACGGCACGTGGCGCGCCGAGTGCGTCGAGCAACGCGATCAAGTCGCCGACGTGCTTTTCGAGCCGGTAGTCCTCGTGGCGGTCATACACGGTGGAGCCGCCGTGGCCGCGCAGATCCGGCGCGATGGCGCGAAAACCGAGCCCGCCGAGCACGGGCAACTGATGGCGCCAGCTGTGTCCGAGTTCGGGCCAGCCGTGGACGAAAATAACCGGCGGACCGGTTTCCGGCCCGGCCGCGAGGCAGGCCATTTCATGGTCCCCGAGTTTATATTTCAGGTGTTCGATTTCTGCGTGACGACTTGGCATTGCGTTCTCCGGCAGGAGTCAGGGTTGTGCGGGCGCCGGCGCGTGATCGCGCGGGCGGTTATACGTTGAACACGATCGAGCCACGGGTCAGCCGGGATTCGACCGCGCGATGCGCCTCGGCGGCATCGCGCAACGGGTAGCGCGCGAAGATTTCCACCTTAAGGATACCGGCGGTGACATCGGCGAACGTTTGTGCGGCGAGGTCGAGCAAATCATTGCGTTTCGCGGTGTGCGCGTAGAGCGAGGGACGATTGAAGAATTTCGACGTCATCAGATCCTGGTGCATCAGTTCGAGCGCCGGCGGCGGACCGCTCGCCACCCCGAACAGGCACAGCGTGCCAAGCGGCTGCAGGCAACGGATCGAGTCCTCGAACGTGTCGGCCCCGATCGAATCGTAGACGACATCGACCCCGTCCCCGTTCGTCGCCTCGAGAATCACGTCGGCGAAATTCGCTTCGGTGTAGACGATGGGATGATCGCAGCCGAATCCGCGGACGAACTCGGCCTTTTCCGCCGAACTGACGGTGCCGAATACTTCCGCGCCGAGGTGACGCGCGAGTTGCACGCACATGAGTCCGGTTGCGCCGGCCGCGGCGTGGATCAGCACGCGGGTTCCGTCGCCGACCGGATACGAGCGGCGCAGCATGAATTCCGCGGTCATGCCTTTTGTCATGCACGCGGCGGCCGTTTCGTCGCCGATGTCCGCCGGCAGCGGAAACACGCGATCGGCGGGGAAGTTGCGCGCTTCGCTGTAACTGCCAAGCGGCAGTCCGGTATAGCCGACCCGGTTGCCGACTTTCAGCCCGCGCACGTCGCTGCCGAGCGCTTCGACCACGGCGGCGGCCTCGACCCCGGGGATGAATGGTAATTCGGGACCCGGGTAGGCGCCGATCCGCAGGCCGATCTCCATCATGTTCATGCCGACGGCCAGATGCCGCAGGCGCACTTCGTGCGGCTGCAACGCGGGGACCTCGACGTCTTCCCAGCGCAGCTGTTCGGGGCCGCCGAATGCGTGAATTACGATCGCCTTCGTCATTGTTCTTGTCTCCGATCGCGCTCTGCTTATGCCGTTCGGATGATAGCCGAAGCGAACCGGGTCTGCGACGCGACGGCAACCGGGCGACCTGCGGGATGCCAGGCGCGATTTCTCATGGTGCAACGCAACGCGGGCATCTCGCGGCGACGGCGAGATACCGCGCGCGTGCTCGCATGGGTTATTTTCCACATTCGCGCGCACCGGGCCACGCGGGCCGCCTTGCATCCGCCCGGGGTTCCGGTTTGAATGTGGATAACGCGCGGTCCGCGCCGTCACGAGGTGTCTCTATGCCAACCGTCGATGTCTCAAAGCTCGATCACATCATGGTTCCGATGTCCTATACGAAACCGATGGAAGGACAGGCGCAGGTGACCGTATGGCCACCGTCGAGCGGGCGCCCGTTCGAATCACCGCCACGCGAGCGGGTCCCGGTTCCGGTGTACGATTGCCGCCCGATCGCGCATGAACTCACGCTCGACATCGCGGGTTTCCAGCTCGTAGCGCATCGCTCCGCGTTCACGGATTTTTACGTGCATGATCGCGTCGTGGCGGAGTACTACCCCGAGTCCGTCGAACTGATGAAAGCCCATACGGGCGCGCTCGACGTATTCATCTTCGATCACAATGTGCGCAACCAGACGCGCTCGGACCAGGGCGAGCACGGCGTGCGCACGCCCACGGACGGCGCGCACAACGATTACACGATGAGTTCCGGTCCGCGCCGGATCCGGGAAGTGCTGGAAGACAACGACGCCAGCCACCTGATCGGGCATCGCGCCGCGATCATCAACCTGTGGCGGCCGATCGTCGGCCCGGTGCAGGATCACCCGCTCGCGATCTGCGACGCACGCACGACGAACATGGCGGACTTCATTCCGACGACGATCACCCACTACCTCGAAGAAGATCTCGACAATCCCGCCCTCACCGGCGAAATCTATTCATTCAAGTACAGCGACGCGCACCGCTGGTTCGTGGTCTCCGACATGCAGCCCGATGAAGTCGTGCTGCTGAAGTGTTTCGATACCGCGCACGACGGACGCGCGTTGTTCACCGGGCATACGGGGTTCAGGAATCCGCAGCCACCGGCCGACGCGAAGCCGCGCGAAAGCATCGAACTGCGCACGGTCATCGTGTTCCCGGAATTGCGCGACGACGCCTAATCCGCGCGCCGCAGGGGTTCGTCGTCGCGTACGCGAACACGCCCGCGACGGCGATAAGGACCACCGGGATCGCGGGTTCAGGCGTCGAAGCCACGCGGTAAATCGTCGATACGTAACGCGGTGAAGCGCCGCGAGCGAAAGCGCCAGCGGTCGTCGTCGCGTACGTACTCGTCCTCGTAGTAACCCGCGCCGATCGATTCCATGTTTTTATTCGCGCTGTACAAATCGAGATAGCAGCGTCCACTCGCCGCATCCGCGGCGTGCATCTCGACGACATGGTTGTGGATGAACGGACGTGGCGCGATCGCGAGTCCGGCAACAAAGAATTCCCGTAGTGCATCGTGGCCGGAGAAGGTTTTTTCGCCGCCGGCGAAAATCGCCGTGAAGACCGCGTCCGGGGTAAACAAATCGACGAGGCCGGAGATGTCGTCGCGCCACACGCAGTCGCAATAGCGCTGCGGCAAGTCCCTGATTGCTTCGCGTGCCAGTAATGCCGTTACCCGATCGTCGCCCATCGATTTGCTCCCGTTTTGCTGTCGTCCGAGTATAACGTTGGCCGGGACGGGGTGAACCGGCGGGCGCAGCGGGCCGGGTGTTGCGCGGCAACACGCACGCGTGCCACGGCGGGGCAATTGGAATCGCGGTACGGGGTTCTATACGATCGCTGCACGGGCATGCCGCGCGGCGGCGGGACAGGAGCACACACCATCGAACGGACCACGATTGCCATTCCCGACTCTCAACTCGCCGATCTCTCGGCACGACTCGCGCACGCGCGCTGGCCGGAACCGGAGACGGTTGCCGACTGGTCACAGGGCATACCGCTCGACTGGCTGCGCGCGATCTGCGACTACTGGGCGGACGGCTACGACTGGCGCGCGCGCGAAGCGCGGCTGAACCGCTTCGATCATTACACAACGCCGATCGACGATCTCGACGTGCATTTCATCCATCAGCGATCGCCGGTAGCCGGCGCGCGGCCGCTGCTGATCACGCACGGATGGCCCGGTTCCGTCGTCGAATTCCACAAGGTCATCGAACCTCTCAGCGATCCCGGGCGCTTCGGCGGTGATCCCGCCGATGCGTTTCACGTTGTCTGCCCGTCGCTGCCCGGCTTCGGCTTTTCCGGTAAACCGGTGACGACGGGGTGGAATGTGGAACGGATCGCGCGCGCCTGGGCGGTGCTGATGGCGCGTCTCGGTTACGAGCGCTACTTCGCGCAGGGCGGCGACTGGGGCTCGGCGGTGACACAGTCGCTCGGCTGGCAGGATCCGGCGCATTGCGCGGCGATTCACGTGACGCTCGCGATGGGCACCCGGCCGCGGCCCGGTGATCCGCCGAGTCCCGCGGAACAGCGCGCACTCGACGGACTCACGTATTATCGGCGCTGGGATGCGGGCTATTCGAAACAACAGGCGACGCGGCCACAGACGATCGGCTACGCGCTGACGGATTCACCGATCGGCCAGGCGGCCTGGATACTGGAAAAGTTCTGGGCCTGGACCGACTGTGACGGCGATCCGCTGAACGTGCTCGGGCGCGATGAACTGCTCGACAACGTGATGTTGTACTGGCTCACGCACTCGGCGGCATCGTCCGCCCGGCTTTATCGAGAGAGTTTCGGCAACGTCGAAACCCACCCGATCACGATCCCGACCGGTGTGTCCGTGTATCCGCGTGAAATTGTGCCGCCGGTGCGCGGGTGGATGGAAGCCGATGATTTCAGGAACATCCGCTACTTCGCGGAGATGGAAAAAGGCGGTCACTTCGCCGCGTTCGAACAACCCGCTGCCTACATCGACGATGTCCGTCAGTGGGCACGCACCGTGGATTTGTAGTTGCGTTTACCTGAGGAGAAACTGATGAACATCGATCGAAACTGGATCGACCGCTGGGTCGCGGCGATCAACGCCGATGCGGCGTGCCGGAACAACGGGCGCGGCTTCAGCGATTCGTTCACGCTCGCGCTCGGCGAGCGTCGCTATACGCTGCATGTGCACAACGGCACTGTCGAACGCGTCGTCGTGGACGGCGGGCCGCTGGAACCGAGCAGTTTCACGCTCGCCGCCGAGGCGGGTGTGTGGCAGGAATTATTTTCGCCGCATCCGCCCCCGATGAAGCACGCGATTTTCGCCGCCATCGCGACCGGCGCGATGCAGTTCGAAGGCGATATCAAGCCCGTGTTCCAGCATCTGACGACCTTGTCCTACTGGGTTCGTGTCGGCCGTGCACTCAATGGCGCGCCGGAACTGCCGCCCGATCCGGAGTGGCTCGACGACTGGCAGGCCGTCGGTCGTTACGTCAACGTGACAGTCGATGGTGCGCGTCACAAGGTGTTCTACTTCGAGGCGGGTGAGGGCATCCCCGTGCTGTGTCAGCACACGGCCGGCAACGAGAACCGGCAGTGGCGCCACTTGCTCGAGGATCGCGAACTGACGAAGAAGTACCGCTTCATCGCTTACGATCTGCCGGCACACGGTAAATCCGATCCGTCCGCCGATCGGGATTTTTTCGCCGAGGATCATCTGCTCACCTCCGACTGGATCACGCAGTTCGTCGTGAACTTCGCCGACGCGCTGAAACTCGATCGCCCGATCTTCATCGGCTGCAGCATCGGTGGCGTGATCGCGCTGCATCTGGCTGCCCGATACCCGGAGAAGTTTCGCGGCGTGGTCGCGCTCGCCGGCGCGATCCCGACTTACGGCTTTTTTCACGACTGGTGGATCAATCCCGGGGTGAATATCGCGGCAACGTCGGCCGGGCTCGTCGACGCCGTCATGGCGCCCGATGTCGCGCCTGCCGATCGTCAGCTCAACCGCATTGCCCAGGGCGCCCACCCGCGCAGCGCGCGCAACGATCTGTACTTCTGGGGCGTCGACAATACGGATCCCGAGCGCGCGCTGTCGATCGATCCGACGCAACTGCCGGTCTATTTGTATGCGGGAGAATACGATTTCACGTGCCCCCCGGCACACGTCGAAGCGTGTGCGCGGGCGATCGGCGACGGCGTGCATTACGCGATGCTCGCCGGCCTCGGGCATTTCCCGATGAGCGAGAATTACCCGCGCTTTCGACCAACGCTCGTCCGCACGCTCGCGGAAATCACCGCGCGGGACTGAACCGCGCCATGGCCGGCCGGAACGCCGCGAAGAAATCCGCGGATCGCTACCGCAGCTTCGCGAGCCTCGCCGCGGCGCACGTTCACGGCACGGATTTCCGCATTCATACGCGGATCCGCGCGCAATCCCCCGTGGCCGTTATCGCGCCGCACGGCGGCAGCATCGAACGGCGCACCTCGGCGATCGCGCGCGCGGTTGCGGCCGAGGACTTCAATCTGTACCTGTTCGAGGGTCTCGACGAGGCCGGCAGTTTCGATACGTTGCACATCACGAGCCATCGCTTCGACGAGCCGCAATGTCTGCGCCTCGTCTCGCGCTGCGACACCGTCGTTGCAATTCATGGTTGCAGCGGCAACACCGAGCGGGTCATGCTTGGCGGTCGTGATGACAGTTTGATCGCGCGCATCGAGGCGGCGATCAGCGACGTCGGCGTGAACGTGTCGAGCCGTCACCATCCGTACCCCGGGCGGCATGCGCGCAATATCTGTAATCGCGGTCGTCGCGGGCGCGGTGTGCAACTGGAGATGAGCGACGCCTTGCGCGGTGGTGCGGGCGAGGCGGCGGTGATCGGCGCCGTGCGACGCGTGTTGCGCGCTGCACGCTGAAATCGGCGGCCGGTTCAGGCCGGATTGAACGGGCACAATTCCCGCGCGAGCAAGCGCTGAACATACGCGCCGAGGTGGTCGAAACCGTCGAGGCGCCCCTGGCGGCGGGCCCAGTTCGCGGTCCAGCCGACGATGATGTCGGTCACGCTGAAGCGATCGTCGATCAAATACCCGGATTTGCCGAGTACCTCGTTCAGCACGGCGAGTCCGCTTGAGATTTCCTCGTTGTTGCGTTCGATCACGGCCGGAATGCGTTTCTCTTCGGGATAGAACGACAGGTGCTTCGCATTGCTCCACAGATAGCCTTCGATTTCGGACTGCGCGAACGACACCCACTGGTCGTGCAGGGCACGCGCGCGGGTGCCGGGCGCGGCGACGAGCTGTTTGTGCGGCGTGAGATCGCACAGGTACGTACAGATGGCCGAGGATTCGAACAGCGGTTCGCCGTCGATGACGATCGCGGGCACTTTCGCCTGCGGGTGAACCGCACGCAGGACCTCGCCGCCGATCAGCGAGCCGTCGTTGATTTCCTCGAACGGCAGGTCGAGTTCACGCAGGGTCCAGCGGCAGCGCGCGGAGCGGGCGAAGTCGACGCCGTAAAGTGTGATGTCATGAGCCATGTCGCAGTCCTCCGGGGCAAGTCCCGTACCCGGGTCAGTGTAACGCCGGTCAGGGTATTGAAACACGGCAGCGACGCGCCTGTATCGTTGAGTGAACACTCACTCGCGTCGGGTCAGCCAGGTCGGTCTCGTGATTCGCTTCGCAGCCTCGGGCAAGCGTCCGTCCTCGCGGCACGGCTTACTCAGTCGGTCCGGGTGCCGGTTCGAGCAGACCGGTGGCGGCGGCGTGGGTGAGAAATTCGAGCACGACGACTTCCGGCGCGCTCGGCAGCCGAAACGCCTGCTGCAGCAGGCCGATGATGTCGGCTGGCGACTGCGAACCGGTGCACAGTTCGAGGATCAGCATGGCCGAAGCGTTCAGTCGCTGTGCTTCGTGAATGTGTGGCGCGGTGACGAAGAAATGATCATCGTGCTCCGCGACGCTCAGGTTCGCCGCACGCCGGGGCCACGGCGGAATCGATGTGCTGGTCGGGGCCTGGCGCAAAAATTCGAACACGTCGGTACTGCTGTAACGCGGGTACCAGGCGTATCCGGGATCGGGTTCGGACCAGCCGTCGCCGTAGAAACAGCGCAGCACGGCCGCGGGATCGGCCGGCATCAGCAACTGCTCACCGCGGAACGCACCGCGCACCAGCGGGGTCACGGCGGCGGCGGCAATGTCGCCCTTGATATCGGGATAATGATAGTAGCGATCGTCGCGGACCCAGCTTGTCCACACGTCGAGGTTGTAGGCGGGCAGCAGCGCGGTGTGCTGATCGCGGGCAACATTCACGTGCAGCTGACCTTTCGTGTGACGCTGGACCGTGAGTCCGTGGTCGCGCAGCACGCGGACGATGGTCTCGTTTTCCTCGACGATTTCGAAATCCGTCGTTGCCGCGGATAAATACGCGAGATCGATGTCGGTATCGTGGCCGATGAAATTCCGCTCGCGCGCGGCGCCGAGCAGTGTGCCCCAACTCAGGTAGATCGGCAGGCCGAATTCCGCTGCGAACAGGCGCTCGAACCCGGCAACAGCCTGCGCGAGCGCGTCGAGTTCATCCGCGCCGAAATCCGCAAAGCGCGCGGGCGGGGCACCCATGCCGACGACTGAACGCCGCGCAGGATCTTAGTCGGAGTCTGCGTTGCGCGCGCGTTTTCGACGGGCAGCGAGCGCTGCGCTCGCCGCGCCGAGGCCGAGCAGGCTCAGGGTCGTGGGTTCCGGAATCGACATGCTCGCGCTGGCCGATGACGTGCTGCCGCCGGGGCCGGTCGACTGGGCTGATGAAGATGCCATCTGGGCGTGCGCATCGCGCGCCGCAAGCGTCGCCGCGCCGAGCGCGACCGGCACGGCAAACGCGGATGCCTGCAGCAGACGGGCGACGAATTCGCGCCGGTCTTCGGCAATGGCGGACAGAATTTCCTCGTGTTTGTCTTTGTTCATGGCTGCGGATCTCGATGATTTCGGGTTCGGTACGGCGTGCCCCGGGCGCATTGACCGTGCACCGTGCCCACCGATGCTTCCACGGTTGTGACCCGCGCGCAATCCCTGATCGGTAACGAATTGTGTCGCTCCCGCGCAGGCATCGGCCCGGCTACCACAGCGTATGTCCCACCTTGAAGTCGTTGTCGCCGTGGCGATCGATCCCACGCACGAGCCAGATCGGGCGCGTCGCGAAATCGAGCGACACGGTGCCGGATGCCTGTCCCGGATCGATGCGGCGATCGTACAGCGACGTCGACGGCATATAGCGAATCGCGTAACCGGCACGGCGGCGCCCGGACGTATTCGGTTGCGAACCGTGCACGATGTCGACGTCGTGCAGCGACAGCTGGCCCGCGCGCAGCGTGATGTCGCGGACGTCGTCGAGATTGATGCGCGGGTCGTTCAGCACGTTATTGAGTACGAGGTCTTCGCGATCGCTCACCTCGTGGGCGAATTCTCCCATGCGGTGTGATCCGGGAATCACGCGCATACAGCCGTTGTCGCGATCGACATCATCGAGCGCAATCCAGGCCGTTACCGTCGCCCGCGGCCGGATCGGCCAGTACTGACCGTCCTGGTGCCAGGGCACTTCGAGACCCGTGCTGGCCGGTTTGCAGAACAGCGCCGAGGCCCACATGACGATGTCCGGACCGATCAGTTGTTCGACGAGATCGAGCAGGGCGGGTGCGGTGACGATGTCGAAAAAGCGTCGCGCGAGTGCCACCCGGCGTTCGTCGCCGGCGGCCGGCGGTACGTGCGGCAGGGGGATGAAGTCCGGACGACCGTCGAACAATTCGATCTGCTCGGCCAGCGCGTCGCGTATTTCCGCGACGAGTGCGTCGGGCAGCGGCTGCGTCGGTGTGAACTGGCCATCGCGTGAATAAGCCGCGAGGTCATTTTCACTGAGCGAAATGCTGGTCGTGGACATGAATTTCCTCCCGCTGTCGTCAGGGCGCTTACTGTAGGGGACGCCGAGGTTTCCGGCAATCGGTCCGCAATTGCGGTGCGGTGCAAAAAGCGCGCACGGGAAATTTTGCGCGTGATCGCGTTACTATTTCCCGTCGGGCTCTCGCGCCGTGGCCACGATGCCAGCGGCGCGGGCAAGGTAAACCATGATCATGACCCCGTCGGGAATGACAGGACGGGGTGCGGAGAGTTTGCAGTATGACAACGACGAACAACGACGCGCGAAACTGCCGCGTCGTCATCATCGGCGCCGGCATGGCCGGAATTCTGACCGCGATTAAACTGCGCGAAGCCGGGTATGAGGACTTCACGATCTACGAGAAGACCGATCGCGTTGGCGGTACGTGGCGCGAGAATACCTATCCCGGTATCGCCTGCGATGTGCCCGCGCATCTTTATACCTACTCGTTCGAACCGAACCCCGACTGGAGCAGCACGTACGCGCCGGGCCCGGAAATTCACGCCTACTTCGAGCGGGTCGCCGAGAAGTACGATGTGATCAGGAGCATCCGTTTCAACGAGGAAGTGCCGCACTGCGAATTTGTCGGCGGTCGCTGGCAGCTGCGTACATCCACCGGGCGTGAAGACGTCGCGGATTTCCTGATCGCCGCCACCGGTGTGTTGCATCACCCGCACGTCGCGGACATCCCGGGGCTCGACACGTTCGCCGGCGCGTGTTTTCACAGCGCGCGCTGGGACCACAGCATCGATCTCGCGGACAAGCGCATTGGCGTGGTCGGCACGGGCTCGACCGCGATCCAGATCGCGAGCGCGTTGACGTCGAAAGTCGGACGCTTCGATCTGTTCCAGCGCACGGCGCAATGGATTATGCCGATCGACAATTCACCGTACTCCGACGCGGACCGCGCAGCGTTTCGTAACGACCCGGCAAAACTCGCTGCCGTCCAGCAGCAGGTCAACGATGATTTCGAGATATTCTCGAACGCCGTGATCAACGCCGATTCGCCGGAGATGAAAGCCGTCGAGGACGCCTGTCTCGCGAACCTCGAAACGAACGTGCTGGACCCGGTACTGCGCGAAAAACTGCGGCCGAATTACCGCGCCGGTTGCAAGCGCCTGATTTTTTCCGCGGATTTCTACGACGCGATCCAGCGCCCGAACGCGCATGTGATCACGACCGCGATCGATCACATCGAACCCGCGGGCGTGCGCCTCGCCGATGGCGAATTGCGCGAACTCGACGTGCTCGTCATGGCCACGGGTTTCCGCGCGGACAGCTTTATCCGGCCGACCACCGTGATCGGACGCGACGGCGTGAATCTCGACGACGTATGGGCGGATCACCCGGTCGCGTACCTGTCGATTTCGATTCCGGAAATCCCGAACTTCTTCATGTTGAACGGCCCGAATGGCCCGGTCGGGAATTTCTCGCTGATCCAGATCGCGGAGTACCAGGTGGGCTATATCCTCCAGCTCATGGATAAAATCCGGGCCGGGGAGTGCCGCGCGATCAGTGCGAGTCGCGAAGCGACGGAAGATTTCGAACGGCGCCGCAGCGCCGCGGCGAAGAAGTCGATCTGGGCCACGGGCTGCAAAAGCTGGTATCTCGACAAGAACGGCGTGCCGGCAAGCTGGCCGTGGTCACGGGCGCAATTCTTCGAGGAGATGAGTACACCGAAGATTGAGGCGTTCGACCTCGCGAGCTAGCGCGCGATCCGTCACGAGGAGAGGCGGGTTCGCGCACCGCGTTCCCGCCGCGTGCCGATCCCGGTGAGCGGGCGGTTCGTCGTCAGTCGAGCATCGCCACCGCCCGGGTCCAGCCCCCGGACGCGGCTTTGATCTTGCACGGGAAGCACGCGACCGTGAATCCGTAGTCGGGCAACTGCTCGAGGTGACGCAACTTCTCCATGTGGCAGTACGGTACGTCGATGCCGGCGTAATGGCCTTCCCAGATGATGCGCGGGTCTTTCGTCGCGAGCCAGCGTTCGAGCGTTTTCGAAAATGGCGCGTCCCAGCTCCAGCCATCGATTCCGGTAACCCGGATCCCCTGTTGCGTGAGCCAGTGCGTCGCCTCGCGACCGACCCCGCAACCGCTGTGGATGTAATCGTCGTGGCCGTAGCGTTCACCGGCGCGCGTATTCACGAGCACGATGTCCATCGGCTGCAAGGTGTAACCGATCCGTTTCAGTTCCGCCTGCACGTCGGCCGCGGTCGCGACATAGCCGTCGTCGAGGTGGCGGAAGTCGAGTTTCACCCCGGGACGGAAATACCAGTCGAGCGGCATTTCGTCGATCGTCGGCATCGGGTTGCCAGCGGCGTCTTTCGAGTTGTAGTGATACGGCGCGTCCATGTGCGTGCCGTTGTGGGTCGTCAGTTTGATTTCCTCGATCGCCCAGCCCTCGCCGCCCGGCAGGTCGGATTCTTTCAGACCGGGAAACAACTCGCACAGCATCGGCGCGTT
>CAXBJY010000114.1:0-14181 GCA_963976285.1 uncultured Gammaproteobacteria bacterium
ACCCGGTGCGAGCGCAACGATGGCCTTGCGCGTCGCGGACAGCCGGTCGTCGTTGACCGGACTGACCGCGAGCAGCGGGACATCGGCACCCGCGTCGCGAAACGCCTGCAATTGCGCGCGGCATCGCGCCGCGGTGCCGTACACGCAAACTTCGTCGATCAACTCGTCCGGGATCTGTTTCGCCGCCGCGTGGCGTGAACCCTCCGCCCAGCTTGCCCGGGCCGCGTCCATCGCGGTCGTGAAACCGGCACGGCGCCACTGTCGCCGGTAGTTCGGCAATTGCGAGAAGAACGCGAGGTTGTAGCGCGCCGCCGAGCGCGCCGCCGCTTTGTCGTCGCTGACAAATGTCGGGATACTCAGGATGCAGCCGAACGCCGCCTCGTCCGTGTGCGCGTTGCGGGCCGCGTCGAGCAGTTGCGGCAGGTACGACAGCGGCGATAAAAACGGCATGATTCCGTCGCCACAGGCGCCGGCGACGACCGCGCTTTCGACCGTATTCGCGGCGACATAGACGGGCGCCGGAAACGCCGCCGCGGGTTGTTTGAGAAACCCGCTACCCGCTTCCCCGCGCAGGCCGGCACGCACGCTGCTCGTGTACGTGCGCAGGGTTTCGCGCGCATCGCCCATATCGATGTCGAGCGAGCGCAACAGCGCGCGGTGACTCATACCCAAACCGAGTATGAAGCGGCCTGCGCTCAGTTCGACGACGGTCCGCGTCGTTGCCGCGGCGAGAAACGGATGGCGGAAATAGATATTCGCGATGTTCGTGCCGGTGACGATCCGTTGCGTACCGAGCGCGATCGCTTCGGCACACGCGATGGCGTCACCGCGACCCTCGTTCACGAACACGGATTCGTAACCGTGCTGTTCCGCGAGTTGTCCGATGTCGACGAACTCCTGCGGCGGACCCTCGGTAACCGTCGACAGCACGATGCCAAGGCGGGGCAAGTCAGTGGCACTCATCGGCTGATTATAATCGTCATCCTGGTCGCCGGCGCGTCAAGTATCGACAGACGTATCGCCGGGCAGGCTCGCGAGCACACGGTCGAGATCCGGTGGCGGGTCGGCATCCCTGAATTCAGCGAGGGCCGCGAACGTCTGCGCCGCGCCGGCGTGAAACTGCGGCGATAAGCCATGGCTCGCGAACGTCGCCGCGATCTCGCGCATCTCGCCGGCGAACCGCCACGCTTTCGGCGCATCGCGCGCGGCATGCGCCGCGAGCAGGTGCGGCAAATCCGGATCCGACTGTTGCCACTGAGCCGCGAGTGCGGCATCGACGCCGGAGGCCCGCGCGAGCGCCGCAACGGCAAGCAGCAGGGCACTCGAGCCTTTCGTCCAGGCCGCGTAACACATCTTCAGCGCCGAGGCGGCAGTCGCCGGGGCCCCGAGGTCGACGACGGTCAGCGGCGGATTCGCGAATACCGGCGCGACCGCACGCGCGTGTTCGCCGGACAGGTACAGCCACGTCGTGCCGGGAGCGCGCGGGGGCGGGCCGATGATGCCGCCGTCGACGAAGCGCGCACCGGCGGATTCGACGATGCCGGCGATCGTCGCCGCGGTGGCCGGTGCTACTGCATTCGCATCGACATAAATTCCCGTGAAGGCGGCGGCGGCCACGGTGCGGGCGGTGGCGACGGCTGCGTCGGGCGGGCACACGGACACGGCAAGGTCGCTGACGCGGAGCAGATCGGCGAGGTCTCCGAATGTTTCGAAACCGCTCGCCGCCGCGCGTTCGGCACTGCGCGAACCGCGCCCGGCGGAGCACCAGCCGACCCGGTGTCCGGCCGCGCGCAGACATTGGCCGAGTGCCTTCCCCATCGCACCGGGGTGCAGTAATGCGATCGTGTGTGACATCGCGCGACGTTAACGCGATTGTCCTGGCACGGCCAGCGCCGGCGTCGCCGGACCCCGGCGCGGGGGTTTCACAGCGTCCGTGATCGCTGTCATTATCCCGTCACCCCACCTGACAGGAGCCGAGTCATGAAATTTGCGACGATGCTGTACTCCACCGATGAAGCGATGCGCCCGGATGATTTCGCCGTCGCGACGGAAGAGCGGGGATTCGAGTCCGTTTGGTACCCGGAACACACGCACATTCCCGCAAGTCGGCGTACCCCGTTCCCCGGCGGCGGTGATCTGCCCCGCGATTACTGGCATATGCACGATCCGTTTATCGCGCTGACCGCGGCCGCGACGGCGACGAAGACGATCAAAATCGGGTCCGGCGTCTGCCTGATCACGGAACGCGATCCGATCGTGACGGCGAAGGAAGTCGCGACCCTCGATTTTCTTTCGCGCGGACGGTTCCTGTTCGGGATCGGCGCGGGCTGGAATGCGGAGGAAATGGAGAATCATGGCACGAAGTTCGAGGAACGCTGGAAAGTACTCGAAGAACGCATCGCGGCGATGAAAGCGTGCTGGACCGCCGATCCGTCGGAGTATCACGGCAAGTACGTCGATTTCGATCCGATCTGGTCGTGGCCGAAACCGGTGCAGAAACCGCATCCGCCGATCATCATGGGCGCGGCATCGCCGTGGGGCCGTGAGCGCGTGGCGCGCTATTGTGACGGCTGGGTGCCATTGCCGGGCCAGATGGGCAATATCGCCGAGGACATCGCGGATCTCGAACGCCGGCTCGAACGGCACGGGCGCAAACTCAGCGACATCGAGATTTCGTTTTTCTGGGCGCCCGAAGACGCGGACGAACTGAAGCGTTATCGCGATCTCGGGGTCGACCGGGCTATCCTCGCGTGCCCGGTCGCATCCGTCGACGACACGCTGAAGCAACTCGACCGGCACGCCGCGCTGGCCGCTGCAGTCGGCGCGTGATCGCGATCGCGCCGGGCGCGCCAGGTACCCGCGCCTGCGGTTCGGCTCAGGCGCGCGCCGGGGGTTCGCCGGGCGCTTCCGCGGCGATTTCGCGCAAGGCCTGCTCGAACACCTCGACGGGCTGACCGCCCTGGATCAGATGGCGGTCGTTGATCACGACCGCCGGCACGGCATGGATGCCGTGCTGATGGTAGTAAGCCTGCTGCGCCCGCACTTCCTCGGCGTAACGGCCGGAATCGAGCACGTCCGCCGCCGCATCCGGATCGAGACCGACGTCCGCGGCGGCGCGCAACAGTACGGCGCGGTCCCCGGGATTCTCGCCCGCGGTGAAATAAGCGCTGAACAGCGCGCGTTTCAGCGCCGCCTGGTGACCTTCGAGTCCGGCCCAGTGCAGCAGGCGGTGGGTGTCGAACGTGTTGTAAATCCGCTTGAGGCGATCCATGCGGAACGTAAACCCGAGTTCCTCGCCGCGGGCCCGGATCATTTCGCGCGCGGCATCGGATTGCGCCCGCGTCGAGCCGTACTTTTGCTGCATGTGTTCAAACAGTTCCTGGCCTTCGGCCGGCATCTGCGGGTTCAATTCGAAGGGCTGGAAGTGCACGCTGACGTCGACGTCGTCGCCGAGTCGCTCGATGGCCTGTTCGAGCGCGTTCAGCCCGATGATGCACCAGGGGCAGGACACGTCCGAGACGAAGTCGATTTTCATGGCGGTAGTCATGATTCAAGGGTAGGCCGCACGGGGTGCCGACGCAAGAAAGGCCGCGCTGCCACCGGGACGGAGCCGCGTGGTACCCTAGCCGGCCGGAAATTACACCAGCTCGTTCAATCAGGGGAGACTCACATGAACCTCGATGCAACCGTATCCGCCGTTGTCACCGGCGGTGCATCCGGCCTCGGTGCCGCAACGGCCCGCGCACTCGCCGCCAAAGGCGTGAAAGTCGCGATTTTCGATTTCAATGAAGACAAGGGCGAAGCCGTCGCGAGCGAACTCGGCGGCGTGTTCTGCAAAGTCGACGTCACGTCCGAAGCCGACGTTGACGCGGGGTTTGCAAAATCGCGCGCCGCCGTCGGGCAGGAACGCGTGCTCGTGAATTGCGCGGGTACCGGGGATGCGTTCAAGACCGCGTCCCGCGACAAGAAAACCGGTGCGATCGGTCACTACCCGCTGGAAAAATTCGAACGGATCATCCAGATCAACCTGCTCGGTACGTTTCGCTGCATCGCGAAGTCCGCCGCCGGAATGATGACGCTGGACCCCGTCGATGAGTACGGCGAACGCGGCGCAATCGTCAACACGGCGAGCGTTGCGGCGCAAGACGGCCAGATCGGCCAGGCCGCGTATTCGGCGTCGAAAGCCGGGGTGCTCGGGATGACCTTGCCGATTGCACGCGATCTGATGAGCGAGGGGATCCGGGTTAATACGATCCTGCCGGGTATCTTCTCGACCCCGCTGCTTGAGAGTCTGCCGGACAACGTGAAATCCGCGCTCGCGGCATCCGTGCCGTTTCCGAAACGCCTTGGCGTGCCCGCGGAGTACGCGCACCTCGCGCTGACGATGATCGAAAACGGTTACTTCAACGGTGAGAGCGTCCGTCTCGACGGCGCGATCCGGATGGCGCCGCGCTAGCAGCGGCGCGCCGGCATCATGCCGGGCGCGGAACGTCATGAGACCGTCACGGGGTACCGTGACGGTCTTTTTTTTTCCTCGCCGCGGGCCCTAAGGGGTCGCGCCGAGCACTTGCGGCAGCGCTGCCGCACTGCGGATGAAATGCCGCAGACTCGCGAGTTGCTCGTCGCTGAACTCCGCGAAATCCGGCATCCCGTTACGCCGCAAGGCGCCGCCGACAACGACACCCTTGAACGCTTCCGCCGACAGGACGAGCGGGGACGCACGCAGATCCGGGGCATAACCACCCGATACGGCACCGCTACCGTGACACATCATGCACGACTCCTTGAACAGCCAGCTGCCCTTGTCCGCGAGCGCCGCATCGACGGTGAAATCCGGTGCCGCGAGCGGGGTGGGTATGAGCGGCGGATTGCTGTCCGGCATCGCGCGGGCTCCGTTCAGCGCGAACGTATACACACGGCGCATCTGCGCCTTGTACGCCCAGCCGTGTTGCGCCGCGATCGAGCCGACCATCGATGCGCCCGTGCCGCCCCAGCCGACGAGTATGGAGACATACTGGGTGCCATCGACTTCGTAAGTGATCGGCGGAGCGGAGATCCCCGAGCCTAGGTTTTCCTGCCACAACACATCACCGCTATCGGCCCGGTAAGCCACGAACTCGCCATCCGCACGTCCCTGGAACACGAGATTGCCGGCTGTCGTTAACGTGCCCGGATTCCAGATCCCGGGCAGCGGCACTTCCCAGATCAGTTTCTGTTTCACCGGGTCCCACGCGCGCAGCGCACCGGTGCCGACGTTCGCCGGCACATCTTCGCGCACCGTGTCGACCGCGGGGTCGAACGCGAAATAAGGCGATTCCCACTCGAGCGGTTTCATGCTCTTGTCCGTGTACAGCCCCGGCATTTCGATCGAAGGAATGTAAACGAGACCGGTGTTCGGGTTGTAGGACATCGCGTGCCAGCTATGGCCACCGACGGCACTCGGCCAGACGACTTCCTCGCCGTCTTCGTAACGTGCGCCGGCGCGCTCAACCGGGCGGCCGGTTTTCAGATCGACGTGCGTCGCCCAGTCGACCTTCGCGTACTTCTCGGCCGACAGCAGTTCACCGTTCGCCCGGTTGATGACGTAGAAGAAGCCGTTTTTCGGTGCATGGATGATCGCCTTGATCGTTTGTCCGCCGTGCGGCAGGTCGATCAGTACGATGTCCATGCTCGAATTGTAATCCCAGGCTTCACCCGGGGTGGTCTGGTAATGCCACTTGTACTCGCCGGTATCGGCATCGACGGCGACGATCGAGCACAGAAACAGGTTGTCGCCGCCGCCGGGACTGCGGACTTTCGGGTTCCACGGTGAGCCGTTACCGGTGCCGAAATACACCGTGTTGAATTCCGGATCATAGGTAATGCCGTTCCAGATATTGCCCCCGCCGCCGTGTTCCCACCACTCGCCGGTCCAGGTTTTCGCCGCCATTTCCATCGCCGGATTCTCGAAACCATCGGCCGGATTGCCGGGTACTACCCAGAAGCGCCAGGCCTGCTCGCCGGTTTCGGCGTCATAGGCGGTGGCGTAGCCGCGCGACGGGCCCCATTCCGTGCCGCCGTTTCCGATGACGATCTTGCCGTTCATTGCTTTCGGCGCGCCGGTGATGAACAGCGCCTTGCGCGGATCGACGGTCATCGTGCTCCAGATTTCCTGGCCGCTCGCGGCATCGATCGCAATCAGCCGGCCGTCGATCGTGGCCGTATAGACCTTGTCGTTCCAGTAGGCGAGGCCACGGCTCGTATCCCACATCACGCGCAGGCGTTTACCGGCCGTGTCGATCACGCGCGGATCGTAGCGCCACCGGAGCTCGCCGGATTGCGCATCGACCGCGTACACGACGTTGTAACTGCCCTCGAAGTACATAATGCCGTCGACGACGAGCGGGGTGCCGACGAGCGAGCGGTCGTTCGGCAGATCCATATGCCAGGCAAGACCGAGTTTCGTCACGCTGTCGTCGTTGACCTGCGTCAGCGGACTGTAACGCTGCTCGTTGTAGGTACGCCCGTAAGCGAGCCAGTTGCGCCCGTCGGCGTCGTTCGTCAGGGTGGCGTTGTCTACCACGGTCGTCGCCGCGACGACGGCACTGCAGGCGAATGCGGAAATGACGCCCGGCAGGGCGCGCAGGAGGTTTCGCATTATTCTTTTCCTCAGACTTTGCATAACCACGCCGCATGGCGTGGTATGTTCCATTAAATGTCGAAATCCCGATCCGAACAAGCCGCGGCACCTGCAGCGGCATCCACACGTCGGCGAACGCGGGCATGGCGTTGACCCGCGTCGTCCACGTCTGTCGCACCTGTGATCGTAACGCGCCGCCCGCGACCACCGCGGCACGAGCCGGCACGGCGCTGGCGACGACGTTGCGTGGTTTGCTCGCGACGACCCCGGGTGCGGACTGGGATGTGCGTGAAGTCGCGTGTCTGAACGGCTGTCTGAAACCCTGCAACGTCGCGTTCCGTGGCCCCGACCGCTACAGCTATCGCTTCAGCCGGATCACGCCGGCGGACCTGCCGCAAATCCTGGCGTTTGGTGATTGCTACTGGGGGGCGGCGACGGGGGAGGTCGCGGAGGAAAAGATCCCCGAAGCGTTGCGCGCTAAACTTAGCGTCCGCACACCGCCGCGGGGACACTGGTAGGAGAACGTCATGACTACGACATTGTTTACCAACGTGAGTATCTTCGAAGGTACGAAGCCGAAAGCGAAACCGGGCGACGTACTCGTCGAAGGCAACCGGGTCAAGGCGGTCAGCGCGCGGCGCGGCGCGATCGACCGTGCGCGCGCGGCACACGTCATCGACGGCGCGGGTGCAACCCTGATGCCTGGCCTCGTCAACCCGCACTGCCATTTCACGTACAACAACGCCACGAGTCTCGCCGACATCACGGCCCTGCCCGTGGAAGAGAACCTGCTCGTGACGCTGCAGAACGCGGCGACATACATCGACTATGGCTTTACCGCCGTGATCGGCATGGCGTCGGCGAAACCGCGTCTCGAGGTCGTCGTGCGGGATGCGGTCAATGCCGGCAAGTTTCCCGGGCCGCGGATTCTCGCGAGTACGCCGGAATACACGGTGAGCGGCGGGGTCGGCGACGATTCGCGACTCGATCTGTACGTGCCGTCGATCGGCATCGTGCGCGACGGGCCGGACGAATTTCGCAAATCGATCCGCGAACTCGCGCGTGAAGGCGTCGACATCGTCAAGTTCAACAACTCCGGCGACAGTTTCACGCTCGGCCGCCTGCCGGGCACGGTCAATCCGATGACGGAAGACGAGGTCCGGGCGATTTGTGAAACGGCGTTGAATCTCGGCAAACGCGTCGCCGCGCATGCGCACACGGACAGCGGCGTAGCGCAGTGCATCAAATACGGTGTCGAGTTTATCAACCACGCGACGTTCGCGAGTGATGCAACGATCGAGAAGCTCGCCGCGCGCGCGCGGAAACACTGGGTGACCCCGGCGATCGCGGCGCGCTACAACACGACGTTCGAGGCGTCGGACTGGGGCATTACGACCGAGGTGGCCGAAGCGATCGGTAACAAACGCGAACTCGAAGCGGGCTGTGCGGCAATGACGAAGATGCACCAGGCCGGCATCCGCGTATTGCCGTTTGGTGATTACGGATTTGCGTGGCTGCCGATCGGCACCGACAGCCGGGATTTGGAACACCTCGTGAACCTGTTCGGAATGAAACCGTGGGAAGCGCTGCGCGCGGCGACGGCGTACGGCGGCGAGGCCTGGGCCGGCGACAGCGGCGAATTGCTCGGCCGGGTCGCGAAAGGCTACCTCGCGGATTTACTGCTCGTAGACGGTGATCCGCTCGCGGATTTATCGTTGCTTCAGGACCGGGATCGGATCCTCATGGTGATGAAGGACGGCCGCTTCCACCGCCATCCGGCGCTCGCCGATGGTGTCGTCGTACGCGCGGCGGCGCGCAAGCGTAACGCGGCATAAGCCCCGTGCGTGGCGGAATACCACGCTGCGCAGGCGGGAACGAAACTAAAGAAGACAAGCTCACTGCCCTGATGGGGCAACGCCTGCACGACCTCTGCGGGACGTTCAGCACGCCGCTCGCGCGGAGCGGCGAATAGCCCGGAATCTATCGCGTGATGGCGCACGTGCGTGCGGCGCTAAGGCCGGGGGCACGTGCATCGTGGTCGAGGCGCAGGCCGGTGACAGGCTGCGCGACAAGCGGCATCCAAGCGGGCGGCTGTTCTATGCCGCGTCGACGATGGTCTGCGTACCGGCATCCCTGTCGCGGGAAGTCGGCGCACCGCTCGGGTCTCTGACCGGCGAGCCTCGCCTGCGCGAGGGGATGACCGATGGCGAGTTCAGGCACGTGAACCGGGTGATCGAACTGCGCGCCCGCGTGAGGCTCAGATAATCCCCTTGTTCTCGAGCAGCGCGATCAGCTGATCAACGCAGGCGTCGATCGTGAGTTCGTGCGTCGGCACAACGAGGTCCGGGCTTTCGGGTGCTTCGTAAGGCGCGGTCACACCGGGGAAATTCGTCAGTTCGCCGGAATCCGCGAGCGCGTACTGGCCTTGCGTATCACGTTCCCGGCACACCTCGACGGGCGCGGACAGGTGCACGATCAGGCAGCGATCTTCACCCAGTGCGGCCGCCGCACGCTCGCGTACCGCGGCTTCGGGCGCGACGAGCCCGACCACACAGATGATGCCGGCGTTGTTCATCATCTTCGCGACTTCGACCGTGCGGCGCAGATTCTCCGAGCGATCTTCACCGGAGAAGCCGAGGTCCTTGTTCAGACCGAGGCGCAGGTTCTGACCGTCGAGTACGCCGCAGGCGCGGCCGCGGTCGAACAGGCGTCGCTCGAGCGCATAGCTCAACGTCGTTTTGCCGGCGCCGGTCAGGCCGGTCAGCAGCAGGGTCACGGGTTGCTGGCCAAACCGCGCGCTGCGCTCCTCGGGGGTCACGTTACTGAGTTCGCGCTGCAGCGAATCACTTTGCGGTTCGTCATCCCAGTGGTCGTGGCGGTCCGCGTCGGAGGCACGATCCTGGATCATGCCGGCGCCGACGGTCACGTTGGTGATGCGATCGATAATGATGAACGCGCCGGTCGTGCGGTTGCGGCGGTAGCCATCGTACGGGATCGCCTCGTTCAGGCGGATGCTGCAGCGACCGATCTCGTTCAGATTCATCACCGGCGCGTTGCTCCGGTGCAGCGTGTTCACGTCGACGAGGTAGCGCAGCGTATCGATCGTGCCGGTAACGGAGTTCGTCGTGTGTTTGAACACGTAGGTCTTGCCCGGCACCATCGCATCTTCGGCCATCCACACGACCATCGCATCGAAACGGTCATTGACCCGTGGCAGGTTGCCCGGACGCACGATGATGTCGCCGCGGGATATGTCGATTTCGTCCTCGAGCGTCAGGGTCACGGCCTGTGGCGTGAACGCTTCGTCGAGTGAACCATCGTACGTGACGATGTCCTTCACCCGGCTCGATTTACGCGACGGCAGGACGAGGATCTCTTCACCCTTGCGAATAATTCCCGAACCGATCGTGCCGCAATAGCCGCGGAAATCGAGGTTCGGCCGGTTCACATACTGCACGGGCATGCGGAAGTCTTCGAGATTACGGTCGGAGCCGATGTACACCGTTTCGAGGAAGTTCATGAGCGTGCGGCCGCTGAACCACGGCATGTTTTCGGACGGGTCGACGACGTTGTCGCCGTTCAGCGCCGACAGCGGGATGAAGTTCAAATCGGGAATATCGAGCCGCGCCGCGAAATCCTGATACTCGCGGCAGATCTCGTCGAAGCGCGCTTCGTCGAAATTCACGAGGTCCATTTTGTTCACCGCCACGAGCACGTGCTTGATGCCGAGCAGCGAGGTGATGAACGAATGGCGGCGCGTTTGCGTCATGACGCCGTGGCGTGCATCGACGAGGATGATCGCGAGGTCGGCGGTGGAAGCGCCGGTTGCCATGTTGCGCGTGTACTGTTCGTGTCCCGGGGTATCGGCAATGATGAACTTGCGCTTCGCGGTCGAAAAGTAGCGGTAGGCGACGTCGATCGTGATGCCCTGTTCGCGTTCCGCCTTGAGCCCGTCGGTGAGCAGCGCGGGGTCGAAATTACCGCCGGTCGTACCGTGAACCTTCGAATCCTGCTGCAGCGAGGCAAGCTGGTCTTCGTAGATCATTTTCGAGTCGTACAGCAGGCGCCCGATAAGCGTGCTCTTGCCGTCGTCGACGCTGCCGCACGTGATGAAGCGCATGAGCTCCTTTTGCTCGTGCTGCTCGAGGTAGGCGTCGATATCGGAGGCGATGAGTTCAGATTGATGAGACATAGCTTGTTGCTGGTATTCCGGCTTTGATTCGGTCGGTTAGAAGTAACCGCGGCGTTTTTTCTCTTCCATGCCCGCGCCGCCTTCGTCCTGGTCGATCACACGGCCCTGCCGTTCCGACGTCGTCGCGAGCAGCATTTCCTGGATGATTTCGGGCAGTGTCGTTGCGGTCGACTCGACGGCGCCGGTGAGCGGGTAGCAGCCGAGTGTGCGGAAGCGCACCATGCGCATTTCCGGCTTTTCGCCGGGCTCGAGCCGGAGCCTGTCATCGTCGACCATGATCATGACGCCATTGCGCGTGACGACCGGCCGCTCGGCGGAAAAGTACAGGGGTACGAGCGGAATGTTCTCGAGGTGGATGTACTGCCAGATGTCGAGTTCCGTCCAGTTCGACAGCGGAAACACGCGAATGCTCTCGCCCTTGTTCACTTTCGAGTTGTAGATATTCCACAGCTCCGGGCGCTGGTTCTTCGGATCCCAGCGGTGGTTACGATCGCGGAACGAGTACACGCGTTCTTTTGCCCGCGATTTTTCTTCGTCGCGACGGGCGCCGCCGAATGCCGCGTCGAAACCCCACTTGTCGAGCGCCTGCTTCAGCGCATCGGTTTTCATCAGTTCCGTGTGTTTTTCACTGTCGTCGAACGGGCTGATGCCATGCTTGAGACCTTCCTCGTTCGTGTACGTGAGTACGTCCAGACCGAGTTCCTTGCGAATATAGTTCTCGCGGAATTCGATCATTTCGCGGAATTTCCACTTCGTGTCGACGTGCAGCAGCGGGAACGGCAGCTTCGCGGGATGGAAGGCTTTCAGCGCGAGATGCAACATCACCGCGGAATCCTTGCCGATCGAATACAGCATAACGGGATTGCTGAATTCCGCCGCGACCTCGCGAATAATATGGATACTTTCCGCCTCAAGTTGTTTGAGGTGTGTCAGGGTGTATGAGGACATTGAAATTGCATTCGGGATTGGCGCTGTCCGGACTGACCGGCGAGCAGTGATTTAAGGAGTGCTGATTCGCGTGCGGAGTATAGATAATGAGGGTTTCGGTCACAACGCCGCCGGGCTTGAGTTGTGGTGCATATAGCAACTCGCTCGTGGTGACACAATTATTCGCAGTTCAGGGATAGCGGCCCGGGACGAATTCGAGGAGGCGGGCCGATGCAGGCTGACGATACGAAAACGATTACCGCGTATACGGAGCCATTGTCGCTGCGGGCCGGCGGCACGATCCAGTTGATGGCGTCGTGTCTCGAGCCGGGACCGGTTGAACTCGACCTCGTCCGGATCATTTGCGGCGATCCGACACGCACGGGACCCGGTTTCCGCGAGCAGGCCGTCGGGTCCGCGCTGCCGCCGACCGTCACGCTGCAGACCCAGGCGCTGATCCCGGGCTCCTACGGTGAGGTGGACCTGCGGGGCCTGACGCTCGCGCATGAGCTCGCGCTCGACGTCTGCCTGCAGCCAACCCGACCGCAGGTGGCGCAAACCGTGCTGATGCTCGCGGACGCCCGGGGCGCCGGAATCGCATTGCGCATTGCCGATGCACGCCTGCTGCTCGAGATCGACGGCGTCACGACCGCGTTCGGACCGGACCGGCTCCTGGCGGGGCGCTGGTATGAGGTGGCAATCCACCTCGCCTGTGGCGCACCCGGACAGATCCGGACCGGGGTTACCACGCTGCCGACCCGGTCGCCCGGCAGTGATTACGCAGCGGCGCTCGGTGCCGCGATGGACCGCGGGGACAGCGCACCGCGCGCCGGCGACATTGCGCCGCGCGCGCTCGATCGGTGTTTGCTGGCCGCCTCGACCCACGGCGCGCGTTTCGACGGTCGCCTGGCGAAACTCCGCCTCGCCGTCGATGAGCATCGCTTAAGCTGGGATTTCGCCCGCGGCATCGATGGTCGCCGGCTCATCGATACCGGTGAGGAAGGCCGCCACGGACTGTTGTTTCAATGTCCCGCCCGCGGGGTCACGGGGCCGGACTGGGACGGCAGCGCACACGCCTGGACGGTGCGGCCGGAACACTACGATGCGATCCATTTTCACAGTGACGATCTGAACGATGCCGGCTGGCCGGTTACGGCGAGTCTCGAACTCGCGGCGGATCTGCCGAGCGGGATCTATGCGTTTCGCCTGCGCCGCGGCAGCGAGGTCGACCGCGTGCCGTTTTTCGTGCGGCCGCACGTCAGCGCGGCGACGGCCGCCGTCGCACTGCTGATGCCGACGTGTACGTACCTGGCTTATGCGAACCACCGCATGCTGTTCGAAGGCGCGGATTTCGTCGCCGCGCGACAGCGCCTGCGCCCGGAGCATGAATATGTGCGCGCCCACCCGGAAGTGGGACCGTCCCTGTACGAGAAGCACAGCGATGGCAGCGGGGTCATGTACAGCTCCCGGCGTCGTCCGATCCTGCAATTGCGCCCCGGTGCGGACGGCTGGAATTTTACCCCCGACACGGACATTAACGCGTTTCTCGACTGGCTCGACGTGGGACACGACGTACTGAGCGACGAAGATCTGCACGGCGACGGACTCGCGGCACTCGCGCCCTACCGGGTGATTGTCACCGGTTCTCATCCCGAGTACTGGTCTACCCGCATGCTCGATGCGCTCGAAGCCTATGTGCGCGGTGGCGGGCGACTCATCTATCTCGGCGGCAACGGCTTTTACTGGCGGATCGCGTTCTCCGAGGCCTGGCCGGGGACGATTGAGCTGCGACGGGCCGAAGACGGTGTGCGCAACTGGCAGACGCCGAGCGGTGAGTCCTATCATTCGTTCAATGGTGAATACGGCGGTTTGTGGCGCCGCCTCGGACGGCCTCCGAACGCGCTCGTCGGGGTCGGCTTCGTCGCCCAGGGATTCGAGCGTGCGGTGGCTTACGAACGCAGTGCGGCGAGTTATGACTCCCGCGCCGCGTGGATTTTCGCCGGCGTCGATGGCCAGGCAATCGGGACTTCGGGGCTTGGTGGGGGCGCCGCCGGACAGGAAGTGGATAGCTACAATCCGGCGCTCGGATCGCCGCCGCACGCGCTCGTGCTCGCGTCCGCGACGGATTTCGGTGCCGACATGACGCGCACGAAAGAAGAACTCGATGCCGCGATCATCGTGCCATCACCGGATCCGGTCGTGCGGGCCGACGTCGTGTTTTTCGAGACCGGGGGCGGTGGCGCCGTGTTCTCGGTGGGGTCGATTGCGTGGTTCGGCGCGCTCGCGCGCGACCGTTTCGATAACGATGTGGCCCGGATCACGGCCAACGTCGTGCGGCGGTTCCTCGCGCCGGCGCCGTTTGCCGAGCCGGATGGGGATTGAACCGGGCAAAAAAAAACCGGGCGCGTGCGCCCGGTAACTCGAGGGGTTGGGGGGGAATGAG
>CAXBJY010000115.1:0-14129 GCA_963976285.1 uncultured Gammaproteobacteria bacterium
TGAGGGAGAACAACGGATCGCGCAGCGAACCGTTGATCAATCCTGTCACCCCGACGATTAATTTCGACCGGAAAAGGCGAACGAATTTACGGCGGGGTCGCCGTAAATTCGGGGATAGTTTACTTAATTGGGCCGGTGCTAATAAGTAAACTGTCACCGAAGCTGCCGGGATATCGATTGAGCCATTCCGGGGTGCACCCGTGTTCGGAATGCCTTGTTACGAATTCAACCATACTGCAACATTCAATGATTAATTGAACTAACCGTGCATCCGGCTGCGGATTGCACGCATTGAAGCGAGGTAATGCATGCGGCCGAATCCTGTGATGTACGCAACCCGCGATGCGGTCGCGTGGTTAACCCTGAACCGGCCGGACGCAATGAACGCGCTCAGCCCCGATCTCGGCGACGCATTAGGCGAAGCGCTCGCACGGGCAGAAGCCGATCCGGAGATCAACGCGCTCGTGATCACCGGTGCTGGCCAGGCATTCTGCGCGGGTGCAGATCTGAAATTCCTGCGCGGCGAAAACGGCTCGCTATCTATAGACGCGTTTGCGCGCTTCCTCGACGAGCTCGGGACGGTATTCAATGCGATCGAATCGTCTCCGCTGCCAACGATCGCGGCGGTAAACGGTCTCGCGCTGGCGGGTGGCCTCGAGCTCGTGCTGTGTTGCGATCTCGTCATCGCCGCCGAGAGCGCGAAGATCGGCGACGCCCACGCGAATTACGGGCTGATTCCCGGGGGCGGCAGTTCTGTGAGGCTGCCGCGCAAGATCGGGCCGACGCGCGCGAAGTATCTGCTGTTCTCAGGCGAGTTCGTTTGCGCAGCGGATCTCGTCGAGTGCGGGCTTGTAAACTGCGTCGTGAGTGACGATGAGCTCAATTCCGCCGCCCAGGATCTCGCGCGTCGAATCGCCTCGAAGAGTCCCCTCGGCATCAGCCGTATGAAACAACTCGTCGCGGACGGAATCGACCAACCGCTGCACTCGGCATTGCGTCAGGAGGCAAACCTGTTGCTCGTGCACGCTCGCTCGGAGGACATGCACGAAGGACTCGCGGCGTTTAACGAGAAGCGCGCTCCGCAGTTTTCGGGTCGCTGAACCTGGCGGGTATCGAGCCCGCGGTCGAAATTCAGAGTCGCGGGAAATTGAGGAAATCAGGAAATAGCGGAGCGCGCATCGAAATAGGGTAACTGTCCCTCTGTTTCCAGCGGGGGGAAGTGCGTACCCCGTATTAAGTCCGTATGCCGGGATTCCGCGGCCCGCGCGACCGGCCCCCGCAGCAACTAATCAAGAACGTAGTTGATCCGTTCCGCCGCAGCCACCATCTCGTTGAGTAAATCATAGAACACCGCTTTCACCGACGTCTCTTCATGCATGTCGCCGACGATTTGACCAACAGGATAGGTGAGAAAATCACGCGCGCGCACCCGCTCAACCCGAGTGCGGCCTTCGCGCCACCATAAATAATTTTGCGTCGGCGCCGGTAACGGCGCGGGCGCACCGGGCATCTCCCAGGCTTCGGAAAACCGATTGCGTAGTGTGCGGCATTGCTTGCCGGTGACCGTTTTTGTGAGTATCGCGTCACCCGCTTCTGCGTCGAATAATTTTTCCCGGATCTCCGGAATGATCTCGCTTTGCACGGTCTTCAACCACAACGAACCGCACCATACGCCCTCGCAACCCAGCACCAGTGCAGCAGCCATTTGCCGGCCATTGCCAACGCCTCCCGCCCCGAGCACTGGCAGCGGCGCGACCGCGTCGACGATGCTCGGCCACAGGACCAGTGAAGAAATGTCACCCGTGTGCCCACCCGCTTCCGTTCCGACCGCCACGACGAAATCGCAGCCCGCCGCCTTGTGCCTGAGTGCGTGTCGGGGTTTACCTGCTAGTGCGCCAACCTTGATCCCCTGCCGTTGCGCAGATTCGAGGAGTTGCGGCGGGGGTGTTCCGAGCGCATTGACGATCGCCTTGATTGGATGACGCATCGCCGCCTCCACCATTGCGAGACTCTCCTGGGGCGTGAAGTTGGCACCGTCGACGATCTCGCGCTTTATTTCCTCTTCGTCTTCTTTGGGCAGCCGTGGAATCCCGGCCTCATCGAGCATATTGCGCACGAAATCGATATGCTCCTGGGGAAAGATTTCATCGGGATCGAATTTCTGCGCACTGCTGTCTTCGAATGTGCTCGGCATCAGCACGTCTATGCCATACGGTTTGCCTTCAATATTGTCGTCGATCCAGGTCAATTCCTGTTCGACTCGTCCCGGATGCATGCGCCCCATGCCGAGTACGCCGAAGCCGCCCGCTTTGGATACTTCAACGACCACATCGCGGCAATGCGAAAACGCGAATATTGGTACGTCGATACCGAACATGTCGCACATCTGGCTTTTCATTGCCGGGTTCTCCTCATCAAGTAAAAACGACGCGTAATTTCTACCCGCGATTCGCGTACTCAATCACCGACGCGTTCAATAACCCGGGCCCAACCGTCGAGCGAATCGGCTCAATGCGGCAGCACGCGGTAGCACACATTTGTGTAGCCCATGTCGGCCATTGCTTTAACGCGATCGGACAGCTCTTCAAGGGTGCCGGAGCAGGATACGTTCCGAATGAATTCTCCACTCACAGGCGGCCTTCATCTTCGCGCATAAACAATGCGTGGCCTCGATGGAGTACCGATATCCGACATCCCCCAAATAGAAATCCGTAAACTGTCCCTCTGCTTCCAATTTGCCCGTGGAGAGCTCTATCCTCGTTGATACTCCTTGAGCGGCGGTTCACCCAGCGCTTCCAGATAATTGTTGTGAAAATGGTGCAGCGCGGGTTCGTTTCGACCAAACAAAAAGTAATCAAGCTTGCCACCAGAAGCGGTGACCTGGGCTTTCTCAGACATCAGATAATCTTCGTGCTCGACGGTACTCACCAGCAGTTCTGCAGTCGCGGACGCATCGAACTCCATGCGAACGGATGTGTCGGCCTTATAGACATTTTCGGCTGTCACTTCGGTCGCTTCATGAACGTCAGCGACCTGCTCGCGCACGTGCGGCATGGAGTAGTGCGTGATTCGGCTGACTGAACGGTCGACTTTCCTGGGATCGGGGTAGATCCGAACCATAAAAACCATACCGCCAACAAAAACGAGCTGCACGTTCGGAAAAATGTAGTACGCGGCTATCGTAGCGAACGCGAAATTCCAGTCAGACTCTGGCTGGGTTTGCATCACATCGAGGTAGCGATTCGCAGTACAAATACGATGGTTACGACCGTACTCGTCGTAAGTCGCGTAATCGCTGTGCGCAAGATGGCTCAGCGTGTCGCGATGCAACGTACTGAAGTGGTAGTTCTCCCCGAAGGTATCGTTGGCCAGCTTCCAGTTCAGATCTCTCGCAACCGTCGTTTCGCCCTCGAACTGCGTTTTTTCGAATTCCCAGTTCGCCAGCTCTTCGGCCAGGTCCGCACCGAGCAATTCGTCGATATCTACCTCACCGTCAACCTGCGGATGAACAACGAGGAAGCCGTATTTCTCCTGCGTCGGCAACTCGATCAGGTTGTGGCATTTCTTATCCACATCGCCAAACATTTCGCCATGACGGATCCCCATCAGGCGACCGTCGGTGGCATAGGTCCAGGCATGGAAGGGGCAGGTAAAGCGCGTTTTCTCACCGCGTGGATCGTCCGTAAGTTGCGCGCCGCGGTGTCGGCAGGCATTCACGAAGGCGTGGAATTTGCCCGCTTTGTCACGCGTTGCGAGGATCGGCATGCCGAGATCGTTGTTCGTGATGTAGGTGTTCGGTTTCGGCAGTTCCGCCGAAAAGCCGATGATCTGCGCATGGTTCTGAAAGAACGCTTCCCATTCGCGCCTGGCCCGGTCTTCATCGCAATAGGCGGACGTCGGTGCGACCAGAACACGCCCGGCGTCGCACGTCGTTTTCGTTTCCATTTGCCGGATGAGTTCTTTGAGTACGTTGATCTGTTCGGTATGTTTCATAGGGGGCTCCCTCAGTTTCGTTCCGCCACGTTATTGTCAGCAGATTCGATGGCGTCGTTGGCGTGGTGTTCTGCGATTTTTCGCAACAGTTGGGCGTGAAAAGTATCGACCGCGTCGGCGGCAAGTACGATGTAAAGATCAGAAATCGTTTGGTCGCGAAATTCATCGAGACTGCAATAGCCGAGCGCCCAGGCGCGGCAGCTCATACGGTAATTGCGTGTAATGAGTTTGGTCATCGACTCGAGCGGGACGCGCCCGCGGAGTAATCCGGCTTCGCGACAAGCGGCAATGCCCGGGCGCAGCAGTGATCCGACCCAGGCGTAGAGCTGCTCTACTTCCTGGTGCTGTTGGCGGACGTGATCCAGCCACTCGACGGCAAGAACCGCGGAGCGGTAAAACGTCTCGTCTTCGCGGAATAGTTGAACCGATTCGACCACGACGGCGCTCGCGACAGAGAGCGGGTCGGCGTTGTGTGCGGGGTCGATTCGCATTTCGACCTCGTCCACCACATCTGCGGCCAGCGCGATCAGCACGTCTTCCTTTTTTCCAATGAGGTTATAGATCGTTGGAACGGTCACTTCTGCCTGTCGCGCGAGGTCGCGCAAATTCAGCGCCTCGAATCCACCCCGGACCAGTAAGGCGCGCGCCTCCGCAAGAATACGCGTTCGGCGTTTTTGCATATTGCGCCCGCGCACCGAGTTCATATCGACTTTCATTCGCGTATTATTTCACGATGTTAAAATTTAAACAACGATTAAATATTGACCGGGACATCCGGGAGACGACTTCCCGATGACCTGTCGCACGGCGTGCACTTTCGGTTGCTTTTTACGCTCGGCGTAAAGCTTCCCGGATTGGCGGCTGGCAGCGTGTGCGAGCTTGTCGATCACAGTTCCGACCCGGTATCGGGAAGCCGGGGTGGACTTGCCCCGGAATGCAGACACTAGGAAAAGTTCAGGATCCAATCCGAAACGCGACGAAGAAGAAGCATTAGGCATCAAGCTCGGTTTTTACATCCACGACACCTCACGGCTTCGTCGTGCGATATTCGACGCCGCGTTTAAAGCCGCGGGCGTAACGCGAACCCAGGGCTGGGGGTTAGCGATTTTGGGTCGTCAGGATAACCTCGCCCAAGCGGAACGCGCGGCGTTGCTGGAGATTGGCAAAGTAGCAGTGGGCGGACTCATCGCTCGGCTCGAAGCCCTGAATTTCGTCGAACGTCGGCCGGATGCGAAAGATCGTCCGATTAAGCGCGTTTCGCTCACCCCTGCGGGCGGCCAAGTACTGACGAAAATGCGGAAGGTTTCGGTAGATCCGAATGTCGATATTCTTGCTGGGATCGACATCGAGGATATTCGCGTGACCGCCAGAACGTTGAAGGCGGTTAAAGAAAGTTTGCTCAAGAGGCAAAAGGGCGAACCCGTCAGCAAACAGTGATAACGCATCACAGCAACCGGATACCCCCTGCGGTTTACCCGGGAGAAACAACGCATTCAGTCAGATCGGCCGAATCGCTGGCCGTTTCGCGGCGGTTATAGCAACCAAAAGCGTGCATCTTTAAGTAGCGTCCCTGTCTGACGATATCCAAGCTGAGCGAGAAGAGGACGTCGTGGTCCTGAGCATGAATCGAGTGCCCGCGAACGCGATGGAACTCGGCATGCGTGGCCGGTTCAGCGACACGCTCGAGCAAATCGCTACGGACGATGACAGGGGCCCTCATCGTTACCGGATCGGGCGATTGTTTTTATGCCGGGCTCGACCTGAAACCCGTTCCGGAGTACAGCGCTGCCCAGCAGCGAGAATTGATCGCCGCGCTGAATCGTCTGTTCACCCGGATTTACGGTTTACCCTGCACGACCATCGCTGGGGTTAATGACCGCGCCCTGGCAGGCGGCCTTTTCCTCGCCTCCTGCGACGTTCCACCGGACCTTCAGCTATCAGCCAGGGACCCGCGCCACCCAACCCGCCCTGGCGTCCGCTCTACACGGCTTCGCCACGGGTCCACGGAACACCGGCGGCTCCCCGGTTGTGCTCATCGACATCTTTTAACAACGGCTGATCTGCCCGCCATCCTTCGTTCGTGTGCAAAGTATCGATGCTTTTGTCAGGATTCTTTACAAACGGCGGTCCCTGGAGGCCGGGTTATTCTTGGATTCTTTACACGAGCACACGACAAATTCGCTTAACCGCCGGTTTTTATCGATCTCGTTTTCCTGGTGCGAATCTTGCTAGAAAAAATCGTTACACGCATCACTGACGAGCGCGAGGCGCGAAAACACCCCATCAGATTACCGGGGCCGAGCCTTGAGACGATCAACGCTGACGTACACCATTAGTGTGTACGGAAGAGACGATGATTAACGTGTGCGGAGTACACCATTAGTGAATACGAAGGAGACCATGAAAGTGAGCAACTGCGGAATTAAAAAATTATTCGGACGTTTTTCGTCGCTGGCGGCATTAATCACTGCCTTGACGTTTGGTAACCCGGCTCTCGCGGTGCCGATTACGTTCGATTTCGATTTTTTTGACAGCTCCGGCACGCTGATCGGCGACGGCTTCTACACCTTCGACGACATCGCGCCCGGCACGAAAGCATCGTTCGCGTCGTTGACGAACTTCTCATGGGGGTTTTCGGTACCGGGACTTGGATTATCGCTCGACTCGAGCGCCGGAGACGTGCCATCGACCGACTCACTCACCAACGAGGGCATCCTATTGACCGGCGCCGTCGGTTCGAGGACGCTTTCTTTCTTTGATGATGTAGCCGTTAAAATCCTTCATCAGGACATTAGCAGGGCCTTTCCGATCGGGATTGAATTCGACGACGGTGATCCGACTGCGGTTACGTACGTGGAGTCCGTGAGTGCCGCGAACATTCCCCGCTTTAGCGTAGGTACGTTCATCGCCCGCGAAGTAGCCGCGGTTCCGGAACCCGCCACCGTGACCCTGATGGGCCTGGCGCTTGCAGGCATGGGTTACAGAAGGCGTAAAGCGACGGATTGACCTGGAGCGATCCCGCATGAAAAAAGCCCACTTCGGTGGGCTTTTTTTTGTTCTTCGCACAGTACCCGGATTGGTCGTATTTTCTGCCCGCAGAAGGCGAGCGCGATGCGGAAACCGGGACTTGCATCCGCTGCGCACGATCCGCACCATATTGATCCGGTTCACCGGAGCAAACAACATGGCACTTGCAGCACACAGTGACGATCTGCTGGCCAGTTACGGCGACCGCGAAGATGCGATGCGGACCTACCTGGAAGCGGGCGCAGCGCGGGCGGCAACGCTCGGCAACCGCGGCCCGGTACGCTATGGCCCGGACGGCCGGCTCGCCGGCGATATCCTCGAGGCGTACTGGCGTACCGGGTTTTATGTCTTCACCGGCGTGGTTCAGCCAGCGGAACTGCAGGAACTCGAAGCCGATCTGAACGCGATGTGGGCGCGGCTGCCGGTGACGGAGGGGGCGGACACCGATGCGTCGGGAAAGCCGGCACTGACGACGGAGAATGAAGCGCCTACCCTGTTCTGGTCCGCGCCGCTCGCGGATCCGTTCGGCGGCACTGATCTCGCGAACGGCCGCCACCCCGCGCGCATGTTCGAACCCCGACCTGCATCCGGGGCACCGGCAAAGTCGGTGTACCTGATCCTCGGCATCCTGCAGTTTTCCGAGGCGTGCCTGAGGCTGTACGGACACCCCGATCTGCTGCGCATCGCAGCGGCGGTCAACGGTGACGACTTCACCCCGTTCAATGAAGCCCTGTTCGTGAAGCAACCCGGGATCGGCGCGTCCGTCGCGTGGCACCAGGATGGGGTCACCCACTGGGACAGCCCCGACCTCGATCCCGGTACCCACGGCTTCAACTTCCAGGTGCAACTGTACGGCAGTACCGCGGCGAACGCCTTGTGGGTGGTTCCCGGTTCGCATCGGCACGGCAAGCTCGATATCAAGGCGATGGTCGAACGCGCAGGCAGCGACCGCCTGCCGGACGCCGTGCCGGTATTGTGCGCTCCCGGGGATGTGTCCATCTGCAACCGACAGACCGTGCATGGATCATTCGCGAACGCGAGCCCGGATGCGCGCGTGTCGCTGAACCTCGGGTTTCACCGCCGCCGCTCCGTACTCGGCATCGAGGCTGGCGGCGTGCACAACGAAGTCGCCGTTTACGATGACGCCCGGATCCGCGAACGCACGCGCGTGCTCGGCTACGCCATCAACGCGCGCCGCGCTCATTACCCGCACGAACCGACGGTCGACTACGCCCCGCTAACCGATACACTGAACGAATATCCCTGGAACGATCACGCCCGCTCGGATCTGCGGGATTACAATACCCTCGACCTGAGCATCTGATCGCGGCTGTCGGCGCCATCAGAAAAGAGGACATCCCGCATTAACGGCCCGAAATTCCCAGCGGCATGCGATCCGGTCGCGCACTGTTCAGCGTGATTGGAGGAAAACGGTCCGATTCGGCCGATTCGGGGTCGGACCAACCTACCCCGTTGATCTACCGAGCAATTCATTATAAATCGGCGGCCAGCGGGCTGCTTAAATCGCAATTCATAGCGCTGCTTTAGCGCCTAAGCCGCGAGACAACGAAAACGCGAGTCCGCAAACGTTTCCGCCGATGTTGTCATCTGGCTGGCCGGCCCTTCAACGGCGCGTTACGTTTCGATAATCGCGTCCTGTTTTCAACCTAAGCGGGCTCCAGCGACTCGAAAACCCGTTTTTCCCGGCCAAATCAGGTGGGTAAGTTGGTCCGACCCCGGCTCGCACAGGTGGGTAAGTTGGTTCGACCCCGGTTCGCCGGTTCGCTCAACGAAACGGTTCCGGGTCGATGAAACGCCGCACCACGTTGCCCGTGATCCGGGCGATGTTGTTGTCGTATTGATTGTGCGCGAGCGCGCCGGCCCACGCGATCGAACTCATCGCGAACACCGCGCCGCCATTCGGCGTTTCATAGAACGTGACGTCGGCGTGCACCTGCGGACAGGTCGGCCCGGTGATCGCGGTATGCGTGTGTGTCATCTCCTCCTTCATCCAGTTGTAGGCGCTGCTGAACGTATCGGCGCGCGCGACGACCAGCGCGTGTGGTGGCGTGCCCAGCGAGAAATCAACGCGGTCGATCTCGGAGCCCGCCGCGCCCCCACCGACAATGCCGAAATCACCAAGGCGTTCATCTCGCCCTATGCCTTCAAAGACAAATGCAACCCTCGCATCGAAGCTGTCGGATGTGCGCTCGAAGTACGTTGAGGAATCAAACCCTTGCGCCGTCATGCCCGTGCCGGCGACGGTTTGCGGTGCGCGCCCCATCCGGCGCCACATGCCGCCGAGTTCGCCAGTGAAGCTCGCGTAATACTCGCCGCCTTCGGCGGCCCACGAGCGAATACCGTCTTCGGCGCGGCGCATCTCCACGATGCCGGATCGTTCCGGGTGATAGTGCGTGCGCCAGTAGAAACCGTTACCACCCATGTAGATAAACCGGCCGCCGTTCGCCTGGTAGGCGGCGTACGCATCCATCATGCGCAACGACGGATACTCCGGATGCGTGCCCGTCGTGACGCAGCGGTAAGGCGCGAGCAAGTCGACGCCGTGACGCTCGAGGTCATCTTCGGTGATCACGTCGTAGTCGAGTTCCTCCGCCTCGAGCCAGTCGGTGATATGCGTATCCGCGGGGAACTGCCACAACGCCTGCTTCGGTGCGAGGTCGAGCACGGGCCGCAGTCGCGAGGAATGACACACGCCGCTGCCGTCACGATGATGATCGTACATCGACATACCGAAGGCCGGATTCTGAAACAGGAACAAGCCCGTATCGTCCACGACGGTAAACACACCCGTCACGTGTTCGACTTCGGGCCACTCGATAAAAATCAGATGATTCGCATACGCCCAGTAACTCGCCGTCGGCAAAATCAAGGCGAGCGGTGCGCGCGCCTCACCGAGCGGCGCGCTGACGACAAACGGCACGAGATACTCAGGCCCGTCTTGTTCGAGCTTCGCGCAGTAAATGCCGCTCGGCGCGTCGTCCGGCACGGTCCAGGCAAAGCTCGTGTCCCAGGCGCAGTCATGCAGATCGTCGTCGTGGAAGTGAATCGCGCCGTAATGTGCCGGCGCGTGTTGAAAGTTGTACTCACTACCGTCCCAGTGAACGCCTTTCATCGCGCGCGTCGGTTGATTCACCGTGTGGCCGTGACGACCGCCAGTGCCGCGATCGACGATGCGCGTGCCGGCGAAGTCTTCGGTGAAATCCCAGCACGCGATCAAATCGTCGCCATAGTCCACGTCCGCGGACGCTGCGAGCAGACTCTCGATATCGTCGTCCTGCAATGCCCGCTGCGCCAGCGCGGGCGCCTCGAGTTTGCCGTTGTAATGGCCACCCGCGCGGTGCGGCGGCGCGTCGGCTTCGTGCCACGCGGCGAGGCGGAAGGCCTGGCCTCGCGCGGGTTCCAGATCACAGCTTGCGGTAACGTGCACCGCGCGTTCGCGGTGCGGATCGTGTTCGAGCGGACGCTGCAAAACGTCAACGCGACCGGTCTGCGGATCGTAGCTCGCGGCAACAAATACCCACGCCCGCTCGCGCAGCGGCACGCCGGCGCTCACGACGACCTGACGTTTGTTGTCGCCGAGCACGAGTGCCGCGGCCCCGTGTTCGTCGATCTGGAGCCCCCAGCCACCGCCCGTCGTCTCGTCCCAGGTGCCGGCGATATGCTGGCGCCGCAAACCGGGGGTGGTCGGCCACAACCACGCCTGCACCGTAAACGCACGCGCGTGCCAGGCTGGATCGTCGTCGAACTCAACGTATGAGCCCGCGCAAATCGCTTGCGTGCGCGCCGGATAATCCCCTGCGAACGCGGCCGCTACCGGGTATTCCTTGTAGCCGGCGCCACCCGCGGTCGCATCGCCGCACCTGAGTCGAACGAGCGACGCGCGAAAACGTTCCCCGGCCGTCGCGCTCACCTTGAATTCAATCGTCTCACCCGGCCGGACGCTGAACTTATCCGGATAGGCGAGCAACGGCTTTTCGATTCGTGCCAGCGGCTCCAGCTCATCCGGGGCATCGGCCACCCGCGCCCCGGTGCCCCAACTGCCGTCCGCCCGCAGCGTGAGTCGCAATCCCGTGCTCGCTTCCCAGCGCTTGCGGAACACGGCGCATTGCGCCGCCGGCAGATCATCCCAGGTTTCCCCGGTAACCGCGTAGAGCGGCGTATCACGGAGCCCGGTTTGCTTAACGATCACGTACGCGCCGTTCGGCTCAGGCTGCGCGATGATGTAGCGATCATCCACGGGCGCCCAACGCAGGATCTTAAGTACGTCGAGCAGGTCGGCGCTGTGCGGCCCAAACGGGCTTGCGTGGAATTGCTGGACGAGATCAAGACGTTCAGAATCGATCGGGAGCATGCGAGCGCTGCCTTTTGTGTTGAGGAGGGGTCGCAGGATCTTACACGAGGCCAGGCGGCTTCGGTTGCGAGGCCCGGGGCCGGGTGCCGTGCGCGCGCCCCTCGCGATAATCCGGCGACACACGAATTTTGCAACCACACCCGGCCGATCGGTTGCCGACAACCGATTCGTTCAAACGCGTTACGCGGCGCCCTGCCCGCTCGTGCGTTCAAGCATCGCGCCGTCACAATGCGATACCCCGACGTTAAGGGTTCAGGGTCCGCGATGTCGCGAAACGCGGTACCTCGCGTGCCCGTGGGGACGGGCCTGCCGATCGTGGATTCGCGAAAGCTCATCGAACCCGAATCAGAATGAGCAACCCGAGCGTTCCGGGTACGGCGCGGTTTCCCGCTGGGTAAACACAGGACGTCGCCCGGCGTTCGCTTTTCCGCGACGGCGGTGATTGAGTGTGATAATGAGCACACTACCAACACCACCCGGAGAATACCTGATGCAAATAGTCGCGATAGTCTGGCAACCGAATTCCCGCTGGGAAGCGCTGAGTCACGACGATAAAGTCGCGTATCTGAGATCGCTGGATGATGTAATCCGTGAAGCACGTGCCGCGGGAATAATGACCCTCGGCTGGAGTGAAATCGACAGCAGACTGGAACGGGCGCCGGATGAGGGTTTCATCGGTGTATTCGGCATGGATGATGCGGAGAAGGCGCTCGCGTTTGAACAGCTTGCCGGCGATGCGAAATGGTACGACTACTTCGATTCCACAAATATCAGCATCAATCTCCACGGCGCGGCTGCGACGGCGCCGAGTCAGGTGTATGCGCAACTCGTGGGCGTGGATTTAGGATAGATGGATAGATGGATAGATGGATAGATGGGGTCGGACCAAGCTACCCCGTTGATTTTGTCGGAATAATCTGGGAATTAGCAGCCAGGGAGCCGCTTAGACCGCAATTTTCTGCCGTGTTTTCGCTTGTAAGCAGCGAGGGCGGAAACGCCTGCACCCGATCGGCTCAGACAACCCGCCCGCTTGCATGGCATCAGTTTGACCGTCCCCTGGGGTGTGCTTGCGTTCCAATAACTCTGCTGTATTTAGCACCTGAGCCAGCTTCTGCAGGTCGCCGACCGATGATCTCGAGCGAAATTAGATTGCTAACCTGATCCGACCCCGACACCCCCCGTCGGAGCCGTGATTAAAGTGGGATGCTCCATCGTTCCAGGCCATGCCTTGGGTCAGCCAGAACGTGTGGTTCAGCGGCGCGGATCCTTCTTCTGCGGGAATGCCAGGCACTTGAGAATCAAATTGTAACAATTCGCATGCGGCTGCCGGGGCACAATACGTCACCTTGCGCCATGAAACATGCGTGGAGAAATGGGATGATCGATAACTACCTGCCCCGCATCCATGTTCATTTTGCAGCGCTGGTCATCATCGTCGGGGGGGTGTCTCTACCGCCCGATGTCGTGGCCGCCTATGTCATTTTCACCAATGAGGCGGAATTCCGGCTCGCGTCAGGTCCTGTCGGATTAGAGACGTTTAATTCACAGATCAATGATACGCCATTTCATACGACGCCTTTGGATGTCGGTGACTTCGTCGTTTCAATGACCGGATTTCCTGAAACGAATAACAACCGGAACCTGGTTGACGCGCCGCCGTTATATTTATCGGACTTCGACATCGACGGATCCACCCTTCTCAACGTACTGACGTTCAGTACAGACAGTCTGTTTCTCACCTTCAAAACCCCGATCACGAGCTTTGGGGTTTACCTTGGTAACTTCAACGATAGTCGAATCCGAACGTCAATTGTCGTTGCCGGGTCGACTACCGAGCCAGCCCCCGGCGGCGACGCCGTCGATGTCCGCTTCTTTGGGATTGTGTCAAACAACTTGTTTGATACTGTTGAATTCCGCGGAATCGATAACGACGGATACGGTCTCGATAACGTTTTATATGGCAGTGACGCTACGTTCGTGCCGCTCCCACCCTCATCGTTATTCATGATAAGCGCATTGGCGGGTTTGTTCCGTCGGCAACTATCCGGTTTGCACGATGACATTACAAATCGCCTTACAGCACCGAAACGTTTGCGCGCCTTGGTAACACACCGGATCTGACGGCGGGCCGGGACACAACGGTAATCAAGATTTTTGGCCTAAACAATGGAGCAGGAAAATGGGATTGAAGCATTACGCATGTAGTGTCGCAGTTTTAATTATCTCGATTGTCGGTCCTGTCGCGTTCGCTGCCGAACACACCCTGGACAGTTCGAATTTCGCCGAGATCAAATTTGAAATACCGGGCGCACCATGCGACTTCACCGTCACGCCGCATCTTATGTATTTTCAACTGGGAGGAAGCACCTCTGGAACACTAAGAACGATCGAATTGTTCGATGGCGCAACGGAACTGGCCGCATTCGAGAGCAGGCTACAATAAGGCGGAATAAATGCATTTGTGGGATCACTCGAGTTCCCTTCATTAAATGATCTTCCGCTTATATTGCCGCCTATCGATTTTACGCCGATTGTCGAGAAAACAATCCTGGGTGCGATTCGTGTGCAGGTTGACGGAGGTAGCCACTCGTTCAATTCAGACGAAACACGAATGAATTTATTCGACTGCCTGACGACAGTAAATGTGTGTACGAGCGTGGGTTTCAGCCCCCAGCCTTTGATCACCAGCATTGAAATAAAATCAAGAAGCTTCCTTTCGAGCCCGCCCTACCCGGTT
>CAXBJY010000116.1:0-13925 GCA_963976285.1 uncultured Gammaproteobacteria bacterium
ACCGGAACCGGAACCGGAACCGGAACCGGAACCCGCTGCCGCGGACGAAGAGGGAGCAATGTTCGACCTCGACGACGTCCCCGAAGTCATCCGGCGGGACGTTGCGGCTTTGACGCAGACACCGCGACGCCGCTGGCGCTGGTTTTGGCTCGTGCTCGCGTTGTTGCTGAGCGCACTCGGTTTGTTGCAACTCGCGTTCGTGTGGCGTGCCGACCTGGTTGCTGCAGTGCCCGAAACCGAACCACTGTTCGCGGCCGTGTGTGCGCGCATTGCCTGCGCCGAGACGCCGGTTGAACCGTCCGCGATCGAACTCGTCGCCCGCGACGTGCGCGATCATCCGCAGTACCGCGACACGCTGCTCGTCAATGCAACGCTCGTCAGCCGCGCCGCGGGGCCGACACCGTATCCGGTGATCCAGCTCGGTTTGCAGGGGCCGACGGGTACACTCATCGGCGTGCGTCGCTTCGCGCCACATGAGTATCTCGACAAGAGCATCGACATCGCCGCCGGTATGCCGCCGAACCGCGCCGTCTACATCGTGCTCGAAGTGGCGCAGAGCGGTGACCGCGCCGCGAGTTTCGAATTCTCGTTCCTCTAGGTGCCGCCGTTGCGCGCGCGACGAGGTGAGTCATAGTCCGCGAAAAAAGTCCCGTCTGGCCCTTTCGTCGCTATAGCGAAGTAGCTATCATCAACCTCGCGCGGCCGGTGCGTTCCGCAAAGTCGAACGAATACGACTGGATCGAAGCACACACGCTTTAGCCCGGGCCGCGACGACCTATTACTCCGTTAAACGTCTCTTTATTGGCGGGCCACGAGTCCGTACTAGGGTAGCTTTCTCTCGGCATACTGGAACGGATGGAAAACGACGCGGCTTTCCGGCTGGGAAAATTTCAATTCAGGCAACCGCTTGTCGTCGCCCCGATGGCGGGGGTCAGCGATCGCGTATTCCGCGCGCTGTGTCTTGACCACGGCGCCGACTATGCCGTCGCGGAAATGATCGCGAGCAATCCGCGCCTGCGCGGCAGCGACAAGTCGCGCCGCCGGCTCGAATTCGATGCCGGCGCCGGCATCCGGATCGCCCAGATCGCCGGCGCCGAGCCGCACGCGCTGGCCGATGCCGCCCGCCACTGCGTTGCCGAGGGCGCCGACGTCGTCGACATCAACATGGGTTGCCCGGCGAAAAAGGTCTGTAACAAGGCCGCCGGTTCCGCGTTGCTGCGCGACGAAGCACTCGTTGCGCGTCTGCTGTCGGCGGTTGTCGCCGCGGTCGAGGTGCCGGTTACGCTCAAGTTCAGGACCGGCTGGGATCCGATGCAGCGCAACGCGCCACGCATCGCGCGCCTGGCCGAGAATGTCGGTGTCGCCGCGCTCACGCTCCACGGCCGCACGCGAGCCTGTGCGTTCAAGGGGCCGGCGGAATACGACACGATCGCCGCGGTGAAACAGGCTGTTGCGATACCGGTTATCGCCAATGGCGATATCACCGATCCGGTGACCGCGGCCCGGGTGCTCGAATACACGGGTTGCGACGGTCTCATGATCGGGCGCGCAGCTTACGGTAATCCGTGGATATTTCGCGAGTTGAAAGCCGCCCTGAACAACGAACCGCTGCCCGCACCGCCGAACGTGACGCTCGTTCTCGCGACGATGGCCGAGCACGTCGATGCGCTGTACGGACTTTACGGCGAGCGCGCGGGCACCCGCATCGCGCGCAAGCACGTCGGTTGGTACGCGGCCCGCGTCCCCGGTGGCGCCGCGCTGCGCCAGGCGTTCAATCGCACGGAATCGGCGCGCGCCCAACTCGCGCTGATCAATCACTACGAAAACAACAATGAAGGAGCAATGGCTGCATGAGTGCAAACCAGGCCAGAGCAAACCGCCCAGCGTCCGTGACGTCGGCTGCCCAGCCGCTCGCGGGACACGTCAGAGAGTCGTTGGAACGCTACTTCGACGAACTGAACGGACAGCCACCCAGCGATCTCTACGACCTCGTCCTGTCGGAAATCGAGCAGCCGCTGCTCGAAGTCGTAATGGAGGAAACACGCGGCAATATTTCGAAAGCCGCGGCATTTCTCGGACTGAATCGCGCGACCCTGCGCAAGAAATTACACAAGTACGGACTCGGCGACTAACGACATGGCAGCATCCCGGCAGATCCAGACCGCGCTCATCAGCGTCTCCGACAAAACCGGCGTCGTGGAGTTCGCCGCCGGCATCGCGGCACTCGGTATCGAGATTCTGTCGACGGGCGGGACCGCGGCATTGCTGCGTGAGAACGGCCTCGAGGTCACGGACGTGGCCGACTACACCGGCCATCCCGAAATGATGGACGGTCGGGTGAAAACGCTGCATCCGAAAATCCACGGCGGTATCCTCGGGCGCCGGGGTACCGACGACGCCGTCATGGCGGAACACGGCATCAAACCGATCGATCTCGTGGTCGTCAACCTGTACCCGTTCTCCGCCACGATCGCGAAACCCGGGTGTACGTTCGACGATGCGATCGAGAACATCGACATCGGCGGGCCGACCATGGTGCGCGCGGCGGCGAAGAACCACGCCGACGTCGCGATCGTCGTCGACCCCGCCGATTACGCAACCATCGTGCCCGAACTTGTGGAACACGATCGGCGCCTGCATCCGCAAACGCGCTTCGCGCTCGCCGCGAAAGCATTCCGTCATACGGCCGATTACGATATGGCGATCGCCGGCTATCTCGCCGCCCAGGATTCACAACCGGACTTCCCGGAGCGCGTCGCGCTTACGCTGAAGAAAAAGCAGGAATTGCGCTACGGTGAAAATCCGCACCAGGGCGCCGCGTTCTACCTCGATGCCGAAACGCATCCGGGTACGATCGCCTCGGCGGTACAGCTACAGGGCAAGGAACTTTCCTATAACAACATCGCCGATACGGACGCCGCGATCGAATGCGTATGGGCGTTCGACGATCCCGCGTGTTGCATCGTCAAGCACGCGAACCCCTGTGGCGTGGCCGAGGCCGCGACGCTCGCGGAGGCTTACGAACTCGCCTACGCGACGGATCCGACATCCGCGTTCGGCGGCATCATTACGTTCAATCGGGAACTCGACGGCGACACCGCGGAGTTGATCACGGAACGCCAGTTCGTCGAAGTGATCGCCGCGCCGGCGGTGTCGAAGCGCGCGCGGGAAATTTGCGCGGCGAAGAAAAACGTGCGCTTGCTCGAGCTCGGTCAGCGCGCGCCCGAACCGTTTCCGATGTGGGACTACAAACGCGTAACCGGCGGCTTGCTGATCCAGCATCGCGATCCGTTCCGCGACGCATTCACGGCCGGAGAGCTGCGGGTCGTCAGCAAGCGCAGCCCGAGTGACGCCGAAATGCGTGACCTGTTGTTCGCGTGGAAAGTCGTCAAATGCGTCAAGTCGAATGCGATCGTATACGCACGCAACCGGCAGACGATCGGGGTCGGCGCGGGGCAGATGAGTCGCGTCTACAGCGCGCGCATCGCCGCGATCAAGGCAGCCGATGAGAACCTCGAAGTTACCGGTTCCGTCATGGCCTCGGACGCGTTTTTCCCGTTCCGCGACGGCATCGACTCGGCTGCCGAAGTCGGCATCACGGCCGTGATCCAGCCGGGCGGCTCGGTGCGCGACGAAGAAGTGATCGAGAGCGCGAACGAGCACGGCATGGCCATGGTGTTCACCGGCATGCGCCACTTCCGGCATTGAGCAGGACACGGACTTGAAAGTATTGATCATTGGCGGTGGCGGCCGGGAGCACGCGCTGGCCTGGAAGGTCGCCCAGTCGCCGGAAGTTTCGCGGGTCTATTGCGCGCCAGGGAACGCGGGCACGGCGCTCGAACCCGGGGTCGAGAACGTTCCGATCGCGGCCGACGCGATCGCCGATCTCGTCGACTTCGCGCGCACGGAATCAATCGAGTTGACGATCGTCGGCCCCGAAGCCCCGCTCGTCGCCGGTGTTGTCGATGTTTTTACGCTGGCCGGTCTGCGCTGTTTCGGGCCGCGGCGCGAGGCGGCGGAACTCGAAGGTTCGAAGGCGTACATGAAGTCGTTCCTGAAGCGTCACGCGATTCCGACGGCGGCGTTCGAAACGTTCGACGATTTCGATCGCGCCAGTGCCTATATTCGCTCGCAACCCGTACCGATCGTGATCAAGGCAGACGGCCTCGCTGCCGGCAAAGGCGTCGTTATCGCGGCCGATCATGACGAGGCGATCGAGGCGGCCCGGGTCATGCTGTCCGGCGATGCGTTCGGCGCCGCCGGCAAGCGTATCGTCGTCGAGGAGTTCCTCACCGGCGAAGAAGTGAGTTTTATCGTCATGACGGACGGGACGAATGTCGTACCGTTCGCGTCATCGCAGGACCACAAGGCGCGCGACGACGGTGATCGCGGACCGAATACGGGCGGTATGGGTGCCTATACGCCGGCGCCGATCGTCGATGAGAAATTACACCAGCGGATCCTCGATGAGGTGATTGCCCCGACCCTGGACGGGATGGCGGCTGATGGTCGGCCCTACCAGGGGTTCCTCTACGCCGGTCTCATGATTGGCGCCGATGGCGCACCGAAAGTGCTCGAATACAACTGCCGCTTCGGTGATCCCGAAACGCAGCCGATCATGATGCGCCTGCGTTCCGATCTCGCAACCGCGTGCCTGGCGCTGCTCGAAGGCCGCGGCGACGCGGTCGAACTTGACTGGGATCCGCGCAAGGCTCTTGGCGTCGTCGTTGCCTCGGGTGGATACCCGGCGAGCTACGCGAAAGGCAAAGTTATCTCGGGACTGGAGACCGGCGCCGCACCGGACACGTACGTGTTCCACGCCGGGACGACGCTTGATGACAACGACCGGATCGTGACCAGCGGCGGACGGGTGTTGTGTGTCGTTGGGCTCGGCGACACGGTCGGCGAAGCACAGGCCCGGGCGTATGCGCGGGTCGATGAAATCGCGTTCGATGGCGCGTTCTGTCGCCGCGATATCGGTTACCGCGCTATCGCGCGCGAATAGCCGGTTGCGCGCGGGATTCAGACTTCCCCGTTCCAGGCAAGAAAATTCCGCAGCAGGGTCAGGCCTGATTCCGCGCTTTTCTCCGGGTGAAACTGCGTTGCGAACACGTTGTCGCTCGCGAGCGCCGAAGCGAAACGATCGATGTAATCCGTTTCACCCATAACGATGTCCGGATCGTCGGGCACGACGTAATAACTGTGCACGAAGTAAAACCGCGAACCGTCTTCGATGCCGTCGACGAGCGGATGCGGTTTGCGCCAGAACACCTCGTTCCAGCCCATGTGCGGAATCTTGCGCGGCGAGCCATCGCTCGCGGGTCCGGCGTCGCGGCGAAAATGCCGCACGTTACCGGCAAAACGACCGAGACACTCGACTCCGCCGTCCTCGTCGCTGTGGGTAACGAGAGACTGTAACCCGAGGCAGATGCCGAGAAACGGGCGCGTCGCGAGCGCCTCGTTGATGACATCGATCAAATCGCAGCGCGCGAGTGATGCCATACAGTCGCCAATTGCGCCCTGGCCGGGGAACACGACATGCTTCGCATTCAGGATCGTCGCGCGATCGTTGCTGACGACAATTTCGTAGTTGCCACGCGCAACGTATTCGAGTGCTTTCGCGACCGAGCGCAGGTTCGAACTGCCGTAGTCGACGATGGCTACGTCGGACATCTCTGTGGTTTCCTGTACATCCGAATCGGGTCCGGCGCGCGGCGGGGACCGCCGCGCGGACCCTGGGGTTTGCTATAACGTCCCTTTTGTCGACGGCATGATTCCGGCCATGCGCGGGTCGGGTTCGACCGCCACGCGCAAGGCACGCCCGAACGCCTTGAACACGGTTTCGATAATATGATGCGCATTCGTGCCGCGGATCATATCGATGTGCATCGTCACCATCGCGTGATTGACGAAACCCTGGAAAAATTCGTGGAACAGGTCGACGTCGAAATCCCCGACCCGTGCGCGCGGAAAACTCACGTGATATTCGAGCCCGGGACGACCGGACAAATCGAGCACGACGCGTGACAGGGCTTCGTCAAGCGGGACATAGGCATGCCCGTAACGCCGGATCCCGGTTTTCGATCCGAGTGCCTGGGTGACGGCCTGACCGAACGTAATGCCGATGTCTTCGACCGTGTGGTGCGCATCGATTTCAAGATCGCCGTTCGCCTGCACATCGAGGTCGATGAGTCCGTGACGGGCAATTTGATCGAGCATGTGATCGAGAAACGGCAGACCCGTTGCGAACACGCCGCTGCCGGCGCCATCGAGATTGACGCTCACCGTGATCTGGGTTTCGCGCGTATCGCGCGAAACGCTCGCTTGCCTCGCGTTCATGTTCTGAGCCGTATCGATCTTCGTGAAGAGGGCGCGTACATTAGCATTAGAAGCGGTCCGAAGGCGACCTCGAAGCGCCCGCGGACGGCATGATCTCCGACCAGCAACCATTCACGAAACGACCATGCATAATAAAGACTCCGTCGCCGACATCGTGCCACAGGTGCGCGACTACCTGAAATGTCTGCAGGACACGATCTGTACCGAACTCAGCCGGATCGACGGTGCGGCGATGTTCCTCAATGATAACTGGCAGCGCGAGGAAGGCGGCGGCGGGAGCACGCGCGTGCTCAGCGACGGCGGTGTGTTCGAACAGGCCGGGGTCAACTTCTCCGAAGTCAACGGCGCCGCCCTGCCCGCGGCCGCGACGGCGAAACGACCGGAACTGAGCGGGCGTGCGTTTCAGGCCATGGGCGTCTCGCTCGTCGTGCATCCGCGCAATCCCTATGTTCCGACCTCGCACGCGAACGTGCGCTTTTTCGTCGCCACGGCGCCCGGGCAGGACCCTGTCTGGTGGTTTGGCGGTGGTTACGATCTCACGCCCTACTACGGATTCGAGGAAGATGCGCGAACCTGGCACGCAACGGCGGAAAAAGCCTGCGCTCCGTTTGGTGAGTCCGTATACCGGGAGCACAAGCGCTGGTGCGATGATTATTTTCACCTGCGCCACCGCAATGAGCAGCGCGGTATCGGCGGCCTGTTTTTCGACGATCTGAACACCTGGCCGATTGAGCAGTGTTTCGCCTACCTGCGCAGTGTCGGCGACAGTTACCTCGAAGCGTATGTCCCGATCGTCGAACGTCGCAAAGCAATGCCGTACGGCGAGCGCGAACGATCGTTCCAGCTGTACCGGCGCGGGCGCTACGTCGAATTCAATCTCGTCTATGATCGCGGCACGCTGTTCGGGCTGCAAACCGGTGGCCGCACGGAGTCGATCCTCATGTCGTTGCCGCCGGTGGTTAACTGGCGCTATAACTGGTCGCCCGAACCGGGGTCGGCGGAAGCCGATCTGTACGAAAAATTTCTCGCGCCACGCGACTGGCTTGGCGAACCGGCCTGAGGACGACAATATGGACCCGACGGAATTAATCGCGCGCTTGCGCGGAGTCGACCCCGCGGCGCTCGCCGATGCGGATAAATCAATCCGGGTGATCGCGCCCGAAATACGACCGGTCCGCCTCGGCCTCACCTTGCTCGGCCCGGCTTATACGGTTCGCTGCACGAATGATTTTTTCGCGATCATCGCCGCGCTCGAGGATGCCCGGCCCGGCGATGTACTCGTCGTCGACACGCAGGGCAGTACGTGTGCCGTCGTCGGCGAGTTGTTTTCGCTCGAAGCGGCACGCCTGGGTCTCGGCGGTATCGTCATCGACGGTGCGTGTCGCGATCTCTCGACTATCCGGACGCTCGAACTGCCCGTGTACGCGCGCTCGATCACCCCGGTATCCGGCACCGTGAATGCGCTCGGGGAGCGCCAGGTCGCGATCGCCTGCGGCGGGGTCGAGGTGAATCCCGGTGACATACTGTTCGGCGACGATGACGGAATCATCGTCGCCACGGCGGCGGAACTCGAGCGCTTGCTGCCGGCTGCCGAGGCGATCAAGCAAACGGAAAACACGGTAATCGAACGCCTGCAGGCCGGGCACAGCCTGCTGTCCATGCTCAACCACCGCGAACACGCGAAACGCCTGCAGGCCGGTGATTCGGCCAGCAAACTCCAGTTCAAACTGTGATCAGCCCACGTAATGAAGGAACGAACCGATGTCGAAAGCAGCACCCGTTAGCGCCGAGAGTTTTGCCGGCACCTGGCGTCTCGCGGATTCCTACGCCGAGACGGACGCCGGTCGCCAGGCGTTTCCGCTCGGTGAGAATACACACGGGTTCATTATTTATGACGCCGCCGGCTATATGTCGGCGCAACTGATGAGCGACGGGCGTTCACGCCTGAGCCAGCGCAATCTCGACGACGTGCCGGCGGACGAATTCCGCCAGGCCTACCTCAGCTACACGGCCTACTACGGCACGTTTACGCTCGACCCGGCGGCCGGCACCGTGGTCCACCACGTCGAAGGATCGCTCGCCGCCGGTTGGGTCGGCGGCGACCAGTTGCGCTATTTCGAATTCACCGACGATGGCGCGCTCGTGCTGAAAACACCGCCGATGCGCACGATCGACGGCACGAAAGTCGTCAATACGCTCGTGTGGCGACGCGCGTGATACAGCTGTCCGCGGCGGGAATCAACCCGTAATCGGACGACCGTTATCGACGATCACGCGACGCAGTTCGCGGATCGCGGGAAATATCTCGTGGTTTTGATCTTCGCCCTGGGCATCGAACGCGGCCTGTTCGAGTTCGCAGATCCAGCGATCCTCGGCAAAAATACCGTTCGTGAACCACACGATAAAAGGCCACAACACGTTGATCACCCCGGGTATCGAGGGGCGCCGGATCATCATGAGGCCATACGTGTGGTTCGTGCGCTGTTCCCGATCGAGCGGAATATAGACGTTCCATAAATCGAGCGCCGGCGTTTCGCTGCCGGCGGTCCAGAAGCGCAGCGTCTGGTAGGGATATTGCGTGCGGATCGTCATCAGGTCGCGCTCTTCGGGCGCTGCGTCGGGCCGCTTGCCGAGCATGAATTTTTCGCCGAGTGGCTGCTTTCCGCTCGCCCGCTTGAACGTATAGTCGGCCTCGATCCAGTTATCCCCGCTGCGTGTACCGAGGAACATCGTCTTGATTCCGCCCATGAGTTTGCGATGCAGGAACTGGTGATTCATGTCCATGAGGTTTTCGTGCATGAACGACCAGTGACAGCCAACCCGGCGATCGAGATAGCGCGTCTTGTAGGCCGGGTCGGACGCCGAGGGTATGTCCGGAAACGGGGTTGCCTCGGCTTTCGCCGGATCCCCGGGAAACACGAACAGGAGTCCGTAGGCCTCGCGACACGGATAACTCTTCACGCAGTTCGGTTTCATCGTGCACATATCGAGGTAGGGCACACTCGTGCACTGGCCGCTCTTGTCGTAAGTCCAGCCGTGGTAACCGCACTTGATGCCGTCATCGGCGACCTGGCCGACATGCAGCGGCACCTGGCGGTGAGCGCAGCGGTCTTCGAGCGCGAATGGATCGGCATTGCGGGGGCGCACGAGTACGATTGGTTCGCCGGCGAAACGTGCCGCGATCACTTTGCCGGGTTTCAAATCGCGGCTGCGCGCAACGGGATACCAGAAGTCGGGATCCAGGGCGGATTTGCGGATGTCCTGCGGCGGCTTCGGCGCGCTGACATCGGTCAGCCGCGTGGCATGTTCGGATTGCGTCATCGTTTCGGCTCGATTGGCGTCGCGCTATTGTATGCGAAAGTTGCTGTGCGGGCCCTCGAATCCGCCCTGCTAGAAGATCCCCGCCTCGAGACCGGCCGCCACCGACATGCCGAGTTCGCGGCAGGCATCGAGGCATGCGGGATCGAATTCTCCGGCCGCGACCAGCGGCGGTGCGACTTCGCGCCAGCGCAAACCGGTAATGATCCGCTGCATACTCGTCAACGCGCCCTCGCCGTCGTTACCGGCGCGGATCAGCAATGCATACGGCAGACCCTGTGAATGTTCCAGGCAAGGGTAGTAGATCGTCTCGAAAAACATCTTGATGGCACCGGACATATAGCCGAAATTTTCCGGCGTCCCGATGATCACGGCATCGCACGCGAGTACGTCTTCGGGTCCGGCGGCGAGCGCATCACGAACGACGACGTCTACCCCGTCGATTTCCGGGTCGCGTGCGCCGGCGATTGTGGCTTCGACCATTGATGCCGTATGGCCGGATCGGCTGTGGTATACGATAAGCAGTCGCTTCACGATAATGACGGCGAACTTTTCGGACGGAATGACGCGTGCGCGCCACGCGTGACCATAGCACGATGGGGATCATGGTATGCACGAACTCGACACTCTCGCGGTTGCCGGCGGTGACTACTGCGTGGGCCGCTGGCCCGGAGCCGGGGAGCCCGTCCTAGCGGTTCACGGCATCACTTCCAACCACTTGGCCTGGGCGCGTATCGTCAGGGCACTGAACAGTGATTTCAATGTGTACGCACCGGACCTGCGCGGCCGCGGCAACAACGCGAAGTTGCCGCCGCCCTACGGGTTCGACGCGCACATCGCCGATCTGCTCGCCCTGCTCGACCATTACGAATTGCCCTCGGTCGTTTACGTGGGCCATTCACTCGGTGCCTACATCGGACTCGATCTCGCGATCGCGGCGCCGGAGCGGATCCGCGGACTCGTGCTCGTCGACGGGGGGATTGCGTTGCCGTTGCGCGAGGGTAAACGTCCCGAGGACGTGATCAAGGGCGTGCTCGGGCCGGCGCTCGCGCGCCTCGATAATGTCTATCCGGACCGCGAGAGCTATCACGAATTCTGGCGGACCCACCCGGCGTTCCGGGATCCCGACGGTTTCAATGACGATGTCGTCGCGTTCGCCGACTACGATCTCGTCGGTGAGCCGCCGGCCTTGCGTTCAGGCATCAACGCGGATGCCGTCAGCGCGGATGCCTATGGGCCGCTCGATCCGGCGATGGTGAACCGGATCGACAACGTCGCGGTGCCGACCTTGCTGCTCACCGCGCCGCGCGGCCTGATGAACCAGCCGCAGCCGCTGTTGCCAGCGGCTGCCGTCGCCGCAAAAGATGCCGCGAACGCGCACCTCGAGGTCAGCGAAATCGCCGACACGAACCATTACAGCATCACGCTCGGTGCCGGTGCCGGTCGGGTTGCGGCAGCCATTGAAACGTTTGTCGGCAAGCTCGGCTAAGGCTTATCCGAACACTGCGGCGGCGGCTCGGTCTTGCGCGCCGACGGTACCTCGAGCCAGAACGTGACGGGTCCGTCGTTCGCAAGCGATACGAGCATATCCGCGCCGAATTGACCGCTCGCAACCGGCGCATGCGCGGCCACGGCGCGAGCGAGCAGATGATCGAACAGTAATTTACCCGTTTCCGGCGGCGCGGCCGGAGTGAAACTCGCGCGCGTGCCCTTGCGCGTATCGGCGGCGAGCGTGAACTGCGGTACGAGCAGCAAGCCGCCGCGCACGTCGCGCAGACTGCGGTTCATTTTTCCGTCATCGTCGGGGAAAACCCGAAAGCCGAGCAGTCTTTCGAGCAGGCGATCGGCCTCGCGTTCGCTGTCGTCGCGCTGCACCCCGACGAGTACGAGCAGCCCGGTGTCAATCGCGCCAACGGGCTTCCCGGCTACTTCGACGCGCGCCTGCGTGACCCGTTGCAGCAAGCCGATCATGTACGCACGACCATCGCTGCAAACTCACGGGATCGCTATGGCGGCGCGCGTCACGGGGTCAGGCGCTCTTGAGGCGTTCTTCGCGGCGCCGGTCGTTTTCCTTCAGGTAACGTTTGCGTACGCGGATCGCGGTCGGCGTGATTTCCACGAGCTCATCGTCGGCGATGAATTCGAGTGCCTGTTCGAGATCGAACTCGATCGGGGGTGTCAGCAGCAGGTTTTCGTCATTGCCCGCTGCACGCACGTTCGTCAGTTGCTTTGCCTTGAGCGGGTTGACCACGAGATCGTTGTCACGCGAATGGATCCCGACAATCATGCCTTCGTAGACTTCGTCGCCATGGCCGACGAACAGGCGTCCGCGTTCCTGCAGGTTGAACAACGCGTAGGCCAGTGCCTTGCCCGCGCCGTTCGACACGAGCACGCCATTGTTGCGATTGCCGATCACGTCGTTTTTCTTCGGCGCGAAACATTCGAACGTGTGGTACATGAGCCCGGCGCCGGACGTCGCGGTGAGGAATTCCGTGCGGAATCCAATCAGGCCGCGGGCGGGTATTCGGTAGTCGAGCCTGACCCTGCCCTTGCCATCCGGCTGCATCTGCTTCAGTTCGCCTTTGCGTTCACCGAGACGCTGCATCACCGCGCCCTGGTTTTCGGCAGGCACATCGACGCTCAGCTGTTCATAAGGCTCGTGGTCGACACCGTCGATCTGTTTCACGATCACCTGCGGGCGGCCGACCGAGAACTCGAACCCCTCACGGCGCATCGTTTCCATCAGGATCGCGAGATGCAGTTCGCCGCGGCCCGAGACGATCTGTCGTTTCGGATCGCCGGTCGGCTCGACCCGCAGTGCGACGTTATGGATCAATTCCTGTTCGAGCCGCTCGGTCAGCTGGCGGCTTGTGACGAACTGGCCGTCGCGTCCGACGAGCGGCGAATCAGATACTTCGAACGATACGCTGACGGTCGGTTCGTCGACGACGAGCGGCGGCAGCGCTTCGACATGGGCGGGGTCGCACAGCGTATCGGAAATCCGGATCCCGTCGATGCCCGAGATCGCGATGATGTCGCCAGCGCCGGCGTATTTCTGTGATACGCGCTGGAGACCCTTGAAACCGAGCACTTCGAGAATTTTCGCGTTGCGGCGCTTGCCCTCGGCGGTGACCAGCGTGATCTGCTGGCCGGGACGGACCTCGCCGCGCTGGACGCGTCCGATCCCGATAGCGCCGACGTAACTCGAGTAATCGAGCGAGCTCACCTGCATCTGGAACGGCCCGTCATTCTCGACCGCGGGCGGAGCGACGGAGTCGACGATGAGCTGGAACAACGCCGTCATGTCCTGTTCCGTGCCGTCGGCCTCCGTACGCGCATAACCGAGCGTCGCGGACGTATAAATGACCGGAAAGTCGAGCTGCTCGTCGGTCGCGCCGAGCTGGTCGAACAGGTCGAACGTCTGGTCGAGCACCCAGTCGGGGCGCGCGCCGTCGCGGTCGATCTTGTTGATCACGACGATGGGTTTCAGTCCCGCCGCGAACGCTTTTTGCGTCACGAAGCGCGTTTGCGGCATGGGCCCGTCGACGGAATCGACGAGCAGCAGGACGCAATCGACCATCGACAGTATGCGTTCGACCTCGCCGCCGAAATCGGCGTGGCCGGGCGTATCAACGATATTGATGCGGTAGTCATTCCAGATGATCGCGGTGTTTTTCGACAGGATCGTGATCCCGCGTTCGCGTTCGAGATCGTTGCTGTCGAGGATCCGTTCCGTGCGCTCGGCACCGCGTTCGAGGGTTCCGGATTGTTTCAGCAGCTGGTCGACGAGCGTCGTCTTGCCGTGGTCGACGTGCGCGACGATCGCGATGTTACGTAAGTTACTGCTCATAGAATCTGTCTTCATCCGGGGCAAAAGGCGCGCCATTATACGGGCGCGGCTTGACGAATGCTCGATTTGTTTGTAGGCCCCGGCACCGCTTGTGCGCAATTCGTCGTTTTGTGAGACTGCGAGCGATGAAACGCCTCCACGTCGCGGACGACCCGATCCTCGTTGGTTACCTGAAATCCGTACTCGAAGCGGCCGGGATCGCCTGCATCGTGCGCAACGAAATGCTCATCGGCGCTAGCGGCGAATTGCCGCCGAACGAGTGCTGGCCGGAGCTGTGGGTGCTCGACGAGCGCGATGCGACGGCCGCGGCCGGAATCCTCGCACAGGCACTCGCCGCCCCGCCGGCAGACGCGGCGGACTGGGTCTGCGCCCATTGTGGCGAAGACAGTGAGGCGCAGTTTCAGGTGTGCTGGTCGTG
>CAXBJY010000117.1:0-13877 GCA_963976285.1 uncultured Gammaproteobacteria bacterium
TCCTCAAAATCAAGGCCGCATTCCCCGGTTAAGTGCGAAGAACCAAAAAAAAGCCGGCCCGAGGGCCGGGCCGGCTATTGATTCACGAGGAATCCGCTTAGAAGTGCCTAGAAGAAGTACGTCGCGCGGACGAACACTTCGTCGCTGAAGTCGAGGGTCTCGATGATGTCGTCGCCCTTGTCGCCACCATCCTGCGCGATGTTCGCGTAGACATCGAACTGGAACTTCGCGCTCGGCCGATAGCGCACGCCCGGCTGGAAGAACCAGCCACCTTCGAGATCCATCAGGAAGGCCATGTCCAAACGCCAAATGAGGTCCGGGAACGGTTGCTGGAACGCGAACACCACCGCGTTGAAGTTGTCCGATCCTTCTGGCCGGTTGTTCGTGCATTTCGCGCCGCAGGTCAGGTCAGTGCTCGGGTTCGTTTCCATGCGGCTCAAGTGGCGGCCGAACAGGTCGGACTCGGTCTTGATCATCCATTCCGCGACCATGAACATCGCAGGTACAGTGTCGGTCCAGCGGTGGTATTTTTCCGCGATAATCGAGGCCGCGTATTCGTCCGCTTCGATCCAGTCGGCGGACAAACGAGTGTTCGTGAACTTCTTGTCCAGGGTTACGCTCATTTCGCCGCGCAGCACGAGCTGGTCGAGCAGTTCGTTGTCCGACGTAAAGATATAGTTGCCGCCGAAACCCAGAATCGTCTCGCGCTTGAACTCGCGTGTGATCCAGCCGGCGAGTGGCCCGAAACCGGTCTGGAACGCATCAAGCGTGTTGACGCCGCCGGCCCTTTCGGAACCGAAGCGCGCGATTGACGCGGCGCTCGTTTCGCTCGGCAGGCCAAAACCCTTGCGGGTTTCGATGCTCGACACCGCGGCGAGGTCTATCCCCGCTTCCAGCAACGCAGTGGGATCGAAACGTGTACGTGCAGAAAGATTGAACCACGTGTCTGCAGAGTTCGTGCCGAGCGCGTTCGGCATGAAGAACGATCCGCAGCCGTTTTCCGTATACTTCGTCCGCGCCAACCCGCCCGCCGGCGTGGTCAAGGTTTGGATGTCGGCCGCGCTCAGGTTCATCAGGCCACCGAAAGGCGAGCCGAACAGTTCCGAGAAATTTGCCCCGACGCGCGCACCGGGGGCGAACGCGTTCTGGCCGAGAAATGCCACCGTGTTGGCCATCGTCGTGCCGGAGCAGAAGGGATTCGCCAAACCGTTCGGCATGGTCGCCGGCGCGTCATGCCAGCGGACCACACCGTCCGGGTTGCGGCGATTCACCGCCATCGCCTGAATCGTCAGGCTGTCGGTCAGCGGCCACGTCAGGCGCATACCGTAATTAAGCGAATTTTTAGCCTCGTCGAGTTCGATCTCGTTATCCCAGTGGAACCCCTGAGTCACAAGGTTGTACGGCGCGTTCTGTACCGGCAGGAGTGTCGGACTGAACATCTGCACAAAGGCGTCGATTTCGATACCGTTGTTGAACGCGTAGCTTACGCGAACGGCGGGGCTCGCGACACGTTCGTCGGCGTATTCTTCAGCGGCCACGTCGAGGAAGAAATGGCGGCGCAAGTCGAGACCGTTGGCGACGTCAAACACGCGGAAGAACAGCGCCTCGCCCCAAGCGATCTGCTGCTGGCCCACCCGTATCCATAACGGGCCCTTGTTGTAGTCGAAGTACAACGACGGGATATCGATCATGACGTCGTTCGAATTCACTTCAAGCAGGTTGCCGCGGTTACCGTAAAAGGACTCCCGGAAATGCGGGCCGTCGAGCTGGTCGTCGAAATTGCTCGTGCCGTCGAAGTACACGCGGAACTTCGCATACCCATTGATGCGGTCCGTGATATTGTTCGCCTGGATGTCAAATTCAGCACGGGTGTTGAACAAATTAAAATTGCGGCCGTCGTCCGCAAAGCCGGCACTGCCTGATTGGCTGACGCCGGCCGGACCGCACTGCGGGTTGATGCCCGTGGCGGCGATCGCCGCGCCGTTGGCCGCCGCTGCCGCCGGGTTGCCAGGGAAACCGAATGTGTTGGCGCCGTCCCAGAAGTTACAAGTTGTGGGGGACACGCTGAAGATACCCAGTTCGTTCACACCTGGGACGAATTGCCCAAAGGTCTGCGCCGGAACCGATTTGTCGATGTTCGGTTTCGTGTTTGCGTTGTAGGGATTCTTTTCATTCGTGATCGAGACCGCGATTTCCTGTCGAATGAAGCCGGTGAAGCTCCAGTCGATGGCCATGGCGATGCTCGGGATCAGTAAGATGAACGACGTCACTACGGCGGTGACGATCGTTGCGAGCTTGGTTCTGTTCACTCCCGCTCTCCTCTAGGTAGAACTGTAGTTTTTATCACCCCAGACACGGACCAACGGTTTCTTATGATGTTGTTTCCGTGTCACAAACGCCTGCCCAGTTGCGGATATTTCGCAACGGGTTTAACGGCGATTACTGCGCAGTATAACGGATTGTTTCCGAATAACTAGCGCTTTTTTTGTTTTTATCACACATTTTTTGCGAGCCCGGCGTTTTTTGTCTCATATTTGCAACGCTCTATCCGGGCTCCCGACCACTACCCGTCTACTCGAGAATACGGGATATAGTGGCGTTGTATCCCGCCACATACACGACCTGGGTTCGGAGGAAGCCATTCGGGGCTTCGATTTCAGCCACCGCGGCATCAACACCCTGATACCACGTGCGTACGACCTTGATGTCGTCCGCGCGTTTCCACGTCTCGCCGTCGTCGCTCGAGCGCAATAATTCACGGATCCCGATGACAACGACTTCGCCCTGGCCGGACCATACGCCGAGCAGGTTGGCCGTCGATCCCGTTTCGAGCTTCTGCCAGGTCAGGCCCGCGTCCTGGCTGCGCAGGACTTCGCCTTCCTGGCCCACGGCGTAGCCGGTGCCGGTGCCGTCACTGTCGAGTTGAATCGCGAACAGCGACTTCTCGCCCTGGTGCCGCGCGACGAACGTATCGCCGCCGTCTTCCGACCACAGGATGAGTCCGAATTCGCCGATAACGACCACCGTGTTCGCATCCTTCACGACGACGTCGTACAGATGCGGCTCGTAGCCTTCGTCGTTGTACTGCGACCAGTCGATGACGATTTCGTCCCACGTCTTGCCGTTGTCGCGGGAGCGCCGGATGGCGCCGAACTCACCGACCGCAACGACAAGTCCGCTTTCGTCGAGATCGACATTGAGCAACCGCAGTCCGATATCGTTCGGCAGGATTTCCCAATCGCCATCACCAACCCGGGTGATGAACGTCCCCGCCTGGCCCACGATCACCTGGCGGTCGCCGGCCGACGCGATACCAAGCAGCGCCTGGTCCGTAAACGGCTTCGTCTTCGTCCACGTGGCGCCGCTGTCCTTCGTTTCGAGGATCAGGCCGAAGTTGCCAACGGCGATCCCCTTTTCGCCGCTCATGTCGAGCGCGTACAACGCGTCATGGGCGATACCCGTGCGCACGATTTCAATGGCTTCGGAAATCATCTCCTCGGCCGTTACGGCCGCGGACGAAACCGCGAGCAGCAAGACAATCGCGCTGCGCGCAATCCGGTTTGAAAGGCTAGTCATCATTAAGATCCTATATCTCTGATTCTTATTTGTGGTCGCCGAGCAGTTCGGAAAGGTCGGCGCTTTCCGAAATGATCAGATGCTCGCGTTCGATAAAGCCGGGCTTGAACAGATACACGAGCAGCGGCAACACGACGAGTGCGATGACCATGTTGATCAACATGATCATGACCAGCAACAGGCCCATGTCCGCGAGGAACTTCAGCTCAGACAGGAAGTACCACGGCAGGATCCCGATCAGCACGATCGTGGCGGTGAAGAAGATGGCTTTACCCGTCGTCGTCACCGCGGCCTGGATCGCATCGCCGTGGTGCTGGTTATCACGGAACTCTTCGCAAATCCGGCTCAGGAGATAGATACCGTAGTCGATGCCGACGCCAATACCGATCGCCGCGATCGGCAGGCTGTTCACATCGAGGCCGATGCCCATGAGGACCATGACGGCGCCGAGCAGCATGTTCGAGAAGTTAACCGGAATCAGCAGCAGTAAACCGGCGGCGAACGAGCGATACGCGAAACTGCACGTAAGCAGAATCACGGCGTTCAGTGCCGCGAGGATCACCCACTGGTAATAGTCGACCGTATCGTTGACGGACTGCTGCAGTGCGATCGCCCCGGTACCGAGGCGGATCCGGAAGTTCTCCTTGTCGACACCGATCTCGTCGAGCGCGGCGCGCGTCTGTTCGAGCGCGACATCAACGGTTTCCTGACGGTTGTCCTTGTACCAGAGCGACACGGTGCCGTTCTCGAGTTCGAAATCACTGACGTGCGAATACGCTTTCGTGCTCGAACCGAGCAGCAGTGCGCCGACGGCGGCGTTCGTCGCTTCGTCCGTCGTATCGATCGGCCCCCACTTCGGATTACCGCCGCTGAACAGGCGGTTTGCTTCCGGCAGGTAGTCGGCGAACGACAGCGTCGCTTCCGGCGGACTGTCGGACGCCTCGAGCGCACGCTGCAGCGCGAACATCGTCTGTATCGTTTCTTTCTTTCTCAACAAGCGGCTTTCCGCGTCCGCGTCTTTCACTTCGAAGACGATTTCGAGCGTCATCAAGCCCGGGAAGTGGGAGTTGATGGCGCGCACCGCCGTGTTGAAATCGGAATCGTGGAACAGCAGGTTGCTGCCCTCGGTCGGATTACCGACCTTGATCTGCATCGCGAGGGAGAAGCCACCGACGAGCAGCGCGAGTACGATCACCGTCGTGACCTTGGCCTGCGCGCCATGGCTCACCCGGCCGACGACCTGCAGCAGATCGATGATACCGTCGTGCCACGACCGTTCCTCGGCCTTGCCGATCAGCTTCGCGACGTTTTTCGGCGCCGGGAACCACGACAACATGATCGGCGACAGGAACAGAATCGCCGGCACGAGAATCAGCGCCCAGAAGCCGCAGAAAACCGCGAAGCGTTCCATCACCGGGATCGGTGCGACCGCGATCAGGAACAGACCCGCCGCGTCCGTCACGATACCGAGGACCCCGGGCGCCATCATGACGCTGAGAGACAATTCGGCGGCTTTGCGCCGATCCTTAATCTCGTAATAGATCTCGTAATAGCGTTCGATGAACTGCACGCAGTGACTGAACGATCGCGCAACGAGCAGTAGTGGCACAACCATGATCAGAGGCTCGATCGGGTCGCCGATCCAGCCAACGAAACCGAACCCCCAGATCGCGGCGACGACACTGACGGCAATCGGCGTTACCACCCCCGGGATATTCTGCATGTAGACGATCAGCGACAGCAGCAATGCGGCGGCCGTGATGGCGAAAATGCCGAGCATCTGGCCTTCGTAGAAGTACACCCAGCCGGTGAGTATCGGCTGGCCCGCGACGTAGATTTCATGCGTTGCGTCGCGTTCCTTTTCCGCGAGTTCCTGCACGAACTCAAACACGACGCCGTAATCGAGTTTTTGCTCGATGAACGTCGCCTGCACGATCGTTGCGGTCTCATCGGCGGAGATCAGGAACGTGCGCACGTTCGCGGCCTTGTCGACGCGCCGTTTGAAATCCTCGATGTCCTCGGCGGTCTCCGGTGGCTTGTCGTCCATGAGCGGACGCAGATCGATACCGAACGGGGTCGCTTCCGCGTAGCGCGCTTTCTCCGTGGTAATCGACAGGATCTGATCGTGGTCGACCCCGGGCGTCAGGTCGATTTCGCGGGTCAGGCGCCAGACCTTTTCGATCGTCTCGGTGTTGTAGATGTCATTACCGTCGGTGCGCTTGAGCATCATCGTGACGGTGAGCGGGTTGCCGAAATTCGGGTGGTCGGCGAACGTCTGGACGAACGGGTGGGTTTTCGGGAACAGGTCCGAGAAAATCGTTTTCAACTCGACGAACTGCAGTCCATAGGCGAAAAACGCGGTGAGACCGAACAGGATCATGGCCGAAAATGTTCGGTGTTTCATGGTCAGTTCGGCGAGTCGATAACGAATACCTTTCATCTAGGCCAACTCCGGACAGGCAGGCGCTGCCTGCGAATAATTTGAAAAGCGAGAGGGTAATGAATGGGACAGGAGCGCGGTGTATCGCAGCGAATTAATCACGTGTGGGCACCCTCGCCTTGCCGGCCGACCGGTGGTGGTCCGCCGCCCCATTTATTGTTATCTCGTATTGAGTTTTGGTCCGATCGGCGCCCTCGAGGACAACGATACGTCTCACTCCGAGCGGTACTTTTTGTACTCAGAAATTACCTTTTTCGGAGCGAGAAGCGACTATAGGTTGGCACCCAAACCCTGTCAACCTACGAATTTTTCAGGAGTTTTTGTTGCGTCGCACAACAATACGCCAGCGCATGCGGCACTGAATTTCGCGACCGCTCGGCGGGTCGCGAGGCGTACCTACACCACGACGATGATGTCACCGCGAAGCTTGCGTCGGCCTGGTACTGAGGTAAAACTAGGGGTACCCAGGTTACCCAAACGCTCCAGCCCAATCGTATGACCGAACCGGTGGCATCCGATGACGCCGCGCCTGCCGGCGCGGCCGAATCTGCAGCAACAAAACGTGAAGCGGAACTGCGGGCAACCCTGCAGGACATCATCCTCGCGGACGGGTTCAGCCGTCTCAGTGTGTCGGAGATGGCGCAGCGGCTCGGCTGTTCGAAGCGCACGATTTACGAACTCGCACCGACGAAGAACGAACTCGTTCTCGATGCGATCGCGACGTTTTTTGCCACGTTGCGCGAAGACGCGGACCGCGCCAGCGAGCAATGCAGCGAACCCGCGGACAAAATATTCGAGTACCTGCAGGTTGGCGTGCGCGCCGCGCAGCGTCTCGGCCCGGTGATCATTGCCGACATCGACAAGTGGGAGCCGGCGCGACGGCTGTGGCAGGAGCACATGCGTTTGCGCGTTGACGGCCTGCGCAACCTGCTCGAAGCGGGCATCGCGACCGGCGCGTTTCGCGACCTGTCGCCGACGCTCGTCGCGGAAATGGTGTTTGCCGGAATCAGTCGCCTGCGTGAACCGGATTTTTATCGCGCGAATGATCTGAGTCTGTCGGAGGCGTTCTACGAGTTCTACCGTATGTTGCTGTTCGCGCTCGATACCTCGCCACGAGACCAGGACTGACGGCGCGCCGGCGCATCAAAGCGCGTGCGTCGCGGGTGGCTCAGGTTTGCTTCAGACCGGCCGCGCAGCGCACGACCGTCTCCGGCTGTGCATCGGCCGGGATGATCCCGTAGGCGAGCACGCGCCCCTGATCCGGCGGCGCGATACCACCGGCCCAGAACGCGGGATCGAGGCCGCCGCCCGCGTCACGGGTCCCCGCGAGCGCGGCGAAGTCACAGCCCGGATACAGCACGACATCGGCCCCGATCGGCGGACCGTCCGCGGCCGGCTGCGTGGCATTGTCAAGACTGATCGCGACGCACCAGTCGTAATGTCGCGCGGCGCTGACGACCGTTTCAAGTGCTTCGGCCTCATCGTCCGTCACGTCCGCCGACGCCGTGACGAGGATCCCGCTCAACGGTCGCTCGGCATACGTACGCAGCATGTTCGCGAGCGCGATCGCGGTATCGTCGAGATCATCGAACGTGGCCTCCCCGATGAGCCCGGCCGCCCGCAGCACGTCCGCCGGTGACGGGATTTTCACGACGAGATCGACCTTGCCACCCAGGCTGTGCGCAAGTGCGTCGAGCACTTCGCTGACAAACGCGGACGGCGCGGCCTGTTCGAACATTGCCTGCGCGGCCGCGGCCGGCGACTCACTGTTCGGGACGAGCGCGGCGAAGTACGGGGCGAGCACATCGATGCTCAGCACTTCCGTGCCGATCACGCCCTGCGCCTGTCCGAGACCGCCCGCATGAACATGCGGGTCGACGAACCAGCGCTCATTGCCGGCGGCAAATACCCGGTGTGCGTACGCCGTGAAATCGATCCAGCGCAAGCGTTCGCGCCGACCGTCGATCCAGGCCTTTAGATTATGCGCGGGCATCGTTCGTCTGCTCAGCCCGCCCCTTTCAGGGCCTCGATTTCCGCTTCGAGTTTCGCGATCCGGACGTCTTTCGGATCCGGCATCATCACCGACTGAATTGCATCAGCCGGGCAGGTCTTGTCCGGGCGACCCATGTAGATCGTGCCGCGATCGCCCCAGGAGCCATAGAACGGCACGTCGGCCGCGGGCTTGTCGCTTTCCCATTCCTTGACGAACTCCTTGTACGGCTTGCCGCGCGCCTTGCGCTGCGCGCGTTCGCCATCACGCGCCTTGCTCGTTGCTTCGACGTCCACCGCGCCGGTCTTTTCGTCCAGCACGACGTGGTAGATCTCGCGCACCGGGCGCATCGAGATGAGCCCGTCGAGGTAGTCTTTCGCGACAAGTTCCGGATCGCGTTCGAGCACATCGCCATAGCCGCCGCCGGAGCCCTGCGTGATCATGTACAGTTCGCCGGGTTCGGCGAACTCGAGCTGCAGACCCATGTGGTGTGACGTGTATTTTGCGCCCGGGAACGGACGTTCGTTCATGATTTCCTCGATCGTGTAGCGCAACAGATCGCGCGAGTCCTTCATCACCTCGAACACGTTCACGCCCTTCACCTTGCACAGCGGATAACACCCCGGCGCATAGCCGCCGAAGATGCCGTAGGTGGTGGGGAATTTCGATCCGATCGAACAGCACATGTAGCCCCACATCGAGGAATCCTTCATCGTCGCGATCTGCTGATAGCCGTGCCCGCCGCGATATTTGCCGAAACCTTCCGAATCACGCATGAGCTTGTTCGGCACGATTTTGATCAGCGGTACTTCTTCCTCGATGAGTTCCTGTTCACCGATGTCCGCCATCGGTGCAAAAATCGGCGCGAGCGAATGTTCGCCGTCACGGTTCCAGCGCGCCGCGCCGCCCATGCCGTTCAGATCCGCGCACACGTTGCCGACGAGTTCCCCGTACTGGTTCACGCCGCCGTACAGGAACGTCACGATCATGTTGTACCAGCCGGCGATGACGTCCGTGCTGCGCTCCCCGGCGCTGTAGAGGAATTTCGGCACCCCGATTTGTATCGCGGTGAAACCGGGGAAAAACGTCATCATGCTTTGCGCGTTCGGTGCATCAGGCGAGCAATTCAGCGCCGAACGCTCGTCCGTCAGCACGGTCATCGGTGCGAACACGGCCTGGTTGCGCGGCAGGTCCGGCCACACGAAGCTGAGGAATTCCTGCGCCAGCATACCTTTCAGCGACGCGAGCACGGTATTGTTCGCGCGGTTCAGAAACTCCGGCGAGGAACCGCGGAAGTCGATAATCAGTTCGTCGTCTTTCTTGTGCAGTTCGCAACGCACCCGGATCAGGCAATTCTCGCGCAGCGTACCGTCCGCGAACACGTTCGTGCGGACCTTGCCGTCCGGCCATGACATCAGTTTGCGGCGTACTTCCGTTTCCGTGTCCGTGAGTGTCTTGCGCAGCGTTGCGACGACGGCATCGACACCGTATTCCGCGATCGCGTCGTCAACGCGCGCCTTCATGCGCATCGCGGCGAACAGTTTCGACTTCATGCCTTCGAGCTGCAGCTTCGGCTCGCGCACGGAGTTTTGCAGAAACGTCATGATGTCGCGGCGGAACTCGTAATTTTCGCCGACCAGGATCGGCGACATTTTCAGGCCTTCGTCGAACGGCGACTCCGCGGCCGACGGCATGCCGCCCGGCTCCGTCGCGCCATTCTCGCCTTCGTGCACAATTGCACCGGTGAAGCAAACGAGTTCGCCTTCGTGAAACACCGGGATCACGAGACTCTGATCCGTGTTGTGGATGTTGCCGTAACGCGCATCGTTGTGCATGAACACGTCGCCGTCCTTCAGCCCGACGGTCGGATCGTCTTTCCAGTATTTCAGGATGAACTTGACCGGATGTTGCGTCAGCACGGAGAAAATCAGTACGCCGCCCATGCTCGCCATCGCGAGGTCACCGTGCATCGTCCACACGCCGGAGATCAGATCGCCCCACTTCGCTCCGGGCGCGGCCCCCATCTGCTCGACCATGTCGAACGATTCGTTACACGCGGTCTGCAGTTTGTGGCGGATCAGATTGATCTCATCCGGATCGGCGAATGCGTCGAGCGCCGCCTGCTCACGGGGCGAGGTTTCCACGACGCGGTGGTCTTTCATGATCTCGGGATCGGGCCCGAGGAAGAGCACGTTATCGTCGAGAAACTTTTCGATTACTGATTTTTCCTGGTCACCGCCCATAGCCGTACCCTCTGAGAATCAATCTCAATTGTTTTCGTCGTGATGCAAGATGCCGAGTCATGACGTGTGCGAATTTTGCCTAATCTTTCACCATCATGGCCGAACCCATCAGGCCCATCGTCAGCGACCAGCCGGGTTCGACGAGATAGGTCGTGCGCGGCGTCTCGATTAACGCCGGCCCCGCGATCTTCATGCCGTCCTTTACCGCATCGACATCAAATACGGGGGTCATGACCGGCGCTTCGAGATCGGGGAAGTGACACTCGCGCGACGTCCGCGGGACCGGTTTGTCGTCGATCGAGTTGTGCGAACGTTCCAGATTGAGACGTTCGTGTTCGACATAGGCGATGACCCGGATCACGTTGATCCGCACCCCGGCTTCGGGCGCCTGTGAACCTTCGCCGAACCGCTGCGCATAGTTTTCACTGAAGATATCGAGCAGCGTGATGATGTCCTGCGGTTCATTGACCCGGTTGATCGGGCTCGCGATGCCGATTTGCGCAAGCTGGTTGCCGTAACGCATGTCAAACTCGACGCGCATCCTGATGTCGGCGGGATCCGCGCCCTGGCGCACGAGGTCCTCGCGGCCGCGGCCCTCGAGTTCGTCGATCGTTTCATTGATCGTCGTGTAATCGTCTAGGACGTGACGCTTCGTCGCGTCGTAGAGCATCAGGTACAGCGATTTCTCGTGGATATGCAGCTGGTCCATATTGCCCGCCCCGAGCGCGGAGAACACGGAGCTGAAAGGCGGGATCAGGATCCGCGAGATGCCGATCTTCGAGGCATATCCACAGGCGTGGATCGGTCCGCCGCCACCGTAGCTCAGGATGACGAAGTTCTTCGGGTTGTAACCCTTCACCGCGACTTCCTTGAAAATCGCCGACGCCATGTTCGCATCGACTTTGCGCTTGACGGCTTTCGCCGCTTCGATCATCGACATGCCCGTCGGCTTCGCGATGTGCTCCTCGATGGCACGTTCCGCACGGCGCATGTTCACCTTGATCGTGCCGCCGGCATAGTTGTCGGGGTCGAGATAGCCGAGTACGAGGTTCGCATCCGTCGTCGTCGGCAGCTTGCCGCCGCGGCCGTAGCACGCCGGTCCCGGATCGGAGCCCGCGCTTTCCGGCCCGACTTCCACCGCTTCCCACAGCCGGTCGTAGCGCGCGATCGAACCGCCACCGGCGCCAAGCGTGTGCAGGTAAGTCATCGGCGTGCTGACGAGCCAGCGGTCAATGACAGGGTTGAAGTCGTAGAACTTCACGCCATCGGCGGTGACGAGTCCGATATCGAAACTCGTGCCGCCCATATCGGTCGCGATCACGTTCGGTTCCTTGAACTGCGCGGACAGATACGATGTTGCCTCGAGGCCGGCAACCGGGCCCGAATGTATCGTCTGCAGTGCGTGCGTCGAATTCATCTGCGCCATGCCGGACGTGTTGTGCACGAGCAGCATCGGGCGCGCGTAGCCGTTTTCGCGCAACACGACTTCGAGCGAGGACATACCGTGGTACATCTGATCGTGCAGGTAAGCGTCGAGCACGGCGGACATCGTGCGCGAGTATTCCGCCTTGCGGCCGGCGACCCGGTGTGACAGTACGATCGGGATCGCACCGAGTACATGCGTCGGATATTCCGACAGGATGATCCGTTCGACTTCCTTTTCGTGCGCCGGATTCACCACCGCGTTCACAAGCGAGACGACGAACGCCTGTGCACCCTTGTCGACGAGGCGCCGGATCTGCTCGCGGACGTTCTGTTCGTCCACCCGGAGCAGCGCTTCGCCCTTGTAATCCATGCGTTCCTCGATACCGACGATGAACTGCGGCGGCACGAGCGGTTCCGGACGATCAGCGCCGGGCAGATCGGTTTGCGCCGCGAAGTCGAGGCCGTCGCCGTAGCCACGCGCACGCATCAGCGGCACCGAGGACTCATAACCGGCGGTGGTCAGAATACCGACCCGCGGGCCATTGCGCTGGATCAGCGCATTCGTCCCGAGCGTCGTGCCGTAACGCACCGCATCGACGGACTGCAGCACCTCGCCGAGTCCCTGCCCGAGTTCCTCGCACGCCTTGTTCAGTGCCTCCATGAATCCCGAGGCAAGATTGTGGTGCGTGGTCAGCGCCTTCGATTCGATGTAGTTACCATCGAACGCGAGAAAACAATCGGTAAACGTACCTCCGATATCAACACTAACTCGACGCATCTGCGGTCCCCTTTTTCGCGTGGCGTTGTTTCAGGCTGTCGATGTCGAGTTCGATATCGTTGGTCAGCGGCAGCCCCGGCGGCAGGTATTCGTTTTCCATCATCGTGCCGCAACCCGGGCAATAGAATTCGATGATCCGGCACCATTTCGGATCCGGCGCGTAGGTAAACTCGTAGCGCTTGTCGTCGATGATCGAATCGTGAATTTCCCGCGGATCGCGCTCATGTACGAGCAGGCCTTCCTTGTACGGTGAGCGCGCATCGTTGATGTCATGACCGCAGCGACGGCAGTGCCAGCGCTCGCTGTCGAGATCGATTTCCAGGTATTCGGTGATAGCGACTCTTTGCTCTGCCATATCAGTCTGCCTCGATGATCAGGTCAAGGTTGTTTGTCACGCGCAGTGACCAGCCGGCGCGGATCAGGCACGTCAAATAGGCGCCACGCAACAGCGCCGGACCGACGAGCGTTTCGCCTGCCACGAGCGCCGCGCCGTCGTAAGTAGCGAGATCCGCCTTGCCACCGCCGACATTAACGGACGCCGCACCGGATTTCCGCGCGGCCGCGCCGCGCTTGCCGTCGTCCGCGACGAGGTCCGAGGTCGGCAATTCGTGGACTGCTTTCAGGCTGACCCTGACGTCGTCGACCGCATTGCCGAAATGCGCCGCATCGCTCAGCGAGCCTTCGACGACGACGCCGTCCTGCGCGCCCCACAGGCCGATGTCGTAACGGCATTGTTCCGGGGTCACGCCTTCGCCGTACATGTCGCGTTCCGCGCGTTCACGCAGCAGCGAGGCAACGGCGCCGGCGTCCTTGCCGTCGAGCGACGCATGATAGACGTGGGCGAGATGGCTGAACCCGATGCCGAACGCACTGAATACGGAGGCGAGGCGCGGGATGATGATGCGGCGAACGCCCGCGGCTTCCGCGATCCCGGTGATGATCATCGGTCCGCCGCCGCCGAATGCGATGAGGCAGGTGTCTGCCGGCGCACGCCCGCTCTCGGCGATCGCCGCCGCGATGTTCCTGCCGGCGGCGGCCTCGAATGCTTCGATGGTCGTCACCGCGGCGGCTTCCACATCCTGCCCGAGCGGCGTGGCGACGGCATCGAGCAGGGCCTGTTCGGCACGCGCGGCATCGAGTTTCAATTCACCGCCGAGGTAATTCCCGCCATCGAGCACCCCCGCGACGAGCAGCGCATCGGTGAGCGTCGCACTCGTACCACCGCGCGCGAAACACGCGGGGCCGGGCGACGCACCGACGGATTCCGGTCCGATCGTCACCGCCCCGTCACGCACGCCAACGACGGAACTGCCGCCGAGGCCGAAACTCTGCAGGTTCGGCATCGCGAGCGAGGTATTGATGTCACCGACCTCGCCGTACGGCAGCATGCGGACTTTTTGATCGACGACGAGCGAGATATCCGTT
>CAXBJY010000118.1:0-12696 GCA_963976285.1 uncultured Gammaproteobacteria bacterium
AAATGGAAAACGCTGGAGATGCTTGCGGAACGCGATCTCGTCGCCGGTATATTCGAGTTTCGTGGATTCCATACCGGTGAGTCGCTCGGTATTGCACCAACCGGCAAGGAGGTGCGCTTCACCGTGAACTTCATCTATCAGATCAAGGACGGCAAAATCATCGGTACGCGAAAGCTCAACGTCAATCACAACCTCGATTTTTTTACCGCGATGGGCCTGCCCAAGCCACCCGGATTCGAGCACCCGACCCCCCCCGGGTATTGAGGACATCGGGAACCCGAATCGAACCCGGTTCCGGTGGCGCGATCGACAGTGCCGGCCATGAGGGCCGGCGCTGCAGCGGCCCCGGATGCGGGCACTTTCAACCGGTATGCCGTGACAAAAACTTGTCCGCATCGTCGAACGGGAACCGGATCTGCTCCTCGAGAAATTCGAGGAAGCAGCGCAGACGGGGCAGGCGACGTTGCGTCGGGTGATAAATTGCGTAAACGTCCGGCTGACCCAGGAGTTCGTGTTGCGGCAGCACGCGCGCCAGACGGCCGGCGGCGATATCCGGCGCACCCTGCCACAGTGCGACGACCCCGATACCGAGACCGTTGCGAATCACATCGAGGATCGCCTCCCCGTCATTCGTGTGGTAGTTGCCGCCTACCTTGATCGTCGTGCAATGGCCCGCCGATTCCAGCTTCCACACATCGTAGTGGTTCAGCACGACGCAGTTATGCCGGGCGAGCATTTCCGGATTCGCGGGGGCACCGTGTTCGCGGAGGTAGTCGGCGCTGGCACAGAGGATACGTCGCCCGCTGCAGAGGCGGCGCATGATCAGGTTCTCGGCATCATCAGGCGCGCTGATGCGAAACGCGAGGTCGATACCTTCATCAACCATGTCGACGATGCGATCGGTGAACTGAACGTCGATCCGAACCTTGCTGTGGCGCGCGAGAAACCTGGCGACGATGTCGGCCAGGTACAGCCTGCCGAACGCGACCGAGGTCGTGATCTTGAGCAGCCCACTCGGCTCGCTGCCGGGTTCGAGACAGGCGTCGGCCTCGTCCACCGTCGCGATCACGGCGCGGGCGTATTCGTACAGGACGGTCCCCGCGCCGGTCGGCGACAGGCTACGCGTCGAACGGTGGAACAACGCCTCGCCGACATCGCCTTCGAGGTTCTTCAGTCGCTTGCTCGCGACGGCAGGCGTCATGCCGAGCAGCGCCGACGCCGCGGTGATACTGGACTGCTCGTAGATACGCACAAACAGGCGCAAGTCACGGATCGAGTCGAATGCCATGGTCGAGCAACCTGGGGAGGGAACCATTCTCTTATAGGACGGTTACATGCCCGAGTTCAAGCGCGCCGACAGCGCGCTGCGTCACCGCACCCGCCCGCGGGAATTCGCGACATCCGCCCCCGCTCCGGACGCAGGCTACACGCACAGCGGCGGGCGCGACGCCGCGCCCGCGCGGACAACGGTAATCAGGCAGTCGGCAGTCGCGGAAACGTGCTGATGTCGCTCGCGACGTGCGGGAACAGGGGTTCGCACGCACTGTAGGCAACGAGCAGTCGCGCGATCGATTCGAGACTGTTGATGTGCGTGCGTTCGTATCCGTGGGTCGCATCCGTGCCGAACGTGATCAGCGCGTCGCGGACTTCGTGGCCGGCCCGGATCGCCGAATTCGCGTCGGAATAGTAGTAGCGAAAGACATCAACCTGAAAATCAATCGCGTGCTCCCGACACAGACCCTTGAGCTTCTGCAGCATGTGATAGTCGAACGGTCCGCTCGTATCCTGGGCGCACAAGGTGACCCCCGTTTCGCGGGCATTCTGGCCCGGTGCTACCGGTCCGATGTCGATGCCGACAAATTCGACCACGTCGGGCGACAGCGACGCGCCGGCGCCGGTACCGATCTCTTCGGTGACGGTAAAGATCGCCTGGAAATCGATCGGCGGGGGCTCGGCACGTTTGCGGATCGTCTTCAGCGCGGTCAGGAGTGCGGCCGCACCGGCCTTGTTGTCGAGGTGCCGGGCGAGCAAATAGCCGTTGTCGGAAAATTCCGGATCGCTGTCGAAAGCAACGAAGTCGCCCGAGCGTATCCCGAGATTCGCGAGCGATCCGGCATCCGCACACGGCTCGTTGAGCCGCACCTCGACCTGGTCCCAGGCGATCGGCAGCGTATCGACGCGCTTGTTGAATGCGTGCCCGGACGCGAGCAACGGCAACACCTGGCCGCGAAACGCGCGGTTGCGCGTGAATACCGTCACGCGGCCGCCTTCGGCGAAACGGCTCGACCAGGTCCCGACGGGCTGCAGGGCGAGGCGGCCGTTGTCCTTGAGTGCCGTCACGACGGCGCCAATGGTGTCGATATGGTTTACCGCGGCGCGGGCGGGCGCGTGCGAACGTCCCGGAATGCGCGCGACGATCGTGCCGCGTCGGGTCAGCTCGAATTCGACTTCGAGCGCTTCGAGCTGGCGACACACGTAGCGCGACAACTCGCCGGTGAACCCGGTCGGGCTCGGGATCAGCAGCATCTCGTGCAGGCGTCGCCGCAGGTAGTCGAGATCAACCGTCACGGCGTGTCGTCGTCCTCGAACGGATAGACGACACGGCCCGGCTCCGGCCCGTGGCGCAGGGTCGGCGGCGTATTCTCGCGCGTGATCTGGCGCGGGAACTGTTCAACTTTCACCGTTGGTGCGTCTTCCGCGAACGTCGGTTCCGAAGTCGCGTACGCCTCGAGCATGCGGCACACGTTCGTCAGACTGTCGGTATGCGTGCGTTCCACGCTATGGGATGCATCGCCCGCATAAGCAACGACCGCGGTCCGCACATCGTGCCCGGCCGCGAGCGCGGCCGCCGCATCGCTGTGAAACGCACTCAGGTATTTCTGCTGAAAAGGGATCGCGGCGCGCACGGCGAGATCGTGTAGGTGGGCGGTGAGATGGTAGTCGTATGGACCGCTCGCATCACCGCGCGCAAGCGTCACGCGTTTGAACGGACTCTTCTCCGTCGCACGGACGGATTCGAAATCCACCGTAACGAGTTCCGACACCTCCGGCAGAATCGCTCCGCCCATACCGTGGCCCGTGGTCTCGGAAATCGTGAACAGGATGTAAATATCGTGCCTGATCTGCGCGTCGGTCTCGAGCAGGTGGCGGATCAGTTCGAGCACCGCCGCGGTGCCCGCCTTGTTGTCGAGATTGCGCCCGATGATGTAGCCGTTCTCGAGGATATCGGGCGCGCTGTCGAGCGCGACGAAATTGCCCACTTCGATCCCGAGATCGAGCACGTCCTCGTGCGTGAATACCGGCTCTTCGAGTCTGAGCTCGAGGTGATCCCAGTCCTGCGGCACCGCCTCCACGCCCTGATCATGCGACACACCCCAATCCAGCATCGGCAGCAGACAGCCGCGGTAAGCGCCGTGTTCGCTGAACACGATCACGCGCGCGCCTTCAGCGAAGCGCGAACTCCAGGCACCGATCGGTGCGACCATGACGCGGCCGTCGTCGCGGATCTGTCGCACCATCGCGCCGATCGTGTCGACATGCGTGACGATGGCCCGTGCATGCCCCGTACGCTGCCCCGGCAGCCGCGCGCGAATCGTACCGCGGCGCGTGAGCCGATACTCGACCCCGAGCTCCGTCAGCAGCGTGCCGACGTAACGCACGATCTCGTCGGTAAATCCGCACGGGCTCGGAATGGCAAGAAGATCCAGTAACGTCTGCTTGATGCGTTCGGGTGAAATCATATGGGTTGCCAATACCGGTTAATTCAGCGATCGCCGGCAACCCGTCGCGGGCGTCGTCCGGCCGTGAGCGGGAACAGCAGGTCGACGAAACGCTCCGCCGTGGGTTGCGGTTCGTGATTCGCCAGACCCGGCCGCTCATTGGCCTCGATGATGACATACTCGGTGTTCGACGGCTCGGGCACGATGAAATCGAGTCCGACGACGGGGATATCCAGGCGCAACGCCGCCGTGCGCGCAGCCGTAACGAGCTGCGGATGGAGGATCGAGGTGACATCGTGGATCGTGCCACCGGTGTGCAAATTCGCCGTCTTGCGCACCTGCACGACGACGCCCTCCTCGATCACGTCGCCAAGACCATAGCCGGCTTCGTTGAGACACCGTAATGTCTCGTCATCCGTCGGTATCGTGCTCTCGCCATCGGTCGCCGCTTCACGCCTGCGACTTTGTTTTGCGATGAGGGTTTCCGCATCATGTTTGCCGTCGCCGATAATCTGCGCCGGACGTCGCACGGCCGCGGCGACGACGTGGCCCTTGATCACAACGACGCGCAAATCCTGCCCCGCGTGAAACGACTCGAGCAATACCCGTTCGGAAAATTCGCGCGCCAGCTTTATCGCGCGTTCCATCGCGGCATCATCGCGAATCCCGATAGTGATGCCCTTGCCCTGCTCACCAATGACCGGCTTGACCACGATCGCACCGTGCGTCGCGAGGAACTCACGGTCGGCGCACGTATCGCCGGCGAGCTGGTAGGACGGCGTTTTGAGGCCGGCACCGCGCAACCAGCGATGGGTGACGAACTTGTCCTGGCACCGGCTCATGGCAATCGCCGAGGTGAGTTCGGTCAGTGATTCGCGGCAAACGACGGACTTGCCGCCCGAGGTGAGGCGGAAATACCCCTCTTCGGTGTCGACGAGTTCGACGTCGATTCCGCGCGTACGCGCTTCGTCGACGATGATGCGGGCGTAGGGGTTGAGTTTCTCGGTCGGATCCGGGCCAATGAACAGCGGCTCGTTGATCGCGTTCTTGCTCTTCACCGTGAACAGCGCCTCGGGACGGAAGCCGATCTTCTCGTACAGCCGCTTAGCTTCCATGTTGTCGTGGATAACCGACAGGTCCATGTAGCGATTGCCGCGATGCTTGAAATGCGCGGCGAGGCCGTGCACGAGCGCCTGTCCGATCCCCGGTCGGCTCGAAAGCGGATCGACGGCAAGACTCCACAAGCTCGAACCGCGTTCGGGATCGTCGAAGATGCTGATGTGATCGAGTCCGAGCACGGCGCCAAGCACATCGCCGTCGACCGTATCGACCGCCACCAGCAAGACAACGCTGTCGTCGTTGCGATGCCGCCAGGCAAACCCGGGTTCCGCGTCGACCATGCCGCGACGCGTGTAGATATCGTTGATGGCCTCCGCTTCGCTCTGGCTTTCGATACGCCGCACGACCATACCGAACGGCACCGGCATCTCGTCGGTGAACTCATCGAGGCGCAGACGCAGCGTATCGGACGGGTCGAGGAACAATTGCTGGGGTGCGTAAGACAACACCACGTGCGGCTGCTCGACGTAGATCGCAACGTCGCGCTGGTTCGGTTTTTCCTTGAGAATTTCCTGGGTCAGCGTCTCGGGGTCTTCGAAGGTCTGGCCGAAAATTACCCGCCCCCAACCGCAATCCTGCACCACATTCGCCTTCATCTCATACACCCTGTCCCTGCAGCCAGAGTTCAAGCAAACCGAGCTGCCACAGTTTCGACCCGCGCAGCGGCGTGATATGCGCTTCCGGATCGGCAAGCAGGCGATCAACATACGCCGGGTTGAACAGTCCCCGTTCGCGCGCGCGATCGCAGCTCAGCGCTTCGCGCACGTAGTCGAGTACCGTGCCGCGCAGATACTTCAGCGCCGGCACCGGGAAATAACCCTTCGGGCGATCGATCACCGCGGCCGGAATCACTTCACGCGCGGCTTCCTTGAGGATGTACTTGCCGCCGCCCGCGAGCTTCAGCGCCGACGGCATCGTGGCGGCAAATTCGACGAGTTCGTGGTCGAGAAACGGTACGCGTGCTTCGAGTCCGAACGCCATGGTCATATTATCGACGCGCTTGACCGGATCGTCGACCAGCATCACCGTCGTGTCGAGATGCAGGGCCTTGTCGACCGGGTCGGTCGTGTGCACGCCGGCGAAATGATCACGCACGTAATCGCCCGCGTGATCGGCGTTCGCGAGTGCCGCGGCGCTCACGGTGTCGCGGTATTCGTCGAAGTCGCGGTCGAAAAATGCGGCGCGGTAACTCTCGTACGGGGTCGTACTGCCGATCAGCGGCGGATACCAGTGGTAACCGCCAAACACCTCATCCGCCCCCTGACCGCTCTGCACGGCCTTGCACGTTCGCGACACCTCGCGCGACAGCAGGTAGAAACCGATGCAGTCGTGACTGACCATCGGCTCGGCCATCGCGGTGATCGCGTTCGGCAGTTGTTCGAGGAGTTCGCCCGACGACACCCGGATCTTGTGGTGATCCGTCGCGAAATGCTCCGCGATCACATCGGAGTAGCGGAACTCGTCGCCAACTTCGTCGCCAACGGTTTCGAAACCCACCGAGTAGGTTTTGAAGTTCGCGATGCCGGCCTCCGCAACGAGGCCGACGAGCAGGCTCGAATCGACCCCGCCGGAAAGCAACACGCCGACATCGATGGCTGCCACGAGCCGGCGTTTGACCGCCGCGCGCAACTCGCCGAGCAGGCGTTCACGCCAGGCATCCTCGCTCAGTTCCGGCGCGGCCGGGTTGAACGCGAGTTCCCAGTAGCGCCGGAATTCGACCTTGCCGCCCGCTTCGACGATGGCGTAGTGCGCCGGCGGCAACTTGCTGACGCCGTTCAGGATCGTTCGCGGCGGGGGCACGACGGCATGAAAGTTCAGATAGTGATTGAGCGCGATCGTATCGATACTCGTGTCGATACCGCCGGCATCGAGCAGTGCCGGCAGGGTCGAGGCGAAACGCAGTCGCGTGGCGTCGAGGCTGTAATAGAGCGGTTTGATGCCGAGCCGGTCGCGGGCGAGAAATGTGCGCCCGCTGTCACGTTCCCAGATAGCGCAGGCGAACATGCCCTGAAAGTGTTGCAGGCAGTCGGTGCCCCATTCGGCATACGCTTTCAACACGACTTCCGTATCACCCTCCGAATGGAACGTGTGCCCCAGCGCGGTCAGTTCCCGACGCAGCTCCGGATGGTTGTAGATAGCGCCATTGAACACGATCCCGAGCCCGAGTGCGGGATCGATCATCGGCTGCTGCGAGTGCGCGCTCAGATCCATCACCATGAGACGGCGGTGGCCAAACCCGCGCGGTCCGGCGGCGAAGCAGCCGGCATCGTCGGGGCCCCGTGGGGCCTGGCGTGCATTCATACGTTCGATCACACTCAAATCGACCGCGGTGCCATCGAAACGGATTTCGCCTGCTATTCCGCACATGTGTCCGGTACTCTCTTTGAATTTGCCTGTCGGGTGTCGTTGCAGGGCTACAGCGGTATGCGGCAGCCTTTATACAGGGTAACGCGCCTGATATTGCACTGCAAAATGGGGACGGCGACACCCGCGTGGCAAACGACGCGGATCACGCAGCGCCGCTGGCTGCATGATCCGCGCGCGGGCGCAACGCCGGGATGTCGACAGGCATCGAAGCGGCTGGACGGTTCGCGCGCGGGCGGGAATTGCGGCGGGATCGCGGTATGCGCCCTGCGCTACCCCGCACGGCAGTTTATTCCCTGCGTTCGCGCGGCCCGTGCTTGCGACCCATCGCAGCGAGTTCCGATTCCGTGAGGAAACCGTCGCCGTCCGCATCGATGCGCGCAAAGCGTTCTTCCACGGTCATGCGCTTCGCGCGCATAGCCTCGCGCTTCGCGTGCATAGCCTGGAACTCGGTCAGTGAAACCTGACCGTCCCCGTCGTTGTCGATCGCCGAAAACGCAGGCGGGCGTGCCGCGGCTTCGAACATCAATCCGCCGGTAGCCATGGCAACGCACAGCGCAATAATTTTGTTTCGATTCATTCCGGTTCTCCTCGTGTGAAAGTGAGCCTGCATGCTAGGGGAGTGGCGCGTAACGGTGTGACGAATAAATGTAAACACTGTGTAACAGCACGGGTGCCGCGCGAGACGAGATCCGAACACGGACTGCGGACAAGCCGGGTCGGCCGGTCGCAGCGTGCGTTACGGGTTGTTGCCCATACGTTTCCGTTCGCGACGGTAGTGCACGCAACAACGGCCGTGACGGTAGTAAGGAAAACGCTTGCGACCCGGGTCGCGCATTCGTAACGGGCTTCGCGACGAGACGTTACAAGACGTTACTTCGAACAATCCCTAAATTACGTTGCCGATATCTACACTCCGTCCCACGTTGTTTTTAACCATGAAGGAAACGGAGAGTCTGATGAAAACATTGATTGCGGGGTCGTTAGTTGCACTGGCCACGGTGACGAATCCGGCGTTCGCCGCCGAACCTGAAACGGGACCCTACTATGTCCGACTGTTCGGGGCCGCGGCGCTAACCGACGACACGGATTACCGCACGAGCCTCGGCCGCTTTGAAAGTGAATTCGATACCGGCTTCGTCGTCGGCGGCGCCGCCGGTCTCGATACGAACTGGATCGCCGATAAATCGAAGGCCTTGCGCCTCGAGCTCGAATACGCGTATCGCGAGAGCGACGTCGACGATCATGTGCTCGGCGGTGCGGCGCTGGCCGGCAGTGGCGGAGAATTCTCGGCGAACACGGTCATGGCGAACGTGTTGTTTGATTTCTTCCGCGATCGACCGATTTCCGTCTACGTGGGCGGCGGCCTCGGGGTCGCGTTCACGGATTTCCGGAATTTCGGCATCACGGGAACCCCGGTCCTGGACGATGACGATGCCGTGTTCGCCTACCAGGGTATCGGCGGCGTCGAGTATGCGCTCAACGAGGACTGGTCGGTGTTCGGTGAATATCGCTACCTCGGTCTCGAGGATTCCGAGGTCACGCTGACCCCCGCCGCCGGTGGCACGTGGAGAAACATCGAAATGGACAGCCACAATTTCGGTGCCGGGGTCCGTTTACGCTTCTAGGACGCGCGCGATACCCCGCAACGATCGGGCTTCGGGCCGGAAGCAAAGTTTGTTCTCGGCCCGTTGCCCGATTGTCTTGCCAATCTGTTCAAGCCGGCGCCGGATTGCGCCTGGCGCATCCCGCATTACAGCGAGCGTAGTACCACACGGCAAGACCCCTGCCCGGCCCGGCAGGCAACCCTCATTGCACTGTTCGCAGCGCATCCCGAGCGCCGCGTACACCGCCGTCGCGCACAAGTAACCACGACACATGCTCGGCCTGCTCGTCCACCATCGCGACCCGGTAACCCTGGTCGCGCGCGAGCGTACTGAGCACGAAGAACTCGGCATGGCGGGTCAAGCCCGCGGTAGCCGCGTGCGATTCACGCCAGACCTGGTTCAGCACGTTACGCCACAGCGCCGTCACGTCGCCGTCGAAGCGATGACGGTACGCAGGCTCGAGTCGGGCGACCCAGGCCGCGACGTGATTCGATTCAATACGGCTGTCGTGGACGAAATGCGTCACCGTTGCGGGCGCCGCGAGCCCCGCGAGTGCAGGACCGGCACCGGCGCATGCGATCACCGTGAGCGAGCGGGCAAACTCGCGGCGATTCACTGGCCCGCTCCGGCGCCTGAAGACCCGCCGAGATAGGCGACAAGGGCGTCGAGTTCAGCCGCGCTGATCTCGACCCGTCGAAATGACGGCATGCCGCCGAACCCGCGCCGTACCATGGTCCTGATCAGGGTCGGACTCAAATCCGTGCGCTGTTCGAGCACGACGGCGTCGGGTTCGCGAACCGCTTTCAACGCGACCGTACCCGGCGCCAACGGGCTGTCCGCGTGACAACCCGCACACCAGGTTTGAAATACCGCGTGTCCGGCGGCATTACCCGGATCGGCTGCCTGCGCCGCGGCAGCGAGACCGCAGGCGAAGCCGAACGCGGCGATGAACTTGCACCCGTCGAGCATTGCCCCTACTCCCGGTAACTGCGCGGCCACACACCGGATTTGCCCGGCGCGATGATCCCCTGCGGATCGATCGCATCCTTCAGCAGCTCCTGAAACCGCAGCATCGCGTGGTTATTGAAATCAAACGTCTGCGCAACCTTGTCCATGTACGCAAGATGCGTTCGGTACTCACCGTAACCGGAATCGGCGAGGTCCGTTACGAGCAGACCGAACATCTCGCGCACTTTCTTCAGGTCGTCCGGGTTCGTCTTGCGGAACACGATCGTATTAATGAACCGCAGCACCCGCGTATTGCAGTAAAAGCCGGCGAGGTGATCGAAACCGAATTCCTGCATGCGTTTACCGATCAAGGTATTCATTTTGCGCGCGTGTTCACCGGTGTTCGGTCCGACGGGGGAGAAGTCGATGTGCCCCCCGGCGCCGTACCAGTTCGCGAGGCCGAATTCCGTCAGGTTTGGTACGCCGGCCTGGCTTTGATCACGCGGGTGTTCGATGACGTCACCCGGATGATAGCGACGCGCCTTGAACTCGATACCCGGGATCGCGCCGAGCGCGCGCTGGATGCGCGCCCAGGCATCGTTCACCGTCACTTCATTGCCGTACAACGCGAACGACGCGTTCCAGCGACCGAGGCCGAGCTGCGTCTGGATCTGATCGAGCACGTCGGGCGGCAGCGGGCCGTCCCCGTCGTACCACTGGCTGCGCACGGACACGAATGACGCGATCAAGGCCACATTCGTCACCACGACCGGGTTGCGGATCGTCTCGTCGAGTTCGAACCGGCGCAGCCCGTCGACGAGCGCTTCGAGCCCGGCGTCGTTGAAACAATTCGCTTCGCAGCTGAGGTAGGTTTCCGGTTCGGGGATCAGAAAGCGTGACATTTTCGTCACGACCCCGTAGTTCGATTGCGTAAAAATCGCATCGACGGCCGGACCATAGCCGTAGTTGAGCAGCGGGCCGGACGTACTGTTCGCCATCGCGCCCATGCCACAACGCATCAGCTCGCCATTCGGCAACACGACTTCGAGACCCGCCGAGGTGCCGAAATGATCACTGAAATAGCCGTAGCCAATGCCGCGTTCGAGACCGTTGCCGACGATGCTGCCCCAGCCGGGCCCGGGCACCGACATCCACAACCTGATCTCGTGCTCGCGCAGGTAGTCGTACAAATCGAAAAAGCTCACGCCCGGTTCCACGTAGGCGTAGGCGAGATCCTCATCGACCTCGAGGATCCGCCGCATGCGTTTCAGATCGAGCACGACGGTCCCGGGGACGAGCGGCGCGGCACCGCCATAGGCGAGGTTCTTGCCCGTGGATACCGGCCACAGCGGCACGCCGTGCCTGCCGGCGGCCCTGACCACGGCCTGCACTTCCGCGACGTTCTCCGGGGCGACAAAGCCGCCGGCGACGAATTCGAGTGGATCGCCGGCATTGAACGGGTCGTGGTAGGTCTCGCGATCCGCCTGCGAGTCCGAGGCCCATTGCGCGCCAACGATGTCGCGAAATTCCGTGAATGCGCGGGCAAAATTCTCCGGCGTAACACCAGGCGGCAATCGTTCGCTCATGCGGTTCCCCTTGTCAGGCGCGTGCTTCGTCTCACCCGGGCGCGGCAACCGGCGCGGCGCGCTGTCGGGCGCGAGCCGGTGACTGATCAGCGCACCGTCCCCCGTGCATTACGTTACACCGGATTCACCGCAAATTTCGAGCGCCGCGTGCGTCACACCGGATATTCGAACAGCGCACCGGGCCTCGCGACTCGCCGCGTAAACCCGCAACGAGCTGACGTCTTTTGCGTCGGCGACCCGTATACTGGCGTGCAATGAAAATACCCCGGGGCCTCGAGCCGCTCATCGAAAATGGTGTGATCGACGAAGTTGTGCGATCACTGCGCAGCGGCAAGGAGGCATCCGTCTATATCGTGCGCTGTCGTGCCGGATTGCGCTGCGCGAAACTCTACAAGGACATGGCGCAACGCAGCTTTCAACGGCGCGAGCAATATCAGGAAGGACGCCGTGTACGCAGCAGCCGGCAGGCGCGCGCGATGGGGCGACGTACGCGCTTCGGACGCACCGCCCAGGAAACGGCGTGGAAAACCGCGGAAGCGGATGCGCTGGCGCATTTGCACCGGATCGGGGTTCGGGTGCCGCAACCGTTCGGCTTCTTCGACGGCGTGCTGCTGATGGAATTCATGACCGATGCCGACGGCCTGCCGGCGCCGGGGCTCGGCGAAGTGTCACTGAGTGCGGAACTCGCACGCGAGTATCACCGTATTCTGATCGGAGAAATCGTCACGATGCTGTGCGCGGATTTCGTGCACGGGGATCTGTCGGAGTACAACGTGCTCGTCGATGAAACGGGGCCGGTGATCATCGACCTGCCACAGGTGGTGAGCGCGAGCGGGAACAATAATGCGCGCGCGATGCTGCTGCGCGACGTGACCAGCATTACCGCGACGCTCGCGCGGTTCGCCCCCGAATTGCGCGCGCTGCGCTTTGGCGAAGAGATGTGGGACCTGTATGAGCGGGGCCGCCTGCGCGCGGATTCCACACTGAGCGGTACGTATATCGATGCCACGGCAACGCCGGATGTCGCCGGCACGCTGCTCGCGATCGAGGACGCGCGGGACGAGGCACTTCGCCGCGCCGCGGGCCGTGAAGAAGCCGCGGAACAGGCCGTTGACGCGCCGACCCGCCGGGTCCCGCGCGATTACGGGATCTGAACAGGTGTGAGTAAATCCGAGACACGGTGGCTTCGGGACCGGAACCACCGTCTACACCCCATGCTAAGTCCCTTCCCCTCGATTTGAGGGAAAGGGTACCTGGTCCATCAAGGTCGGTGCTTGATAATTTGGAGCACGTATTTAGAAGCGGTCGCAAAAATAGAGGGTGTCGCGCCGGGCGTCATTTTTGCGCAATCCA
>CAXBJY010000119.1:0-12663 GCA_963976285.1 uncultured Gammaproteobacteria bacterium
GCCACGTTATCGCTCGCTTATGTAGCTCGGCTACACCACGCTCGCTCTGCCTTGCGGGGCCACAAACAGGGACTCAGCAGTGGCGCCGATGAAAGATAAACAGGCCCTAGCCTTCGCGCCTGATGATTTCCTCTTGCCGGACGCGAGCTACGCGCTCGGACGCGAAGTCTGGGTTGAACCGCATGCAGGCAAGCCCAACAACTTCACCGCGCGCAAGCAAGTGCACAATGCCTTTCTCATGTTTCGCCGGGGCAATACGTTTCTCGACTTTTATACCGAGACTGCCACGCAGATGCTCGAGCGCAACCGTGGTCCGATGCCACCGCAATTCATTGGTCCGAAACTCCTGACCGCACTGCATAACGTGGTCGGGTGTCCGGTGCTCGAAACGGCGGGGATGTTGAGTCCGGCGGTGATCGATGAGATTGCCGGCGAGCCGGGTGCGGCGCTCGGCCTGTTCCGGCGACGATCGCCGCGGCCGTTGGCGGCCGCGAACCTGTGTTCGTCGCTGTACGCGCGCGGAGAATTCAGCGAAGCGACGGTGCGACGATGTATCGAACGCCTGCTTGCACGCAAGGCGTTGTGACCCGCACTCAGTCCGGTCGCGGCAGCACCCCCGTTAACGAAGCGCGTGCGGAAATTTCAATCCAGTTGCCGTCCGGGTCGCACACGAAACCGTAGCGCGCAACGTCGCCATGCGAAACGGGGGCGCGACCCAGTCGGCCACCGCGCGCAACGATGGCGTTACAGGCTTCGTCCGCATCGAAGATCTGCACGGTCAGATAGCGGAACGCCGGTCCGATGAAGTCGTCCGTGATCGCGCCGCCGTCGCCGTGTTCGACGAACAGCAGGCTGTCGCCGCAGCGTGCCACGTGCGCACCCGCCTCCTCGAACTCCATCGCACCGAGATAGAAATCCATCATCCGGGCAGGTTCCGGAGTCGTCACGGTAATGCCGATCCCGACCACGCCGTCGGTTCCCGGCGCGACGACGCGTACGCTGTCGCCGTTCGGATGCCGCCCGGACCAGGGCGCATGGGTTGCACTCGCCAGCGTAAGCCCGGTGTAGCCCGAGCGTGGCATCCGGCCCAGTGGTTCCGTTACGTGATTCACCTTGATCACGGAATCATGGGCGTCATAACGATGCTGCACCCAGCCATTACCGAGCTTCAGTTCGTGATCGAGACGCAGGCCAATGGTGTCGCTCCAGAACGTGCGGTGCGTATCGATATCGTTCGTAAACAGGCCGATGTCGAGATGGGGTTTTGCGAGTTTCATCGTATTCAGTTTGGCAGCACGTCGAGAGCGTCATTGTCGAGGATTTGATGCGCGCCTCCGGTGACCATTTGCATGAACATGCGATCACCGCGTTCCGTCTGTTCGACGATGACCGCAGCGGCGATCATCACCGCGAGTACCGCGAAGCTGTAGTGCCTGTAATCGGCCATCAGATGGTCGAACGGGTAATCCGCCACGCCATTCGCGATCAGCTCGTCGTGGTACAGGTGGAGTAATTCCTGCTCGTGTGCACGACGGGTTTCGCGATCGAACACGCCACCGAGAAAATACGCAACGTCCATACCGCTGCCAAGAAAATTACTCGTTTGCCAGTCGACGACGGCGACGCGGTCGCCACCGAACAGCATGTTGTCGGGGCGGAAATCGTTATGCGAATACGTTTTCGGAAAGTCGCGCGGCGCGTTCCAGGCGGCATGATTGCGCACGAACTGGTCGCACACGGCGAGGACTGCGGGTTCGAGGCGATCCTTATAGGTCTTTTCAAAATGCACCCAGGAACTTTCTATCAGCTCCGTCGTGTAGAACCCCTGCGCGCCTTCCGGCACGTACAGCCAGTCCTGTTGCATCAATTCCGTATCGTTCCAGAACGCAGCGTGCAGTTTCGCCGCTTCCGACAGCGCGAGCCGTGCTTCGGCAACGCTGCAGCCGCGCAACTGGTTACCGGCCTGTGCCGGCGCCATGTCTTCAAGCAACAGGATGAAGTCGCCGCTCGCGGCATCCATTTCCGCAACATAAACAGCCGGTGTCTTGATCACGGCGCGGTGGGCGGCTTCGCGGTAGAACATGACTTCCGAGCGGTAAAAACCCATTTCCTTGCCGGATTTCGCCGCGACCTCGTTGTCCGACGGGAATTTGCCAATGAGCGTCGTCGGGGCGTCCGGCGGGGTCGCACCGGCGTACGTGAGCCGGAACCGCCGCGTCTCGCCGAGCTGGCCGGTGCCGACCTTTTCTATTGCAAGGTCCGCGACGGTGGCATCGATGCCGCGTGCGCGCAGCGCATTCGTCAGCCACGCGGGGGTGACGCCGCTCGGGGCGACAACGGCTATCGGTTCATTCATTCGTATTTCGATTCCAGTCAAAAGTCAGCGTGGACGGTTCGTGCAGGCAATTACCCGGTGCCGGCCGCGGCCTGCTCGGCCGCCTGTCGATCGGCCTCACACTGGTATTGCGGTGATTCGTCGCGGGGCGCCCGCGTATCCCCGGAACGCGTATCCGTGGCCTCGTTCTGCCAGTCGTCGTCGGACCAGCGGCAATCGAGTTCGATGATGCTGCCCGGGCTGCGGATCGTTTCCAACGCGTCGAGCGCGGCGTTCACAATCAGGCGCTGGTTGTCCGCATCGAACGGCCGCCCGACGCTGTGGCCAAGCGGATAGTCGACGAACACGGAACGCGGCGGCTGGCCGGCCTGCAGGATGTCGAGCGCGCTGCCGGCCACGACCGTCGCGATGCCAAGCCCTTCGAGATGTCGTGCAATCAGACACACGGTCTGATGACAAACGGGTCACATCGGTACCAGCAATACGGTGTCGACGGCCTGGCGTTGGAATTCACCGACGAGTTCGGGGATCAGTTCTTCCCGTACCCGCCGCTGCGAATAGATCCCGCCCATGCACGTCAACAGTTCCGGCGCGAGTTCGCCGATCCGGCCGCTCGCCGCGGCCTCGTTCACGGCCGTAATGGGCAGGATGCAGTTCGGATCCTTGCGCGGATTCTCGAGGTAGTTTTCCGTGATGTGCGAGAAGTGAATGTCGGCGGGCGACGTATCTTTCGCGATCTTGCGGATGGACGTATCGTCCTTGTAGTGAAACGCGCGCTGGCCGACGGCGTAAGCGCCGGACGTCGACACGACACCGAGCTTCGATTCCGCGAGCGGTTTTCGCAACGGTGCGAACGGCGGTGGCGAATCGGCGTGAAACCAGCGGTAGGGCGCGTAGCCGAGTTCTTCGTAACGCCGACGGATCGATTCCATATATTGCACTGCCACAGATACTGATCCTTCCTCGAGTGAACCCGCGGCAGTGTAGATTATTCAACCGGGTCGAGCCACCAACGCCAGGACCGCACTACCAACTTGGTAATTGACCACGGGCTGACGCGCGCTACGCTACCGCGTATTCGACCCGAGGTGGCAATGCAGTGGCAACGAACGCGAACGAACCGGCGGATGCGACGCAAAGTGCGCGGGCGATCGAGCCGCGTGAATTTCGCAATGCGCTCGGACACTTCGCAACCGGCGTTACCGTGATCACGGCGCGCGCGCCGGATGGAGAGCTCGTCGGGGTCACCGCGAACAGTTTCAACTCGGTCTCACTCGATCCACCGATGGTCCTGTGGAGTCTGTCGCGGGCGTCGCGCGGCCTTGCGTTCTTTACCGCCGCCGAGTATTTCTGCGTCAACGTGCTCGCCGCCGACCAGGTAAGTCTGTCGAATCATTTCGCGAGCAAGCAGGAGGACAAGTTCGCCGATGTCGAATTCGAGCCCGGCTTGGGCGGGTCGCCGTTGCTGCCCGGGTGCGCGGCCCGTTTCCAGTGCAAGAACGCGTTCACGTATGAAGGCGGTGATCACCTGATCTTCGTCGGCGAAGTCGCGGCGTTCGATGAAACCGGCAAACCCGGCCTCGTGTATCACCAGGGTAAATACGCGGTTTCCGACGTGCACGCGTTCCACGCCGGCGAACCGGGCGCGGCTGAGGCCGGAGGCGGCTTCGTCGACGATTACCTCGACTACCTTTTAACCACCGCAAGCCATCGATTCCAGGGCCGTTTCCAGACCGTGCTGGACAGAACCGGACGCCACGCCTACGAGTGGCGCGTGCTCGCGGTGCTCAGCGATCAACCCGGCATTTCGTTCGGCAAGATTCTCGCGCGCACGCTGATCGACGCAGCGAGTTTGCGCTCATTGCTGAAGGCGATGGAAGCCGACGATCTTGTTTCAAGCCAGGCGTGGGGCTACGAGGAAGAATTCTTTTTGACGGACCGCGGTCGCAGCGTCGTGTTGAACCTGCTCGCCGCGGCAAAGGCACACGAAGTCGACGCGCTCGGCGACTGCACCGCGGACGAAGTGCGTGCACTGAAACTGACGCTGAAAAAACTCATTCACACGATCGAACACTAATCACGAACCGCTGGAGGCGACGACACACCCATGCAGAAAATATCCATTATCGGCAGCGGCACGTCCGGCATGCTGGCCGCGATCGCGCTGCAACAACATGGTTACGACGTCACGGTGTATTCCGATCGCAGCGCGGACGACTGGCTGAACCGATCGGCGCCCACCGGTACGGCGTTCATTTACGATTCGAACATACAGATTGAACGCAATCTCGGTATCGAGCACTGGCAGGACGATGCGCACCATGGCGAGGGTGTACTGCTCGATTTCCAGCCGACCCGCGGCGCCGAACGCCTCGTGATGGCGGGCCGCTTCGAGAGTTCGCGCGGTGCGGCGATCGACATTCGCATGCGCGTCCATCGCTGGATGAATGATTTCGCGGCCGACGGCGGCAAGATCGTGCTCGGCGCGATCAGCGCCGGGCAAATGGACAGCATCGCCGAAGAGTCGGACCTCACGCTGCTCGCCGCCGGCAAGGGTGAAATTTCCCAGGTGATTCCGCGTGATCCCGAGCGCAGCGTCTACGACAAGCCGCAGCGCAACCTGATGATGGTGATCGTCGAAGGGATCGACCGGATTGCCGGCGACCGGATCGATTTCACCCCGGTAAAGTTCAATTTCTGGGCCGATGCCGGGGAGTATTTCTGGGTGCCTTATACGCACAAGTCCGGCAAGCATGCCTGGTGTGTGCTGTTCGAACCGAAACCCGGCGAATACCTCGACCGCTTCGCGGAAGTGACGAGTGCGGACGAGGCGGTCGAGCAGGCGAAAGCCGTGATCAGGGAATTCGCACCCTATGAATACGAATTCGTCGAGAACATGCGACCGATCGCCGGTGACGAGCACTGCTGGCTCAAAGGTCGCTTCCCGCCAACGGTACGCCAGGCATGCGGCAAGACGGCGTCGGGCGGACTCGTGATACCGATCGGCGACACCGCGATAACGTTCGATCCGATCGGGGGACAGGGCGGCAACTGCGCGCAACGCAACACCTGGCACTGGGTGCAGGCGATCGCCGCGCGCGGCGATCGTCCCTGTGACGAAGCCTGGGCGAAGCAGACGTGGGAAGACTTCTGGGTGAAACACGGACGCGCCGCCTACGAGTTCAATAACCTGTTGCTCGAACCCCTGACCGAAGCGGGCCGTACGATCCTCGGTTACGCGGCGCAGGACCGCGTGTTTGCGGACACCGCGTTTATCGGCAATTTCCACGCACCGACAAATTTCTTTCCCTGGTTCGTCGACGTCGATGCGGCGAAGCAGAAAATCGACCTGTTTCGACGGGCCAGCCAGGAGCTGTCATGAACGAACGTACAACGAAAGTCGCCATCGTCTCGGGTGGCGCAACCCTGATCGGCCTCGCGTGCGCGCGAGCGCTCGTCGATACCGGCTATCGGGTCGCACTGGCGGATATCAATGCCGGCGATGGCGAGAAGATGGCCGCCGATCTCGGCGAGCATGCGATGTTCGTGAAAACAGACATCACGCTCGACGCCGATATCGACGCCTGCGTGAACGCGGTCAGCGAGCGCTGGGGCGGGGTGGATGCGCTCGTGAACGTCGCGTGTACATATCTCGACAACGGCATCGCATCGAACCGCGAGGAATGGCTCACGGCATTGAATGTGAACGTCGTCGGCGGCGCGATCTTCACGCAGAAACTGGCCCCGATCATGCAACAGCGCGGTGGCGGTGCCGTCGTGAATTTTGGCAGCATCAGCGGCAAGGTCGCGCAACCGGGGCGGATGCTCTACGCCGCGTCGAAAGCGGCGATCCTCGGCATGACCCGCAACCAGGCCCTGCATCTTGCCGGCACCGGGATCCGGGTCAATTCCGTTTCGCCCGGGTGGACGTGGTCGAATGTGATCCGCGATTTCAGTGGCGACGATCGCGCGAAGGCCGACCGGGTGGCGGCGCCGTTCCATCTGAACAGCCGGCTCGTCGATGCCGAAGAGGTCGGCCGCACCGTCGCGTTCCTGTGTTCCGGAGCGGCGTCGGGTATCAACGGCACGGACATCGCGGTCGACGGCGGTTATACCGCGATCGGCCCGGAGCAGCAGATCGATCAGGTGTCCGTGCTCGGCGAGTGACCGGCGATCGGGACGCACGCGGAGCACGTGCGCCCGATCACCCCAGCCGCGGGTCGTACAACATGCGGTGATCGGTACCGCGCAAACGCTTGCATGCCGCCGCTGCGTCCGTGGCGCCGGGCGGTTCGTTTGCCGCTGTGCGCCCCCGCGGACAACGCTATCCGTTTACTTCCGCGCGCTGCGCGAGCGGAAGTAGCGCTCCGTCTCATCGTCGACCGGAAATCCCGTTTCGATAAACAGTTCCTGCAGCGTGATGTCCTGGGGCGCGCCGAGCGTTGCGATCGTCGTAAACAGGCGGATTTCGTGCGTACCTTTTTTCAGATGCAGCGGCATCAGGAACTGCGGTACCGACGTCATACCACTGTCCTCGCCGGGATCCGCGGCGCCTTCGAATTCCGTAATTTCCGCATACAACGTTTCGAGCGCGGGATCCCGGGGGATCCGGCTCATCGAGCGGCGCACGCGGCCGACCATGTAGGGTTCGAAATCGGCCCGGTTCACGATATGCGGCCGCAGCCCATCGGGATGCAGGCAGATCCGCATCAGGTTCGTCGCCGAGCCGGAAAACAATTCGGGTTTGCGCGTGAATACGCGCACGAAATCGAGAAACGCGTCATTCGCGAGCGTAATGTTCCAGTAGCGATCGATGATCATCGTCGGATACGGCAGCGTCGATTTCAACATGAAATCGAGGACCCGCCGGACCTGACCCATCTCCGGATCCGTGAGCCCGGTTTCGCCGTATTGCGGCGCGTAACCCGCGGCTTCGAGTAGCGCGTTGCGCGAGCGCAGCGGAATCTCCAGTTCCTGGGCGAGCCGTAGCAGCAGCGCGCGGCTCGGATGGCCACGGCCGGTTTCAATGAAACTGATGTGGCGTCCCGAGGTTTCGGCCAGTTCCGCGAGTTGCAGCTGACTCAGGCCTTTCTGCGTGCGCCAGTAACGCAGCAATTCGCCGAGTGAGTTCATCGTCCGGGTGTCGGCTTCGTCATCTGTATGGCAACCGTGATTCTGGCCAGCGGGCCGGCCGCGCCCGGGGCAGGCACGCTGGCGCGGGGCGGTTCAGGGATCGCTATACTGCCGACCTTACGCCGCCGTGTCATGCCGGCGCGTCGCGCACCCGGGCCCGGCGTGCACGTTCGCGCATAAACAGGCGCGTACCGACAGCCTCCCGAGGAGCAGAAGTATGACGAGTGAAATCCTGTTTGATGTTGCCGACGGTATCGCCACGCTTACCCTGAACCGGCCGGAGAAGCTGAACGCATTCACCGACAGTATGCTCATGGCGCTCGTCGGCGCGCTCGATCAGTGTGAACAGCGCGACGATGTGCGCGTGGTCATACTCACGGGCGCCGGACGGGGCTTTTGCGCCGGTGGCGACGTGACGACGATGGGCGCGAATGCGGACAACCGTGCGCACGTGACGAAACGCCATATCGTCGATGTGATCCAGGCGTTTCCGCGTCGCGTGGCGACGTTCAACAAGCCGCTCATCGCCGCGGTGAACGGGGTCGCGACCGGTGGCGGCATGGATCTCGCGCTTGCGTGTGATTTTCGCACGGCGGGGACCTCGGCACGCTTCGCCGAGACGTACGCGAAGATTGGCTTGTTGCCGGGCGGTGGCGGCGCCTATTACCTGCCACGTATTGTCGGCACGGCGCGGGCGCTCGAATTACTCCTTACCGCGGAATTCATCCCGGCCGGGGAAGCGCGCGAAATCGGGCTCGTCAACCATGTTTTCGACGATGCGACCCTGCTCGAGGAGACGCGCGCGATCGCCGCGCGGATTGCCGCCCTGCCGCCGTATTCCGTGACGATGATCAAGCGTACGGTCTACCAGGGACTCGCAACGGATTTCGCGAGCGCGTTGGAAATCGTCGGCTCACACATTGCGATTGCGAAGGCCAGCGACGATCACGCCGAAGCGATCGCCGCGTTCCGCGAAAAGCGCGCGGGTCGCTATACCGGCTCATGAACGCATCCGTCACGTGAAACGCGCATAACCGCAAGTCGAAATCCACCCGGAGGCTGCAGTATGTTTAGCGAGTCCGTCGTACTTCCCTGGTGGCAGCTTGCCCTCCTGCTCGTGCTCGCGGCCCTGTTCCTGCTCGATCGCCTGCTGCTCCCGAGCATGCGCTGGATGATTCGGCGCAAGGTGAACCGGGTCATTACGGAAATCAGCGACCACCTGCAGATCGGGATCCGCCCGTTCCAGCTGACGAAGCGCAAGGTTCTGATCGACCGCCTCGTATTCGATCCGGTCGTGCTGGCAACGATGGACGAATACGCGCGCGAACAAAATATGCCGCGCGAAGTGGCGCAGGAAGAAGTCCGTCGTTATGCGCGCGAAATCGTCCCCGCATTCAACGCCTATGTATATTTCCGCCTGATCTATCGCTTGTGCCGATTCGTCTGCCGTCAGTTGTATCGCGTGCGGGTCGGAGTGGTCGACGAGGAGGAAATCCGCGCGATCGATCGCAACGCCACGGTTGTGTTCGTCATGAATCATCGCAGCAACATCGATTATATGCTCGTGGCCTATCTCGCCTCGCGCCAGACCACGCTGTCGTACGCGGCCGGCGAATGGGCGAAGGTCTTCCTGCTGCAGTCGCTGATCCGCGCGATGGGTGCGTTTTTCGTCCGCCGCGATTCCGGTAATCCCCTGTATCGCTGTGTACTCGAACGCTACGTCCACATGGCCTCGCGCGAGGGCGTATGCCAGGCCGTGTTTCCGGAGGGCGGGCTCACGAAAACCGGCGCCCTCGCGCCGCCGAAGCTCGGGTTTCTCGATTACATGCTGCGCGGTTACGACGTCGATAAGGATCGCGACATCGTATTCATCCCGATCGGGATCAATTACGACCATGTACTCGAAGACATGGTGCAGATCCGCGCCGGACAGGGGCGGCGGGTCAGGCGCTCCACGTGGTACTGGGTTCGCGCCGTGTTCAGGTTCATCACGGTGCACTGGACCCTGTCGCGCGACGCGCGGCGCGATCGGTTCGGTTATGCGAGCGTCAACTTCGGGCATGTGGTGTCCGCGAAACAGTTTGCGCGCTCGCGTGCGATCAACTTCGCACAACTCGACCGGGCACAGCGTTTCGAGCACACCGCCGCCCTCGCATCCGTGTTGATGAATGGCGTTGGCTACGTCACGCCCATCCTGCCGGTACCGTTGATCGCGCAGGTGTTCGCCCGCAGCGACGAGGCGGCGTTGTCGCAATTGCAGATCATCGCCGCCATACACGCTCTGATCGACGATCTGATCGCGGCGGGTGCACCACTCAGTCCGGCGGACGTGCCGGCGAAAATTACCGTCGTGAAGGCCCTCACGCTGTTGCAGCACTACGGCATGATCGACTTCGTCGACGGCAAGTGGCGCGCCGTACCGCAGGCCTCGGATCGCCTCGCGTATTACGGCGCGTCGATCGCGCACTGGTTCGACGGCGGCGGGCACATCAACCCGCAGCGTTACCGGATCGATCGGGCCGCGTAGGCGCGAGGCGAGGTCCGGCGCCGGGAAACCCACCTCGTCGGGCTGAAATTCCGTTCGTCGTTGATCTCGACGAAGCGGGCTTCGCCGTCACCTGATGCGCGCCGGATGGGCACAGCATTCGTGGCTTCGACTTCGGCCCTGGCGCTCCATTCACGGGATTAACTGACCGTACGCTTCACATGCCCGCGAACGAGGGCGGCCAGGGTTGAAAATACCGGCGCTGGAATCGTGCGCGCGGCCGCGACGATTCCGCTCGCGACGCGGGTGCTGCGGTGCGGGATCAAATTCGCGCCGGACCTTGCAGCGCAACAAGTACGCGGCAAGCGCGGCGCTGATCCGGACGCCTGCCGGTGTCTGCGACGAAAGCTTGATCCCGCCCCGTGCGGCACGCGTCAATCGCCTGCTATGGTTCGACCTGAATTAAATCAAACGACCGTCAGGAGGCCCCCATGTCGAGCACCGCTGCACCAGCCGCCGCCCCGGCTGAACAATACGACGCGATCATCATTGGTGCCGGGATCTCGGGGATGTATCAACTCTATCGCCTGCGTGAACTCGGCATGTCCGTACGCGTGCTGGAAGCCGGCACGGACATCGGTGGCACGTGGTACTGGAACCGCTATCCTGGCGCGCGTTTCGACTCCGAAAGCTACAGCTACGGCTATTCGTTCTCACAGGAGATCCTCGACGAGTGGGACTGGAGCGAACACTTCGCGGCGCAGCCGGAAATTCTGCGCTACCTGCAATTCGTCGCCGACAAGATCGATGTGCGCAAGGATGTCGATTTTAATACGCGTGTTACGGCCGCGACCTACGACGAAGCAGACAACAGCTGGACGGTCGCAACGGAAACCGGTCGCGAGCTCACGGCGAAATTCCTGATCACCGCGGTCGGCCCGTTATCCGCGCCGCAATTCCCGAACATCGAGGGCATGGATCGTTTCAGGGGCGAGGCCTGCCACACGGGGCTGTGGCCGCACGAACCCGTCGCGTTCGCCGGCAAGCGGGTCGCCGTGATTGGCACCGGCGCCACCGCGGTGCAGGTGATCCAGACGATCGCGAGCCAGGTTGATCACCTGACCGTGTTTCAGCGCACCCCGAACTGGTGCGCACCACTCGGCAACAGCAAGATTTCCAAAGAGCAGATGCAGGATATCAAACAGCACTATCCGGAAATCTTCGCGAAGTGCAATGAGTCCTACGGCGCATTTCTGCACGCGATGGATCCGCGCTCAGTGTTCGATCTGTCGCCACAGGAGCGCGAGGCGTATTTCGAAAAACTGTATAACACGCCGGGCTTCGCGATCTGGCTCGGCAATTGCCGCGACACGCTGACGGATGAAAAGGCGAACGCGGAAATCACGCAGTTCGTCGCGAAGAAGATCCGCGAGCGCGTGAACGACCCTGCGATCGCGGAGAAACTGATTCCGACGAATCACGGTTTCGGCACCCGCCGTGTACCGATGGAAACCGGCTACTACGAAGTCTATAACCGCGACAACGTCGAACTCGTCGATATTCGCGAAAATCCGATCGAATGCATCACCGCGCAAGGGATCAAAACGTCCGGGCGCGAATTCGAATTCGACATGATCATTTACGCGACTGGTTTCAATGCCGTCGTCGGTGCGCTCGAACGAATCGATATCCGCGGAATCGGTGGCCGGTCGCTGAATGAGAAGTGGGCAGACGGTCCGCGCACGAATCTCGGCATGCAGACCGCCGGTTTTCCAAATCTGCTTACGATTGTCGGGCCGCAGAACGGCTCGACATTCTGCAACATCCCGCGTTGTATCGAACAGAACGTGGAATGGCTGACCGGGCTGTTGCGCTACATGCGCGGGAAGGGTTATGACTATATAGAAACGACAGTCGACGCCGAGGAGGCGTGGACCCGGCACGTCTACGAAGCGGCGATGAAAACACTGTTCCCGACCGCGGATTCCTGGTTTATGAACGTGAACCAGAATCTGCCGGAAAAAAAGCGCACGTTCCTGCTCTACGCGGGCGGTGCACCGGTCTACAAGGAGAAGTGCGACGAGGTTGCGGCCGCGGGTTACGCCGGGTTCCGGATGCATTGAGCGGGCCCGCAAGCGACAGGCATTCCGGAACAGGCAGCAATGATCGAACACGAACTGGAACTGGATACCCGCGACGGGCGTATGAACACGTTCGTCACGTATCCGGAGGAGGGCGGCCCGTTCCCCGTCGTCCTGTTCTACATGGACGCGCCGTGCAAGCGCGAAGAACTGCACGACATGGCGCGCCGCATCGCGACGGTCGGTTACTTTGTCGTGTTGCCGAACCTGTACTATCGAAAAACCCGCGAATTTCATTTCGTCCGCGATGAACCCGGGCGCAAGAAAATGTTCGCGATGATGGCGCATCTCGACAATGAACTCGTCGTCAGTGATACGGCCGCAATGCTGAGGTTCGTCGACCAGCACGAACACGCGGACGCTGCACGCATCGGCGCCGTCGGTTACTGCATGAGCGGCCCGTTCGTGCTCGCCGCGGCCGGCAGCTATCCCGACCGGATCCACTGCGCAGCGTCGATTTACGGCGCCGGCCTCGTTACCGACCAGCCGGATTCCGCCCATCACTACGCCGGGCGGGTGACCGGCGAGCTGTATTTCGCGTGCGCGGAAATCGACAAGTACGCGCCGCG
>CAXBJY010000120.1:0-12243 GCA_963976285.1 uncultured Gammaproteobacteria bacterium
TTTCAATTATATCTACGTCGACTCCGCAACCGGGAAGAATCCGATGACCCAGCAGCAAACCGTCACCCGCGACAGCGAGGCCGATATGCTCGTCGCGGCCCTGCCGACTCCCGCAACGATCGCGAATCCTTATCCGCTGTACGAACGCCTGCGCGATGCCACCCCGATCTTCGGCTACCGCGATTATCCGCCCGGCACGATACCCGGCCAGGACGAAGCCGTTACCGCCTGGGTGCTCATGAAATACGACGAGGTGGCGGCAGCCGCCCGCGATCACGACACGTTTTCCTCCCGTGACCCGCTGCAGGAACAATCGTCCGCGCCGACCCTGATGCTCGTGAACCACGACAACCCGGAACACAATCGCCTGCGCGCGCTCGTGAACGTAGCGTTCTCGCGCAAGGAGATCGAACTGATCAAGCCATGGATCGCCGCGCGCATCGCGGAGATGTTCGAGACGATTGGCGAGGGCGATATCGAAGTGGTTACGAGCCTGACGTCGGTGATCCCGGCGCGCGTGATGATGCGCCTGCTCGGCTGTCCCGACACGGATGCCGCGCAGTGCCGCGGCTGGGCGACGGCGTTCATGTTGTCGGCCGATCTCAGCCCCGCGGAGCGCGAGGCGAGCAACGCGTCGATGGTGACGTATTTCACGCAGCACGTCAGCGCGCTCGCGCGCGACCTCGCGGACGGGAAACCGGCGCCGCGCGGTCTCATCGCCGCGCTGCTCACGGCCGAGGTCGATGGCGAAAAGCTGACGCTCGAAGAAGTGATCCGGTTCTGCCTCACGCTTGTCGTCGCGGGCGCCGAGACGACGACGTTCCTGCTCACGAATCTCCTCTACAACCTCGCGACGATGCCGGACGTGGCGGCGCGCCTGCGCCGTGAACCGCACCTCGTCACCGCGTTCATCGAAGAAAGCCTGCGCCACACCGGGCCGCCGCAACGCCTGTTCCGGATCGCGACGCGTGACACGGAAATCAGCGGGCGACAAATCCGCAAGGGCGACTGGGTGGCGCTGTTCTTCGGCGCCGCGAATCACGACCCGGCCGTGTTTCCGGATCCCGCCACGTTCAACCTCGAGCGCAAGAATCTGCGCCAGCATGTGAGCATGGGTATGGGGATCCATCACTGCCTCGGGGTCGCGGTCGCGAAATCGGAAGCCGCCGCGCTCGTCGAGGTCGTGCTCCAACACTTTCCGCAGCTCGAACCCGGCGCCACCGCTCCGGTGCCGCAGACCGCGAGTCTGCTCACGCACAGCTTTGAAGCACTGACGCTGAATTTCCGCCGTGGCTAATCCAAGCCGCGTACGCACCAGACAAAAAATGAAAACCGGGGACTGAGCCATGACCACGACCGCAAACCTTGAAACTACCGAGAAACTGTTCACCGCCTTCGGCGGCCACGACATTCCCGCCATCATCGGCTTGTTGCACGATGACATCGTGATCGAATTCTACGGTCCCGAAGTCATTCCCTACGCCGGCACGTACCGCGGCAAGACCGAGGCGCGAAAATTTTTCGAAACCGTGCTGTCGTCGATCGATATCAACGAATTCACTCCCGAAGAGATGCTCGCGATCGACGACAAGGTGATCGTGCCCGGCCATTTGAACCTGACGACGAAATCGACCGGCCGGGTCATCGATTCCGACTTCGTGCACGTGATCACGTTAAAAGACGGCAAGTGGATCCGCTTTCGTGACTTCATGAATACGGCGGTCGCGGTGCAGGCGTTCGCCTGACGTTCACTGCCGGAGCGCGGGGATCGGCTCCGCACCTTCTGTTCCGACGACCCGGGTTCGCAGAACGACGAGTAACGTTCATTCACTTTCGCGGCCACGCAGCACGGCCAGGAGAATCGAGCATGTCGAAAACGGTTTTTACGCATTGCCATTTTTGTGTTTCCCTGTGCGGCATCGCCGTCGATGTCGACGACAACGGCGACGAAGTGCTGAACATCGCGCCCGATCGCGACAACCCGTTCTCGTGGCGGGACTTCTGCCGCAAGGGTCAAACGGCAGCGGAGATCCGCAATCACCCGCAACGCCTCACGACACCGATGCGACGGGTCGGTGATCGTTATGTCCCGGCGACGTATGAGGAAGCGATCGCCGACATCGCCGAACGCTTCAACCGGATCATCGAACAGCACGGTCCCGATGCCGTCGGTTCCTACCACGGCAATCCCCTCGGGCATAATTTCGGCGACTCCACCGTGCACAGCGGCCTGCTCGCGGCGATCGGCACCGGCAATCGCTTCTGGGTGGGCTCTCTCGACCAGAACAACCTGCATGTCGTGCAGGAAGAAATGTTCGGCTGTGAATTGATGTCCGTGCCGACGGATGTCGACGACTGCGAATGCTTCCTGCTGATCGGCATGGACCCGGCCGTCAGTCGCTTCGGCTGGATCGAAGTCATCCCGAGCGGCTGGAGCCGCGCGCTCGCCGCACGTGACAAGGGCGCAGATTTGATCATCGTCGACCCGCGCGTGACGACGTCGACGCAGGAAGCGACGACGCATGTCTTGATCCAGCCCGGCGAGGACTGGGCGTTTCTGCTGGGCTTGATCAGAATCATCATCGATGAAGGTTGGAACACGCGGCCCGAAGCAGTCCCCGTGAACGGTCTCGAGGCGTTTTTCGACCTCGTGCGCGCAACGGATCTCGCGGCGCTGTCCGCCCGCTGCCAGGTTTCCGTCGAGCAAATGCGCGATGTCGCGCGCCGCTTCGCGCATGCGCGCACCGCGGCCTGTGTCACGCACACCGGGGTCGCGCATTCCGGCACCGGCACCGTCGCCGAATGGCTCAGCCAGTTGCTCAACATCATCACGAACCGCATGGATATGCCGGGCGGTAAACGCTACGAGCGCGGCTACGTCGATTTACCCAAGGCCTGGCGGATGATGGCGCCGAAGTCGAAACACCGCACGCGCCTGCGCGATCTCCCGACGGTCGCCGGTTATCACTCCGTGACGGAGCTCGCCGACGAGATCCTCACTCCCGGCGAACGTCAGATCCGCGGCCTGTTGATCTGCTCGGGCAACCCCGTTGTGTCCGGCGCCGACGGCGACAAACTCGACGAGGCGCTATCCAAACTCGACCTGCTCGTGGCCGTCGATCTCGTGCAACGCGAGAGCCACCGCCATGCCCACTGGCTGATCCCCGGCACGCACTGGCTCGAACGCGAAGGTCTGCACCTCGCGTTTGGCAGCATCATGGACAAGCCCTATGCGCAGTACGCGCGCCGCTGCGTCAAACCGCGAGCCGGGGTCCGTGAAGAATGGCGCTTCTTTGCCGACCTCGCGCTCGCGATGAAACGGCCGCTGTTCGGCTTGCGGGGGTTCAACAGCGTCGTTCGCGCGAGCCGGCGGCTGGCGAAGATCCCCGGACTCGCGGCGCTCGAATTCAGTCCGGCGTGGTTCGAATGGTTAATGGTCACCGCCGGACGCCGGATCAGGCTGAAAGACATCAAGCGTGCAACGCATGGTTGCCTGTACGACGAGAAGCGTTACGGCGATCTCGCGAAATCACTGTGCACCCCGAGCAAGGCGATCGAATGCGCACCGCCGATGCTGATGGAACAATGCCGATCCCTGCTCGCGAGTACCCCGGCCGGGGCTGACGAGGCTTACCCATTCCGTTTGCTCAACCGCCGTCACCGCGAGTCGCTGAATTCCTGGCTGAATGAAAACGCCCGCCTGTTCCAGCAACAGCGCGGCAACCAGGCCGAGATGCACCCCGACGACATGCTCAAGCTCGGATTGCAGGAAGGTGAGCGGGTACGCATCAGTTCCGAAACCGGCGCGATCGACATGACGGTGACGGCGAGCCGCGGCGGCCGGACCGGCCTCGTGACGATCCCGCACGGCTGGGGGTCGCGTATTTTCGACGTCAACCGACCGGGTGAATTCGAACGCTGGGGTGAAAACCGCAACCGCCTCGTGAACGACCGGGATATCGATCCGCTGTCGCAAACGCCGTTGCTGAACCTGACCCGGGTCAATGTTGTTCCCCTGCGGCAGCAGACCGACATGACGGACGATGAACCCGCCAGCGCGACACTGCAGGAGGCGGCGCTATGACTTACGTTATCGTCGGTTCGTGCGTTAACGACGCCGTGTGTACGAACGTGTGCCCGGTAAACTGCATCGCGCCGGTGCCGTCCTCGCCGGCGTACGAACACACGGAAATGCTCTACATCGACCCGGCCATCTGTATCGATTGTCATGCCTGCGCGGAAGCGTGCCCGATCGATGCGATCTACCCGGCACACAAGTTACCGGACAAGTGGGCGGAATATGCGGAGATTAACGCCGCGTACTTTCGTGCCGGGCAACGCGCATGAACGAACCCCTGCGCATCGCGATCGTCGGCGCCGGCCCCGCGGGTCTGTATGCAGCCGCGGAACTCGCCCGACTGCAGGTTCCGGCGGTAACGCTCAATGTGTTCGACCGCCTGCCGTGCATCGGCGGGCTTGCCCGCGCCGGCGTGGCGCCGGACCATGCCGAACGCCGACTCATCATCGAAGCGACGGAGAAACTCGCACGCAGCGGCGGCCGCTGTGAATTTTTCGGTAACGTGGAAATCGGTCGTGATGTACAGCACGATGAACTGCTCGCGCATCACAATGCGGTGATTTACGCGAGCGGCGCGCCAGGCAGCCAGCCACTCGACGTTCCCGGCGCGGAACTCGCTGGCTGCTGGCCTGCGAACCGCTTCGTCGGCTGGTACAACGGTCACCCCGACGAGGCCGGACTCGATGTGGACCTGAGTGGCGAGCGCGCCGTCGTCATCGGCAATGGTAATGTCGCGCTCGATATCGCGCGCCTGCTACTGAAATCGGCCGATGAACTCGCCGACTCCGACACGGCCGACCGCGCGCGCGAGGCGTTCGCGAATTCGCGCATTCGTGAAGTTGTCATCATCGGACGCCGGGGCCCGGCACAGGCGAGTTTTACCCATCCGGAACTGCGCGAACTGGGTCAGTTGCGCGACGTGGCGATTGCGCTCGACGCGAACGATCTTGCCGTGCCCGGCTGGGAACCCGGTTCGTTTACATTGATGCAACGGCGCGAGATTTTCGAACGCTACGCCGGCCAAACGCGCGTTGCTACGAAGAAACGACTGCAGTTCAGGTTTCTGACCTCACCGGTGGCAATCCACGGCGATGCCCGGGTTACCGGGGTCACGCTCATGCGCAACCGACTCGACACCGAACCGAACGGCCGCGTGCGCGCGATCGCAACCGGGGAAACGGAACGACTGGATACCGGCCTCATCGTGCACGCGATCGGTTATCGGGCCGCGCCGCTGCCGGGCATCCCGTTTGACGAACGAACCCACACCGTCCCGAACGATGCGGGGCGGGTACTCGCGGACCGCGCCGGTAGCGCTGGCGGCACTTATGTCACGGGTTGGTTAAAGCGCGGACCGCGCGGCGTGATCGGCAGTAATAAACAATGCGCCGCCGAAACCGTTCGCGCGTTACTCGCCGACGCCCGCGACGGCAGGCTCACGCAACCGGCGTTCGGTATGGAGCACTTCATCGAACTGCTGCATGCGCGGCAGTGCGAATTCGTGGACTACCGCGGCTGGAAGTCCATCGACCGCCACGAACGAGCCCGCGCCGATGGCGATGCCCCGCGACGCAAACTGTGTTCCGTCGATGCTACGTTGCGGGTTGCCGGCAACGCGCCCGGGTGAGCGTACGCCGAGCGCGGAGGCCTCGACAGTGAGCCTGCACAGCACTAACGCGGACCACTTCAGCCGGCGAAACGCGGCTCCGGCAGACCCTCGATACCGAGACCGGTGATCCGGAACAAACTGCCGGCACCGAACTGCGGCTGCACCTGGCGCGCGAAGTGGTCGTGGTTCGCCGGATGGCTCACCCGTCCCATCGACGTGACGTAGATTTCGTCGAGCTTGTCGCCGCCGAAGCACACGCTCGTGATATTCCTGACCGGCATGCCGATCCGGCGCTCGACTTCACCGTCCGGGGTGTAGCGGATCAGTTCGCCGCCAATCACCATCGCATTCCACACGCAGCCTTCGGCATCGACCGTGCTGCCGTCGAAAAACCCCGGCTCATCGCGGCTGCTGGCGAATTCGCGGCGGTTGCTCAGGGTTCCGCTTCGGGGGTCGTAATCGTAGGCCCACATGATCTGCTGAAACGTGTCGGCGAAATAGAACGTCCGGTTGTCCGGGCTCCAGCACGGGCCGTTCGAACAGATGATGCCATCGTCGACCCGGGTTACCGACAGATCCGGGTCGAGACGCCACAGGCCGCACAGCTTCAGTTCCTCTTCGTCGTCCATGCCGCCGGCGAAAAACCGCCCCTGCCGGTCGACCTTGCCGTCATTGAGCCGACTGCGCGGCTGGCCGGATTCGATCAGCGTGATCAGTTCGGGTTCACCGCGCTCGAAGTCGAACAGATAGAAACCGTCGTCGAGCGCGAGCACCGCGCCACCGCGCTCACGCAGCGCCATCGCCCCGACATCGTGACCCAGCGACCAGTTGCGGGTTTTACCGGTGGCCGGGTCGAGCCGCCACAGGGCCGGGTTGCCGATCCGTCGCCCGGTCCCGTCCACCCAGTACAGCGCGCCCTCGTCGACGTCCCATACGGGGCCTTCGCCAAGGTGGTTACTGCACGCGACGACGCATTCTATTGAGTAATTCATGTGTGGTTCCTGATGGTGTGTCCGTCGTGCGCGATCGCACGGCGGTTACGGTGATGCGTGGGCGTGATACGGTCGGGCGCTCACGCCCGTTCGCCGCTGCCGTCGAGCGCGCGGCGAAACGTATCGCCGATCCCGGCGAGAAAATTATCGATCAGTAATTCGAGCATGAAGTCGATATCGTCGGTGACCCCGAGCCCGAACACGTGCTTCCTGATGATGGCGTAGATCACGCTGCCGTGCAGGCCAAACACGAGTTCTTCCTCGAGCGGTGTTACCGCCAGGTCCGCGCCCGAATCGAGGCCGAGTTCGACGCGTAATTCGATGACGATGGGATGGATCAGTCGTTCGCGCACGAGTTGCATGTAGCGCTGACTGATCGTCTCGCCGCGCAAGGCCGAGTACAGCGAGATCCGGATCACTTCGTAACGTCCGATACTGCGAAAATAATCACGGTAGAAGCCGAGCAGGCGGGTACGCAGGGGATGCGCCCGGTCGACGAGCGCCCGCTCCCATTCGCTGTTCCAGCGATTCAGGAACACGACGTCGTAAACACTGTCCACGAGCGCCGCCATGTTCGGAAAATAGCGGAAGATCAGCGACTGGCTGATCCCGAGGTGTTCCGCGAGCTCGCGCGTTCGTACATCGAAGCCGAAGTCCGCGAAATAATCGATTGCGCCCTCCAGGATCATTCGTCGGCGCTCGTCAGCCGAATAACGGCGTCGCACGTTGCCCATATCGATCGCAGTACTCATGATGGTCCAGACGTGACCCTAGTTGAGCGGGCGACCGCCATCAACCGGTACGACGGCGCCGGTCGTGAAGCGCAGATGAACGGCCACCGCAACGAGCGCATCAGCGACGTCGCCGGGGCTCGCGATGCGTCCGAGCGGCGTGCGCGTGCGCTGCTCGTCGAGATAATCCGGCGGCGCGCGGTCGGCGTACTCGCCCTCGACCCAGCCCGGGGACAGCGACACGACCCGGATCGCCGGCGCGAGTGCACGCGCCAGGGTCATCGTCAGCGAATCGAGCGCGGCTTTCGACGCGCAATAGGCGATGTTGCTGCCGACCCCGGTGCGGGCGGCGATCGAGGACATGTTCACGATCAGGCCCGCGCCGGAACGCGCGAGTTCGGCACGACAGGCGCGTGCGGCCGCAAAGCAGCCACGCCAGTTGACCCGGAAGATCTCGTCGATCGTCTCATCGTCGAGGTCATCGAGATCAGCGTGCGGGACAACCCGGGTCGTGCCGGCGTTGTTCACGAGCATATCGAGTCGCCCGTAATCGCGACGGATCTCATCGACGAGCGCGGTGAGTTGATCGCTGTGCGTACTCGACACCATCGCGATACGGTGGCCGCTGCCCGGCAGAGAGGCGATCAACGCCTGTCCGCGGGCCAGGTTCGAACGGCAGGTCGCGACGACCTGCGCGCCCTCCGCGGCGAGCCGCTGGCACAACGCGGTGCCGATGCCGCCACTGCCGCCCGTGACAAGCGCCACCTGGCCGGCAAGTGCACCGCGCGGTGCATCGCGGGGATCAGCCATTACGCTCATGCGAGGCGGCGCGTGTCACCCACATCACCGATCCAGCCGGTCACCCGACTCACGCAGCCGCCGCGCGATTCGATGACCGGCAGTGCCGCGAGGCCGTTCGCGACATGGTGGACGGTTGGCATATCGCGCCACCGCACCGTATGCGCGTCGATGCTGGCCACGCCGAACTGACGCTGATTGATGGTCATGTTCGCGTGCGCATCGGGATCCAGCGGATCCGGCGACAGCGTTGCATAGGCACAATCCGGCCCGGCTTCCGGCGGCGTGCCGGGGATATATTTGTACTGCAGCCAGCCCGCTGACTCCGGCATCGGGGTGATGCTGCCGTCATCGCGCAGGTCGGTGACGGCAACGCGCAGAAAGTCCGTGCCCGCCCAGCCAAGCCGACACGTCCACTCACCGGCGAGTACTTCCGGCGCCGGGATCTCGCAGTAAATTTTCGGATGGCCGAGTTCATCACGCCCGGTGATGATCGGATCGGCCGCGTTCTCGAACAGGACGGCGGCGAAGCGCCCGGCAACGTCATCCTGCTCGCCGCGGTAACGAACCGGCCACGACACAAGGCAAATGTTGTAACCGCGACCGGCAAGCCACTGGATTTGCTCCATGTATGCGAAATCGATCGACACGATCGGCTCGCCATTGAGTTCGAAACCCGGTGGCAGCATGTTTTCGAGCATCGCGGCATCGGTGAGGAAGCGCGCCGTCACAGCCGTGGTCAACGGGTAGCGCGTGTGGTCGATGACCACGTCGGCGGGGACCGAGCGCGGTCCCGGCGCCGGACCGAAATGGGTCGGCATGCGGTAACGCGCGCCGGGCTGGAAAGTATAGGCCATGGTGTGACTCCTTAACGGGTAACGTTGTGGTCGCCGGTGGACAGGCGCCGGACGCGGATATCCGCCTGCTCCTGATGACCGGCGAAATTTTCGATCGCGCACAGGCGCGAGCAGTACTCGCCGATCTGGACCGCGGCTGCGTCCGTTACGACTTTTTGATACGTATGCGTCTTGATGAACTTGCCGACCCACAGACCGCCGGTGAAACGACCGTTGCGACGGGTCGGTAAGGTGTGATTCGTCCCGATCACCTTGTCGCCGAACGCGACATTCGTGCGCGAACCGAGGAACAGGCCGCCATAGGCGCTCATGCGTTCGAGAAACCAGTCCGGATTGCGCGTCATCACCTGCACGTGTTCGGAGGCAATATCCTCGGCGACGCTGAGCATTTCCTCGTCGCTGTCACACAGGATGATTTCGCCGTAATCCTCCCACGCTTGCGCCGCGACGTCGGCCGTGGCGAGTCGACCCAGAACGCGGGTGATGGCCTCCGGCAGCGCTTGCGCGAGCGCGGCGTCCGTCGTCACGCAAATCGCCGGTGAGGTGGGACCGTGTTCGGCCTGGCCGAGCAAATCGACGGCGACGAGTTCGGCATCGACACTGTCGTCGCAAATCACGAGTGTTTCCGTCGGTCCGGCGAGCAGATCAATGCCGACTTCGCCGAACAACTGACGCTTCGCCTCCGCGACGTAGGCGTTGCCAGGTCCGACGATCATATCGACCGCCGGTACCGAGTCCGTACCGAGCGCCATCGCGGCAATCGCCTGGGCGCCGCCCATGACGTAGATTTCGTCGGCGCCGGCCAGCGCCATCGCCGCGATTACCGCGGGATTCGCCCGGCCTTCGAACGGCGGGGTCGCGGCAATGACCCGCTGTACCCCCGCAACGCGGGCGGTCAGCACGCTCATGTGGGCCGACGCAACCATCGGGTAGCGACCACCCGGGACATAACAACCGGCCGAGCGCACGGGAATATTGCGATGGCCCAGGATCACGCCCGGCAGGGTCTCGACCTCGACATCGCGCATCGTCGCGAGCTGGATCTGCGCAAACCGGCGTATTTGCGCCTGCGCGAAGCGGATGTCCTCGAGCGTCTGTGGATCGAGTTCAGCGATCGCCGCCTCGATTTCCTCAGCCGTCAGCCGCAGCGACGGCGGATCCCAACGGTCGAGCTCCTGGCAATAACGTCGCAGCGCGATGTCACCATCGCGGCGAATGTCCGCAATGACCGTGGCGACCACGTCCTGTACGGCGCGGTCATTGCTTTGCACCGTTTGCGCTGAACGGCCCGTCTTCAGTTTCTGCATGCTCTCGCTACTCCTGCCGAGTGTGCCCGCGCTTGCACCGGGCTCAGATTGATTTAATTATTATTACTCAAATGATTATTTATTGGAATAGATCGATCTTAAACTACTTTATTTACTTATATATTTCGTTTTATACGTAGTTATCAGAATCAACAAAACGATTGTTATTTATCATTTATTCATTTATAAAATTACCGGTGACGCCGACGAAGAACCGTGGCGCGCTCCGTACGATCGTTCGCGGCGGCTCGCGCGGCACGAACATGCGCGGCGCGGGCGTTGCGTCCGCAGTGATTACTCAAGCCCTCAATGGCGGGAACAAGCGTGAACCTTAAAGACGATATCTCTATTGCCGCCCCACGTGAGACCGTGTTCGCGGCACTGAATGATCCCGGGATCCTGCGCCAGGCGATTCCCGGCTGCGAAGAACTCGAAGCGATCGGCGACGATCAGTTCGCGGCCGTTGTCGGTGCCCGGGTCGGTCCGTTAAAAGCGAAGTTCAAAGGTCAGGTAACGCTGATGAACCTGAACCCGCCGGTGAGCTATACACTCGCCGGCGAAGGCAAGGGCGGGCCGGCCGGGCACGCGAAGATCACGGCCAGCGTCGCACTGAAGGAGGATGGTGCGGGTACGATCCTGATTTACGACGTGAACGCCGATATCGGCGGCAAACTCGCGCAACTCGGTGGTCACCTCGTCGAGAACACGGCGCGGAAACTCGCGGCCGAGTTTTTTCGCAACTTCGAACAACTGATCGCGACCACCACGGCCGCTGATGAAGCCGAGCCGGTGGTAGTGCCGCCGCCGACGGTCGAACGCGGCACCTCGCCGCTGCCGTGGGTGATCGGTCTCGCCGCCCTGCTCGGCCTCGTCGGCTGGCTGCTGTGGTAGCGCCGGCGGTTACATGCGCATCCCGCGACGTACACACGTGCCGGCGAACATAAGCCGGTGATCGCGCACAACGGGAACGTGGACTTCCCTGCATTGCGGCGATGCGTGTCCATGAATCGCACGGGCATCACGACGCCCGGCACGGTCATGCCCGAACGAACCCGCGCTTGTTCGTAACGTCGAATGCGCATCGCGCAGAATTAACCTCAGTGCCCGGCCGGACGCCCGCATACGCGGGATCCGGGACCGGGTGTCCGGCCACGCATCCGCAACTGTCATTGCAGCTCCGGGAATGCGGGCTTCACTTCACCCGCTTGCCGACCCGGCAAGCCGGGGCTGCCAATGCCGATTGCTGTGGGATGTCACCGAGCGTTGCCTCGCGCAGCGTTTCGATGTGCGCCGCTTAGGCGGCGGTACAAGCGAGCGACTACCCTCGCTCATTGCTCATCCGCGCTCCGACACGCGTCGCCGCGTTAGCCCTGCTTCCAGCGGAAGTCGCAGTGATGGGCGCCGCCCATGCGCGTCTGCGTGCGTTCGAGGTCGAGATCCTGCCCCACGGCTTTCGTCATCGGCGGATCAATTTCGCAGGTCAGGATCGCCCCGAATTCGGGTTCGCCGAGTTCGTGAAAGAACTCCGCGTACTTGCAGCGCGTGACGTTGAACGTGAGTTCGTCGGCCGTGTCGGCGAGCGGTTCCACGGCGAGGGCATCGTCGGCGGCGAATATCGGGATCGCATTGCGCAGTCGTTCCAGTGACGTCGCACCACCCGATCGGCCAAGGCTCTCACCGAAAGCGATCGAATACTCACGAACCGCACCGCGCAACATCTCGCACGCGCGTTCGTTGCCGATTTCCTCGCGCATGCGACGAAACAGCGGCAGCAATATTTCCGTCTGGATTTTTACCCGGTCCAGATAAGACAGATGATCGAAGGGCAGTTGCGTCATGGCACACTCCTCGTTGGGGTTTGACGCGAACCG
>CAXBJY010000121.1:0-11937 GCA_963976285.1 uncultured Gammaproteobacteria bacterium
GGTTCTGCTTGTCCGCGGAAGCATGGAAATTATTCCACAACGCGACAATTTTCGTCGGCTCGCAGGGGTGAAGCAATACGACGTCTTGCGTCGCATATTGCACCGGACTCCTGACCGGGTCACGGAACAAGTCGCCCTCGAATTTCGTGATCGTGGGTCCGTCGATCGTACCAATTGAAATTTCGCCCTCGTTGTCGACAAATCTCACCCATCGTTGCATGCCACCGCTCCGCAGTACTCGTTAACGCGCAATCAGTCTATCCCACGCTCCGGCCGCCGGGGTCGGTACGTTCGATGCCGATGCCCCGGCGCCGCACGATTCCGGCTGCGGTCAACAGCGTACGGCCGCGTTCGAATGCACCTTAACCCGCTGCCGGTGCAGCCAGTTGGCGCGGATAACGCGCCCGGATCGGGTTGCTCGATGGCCACGACAGGTCGGGGACGCGTTTGCGCACCGGTGCGGGGTTCACCGTCCACGCCCTCGCAACATGAGCGCCCGGGATTGCGCCGCGTGCATAACGCGGGCCCGTTCGCGGTGCGGGGAAGATGACGGGTTTGCCGGGATCCGGTCAGGTTTCGCTCGGGCGTGCGGCATCGTGGCAGGCGAATGCAGCAGGGGCCGCAGCCCGGGACGGCGCCGGCATTCGGGTCGCAGCGCTGCATGCCACCACAACCCGCATCTCGCTGAACGCGCGCGGGCGCGGCGAGTCCGCTGGCCGGTAATCTGCTCGGGTAGCGGATGCCGCGTATTTCCGCGCCCGTGCCGGCTTACGCGACGTAACGCCGGCCGCCGGCGCGATAACGCCGGGCCATGTCGCCGAGCGACACGGGTTTTATCGCCCCGGCCCGGCCCGCGGAACCGAACGCTTCCATGCGCGCCTGGCACAGATCCTGCGCCGCCCGGGTCGCAGCGCGCAGGAATTTTCGCGGGTCGAAATCGCCCGGCGAGTCAGCGAGGGAACGACGCACGGCACCTGTCATCGCGAGACGAATATCGGTGTCGATGTTGATCTTGCGCACGCCGTGTTCGATGCCCGTGCGGATCTCCTCGACCGGCACGCCATACGTTTCCGCGATATCGCCGCCGTGAGTACGAATGATCGCAAGCCAATCCTGTGGCACGGACGATGAACCGTGCATGACGAGGTGAGTATCGGGGATCCGCGCGTGAATCTCGGCAATCCGCGCGATATCGAGGATGTCTCCGGACGGCTTGCGGGAAAACTTGTAGGCGCCATGCGAAGTCCCGATCGCGATTGCCAGCGCATCGACCCCGGTCCGACGCACGAAGTCTGCCGCCTGCTCCGGATCCGTCAGCAACTGCTCGCGGCTGAGTTGACCGGCGGCGCCGGAGCCGTCCTCTTCCCCGGCCGCGCCCGTTTCGAGCGAACCGAGACAGCCCAGTTCTCCCTCGACGGATACGCCGACGGCATGCGCCATCTCGACCACCTTTGCGGTTACATCGCAGTTGTAGGCATACGAAGCGGGCGTTTTCATATCCGCCTCCAGCGATCCGTCCATCATAACGCTGGAGTAACCGGCGCGAATCGAGGCCTGGCAAACGGCCGGGCTCGCGCCGTGATCCTGATGCATCACGATCGGGATGTCGGGCCACGACTCGACGGCGCCTTCGACGAGCTTGCGCAAGAACGTTTCCCCCGCGTAATCGCGCGCCCCGGCCGATGCCTGCAGGATCACGGGGCTGTCACACGCGTGCGCGGCGCGCATGATCGCCTGGATCTGCTCCAGGTTGTTTACATTGAATGCCGGCACACCGTAACCGTGCTCGGCTGCGTCGTCGAGCAGTTGTCGTAAGGATATCAAGGCCATCGATTACTCCGTTGCCGCACCTCGGCGCTGACTGGTTAGTGGCTTTTGTTACGTCGCTCCATCATGCGCCAGACCATCGGCGTGAAAATGAGCTGCATGGCGAGATCCATCTTGCCGCCGGGACACACGATCGTGTTCGCGCGTGACATGAACGAGTCGTCGATCATCAAGCGGAGATAACTGAAATCAATACCGCGCGGATTCGCAAAGCGGATCACGAGCATTGATTCGTCCGGCGACGGTATCGTGCGCGCGACGAAGGGGTTGGAGGTGTCGACCAACGGTACGCGCTGGAAATTCACATCGGTGCGCGAAAACTGCGGCACAATGTAGTTCACATAATCCGGCATCCGGCGCAGTATCGTGTCGGTCACGGCTTCGGTGGAATAGCCGCGAGCGGTGCGATCGCGGTGAAGTTTCTGGATCCATTCGAGATTGATCACCGGCACCACGCCAATCGACAGATTGACGTGCTGTACGACGTCGAACTCATCCGTCTTGATCGCGCCGTGCAGACCTTCGTAGAACAGCAGATCGGTATCCGGCGCGATTTCTTCCCATGCGGTGAACGTACCCGGCTCCTGTCCATACGCTTGCGCTTCGATCTCGTCGTGCAAATAGCGCCGGAACTTTCCCGTGCCATTTTCGGCATAGGATCGAAATGTCGTTTCGAGTTCCTCGAACAAATTGGAATCCGGACCGAAGTGACTGAAACTGTTATTACCCTGGTCTTTTTCCGTTTCCATGCGTTCCCGCATTGCCGTGCGATCGAAGCGGTGGAAAGCATCGCCTTCAATGAATGCCGCTTTAACCCCCTCGCGACGAAATATGGCTTCGAACGTGCGGCTGACAGACGTCGTGCCGGCCCCTGACGGCCCGGTGATGGAAATGATCGGGTGTTCGACTGACATCGCGTGCAACCTCCTGGTTCAGGCAGATGCGCGGAACAATCCGCGCTCGCCGAATAGCGGATAATCGGTGTCCGGCGCGTATTCTTCGCTGTGGTAGCGCTCGATCAACGCCACCTCCTCGCGGGAACCGAACACGAACCCGATCCGCTGATGGATGTCATGTGGTGTGATACCGAGGATGCGCTCGCGCCCGGTGGTCGCCGCGCCGCCGGCCTGCTCCACGAGAAACGCGATCGGATTCGCTTCGTAGAGCAAGCGCAAACGACCGGCGCGTTCGGGAGTTTTTGTGTCGCGCGGATACAGGAAGACACCGCCACGCATGAGAATCCGGTGGGCCTCGGCAACGAGCGATGCGATCCAGCGCATATTGAAATCCTTGCCGCGCACCGAGGTCGTGCCCGCGAGGCATTCGGCCACATAGCGTTTGACCGCGGGTTCCCAGAAACGATTGTTCGACGCATTGATCGCAAATTCCTGCGTTTGCGCGGGTATCGTGATGTTCGGGTGGGTGAGCATGAATTCGCCGAGCACCGGTTCCAGGGTGAACCCGAAAACTCCCGTACCGACCGTGAGCACGAGCATTGTGACGGGACCGTAAATCGCGTAGCCCGCGCAGACCTGGCGCGTTCCCGGCTGCAGGAAATCCGCCATCGTCGCTGCCTGACCCGGATCAGGAGCCCGCAATACGGAAAATATGCTGCCCACCGACACGTTGACATCGATGTTCGAGGAGCCGTCGAGCGGGTCGATCACGAGCAGGTATTTGCCGCGGCGATGGGTCTCCGGGATCGGGTACGGTGCATCCATTTCTTCAGACACGACGCCGGCGAGATGCCCGCCCCACTCCGTCGCCTTGAGAAACATCGCGTTGCTGACGATATCGAGTTTCTGCTGCTGCTCGCCCTGCACGTTCGTACTGTTCGCGGCGCCACTCGCGCCGCTGAGTACCCCGGCGGCCACGCGCTTGGCGACCGCCTTGCACGCGAGCGCGAGATCGAGGATCAGCGCGTTGAAATCACCACTCGCCGCGGGGTGACGACCGCGCTCCTCGATCAGAAACCGGGTCAGCGTTTTGCGCTCGCTCAGCACGATACACCCCCGACCATAGCGGCTGTTTCGCGCGACCGGGTGACGATCGCCGCGACTTCCGTTAGCGATCCGATAATCCAGTCCGCACCCGCCGCGACGAGCGCATGCCGGGGTTCATAACCGTAGTCGACGGCGGCGACGACACAACCGGCGGCGCGCGCCGTCGCGATATCGGTTGTCGAATCCCCGACGAGGAGCAGCTTATGCGGCGGGATGCCCCATTCCCGACCCAGTGTCTCAAGCATTGCCGGGGCCGGTTTCCGCAGCGCGGCATCGTCCGCGCAGAGTATCGGATCGAACCAGGACTCCAGGCCCGCGGCCGACAGCAGTGGCCGGGTGAATTCCGAAGGTTTGTTCGTCACTACCGCGATCGGCAAGCGAAGACGCCGCAGCGCCGCGAGCCCGTCGGTGACGCCGGCGTAGAGGCCGCCCCGGGCAAAAATACGTTCCCGATACGACCGCTTGAACTCGCCGCGCAGCACGGTGCGCTCGTCAAGTGATCGATAGGTCCCTGATCCGGATGCCAAAACCCGATCGAACAGCGCGTCGATACCGTCTCCGATCAGCGCCTGTACGTGCTCCTGCGTCAGGTTCGGTCTGGACAGCTTCCTTAACAGGCGATTCGCCGCAGCCGCCAGGTCCGGTGCGCTGTTGACGAGCGTACCGTCGAGATCGATCGCCACGCCCTCGATGTTGTGCCCCATTTTGCTCATGCCACTGCCCGGAGTCGGGATAATCCGCGACCGACGATCCGCAGGTGCGGCGTTCCCGATTGCGGGTGTTCTTCCCCGCGATCGTCGTGCAACCGGTCGTAACGCTGCTTGTCTCATAGTGCCCCCAGTGCTGTTCGCATGATTATTCGTGCCTGCGTTATTGTTAATTCATCGCAAATACGCGACTCGCGCGAATATCCTCCTCCTCCAGCGTGACGAGTTGTTCGCGTGTCAACGTTGTGGATTCGCGCGATTCGAACAAGCGGCTCGCGTGACGCAGCCGGGCGCGATCGAGTGCGTTCCTGATCGATCGGGCATTCGCAAAATTCGACTGCGCGCGGCGCAGTTCGATGTACTCGCGCATCGCGGCGCTGGCTCCGTCGCTGAAGCGGTACTGCATGTTCGTGATCATCAAATCGGCGATGCGACAAAGTTCGTCGCCCGAGTAATCAGGGAAGTCGATGTGGTGTGCAACGCGCGAGGCGAGACCGGGATTCGCACTGAAGAATGTCGCCATGCGATCCTTGTAGCCGGCAAAGATCACGACGAGATCATCGCGCTGGTTCTCCATCACCTGGAGCAGGATTTCGATGGCTTCCTGGCCGTAGTCGCGCTCGTTCTCCGGCCGGTACAGATAGTAGGCCTCGTCGATAAACAACACGCCGCCCATCGCGCGCTTAATCACATCTCGCGTCTTCGGCGCCGTGTGGCCGATGTATTCACCGACAAGGTCGTCGCGAGTGACCGCCACGAGATGGCCTTTGCGCACGTAATCGAGGCCCTTCAGTATCGACGCCATGCGCATCGCGACGGTCGTTTTTCCGGTCCCCGGATTGCCGGTGAAACTCATGTGCAACGGCGGCGGATCGGCCTCGAGGCCAACCGTGCGGCGAAGCTTCTCCACGAGCAACAACGCTGCAATCTCGCGCACTCGCGTCTTCACCGGCTGCAGGCCGATCAGATCTTCATCGAGCGAGCGCAGCGCGCTCTCGACATTCGAATCCTGGTACAGGGCATTCAGGTCGAGAGACGGGCAATGCCTCAAATCGGCGTCGGGATCGGGGGTTCTGCCGGTCATGGCGTTACAGCGCACGTCGTGCGACGTCACGGGACTGCATCGTTAATTCCCGCCGGCAACCGGCCGTTCGGTTGCGTAACTGTGCGTCGTGTACTGCACATTGCGGCCGTGCAGTTCGCTGCGCTGCAGCCGAAAGCCCGGTTCGCTGGCCGGCCGGTTAACCATAAACGACAGGCGCAGGGACTCGATCGACCGGGTCGCGTCCAACGCGTTGAGCTTGATGTAGTGATCGGGGAAGCTCGCGCGGCAATGGTTGATTTCCAGCATCGCGTCGGCGGCGTCCGCCAGGTCGAACATCGGCGCGCCAAACATATCCCAGTAGATATTTCGCGGATGCGGATCGGCAGTATGTTCAATCGACACCGCCCAGCCGTTGTCGATGCAATACTGAATCTGCGCAGTGATTTGCCCGTCCGTCAGATCGGGCAGGAACGAAAACGTGCCTTGGGTCAGGTGCATGTTTATCTCCTCAGGAAACCGAAGCCGTCGGGACGAAATCCGGGGTGTCGGTGGATTCATAGTTGAACGTGATATCGCCCCACGTCTCGATCGCAGCCTTGAGCGGAGAACAGAATTTCGCGGCCGCGGCGAGGATGTCAGGGCCCTCGTTCCAGATATCCCGGCCTTCGTTGCGCGCAAGCACCATCGCCTCGAGCGCCACCCGGTTTGCCTGCGCACCGGCGGCGATACCGTCGGGATGGCCGATCGTGCCGCCGCCGAATTGCAATACAACGTCGTCACCGAGATAAGTGAGCAGCTGGTGCATCTGCCCGGCATGGATACCGCCGGAAGCAACGGGCATGACTTTGCGCATGCGCGCCCAGTCCTGGTCGAAGAAGATCCCGCGCGCCAGGTCCACTTCGTTGTAGTCTTCCCGCAGCACGTTGTAGAAACCCTGGACCGAGTTTGGATCGCCTTCCAGTTTGCCCACCACCGTGCCTGCGTGAATATGGTCGACGCCGGCGAGCCGCATCCATTTCGCAATCACCCTGAACGAAATACCGTGTGATTTTTGCCGCGTGTACGTACTGTGCCCGGCGCGATGCAGATGCAGGATCATGTCGTTGCGGCGCGCCCATTTCGCCATCGACTGGATCGCGGTATAGCCGATCACGAGGTCGATCATGATGACGGCACTGCCAAGCTCCTTGGCAAACTCCGCGCGCTCGTACATATCCTCCATCGTGCCAGCCGTCACATTCAGGTAAGTCCCTTTGACCTCGCCGGTCGCGGCCTGTGCGCGATTGACCGCCTCCATGCAGTACAGGAAACGATCCCGCCAGTGCATGAATGGCTGGCTATTGATGTTCTCGTCGTCTTTCGTGAAGTCGAGTCCGCCACGCAGGGCTTCGTAAACGACGCGACCATAGTTCTTGCCCGACAAACCCAGCTTCGGTTTCACGGTGGCGCCGAGCAGCGGTCGCCCGAATTTATCGAGGCGTTCGCGTTCGACGATAATGCCGGTAGCCGGGCCATCGAAGGTTTTCACGTAGGCGACGGGGATGCGCATATCTTCGAGTCGCAGTGCCTTCAACGGCTTGAACCCGAATACATTGCCGATGATCGACGCGGTGAGATTCGCTATCGAGCCCGGTTCGAACAGATCGAGGTCGTAAGCGATATAAGCAAAATACTGGCCCGGCGACCCTGGCACCGGCGCTACCGAGTAGGCCTTCGCGCGATAGTTTTCACATGCCGTGAGGCGATCGGTCCACACCACCGTCCACGTTGCGGTCGAGGACTCTCCCGCCACCGCGGCCGCGGCCTCGTGGGGATCGACACCGTCCTGCGGGGTGATCCGAAACAGCGCAATAAGGTCTGTCTCGAGGGGGACGTAGTCGGGTTCCCAGTAACCCATTTCGGCGTACTTGAGGACGCCCGCCTGGTAGCGCTTTTTCGTGTCTTTAATCGTGCTGACGCTCGAATCCATCGTTTCCATCTGCATTCGCCTTTCTCACCAGGAGTGAAGTGGCGGACGACTATAGAAGCTTGTTTGTATATGGACTATTCAAATATTATGCTACTTCTCATAAGTAATACCTTATGAACAAAATGACGGATTCTTCGCTACATCGCGCCACCTGGCGGCAACTGAAAACGTTCGTGACGGTGGCGAAACTCGGCAGCGTCAGCGAGGCCGCAAAGGAACTGCACATCACGCAGCCAGCGGTATCGATGCAACTTCGCGATCTGGAATCACATTGCGGCATCGCGCTGTATGAACGGATCGGCCGGCGCATCGAATTGACGGACGCCGGACGTGAAATGGCGAATTGTGGCCGGGCGGTTGCCGAACAAATGCGCCAAACAGAAGAGCTGTTCGCGCAAATGCGCGGGTTACAACGTGGCGTGCTGCGCCTCGACACGGTCAGTACCGCGAAATACTTCGCACCGTCCCTGCTCGCGTCGTTCCAGCAGGGCCACCCGGATATCACGATACGCTTCGCGGTTGGCAATCGCGAAGACATGGTGCGCCACCTGTCCGACAACGACTGCGACCTCGTCATCATGGGTCGTCCGCCGAACGAAATTGATGTGCAAGCGGAACCGTTTGCAAGCCATCCTCTCGTGTTCGTGGCTTCGTCAAAACACCCACTCGCCCGGCGCCGACGGATCCCGCTCACAGCGCTCGCGGCAGAGAACCTGCTCATCCGGGAGCCCGGGTCCGGTACCCGTGCCGCGATGGAAGAATTGTTCGCGACGGGCGGCGTCACTTTCACTGCGAGTATGGAGGTGAGCAGTAACGAGACCATCAAGCAGGCCGTCCTGGCCGGCATGGGTATCGCCTTTCTGTCCGCGCATACGATCGCCTCGGAAGTTCAGACGGGTCGACTCGTGATCCTCAAGGTCGTCGGGATGCCGGTGATGCGGCAATGGCATGTCGTCCATCGCGCGGGTAAACGCCTGTCACCCGTCGCCACCGCGTTTCGCGCGTTCGTGATCGAGCGCGGACAGCGGATCATCGACGAGATGGGGATTGCCGGGTTTTAAGTCCGGGGGCGCCCGCAGCGTTGGCGACGATGACACCGCAGACTGGATCGGGGGGATTCGGAGCCGGTGCGATGGCACTGATACGCGGCGACGATCGAGGCTCCCGGTGTCGCGATCCGGGCGGCGGTTCAGGAAACAGTTCGCCGGTAACATGGTCACGATACAGCGACGTCATTATGGTCGTTCGTCAGATCAGCGGATGAAAATCCGGTTCCCGACACGTCGAATCGGACAACGCAGGACTTGCGCTCCATTATCTTCGCCCGCCCCTCGCACGCGTGCAGACTCGAACGCAAGCCATGACTCGGGATGTTCGAATCGCAATCTCGCTGCCCGGTAGCACGCACATGCAGGACGGCTCCGCCTGCTGCAGCCCGTTCGAAACGCGCCCGGAAATCATTCGATGCGGGTTCAGCGGGTGAAGTATCAGGCGTGAAAGCCCGCGCGGTCCGCGCTGAAAATACGCTAACAGCAATGCACGGGCCTTGCTTTTCGCCGCACGACTCACACAATCGAAAGAACCACGGAGAACGCCGATGCGCCGCTACATGATCCAGATTAAATACAACGCCGCGAGCGTGAAGGGACTCGTCGCGAAACCCCAGGATCGCAAACCGCAGGCCGCGGCGATCATGGAGAAACTCGGTGGCCGGCTGATCGATTTCTGGTTCACGTTCGGTCAGTGGGATGCGGTCATCATCGTCGAACTCGAAAGCGACGTACATGCAATGGCCGTGGCATTGGCGGACGTAGCGGGCGAAGTCGGCGTTACGCAAGTTACGGCATTGTTTGACATGACCGACGCAATTGCCGCAATGGAACTTGCCGGGTCGATTGATTATCGCGCGCCGGGCACGGACTGAAATCCGCCGCGGCCGGATTGGCCAATTCCCGATGACGTGAGTGTGAGCGCTTGAGAAATGGTGCCGGAACGCAGACTCGAACTGCGGACCTACGCATTACGAATGCGGGATTCTAAGTCTAATTTTTCATTGATACTCAATGCGTTATGTCGACCCCGTGGGGCACAGAAATCGCTGATAGGCCCTCGTAACGGTTTGATTTGCCCCGTTTCGTACGTGCTTGTGCCCCAACTTTGTGACCGTTTTTCTGCCCGCTCGGCTGCTCCGTCGAGCCGAAGCTTACAAAATCAGCCGCGACGATTTAGTCGCTTTTTCGTCATAAATCTAATCCGAATCATAGACCTCTCGATCTCGAAACGATCTCAAAAGATAGATTCGAAGTTTGGCCGCGACCAGAAGGGATCGAACTATCGGCCACCTGATTCGGAGTTGGGAGCTCAGCGCGGGACCAACTGTGGATCTGCGGGAGATCAATAGGGCGATTGGCGCTGCATAATGACCCTTGGAGCGCACGTGCAACTTGCTGAACTAACAACGGATTTTATTACGGATGAGGGGTCCGCTTGCGTGCCGATAGGGGGTCAACCCGTGGCGCCGATTCGCACTCAGATGCCAATCGCCGCGTGGATTAGCAATTCGCCGCCCACACTTTAGTGAACGATATCAACGCGTACAAATATTCGGGAAGGACAACTGCATCATTTTTATATTAATCATTGACGTATATGCAATCAATGATTGATAATCGATCTTGTTTACCCCGAGATGGCAGCCATGGCCAGCATCACGATCCGCAACTTAGACGAAGAGTTAAAGCGCCGTCTGCGTATACGTTCCGCCGAGCACGGTCGGTCGATGGAAGACGAGGCGCGGGATATCCTGCGGACCTCGCTCTCAGTTGTGGATCCAGCGCCGGTGAACCTCGCGAGTGCCATTCGCCGCCGCTTTACAGAAATTCCAGATACGGAACTCCTTATTCCAACCAGGGAGCCGGTGCGAGAGCCGCCCGAATTTGAATCGTGATCATTTTGGACACGAATGTATTGTCAGAGCTAATGCGGGCGGAGCCGAACGCGCAGGTCACTGACTGGGTCGCGGGCCACCCGGCTTCGAGTATGTTTTCTACATTCATTACGGAGGCGGAAATTCGTTATGGCGTTGCATTGCTCCCGGATGGCGAACGAAAGGACGTCCTGGAGCGGGCGATTTCCGGGATGTTCGAAGAGGATTTAGCCGGTCAAATCTTGCCCTTTGACGGTACCGCGGCTCGAGCCTACGCCGAGATCGTGGTCGGTCGCCGCAAACTAGGCAGGCCGATCTCGCAGTTTGATGCGCTGATTGCCGCAATCGCTCGCTCGCGTGGAGCCGCCGTGGCGACCCGAAACAATAAGGACTTCGAGGCATGCGGAATTGACGTGATCAATCCGTGGGATGCGTAACCGTAATGGGGGTAATCTTCGTCATCGCGGTTGTCGTCAGCGGCGCTCGTTGCTCCGAGATAAAGATGTATGGAGATCGTTCGTTCGTACTCGCGTCGCAGGTTCCTTAAAGCGCGGATCTCAGGCCTGGCGGCGTGGAGGGTCAGTTGTAGACCAATGGCGAACAGAGGGCATCACGCGTTTGCCGATTTTTTTGGCTTTTTAACGCCACGAAAAAACCGAACGCGCAACGCACAAAACGAGAGCGCTAAGAACGAATTTCAATACCTACGCATACCCGGTTCGTTATCTCGAATTCTTGCTGGAGGATACTCAGGCCGCCGCGGTTCCGTTCCGTAGCGGGATACTCGTTAATGTCCCCCACCCCGCCCGGTTTGCATTGCATAAACTCGTCGTATCTAAACGCAGACCCGCGGCACAGCAGACGAAAGCCAATAAGGATATTCAACAATCAAGTGAGCTGCTCGAATTGTTGTTGGAAGACAGGCCGGGTGATGTTTGGTTGGCGCTCGATGCAGCACAGGCGATGCCCGAGAAATTCAGGCTGCAGCTTAAGGCGGGGATCGAAAACTTAGGTAGCGTCCCCGTAGGTGGTGTAAATCCATCTCCACGAACGGGGTCGTGTTCGGTTATAACGCCGCCAGCTTAGCGACGTCGACGTTCTGATCGTCGCACACAGTCCCGATAGTCTCCAGCGTCATGTAGCGACGGGTCACCGCCCACTCATCGTTTTGCTCGAGCATCATGGCGCCGACCAGGCGGACGATGGCAGCGTCGTTCGGGAAGATCCCAACGACACGCGTTCGTCGTTTGATCTCTTTGTTCAATCGTTCCAGCGGATTCGTGGAATGCAGCTGCGACCAATGTTCCCGCGGAAACGTCTTGTAGGCGAGCACGTCGTGCTCGGCTTCGCTCATCAACTCGGCGAGCTTTGGGTGCGAGCTCTCGAAGACTTCGATGAGCTGCCGCCATTGAGCGTGTGCAGTCTCGGCATTAGGTTGGTCGAATGCAGTACGCAACGCC
>CAXBJY010000122.1:0-11758 GCA_963976285.1 uncultured Gammaproteobacteria bacterium
GCTTTGTTTTTGATCGACTTTTTCTGGTAATTCGCGGGGATTGTTCAGGGACGGAGGGATTAAGTTTTAACCACTGGATAAAACTTAATCCCGCCGTCCCCTTTTATCCATCCCCTTTTATCCCGGCAGCGGCCCGGTTTTTCGATTACACCAATTCGTCGTAAAGCGATCCAGGCTGACTGTCCCCCACCCCCTGCACCGATGAGCCGCCGCTGTAAGCTGTCAGAACAAATTGCTTAGCCTTGGGTTTTACGGCGCGTCAGCCCGAGCGCACCAAGCAAAGCCGGAGCAAACACGTACACCGCGGCGGGTAGCGGTACCGCATTGGGCGTCACGATGATGCGGTCGGGCGGATTAAGGCCGTCCAGTTCATCGTAAGTAAAGGAAAAATCGAGTGTGTAATCGATCGGGAAACCCGGGAAACCCGTCGCCGGGTAATTCGTTGCGGTGAATGAATACGATGCTCCGGGCGCATTATTGGCCCAGGATCCGAGTGAAGTATTGGACACTCCAACGTAAGGCAACGGGGAAAACTCGCCGCTCCCGCTTTGCGAACCCGTCAGGTTCCATTGGAAATATTCGCTGTAGTCAGCCTGGACGAGGGTGATCTCCAATGTGCCTGCGCCGGAGATGATGATGTCCCAGCCGTCTGTCACCGGGTCATTCGCGCCCGAAGAACCGGTCTGCGGGATGCTGATCGTGGCGGCGATCACACTGGCGCTCGTCGCCAGTAATACTAACGACGTGAATGCTAACGATAGCATCAGGGATTTAGGTCTCATTTCTGGGGTCTCTTGATTATTGGCTTCGCTTGCGTAAACCGACTGACAACAGGAGGCTGGCTCAGAGGCAAACATCGCGCAGCGCGCCTACCTGGCTTAGATTGGGTTCCCACGCATAACATATCAAATTCGTCGCTTGATCCAAACGTTCGATATAAGCGTCTTGAGAATTATTACCGGATGCTGGATAACGCATCTTTCGGATCATGTCCTCTCGTAGTGTTGCCCCGACTTCCCACACCTCAGATCCCTTGGGAAAGCGGAATCCACGGTGCGCCAGGTAGCGCGCCAGTGCGTCGTGTAAATCCGTGTCCGCGAACCGGGGCATATTCCGCTACACCGTCCGCGAGCATAGCAACGTCGATGTTCCGCTCGGGGTCCCCGCGCTCGAACCAATTCAGGTTCCCGTATCCACGACAAAAATTTGGCATTTCAGACCTCGTGCATCCGTCAGATCCAGGGATCAGGCGCCTTCATCGAGGACTGAGGCCGTCGCATCCGCTGCGTCGGTACTCGTTAAAAGCAAGAATCCATACCGTAAAATTCAATCTAAGCGCACCTCTACCGACTGTTTTCGATATAACTTGCTTACAAATCAGCAGGATAGCCTGGTCCGACCCCAGGCGCCCCAGGCGCCTTAGAAAAGTACCATACCAATCCCGAAAACATCCCGGCCGAAACAACGACGTCATTCCTCGTACGGGCCGCGGAGCCTTACTAACTGAATGTCTCTTCGTTCGCTGCGCATCTGCGAGGGATCGCATTGAACCCGCAAAGAATTTGCAGGTTGCGTGAGAAACTGCGCGGTGGCTCCGGGACTTCCCGGTTGCCAATACTTGAATCCTAAACCAGTGCCTTCAGGTGTTCGCCGGTTGTGCCGCAACATCCCCCGAGCATTTTAATTCCCGTTGTGCGCTCCAGCTCGAGCATGCACTGGCTCCAGTCTTCTACCGGATCAGTCTGAACCGTTTCCGCGGCTTCGAGTTCGGCGTGCGTGAGTGACGAGGCGTTGGCCTGGATGGAAATCATGCGTTCGGCAGCGTGTCCGGACAGTGCCGATGCTCGGAGAAATGCCGGGTAGCAGCAGTTCACGCCGTAGCCGACGGGGGGACGTTGCGTTGCGGAGTCGATTTTCTCAATGGCGCGCTCCAGGGATGTTCCATCAAGGATGCGCCCGTCTTTTCCGATCACAAAGCTGATGATGTAGGGGCGCTCCGTTGCGGCCATGGCCTGAGCAATCCCAAGCGCTTCGTGGATTTCGGGCAGGGTGACACCATATAGAAAATCAGCTCCGACCAGTCGTTCGATCTGCCACGAATGAAAGTCGAAGGCTTCCGTCGTGGAGAGCGCTTCCGCCGGTTGATAACAGTCGTTCCGGCAACCGATCTGACCGGCGATATAGAGATCGGAATATTCCTGTTTGAATCCCTGACTGAATTGAACGGCCTCGCGGTTAAGGTCGACAGTAATGTTCTCTTCAGCGCATCGGACTTTATCAACCCGCCAGCTAGGTGAGCCGAGAACGATTGGCAGACCGGCGTCCCGGGCGATAGAAATATATTCGCGGACGAATCCGCTGAGTATCCCGCGCCCTTCCGATGATAGAACGAGCAGGGAGCTTGCAAGTCTGCGATGCAGCAGATCGGGGTGCGCGCGGCGCACCCGTTCCACAATGGCGGCTTCCATCAGGATTTTGGGACTGGCTCGAATAGTCTGTTCAAAGTTCATGCTTCTCTCCGAATGCGTTAAAGGGGGCATTTCAGCGGTGTTGTATTCGAACCGCGAAGGCATGGGGTGTTTATCCTTCTTACTTGTACGCCGATGATTGACAGGGGCGAATCTGTCAATATTCTTTACAAATACCCACCCTCAAAACCGCCCTTTTACTTGGATTCTTTACGTTCGCGTTCGCTGCGGCGACGTAACTCCCTGTTTTTTCGTGGTTCCCTTTTATGGCCCGTTTCTTGCTGTACCCCCAGCCGAGCGCGGGGCCCGAAAAGCCCAACCTCTAAATTACCAGAGGAGATAAATGAGCATGCACATTCTTCAAAAATCAAAATCGCTACTCGTGGGATTAGCCGTTCTCGCGATGACCCTGAGTTCGGGGCTCGTCCACGCCGTGCCAATTGCGGCGATCACCAGTTTCACGGGTGGCGGGAATATTAATACGGGTGGCAGTGACTTACCGCGGACCGTCGGTTGGAGCTTCGCGATCACGAATTCCATTGAAGTCACTTCACTCGGGTTCTGGGACGATTCACTGGATGGTCTCGTGGCGGCTCATGATGTCGGAATATGGACGGACACTGGCACGCTACTGTCGTCGACGACCATCCTCTCTGGCGCCGGCAGCGCGCTCATCGGTGAGTTCCGGTACGAAGCGATCGCGCCGTTACTACTCGGTCCAGGCTCTTATGTGATCGGCGCAAATATTCCGATAAACGCGGACAATTACAGGTTCAACCCGTCGAGTGTAACCACCGCCTCGGATATTACATTCGGCAATGGGATCCGCAGCTCGGCAAACAGCGGTTTCGCGTTTCCAAGCTTGGACGCCAACACCGGACGTATCGGGCCTAACTTCCTTTTCGAAGCTGCCGATGTTCCTGAACCCTCGACCCTCGCACTATTGTGCGTCGGCCTCGTCGCCGGCTCCGCCGTACGCCGAAGAACTCAGAATTAGGAGGATAGCTCTGAGCAAAATCGGGGCGGCATGATCATCAATTCGGGAGATTGGTGGCACCGCGTACGCAAAAAACATCGCACCAAACGGGCCGACCGATTGATGTCGAACGCGCAACCTGTCGAGGGAGCGGGTGGCGATGTACACAAGCCTGGCGCGGGCGATTACCGGGGCACCGCGTTCGCTGGTGAGTGTCGATTGAGCGAACCTCGATGACGGTAAGACCCGGTATTTGCTCAGGGCTTCCGTCGCTGTCCACGGCCATGCGTTGACGCTCTACGAGCAAGTGCATTCCAGAGCCGGGTTCATGCAGGCAGGTTAAAGGGACTGAGGGATTAAACTTTGACCGCTGGATAAAACTTAATCCCTCCGTCCCCTTAATCCTTAATCCCCAAAAATACCGCCACCCGAAGGTCCGGGGCCTCGATCAGAACGAATCAGTTCGGGCCCCGGATACTCGGATGTCAGACATTCTCAGGTGGCGCGATCAACTGCGGTCATCCCAGGGCATGAAGCCGGATCCGATCGAGAACGCCTGATTCACGTCACCGTCTGCCATTTCCATCTCGGCCATCTGCGAGTGGAATTCCGCGACGCTGATCATGCCGTCCTGATTCGTATCTAACCGCATGAAATGCGTGGCGATGAATGGCTGGAAGCCGGGATACTCAGTCGCGAATTTGAACGTCATGACTTCCATCGGACTGACAGCGCCGTCGTTGTTCGTGTCGGCCATCTTCATGATGTCCGTCCACGGCATGAACCCTGCGCCCTGGGCGGCTCCAATGCTTGCGGCCAGCAATGCGGCGGAAGCCGCTACGGATAGTTTTTTCATTGAGATATCTCCTTCGTTGCGTTGAGGTTGAGCGTGGAATTTGGCTAACAAATCCGGTGCTCCTGTAGAACTGCTGAGGTTCCGCGCTCCCGACCTCGAGCGCGGTATTTCCGGTGGCCACGGACCCGCGGCCGTGACGTCGGCCGGATGTTCCATGCTCCTAACGGGCAATCGGGCACCGCTGCGTAATCTCGCTCCGACGCGCGTTGGCACGAAACCTTGTTGTCGATCTCCACCGGGTACACCGACCATGTACTCGACACCTTCTTCCTCCAGGCACGGCACGAGACGATCGAAAGCTTTCATCGTTCGCTCCTGAAACCTAGGCGTTGAGTGCGACGGTTGCGGCGGCCGGCTCGCGGCAATCCGGATAGAGCTCATCGAGCGGTCGCGAGTGGCCGGCTGCCGTCACCACGCGGCAATGAAAGCGCTGCAGCCGGCGGGGTTCGCTAACGCCGCAGGAATGCGCGATGACGCCAATCTCGTGATGCATCTGCTGTGCGTAGCGCCGGACCCGCTCGGACTTGTCGGTTGGGTCGAGACCTCGTTGCAGACGTTTATCGTGCGTCGTGATACCGGTCGGGCAGGTATTCTTGTGACACTGCAGCGCCTGGATGCAGCCGAGGGCGAACATGTATCCGCGCGCGGAAGTGACGAAATCTGCACCGACGCACAAAGCCCAGGCGGCTTCGGCCGGGGTGACGAGTTTGCCGCTCGCGATGACCCGGACGCGGTCACGTAACCCGGCTCGGGTCAGCACGTCGACGACGAGTGGCAGACTTTCCTTGATCGGCAACCCCATGTAATCACTCAGACTCATGGGCGCCGCCCCGGTACCGCCATCAGCGCTGTCGATCGTGATGAAATCCGGTGCGCTCTCGATGCCGCGGCGCGAGATCTCTTCACACAGGCGTTCGAGCCAACCGTAAGCGCCGATCACCGTCTTGAAGCCGACGGGTTTACCGGTGATGCGGCGGATTTGTTCGATCAGATCCAGTAGCTCGGCTTCGTTGCCGACATCGGGATGGCGGTTTGGACTGATCGAATCCAGTCCCTCGGTGATGCCGCGGATCGCCGCAATCTCGGCGTTGACTTTGCTGCCGGGCAAAATGCCGCCCTTTCCGGGCTTGGCGCCCTGGGCGAGCTTGATCTCGAACATGCGCACCTGCTCGTATGCGGCCATCGCACGCAGCTTCCGTGGCGACAGCGCACCGCGTTCGTCACGTACACCGTACTTTGCCGTGCCGATTTGGAACACGATGTCCGCGCCTCCTTCGAGATGGTAGGGCGACAGACCCCCTTCACCGGTGTTCATCCAAACGCCGGCCTTGCCTGCTCCGTGTGACAAGGCCCGCACTGCGGGCGCGGAAAGCGCCCCGAAACTCATGCCGGAGATATTGAAGATCGCGTCAGTCGCGTAGGGCTTGCATGCGTACGGTCCGATCACGACCCGGGTAGTGGCCGCCGCGTCCTCGTCGAGCGTCGGGTACGGGCAATTGACGAACAAGATCGATCCAACCGGGCTCAGGTCACGCGAAGAGCCGAATGCAACTGTCGTTTCGACGCCTTTGGCCGCGCGATATACCCATGAACGTTCCGCCCGGTTGAACGGCATCTCTTCGCGATCCATGGCAAAGAAGTACTGTCGGAAGAACTCACCGAGATGCTCGAACGCGTAACGCAACCGCCCGATCACCGGAAAGTTGCGGCGTACGGCGTGGCGGGTCTGCGTCCTGTCAATGACGTAGAGCACCGTGAGCGCGAGTGCGCCCGTACCGACAACGATCAGGAACAGCCCTGAGAGTACCTGGATGAAAAAATTGATTCGTTCGAGATCCATGACGACGTGTCCGTGGTTGCGGTCGATTGCTACGGAGCAATGTCCGTGCCACGTGTTCCGAACCACAGAAAACGTGAGCGGATGCGTTGAAATCCGGCGATTTCGGCCTTGATTGGCGCCGCGAGATTTCGTGTTTCACGATGCTTCGCGGCGAAATTTCGTGTTCACTCGTCGAGCAGCGGGTGAACTGCACCGTCGATGCGACGGCTTTTTCGTCCTGACGTTCGTGTTTTCGGCGTCGACGGGCTTGCTCACCGGTGCCTTGCCCTAATTGGCACAAGCTTTGCTCTACTCATCGCTGCACGCCGGCTCTGGTCAGTGCTTAGCCGCGGCCCCCCCAGCCGGGATGTGCATCAATCATCCATTTGGAATGTTTAACAAAGAGGAACACGTCATGAGCAAGAAGAAGCACATCATCGAGTCGGCCATGGTCGGGATCATCGCGCTTGGCAGCGCCGGTCTCGCAACACAGGCGTTCGCCGATACCAAGGCCAAGGAGAAGTGTTACGGCGTCGTCAAGGCGGCGAAGAACGACTGCGCGGCGAACGGCCATGCCTGTGCGGCCCAGGCCAAAACTGACAGTGACGCGAAGGAATGGCTGTACGTACCGGCTGGAACCTGCGAACGCCTGTCCGGCGGGCAGACACAAGCGAAGGGCAGCTAGTGACCGACCGGGTTAACCGTGCTTCGCACGCCGCATTTCCGATCCCGGCGCAAGCCGGGATCGGGCTGCGTTCCGCCCATTACGGTGCCATTGCCGAACGCCGGCCGGCCGTTGCCTGGTTCGAAGCACATACCGAGAATTACTTCGTCGACGGCGGCGCCCAAATCGAGGCGCTGCATGCGATACGCGCGGACTATCCACTGTCTTTTCACGGCGTCGGACTTTCGCTCGGGTCGGCCGACGAGGTAGACGACCGTCATCTCGCGGCGACGAAACGTCTCGTCGACCGCTTCGAACCGGCACTGGTTTCGGAGCACTTGTGCTGGTCGTCCATCGATGGTCAGCACCTGAACGATCTGCTGCCATTGCCGTATACGGCTGAGGCGCTCGTGCACGTCAGCGACAAGATCATGCGCTGTCAGGATGCCCTGGGCCGCGGGATCATCATCGAGAACGTGTCGAGTTATCTCGAGTTCACGGATTCCGAGATGAATGAATGGGAGTTCCTGGCCAACGTCGCGAGCCGTGCCGACTGCGGCATATTGCTCGACGTCAATAATGTCTACGTCAATGCGCGCAACCACGGTTTTGACGCGCGCACATACATCGATGCGCTACCCGGTGGCCGGATTCGCGAGCTGCACCTCGCGGGCCATCGGATCAATCGCATCGGTGATCACGAGATCCTCCTCGACACGCATGACGGCCCTGTGTGCGAAGCGGTGTGGCGCCTTTATCGCTACACGATCGAGCGCATCGGTGCACGACCGACGCTGATTGAATGGGATAACGACATCCCCGACGTAGATGTCCTGGCCGAACAGGCCGCGGTCGCCCAGGGCATTATGGACACGTTCACATGCCCGATCTGATCACCCTGCAAAGGCGCTTTCATCGCGCCGTCACCGGCGGCGCGGAGACGAATATTGTGCGTCACATCCGCGCAGGTGCGCTGCAACCGACGGACCGTTTACAGATCTACCGGAACAATACTTACGAAGGGTTTCGCAGCGCCCTCGCTGCGGCTTATCCGGTGATCGAGCGTCTCGTCGGCCAGGGCTGTTTCCGCGGTCTCGCGCTCGGCTATGTCCATGAACATTCATCAACCCGCGGTGATTTGACGCACTATGGCCGACATTTGCCATCGCTCCTGCGCGCACGCTATCGACATTCGGGGTTTGACTACCTGTACGACATCGCACGCCTCGAATGGGCGTACCAGGAAGTGATGATGGCCGCCGACGCGACGAGCCTGCGCCCCGAAGACATCGCGCACATTGAGCCGGCGCGACTGCCGGACCTGTGCCTGCATCTCCATCCCGCTGTCCGCCTGGTCGGCTCGACGTATCCGATCCTCGGGATCTGGCAATCAAACCGCGCCGGGCAGGCTTCCGTCGACGCTATCGACCTTGGCCGCGGTGGCGAGAGCGTGCTGTTGCGGCGAACGCAATGCGACGTTGAATTGAGCTTGCTGAGTAATTCGGAGTATGCCTTGCTCGATGCCTGCACAGCGGGGCGTTCGCTTGCGGGTGCACTCGATGCTGCGCTCGCGCGCGAGCCGGATTTCGATCTGAACGACGCGCTGCGCCGGGCATTCACCTCCGGCATCTTCAGCGGCTACTCGTTATGACATCCGCGGTGCCGTTGTCGGTTCTTGAACTGACTATGAAACCTCTGCACACGCCATGGCCCGGCAGCTTGCGTCCACGGGTCGCGGAACCGGCGTCGCGGATCCCCGATCCAGACCAATACCCCGTGCGCGCCGCGCCTTGTCTCCACGCATTGTGGACGCAAGCCGCTCGACCCGGGCTTATTCAGAGTTTCCCCAAAGGAGAACCCAGCATGATCCATGAAACAATCTGCCATTGGCTGATAACGATACCTTCGCGAACTTTTAATCATCTGCAGCCCGGCATGGGCCTTATTCTGCGCTGCTGGGTCGCCTGGCAATTTCTTAAATCCGGCTGGCTGAAGGTCGATTCGTGGGACACGACGCTATTCCTGTTCGCAGAGGAATATCGGGTGCCGCTGCTTTCCCCGACATTGGCTGCCGTCACCGGTACTGCGGGCGAACTGCTGTTCTCTGCGCTCGTGGCCGTCGGTCTGTGCGGTCGTCTGAGCGCAGTCGGCCTGTCGGCGGTCAACGCCATGGCCGTCTACGCCTACGCGCATGTATTACTCAGTGCGGGGTTCGAGGCGGCTCTCGCGCAACATGTACTGTGGGGAATGATGTTGATCGTCATCGTGATCTACGGCCCCGGGCAGATCTCGGTCGATCACCTTCTCACGCGTCAGCGTACGGCGAATCGCGTTATTGTTTCTGAGCCCGAAGGGCTGAGCGTTTGAGATTTGCGCTGTACCGTAGCCGGTATTCGAACCACTCAGAGGCGTTTCAGACCGAGCGTCTTGATCCGTGAACTTAAAGTCGATGGCTTCATGCCGAGTAACTCGGCTGCACCGCCCGCGCCGGCAATGCGCCATTCGCTCTTGTGCAACGCGGCTTTTATGTTGTCGCGTTCGAGACTTTGCATCTGCGCCAGCGTCAGAATCGCGCCGGCATCGGGTGCTTCGCCGGCCGGCGCATCGCGCGCGCCGACCTGGGGTGCAACGGCGTCCGGGAGCGCGCGGGCAAGGTTCGCGCGGCCGTCCTCGGCGGTGATGACCGCGCGTTCAATGACATTGATGAGCTCGCGAACGTTGCCCGGCCACGCATAGCCGGCGAGACGCTCGCGATCGGTGATTGTCAATGGCGCGAGGGTGCGGCCATAGCGCGTCGCGTAACGCTCCATCAATGACTGAGCCAGGATGCCGACGTCGTCACCACGCGCGCGTAACGGTGGTATGACAATCGGAAACACGTTGATACGGTAATAGAGATCTTCGCGAAACTCGCCATCAGCGACGGCACGGGTAAGGTCGCGGTTTGTCGCAGTGATGATGCGGACGTCGACCTTGATCGTTCGTGAGCTGCCGACCGGTTCGAACTCGCCTTCCTGCAGGATGCGCAGCAGCTTCGCCTGCATTTCGAGCGGCAGTTCACCAACCTCGTCGAGGAAAATGGTACCGCCGTCGGCGAGCGCAAAGCGGCCTGTACGTTTCGCCGTAGCCCCGGTGAACGCACCTTTTTCGTGGCCAAACAATTCGCTTTCGACGAGAGCTGCTGGAAGCGCGGCGCAGTTCACACTGATCAAAGCGTGTTGTGCCCGCGCGCTCGTATTGTGAATCGCGCGCGCAAACAGTTCTTTACCGGTCCCGGTTTCGCCGAGGATCAGTACTGACGCGTCAGTACCGGCGACGCTGCGCACGTCCTGGAGTGCCCGCATGAGGGCCGGGCTTTGCCCGATGATGCCGTCGAAGTCATGCAGGGAGTCGATTTCCTCCTGCAGATACCGGTTTGCTTCGGTCAGCCGCTGGCGTTCCTGCTCCGCGCGCACGTGATCGGTGATGTCGACGAACATCGTGCGGGTGAACTCACCGCCCGGATCCGGGCGCGACCACCACTGAATGAAGATGTGCTCCCCGTTGTCCTTACGCTGCAGTTCGAGTATGACGCCATCCGTGTCGATCCCGCGATTGACCGACTCGAATGCGTCGATGACGCGTTTCTGCGCCTGCGGGGTGTCCGGCGCCAACGATTTGCCGACCATGCCGTCCACCTGTTCCGGCGTAATGCCGAGGATTCGCATCGCGGTACGGTTGGCGCGAATGAAGCGCGACTCCATGTCTTCATGAACATAAGCAATCGGCGCTTCTTCGAACAGGTCGCGGTATCGCTCCTCGCTGGTAAGCAGTTGCTCTGTCGTACGGACGCGGGCGAGTTCCGCCGCGGCACGTGCGGCAAATATACGAAACAGCATGAGCAGGCGCGGTCCATCCGGCATCGGTTGCTTGTCGAAGATGGCAAGATGGCCGATAACCTCGCCCCTGTCATCGAGTAGCGGAACCCCCAGATAACTTTCGACACCGACCTCGCCCGGGAACAATCTCGAGACGCCACTCGGATGGTGACACAGCTTGCCGTTGACGACGTCCTGGCAGGGTGTGCCCTCAAGATCCCATGCCTGGTTTTCGAGAAACTTGCCGTCCGACCAGAACGCGAGCGCGCGAACGCGCGATTTGCTCTCGGTAAATTCCGCAATGAATGCGCTGGCCACATCGGTGGCCGCGCTCAGGTTCTGCACCAGCCGCCGAAAAAAATTGTCGCCGGTCGATTGCGCCGTTCCTTCGACGAGGGCGCGCAGTGAACGAAGCTCGGTTTGTGGATCCGGAGCGGACGTCCCGCTGTTGTCGGGAGTCGTTGCAGCGTCATTTTCGGTCATGACGATCATCTCTTTTGAACCCGGGGCGAGGGTTGCTGCAAGAACGGCGCGACGATTGAAGCGGGCGCAGACTATGCCAATCTGCGCCACCCGGTACGGCTTCACGCGCTTTGCATCGTCGTTAAAAATTTGAGCAGGCCACGTCCGGCACCATGGTAATGCCGCTGAGAAGGCGCGTCTATGTCGACAAAACGGGGGAAAACGAGGACAGAGCAGGGGTTAATGCGGATCGATTACGGGGGGCCGATTAGCCGGCACGATGCTCGAAAAGACGACGGTTCCGCTTGCTGACGGTCGAGTTGCGAACGATGGGATGAGCTGTCCGAAACGATCACGCGTACGCGCGATCGCTGATGTGAACCGGGCGGCGCGTTGAGGGTCGTCACGGCGAAGTTCTGCGCTAAGGAAATTTTTCCAGTGGACCTTACGCGTTCTTATGGCCAGAAAAGTGTCGCAACCGATCTGATCATTGATCGCCATGTATGTTCCTTCTATCCACATAACTGACTGACTAGCCGACTTTATTTGTGGGGATACCTCAGAGACTGTCTCCGTAATTCCGACGACGATGGAAAAAGGGGACGGAGGCTGAACAATCCCCGCGAATTACCAGAAAAAGTCGATCAAAAACAAAG
>CAXBJY010000123.1:0-11448 GCA_963976285.1 uncultured Gammaproteobacteria bacterium
GGGGGATCGTCTAGTGGTAGGACTGCGGACTCTGACTCCGCCAGCGGGGGTTCGAATCCCTCTCCCCCAGCCAATCATAAAAGAAAGCCCCACCGGGGCTTTTTTTTATGATTCGTTGCGGGACGAGGACCCGATGAGAACCCCCCGGTTCGACAAATTGCGACCAGGCAATTTGGACGACCGCAGGTCGCCCCAGCGCCCGCTCGACGTTTTGTCAAAGAATTTTACATTTTGAACGGCCCAATACGAGCCAAATTCTCAAATTCTTTACACCGGTGAAACGCTCGGCGGGGTGTTTCAAGGTTTTCGGTTTGAAATCACCCCTCACCACGTCATGGTACGAATATTGCTCAATATTCGGGCAACTACCGGAAAATCGTCGCGGGTTCGTTGCGCGTCGGTGATTCGCGATAGTACGCAGGCACCGAAGCGTAACACCGGTGAGCGAGCGGTCGCTGAGACCGTCGTTAAGGCGCGCCGGCATGCCGGAAGAGTGCGCGGAGAAAACGCATGTGCTTCCGACAGGAATCGACACGAACACAGTGACAGCACAAACGGTGAGATGATTTCGCGCCAAATCGTAAATATTCAGGAGATATTGCGTGATGATGCAGACAAGAGTAACGGTACTGGTTCGACAACCGGACGTTCGCAACAATATCTACGCGGCCGCGAAGTTTTGCACATTGGCGGTTGCATTGATCGTGTCGGCTGCCGGGACGATCAGCGCCAACGCGGCATACCTCAATTTCCAAAACACGACTGTGGCACTCGGCGAAAGCATGAGTGCAGAACCATTTGCGAACAGGACGACCGCCGATTCTCTGGCAAGCATCATCGACCTGGCATCCCCCACGCAAAATGAACAACACACCCAAACCTCGCATGTGTGGGTGTCCGGCGGTTCCCTGGAACTGAACTTCGCGTTCGACGCGGAATACGACCTGCACACATTGCATTTCTGGAATTATTTCACCGAAACGTACGACATCGACGACATTTCCCTGCAATTCTTCAACGATTCCGGTGCCCTCGTCGGCGCGCTTGCGGTTCAACCCGTTACCGGTACGCACCTGGGTTCCGAGTTCATTGCGCCGGCCGACTACGTACTTGCGTTTCCGACCAATGTCCGCTTCGTGAACGCCCTCCTGACCGGCACGAACGGCCAGGTGGATTTCAATAACCTGGGATTCTCGGGCGAGCTGTCCCAGGTTCCCGTTCCCGCGGCGTTCTGGTTGCTGGCTTCGGCATTTGGTGTACTCAGCTGCACCGTATTGATGAACACCCCCAACTCCCGCGCGATGCGCTTTTTTTGATTGCCCTTGGCGGGCTCGGATCCTGATCTCCACTGCTTGCGAGTCATCATCCCGGCGGCCCAAAAGCCGCCACCTTGCCCCAGGGCGGATCAAACTTACTTCAGCGCCGATCAGTTTTACTTCGGCGGTGACACGTTCTCCTGTGAACCTGCAGCCTTACGGCAAAGCGAATTGTCCTGGGCGTGCCGGAATTACCGGAACGTCATCGCTGCTGTTCGAGATGCCAGCATAGACTCTGCATTCCGGGCTGCGTTCGGGCAAAATCATGTTGTCTCACCCGGCGAGGTTTGCAATGCGGATTTGTCGGTATTTACGGCCGTCGCTCCTGCTTGGTTTAAGCATTTCCATCGGCTCGGCAGCGGTGGAAAATGCCGAACAGGCCGTGCCGTTGCCGACACCGGTTTTCGACGGTGGCGTGTCGATTGAACATGCGCTCGCCGCGCGTCGCACGATTCGGCGCTTTTCAGGCACACCCCTTCGCTTAGCGGAACTCGGGCAGTTGTTGTGGGCTGCGCAGGGCGTGACGCATAAGGCAGGGTATCGTACGGCGCCGTCGGCTGGCGCGCTGTATCCACTGGAACTCTTTGTAATTGCCGGCAACGTGGATGAACTCACGCCTGGTATCTACCGGTACCGACCCGCGAGGCACGACATCACCCGGCACATTCCCGGCGATCAGCGCGGCCGCATCGCACTCGCCGCATTGCAGCAGGACTGGATCGCGGAGGCGCCGGCGATCCTCGTGCTGACAAGCGTTCGTGTGCGGACATCAACGAAGTACGGCTTGCGCAGCGATCGCTACATCGCGATGGAAGCCGGGCATGCAGCGCAGAACGTGTACCTGCAGTGCGTCGGCCTGGGTATCGCCACCGCGCTCGTCGGTGCCTTCGACGACGATGTCGTACGGGACGTGCTGGATTTAGGCCGCGGGTTCACACCGCTCGCGATAATGCCGCTGGGACACGTACGGCGCGACTGAAACGCTCCGTTCTGCCGCATGGATCGTGCGCGGATATCGGCACATAACCGTCGACCGAGTCCGGTATTGAAGCCTGACTTGACGACGATTCAATGAGCGCGCGGCGCGCGTCAGAAATACTGACAGCGTGTCTGCCGCGCTTTGGCCTTCACGCGTTAGCGCATTATTTTCCAATTTCACGCGCCCGCGCCTGGCGAGGAAGGCGCCGCTCCTTTATCGGCGAGTGCTTGATCCAGATTATCCCATCGGAGTGCGTGGCGGTTTAGGCTGTAGCCGATCAGCACCCCTCAAAGTCCGTATCGATTATCAATGCGCAGGGGGATAGGGATGGAACTCGTAACAGCTCAATCAGTGTTGTTCTACAACTTCGGCTCCGCGCTCGCGTTGGGACTTCTCGTTGGCCTTCAACGCGAGTACGCGTCACGGCGCAAGGGCGATGATCGGCGCGGCAACTTTGCCGGTGCGCGGACTTATGCCTTATTGGCACTACTCGGCTGCAGCGCCGCGTTTGTCGCCGAGCAGACCGGCAGCGGTTTGATTATGGCCGCCATAATGCTCGTATTCGGCGCACTGCTGACAGTGAGCTACAGCGTTTCCGCGCAGCGCGGCGAGCTTGGTATCACCTCCGAAGTTGCGGCGGTGATTACCGTGCTGATCGGCGCTTTATGCTTCCAGGGCCAGCTCGAGATTGCCGCCGCGCTGGCCGTCAGTGTCACCGTGCTGCTCGCGGTCAAGTTGCAGACCGCCTCGTTTGCCACCCGCCTGACCCCGGAGGACATGCGCGCGACACTGACCTTTGCCGTACTGACATTAGTCATCCTGCCGATCCTGCCGCGCAGGAGTTTCGCGCCAGCGCCATTCGACGTCATCGTGCCGCACAAGATCTGGCTGATGGTGGTGTTTATCTCGGGTATCAGTTTTCTCGGTTACGTCATGATCAAGCTCGTCGGCAGCCGACGCGGCGTCGGCATCACCGGCCTGCTGGGCGGACTGGCCTCGAGTACCGCGGTGACCCTGAGCTTTGCCCAGCGCAGTAACGCCGCTCCCGGCCTGGCGAAACCGTTCGCGCTCGCGATCCTGTTGTCGTGGACGGTGATGTTCGTCCGGGTCCTGGTTGAGGTGGCGGCTTTGAATCTGCCGTTATTGCGCATTGTGTCAATACCGATGCTCGCTGCCGCTACGGTAGGCATGACGTATTGCGCTTACCTCTTTTTTGCTCAACGTAGCGAGCAGGAAGAAACCGACGACGAATTTACCAACCCGTTCGAACTCGCGCCGGCACTAACGTTCGGTCTTGTCTACATGGTCATCCTGGTCGTGGCGAATATCGCTCGCATTCACTTCGGGGACACCGGTCTGTACATTTCCAGTATCGCCTCGGGTTTGGCAGATGTGGACGCGATCACGCTGTCGATGGCTGAGCTGAGCCAGGGCGAGAACGGACTCGATCGGACAACCGCCGCGCGTGCGATCGTGCTCGCCGCGGCATCGAATACGCTGGTCAAGGGCGGAATTGTCCTGACGGCCGGGACCGCTGCGCTGCGGCGCGTAATCCTGCCCGGCCTGTTACTCACGCTGGGAACGGCCATCGCCGTCGTGTTCCTGCTTTGAGGCGCGAAACGCGTATGCCCGCATCCGGCTATGCCATCGCTCGTCTTCAACGCCGCAAAAAAAAACGGGCTGATCGATTGATCAGCCCGCCATTACGTCCTGCTGTCGCACCGGCGCGGTGCTGTCAGTGAGTCCGGCGCCGGTGCGTGGGTCAGGTTCTACCGCTGCTTGCGTGAAACGCGCAAACCCATCAACGCGGCACCCATGAGAAACACGGTGCCCGGTTCCGGCACGCCCACGAGGATCTGGATACTCGTGCTCGCGAGCGGAGCGGCGCCGGCGTACCCGGCGCTCAGCCGGATATCATAAATACCGTTGACCCGGCCATCGAACGGGTACATCGCGTTGTCGAAGAACTCCATGTTCCACGAGTTCTGCGCGAGATTGTTGCCCGCGAGCAGCGCGCTGTAAGTTGCCGCATCGGCCGCTTCCGCGCCGCCACCCTGTGCCGTCGTATTGTCACCAATCGAGTGATCGGCGAAAGGCACATTGATGGGATCAAAACTCTGGAAGTTCACACCGAGACCGGGGTCGAAATCGATTTCGAGCGTGTAAACGAGTTCATCCAGCGACAGGCCCGAGGTACCGTCGTAATCCGTATTGATCGACCACTCGAAGTTCCACACGGCCGTGCTCGTGGAGCCCGGCGCAAATCCGAATCCGCTCGGCGGCAGGCCGGAATCGAAACTGTACGTGCCGTCACCACCGCTGTTGAACGTGTTCTCCGGGGCGTTCGCGGCGTTGAAACGCAACTTGCCGCGCAAACTCAGGTCAACCCCGTTCGCCCGGTCGGTCGTGTAGCTGCCGTTCGTGTTGCCGCTGCCGAAGATGGCATTGTTCGTCGCGTTCTGGTCGTACATGATGACAGCGCTGGCCGGGGCCGCGAATCCTGCTGTCGGGATCGCTGTCAGTGCGCCCGCCTTGATTGGTTTCATTGTTTTTCTTGCTCCTGAATTTTCCGAATTTCGGCGACGTCCGTGACGGACATTTCCCCGAAATTGACATGAATACTGGGTTTCGACACGAGTGGGCGGTCGCAAGGCGGCACCGTTTTCGTCTTTCCGCACCGGCTTGCGCAATAATCGAACTATCTTATTATTATTTTATAAATCAATTGCTTATGATTGTTTCAATCGATTCTATAGCCTTGCGTAGAGCAATCTGTAAAGAATGTTGACAACTCTGCGGGGGCGAACGGACCTGCGACCGGCGGCAGGTCGCTTGATTTTCACGAAAGAATTATTTTTGTTTTGTTTAATCATATAGATAGCGATATTTTGTCCATTCGGAAACGGTGTTAAGAATCTGGACAAGCGGTGGCAGTCCGACACCGCCGGGGATGCTGCCCGGCGATCAGACCGAGTGCCGGGGCAAGTAGCCACAAAGCGCCCGGCAGCGGGATCGGTGTCAGATCGATCCGCAGATCGTCGACGATAACCGGGCCGGGTCCTGCCGCATTGACGCCGACGGCGTAGGCAAACCGCGGGTCGTCGAACGAGGCCAGCAGGAGCCCTTCTTCGGCCGTGAGCGGGACTCGCGCCGACAAGGTCGTCCAGGCCCCGACGTTCGCGGCCGCGGGGCCATCGCCACCGACGAGGCGGCCGGCCTGCGGACGCTCAAGATAAGCGAACGACCGCGTCAGTACGGCGTTGTCGGGGTTAGCGGCGTCGAACGCACTGAACTCGCCGAAAACCGAGACACTGTCCATCGACGACGACAACAGCAGGAGCTCGGTAGCGATGACGTCATCGCCAAACCTGCGGCCGTTCGGGAACCCCATCGCTGCGCGGTCCTCGTTAAACGCAGCCAGTATCGTGCCACCGTTCGGATCGAGGAAGTCGAACCGCAGCACCCCGTCCGTCGAATCGGGTGCATCCGGGTTCGCCGCAATGCCGGCGGTGTTTGCCGGAGCGTCGCTTGCCACCGTAAAACCCGCGACCGTCGTGTCGGTCCATGGCGTGCCGAAGTCCGTAGCGGCCACGGTGTTCGGCCCGGTCGGGAACGGCGGCGCGAAATCGATACCGAAAATTGCGTTGTGCCCGGTCGTCGTGCCGTCCGTCTCGAACACGACATAGAAACCCCCGTCGCCCGCATCGTCGACGTGGGCATTTTGCTGCGTGCCGGAAGTCAGCGAGTTGACCCGCGTGATCCCCCCGAACGCCGTGCCGTTCGGCAGGAACCGCCGCATGTAGACATCGCCGCGGTCGAAGCCCGCGACGGGGTCGTTCGTATCCGCGTCGTAGACGACTGTAACGACGCCGTCGGTGTTCGTCGCGACGTCGGGGTTGCGCGGTGCGCCGCCCGACCCGAAATCCGGAAGCTCCAGATTATCCAAATCGACTACAGGCTGTTGCCGCACGATTTTCGCGAGAGTAACGCGCGATCCGAACGTGACCGGATCGATGTGCGCGAAAACGGCATACGCGGTGCCGTCGTCGGCGACGTCGATCGCGGGGTGTCCCGGATTGAACACCGGCGCCGTATTGACGGCCTGCTCCGGCATGATCCGATTGCCGTTCGCGTCATAGCGAACGACGAGTACATCACCCGGGTTTGGAAACTGAGCGCCGGCGTTACCCGTTCGCAGGCGCACGACCCCGCCGTCCCGGGTACCGGCGATCGCCGTCGTCGGCTCCGAGCCCGGGTTCGGATCAACGGTCGGGACAGCGCCGAATGTCGGGTCCGCGACACCTCCGACGATCTTCTGCAGTTCGTAGGAGAAGCCAGCCGCATCGAAGTTGAAGTACGACGCGAAATAGGCGTCGGTCTGCCCGATGACCGGCGCCAGCGCGGCGCCGAGTTGTCCGCTGCCGGCACTGCCAACGGGTAATGGTGGGCCAACGGGACCGCCGTTCACATCGAAGCGACGCACGATGTTCGTGGGCGCAAGAAACGGCGGGCCGCTGAAAAAATCCGTGTCGAGCGTATACCCGGTCAGGAATTGCCCGTTCGGGCTGACGGCGATCTGCGGCAGCGCGGGGTTCGTCTTCGGATCGGTATCGGTGTAGATCGGAAAGAACGTCATATGCGCCGGACCATTGATGCGATCGAACTGCTCTCGCTCCAGCTGTGCGGCGATAATCTCGTTCTGCAAACCGATGGCATCGAACCCCGAGCGCCCGATCAGATAGATCGCATCGGGTGCGCCGGGTATGCCCTCGTTGAATACATAGATATCCGTGTTGTCGACGCCGCGGTCGTCGAACGCGATCAGGGGCGCCTCCCGGTGCGATGCCGCGTTCGCGCATGCTGCGAATACAGCCATGACCACGGTTGCGGCAGCGCGCAACGCGCCGCGCGTTCTCGTCTTCTCGCCCATGCCTCGTCCTCCGTCTTTACCTGACTCTACGCGACGGTCGGGAAGACGGTTTCGCGGACGGCGGTTCAGGCGCCGGGCGGAATCCTTACGTTCTGGATATAGACGAGTGCCCCGGTCTCGGTGTGCGCAACGGCGTGTTCGCTGCCGCGCCGGGCGAGGTGATAATCACCGCTGCCGAGACGGATCGTCTCGCCGTAGCCGACGTCCCCCTCGAGCACGAGGCAGTGTTCGTCATGATCATGGCTGTGTGGCGGCAGACGGGCGCCCGGCTCGGCACGCAAGAGGAACGCCTCGGTGCCAGACTCGGGATCGGAAAACAACAGCTTGCGCCGGATTCCGGGAAGCAGCTCGGTCCAGTCACCGTCGGCCCCGCGCACCGTCAGCATCGTCGCCGCGTCAGCCGCGACCCGCGCCAGCACCGCTTCGCGCAGCGCGGCCGGTGCGCCGGTGCCGGCGGCCGGTGCGTCACCGAGGAGCCGGACGGTCGTCGGGTCGAGGGCATCGTGCGAACGGGATTCGTTACTCATGCTCTTGTGTGTCGTTGTCGATCATCAGTTGCTTCAGTTTCTGCGTCGCGCGGTACAGGTGAGTCTTCACCGTGCCCAGCGGCGCGCCGGTGAGGGTCGCGAGTTCCTGGTGCGTATGGCCGCGAAAATACGCGAGCGCAAGCAGCTGGCGCTGGTCGGTGGTCAGCTCGGCAAGCGCCGCATGCAGTCGCGACCCGCGTTCAGTGGCCTCGAGCAAATCGGGCGCGGACGGTGCCGGATCCGTTACGTCGCTGTTGTCCGGAAGCGACTGCGCGCGGCGCGCGGCCGTGCTCGTACGGCGCAGCATGTCGAGCGAACGGGTCCGGCACAGAATCGTCAGCCAAGCCATCACTGTGCCGCGCTCCGAACGATACGTCGATGCCTGGTGCCACACCTGCAAATACACGTCACCGACCGCGTCTTCGGCATTCGACGGATTACCCGTGATGCGTCGTGCGAGTGCAAATACCCGATCGATCGTCGCATCATAAAGCTGCGCGAACGCGCGCTCGTCGCCGGCGGCGACCCGCGCGAGCAGTGCGGCGAGATCCGCATCCGGGACCTCCCTGACGACGCTGCTGCGCTCGGCTGCTTTCATAGCGCGAACTATAGCCGACCCGGCTGCGCGAACACACTCCGTCACTCACTCTACGTGTCATGAACCGATCCGGTTGCAACGGTGTGCGTACACCAGGCGCGGCCATCAGTGCGAAGCCCCCTGGTCGAACTTCATCCCCGGGGCTGTCCGTTCCCGGCGCATGATCGCGCTGCGGGTCGTCGCTTGCCGCGGCCCGCTCCGGGGCTTTCCCGCAGTTTTCGCACAGCCCTGGCGGGGAGAAATTTCTGTGTCAGTTGCGCTGAAATTGATCCGCATCAGAGTGTCATCGGGGATTCCGCCTACGTTCGGACTACTGATGATTCTGCAGCGAATGTTCTTAAATCGCAGCGACAAAGGAAACGCCGATGGGATCAGACAAACCCGTCATCCACGATGAACCACAAGGTCGGCTTGCCAAAGCTTACGATCACATCATGCAACACGCCGGTGCCATCGTTGACCGCGCACGCAGCGACGCGATGCCGCAGGCGAAACATCTGCTCGAAGCCGCCCGTGACAAGGCGGTTGAGGCGGGCGATCTGACGCGCGAGGAAGCGGACAAGCTACTCGACTACATCGCGCGAGACCTCGGGCACGCGGCCGTGTACATGGAAAAATACGAACGTGACTTTAGCGACTGGCTGCGCTTCGACATCGCATTGCTGGAGCGGGGAATCGCGCACTCGTTTGCAAAAGTGGCCGATCACACTCGCGGGGTAATCGATGACTTCGCAGTGCGCGCGGACGTCGCGGGCTGGAAGACGGGCGAGGTGGTCGGCCCCGGTACGCTCCATTGCAAGAACTGTCGTCAAACACTGCACTTTCACAAAACCGGTCACATCCCGCCGTGTCCGCAATGCCAGCACACCGCGTTCGATCGCGAACACGAGCTTGGCTGAGCGGAACGCGCCGACCCGGAGCGGCCGGATTCAGGGATAACCGGTCCGGCCTGTCCCCCCATCGCGGTCCCGGATGGCGAGCGTCAAAGGCGGATCGAAATCCGTGACGGCGCAAGAACCCTGAATGACTCGAACAATCAGAAGCCCGACCCTGGCCCGCGCGCAGAATCGGTTCCCGAACGCCGCCGGACGCGAGCGTGCCACGGACGCACGTTAACACCTACCGTCGTGCGCGCGACCTGACTGCCGCTCGGGAGAAGAAGTGACGATTGCAAAAATTATCAGTATCTAAACGAAAATTTTTGCAACTAATCAACGCAACCGCAGTCTCTTATTACAGCGACGAGCAGGCGCGAGATCCGTGCCTGCCCACCTGATTGTCCTTCCCGACATCCAGCCATTAACCGTAGGCCGCGCCCACGGGCGTAGCTGTGCGTGGGTGCTCGTCCAGGAATCCGTGCCGACGATCGAATCGTCGGCCGATGTGCGCAGCGCCACTTCCGCCGCCGCGCATATTTAATAATCAAGCGGAGTGGAGTTGAGTTACGAATGAAAAGAATATTGCCGGCTCTTGCCATAGCCATGTTGAGCACCACTGCCTCAGCCCAGGACAGCACCCCGCCTTATACGGCGGATCCGGGTCCGCGCGCAGGGGATTGGGAAGGTACGTTGAGCGGTTCCGGCCTGTCGGATGACGACTTCACGGAAAACAGCCTCGGCCTGACCGGTTCTATCGGCTATTTCTACACGAAAAACTGGCTGTTCAGCCTGAAACAGACAATCGCCTCGAACGACACCGGCGACACGACGCTGATCAACGGACGCTCCGTTGTCCAGGCGGCCTACCAGTTCGACCACGGTAAATGGCAGCCGTACATCGGCATGAACGTCGGTGCGTATTACGGCGCCGGGATTTCTGACGAAGCCTCCTTCGGACCGGAAATCGGCCTCAAGTACTACGTCAACGAAAGTACGTTCCTGTACGGCAACATGGCCTACGAAGTGCCGTTCGACGAGTGCTGCAAAGGCGGGATCGTGCCTTACTCCGCGGGCGTAGGCTTCAATTTCTGATCGACATTGATTCGGTTTAGAAAGAGGTCAACGTGCAGCGCATTGCGATGCGCTGCCAACGCGTTCCCACGCAGGAGACAGTTACGCATGAGTATTTCCACCAACACTATGAGCGTCGTGGCCATGGCCATCCTCATAACAACCCAGGTCACGCCGGCCGCCGCCGCATCGTCGCCGTCAGGCGACTTCGGCGCGGCGCTCGCCGCGGCCTACCAGCAACTTGCCGATCTGGAAAAATCCCAGGGCGATCACCGTGATGCGGACGCCTATGCGGATCGCGCCGCCGCGGCAATGGCGGGTAACCCGACGGACCCCGAGCAGGTCGAACTGCGCCAGGGTTTCCTTAAACCGCACTACGTGCCGGAATTGAGCGATGCCCGTCAGCGACTCATGGCCGCCTTCGAAAAGGGTGGTCGTGATAAAGCCCCGCACCCCGCGGCGCGAGCGCAGACCACATTCGACTGCTGGCTCGAACAGGCGTCTGAAGATCTGCAGCCCGAACATGTCGAGGCCTGCAAACAGGCTTACCTGGTTGCCGTGGCCGAGGTCGAGAAGGCGCTGATCCCGCCGCCGAAACCGGTCGACCCCGACTCCGACGGCGACGGTGTGCCGGACAGCCGCGATGATTGCCCGGGAACCCCGCAAGGGACGCCGGTTGACAGCAAAGGCTGCCCCGAAATCCCGAGCTTGAATGGCGTTCATTTCGAACACGACAAAGCCGTGTTGACCGCTTCGGCGCGCTCAATTCTGGATGAAGTCGCTGCGATCATCGCCGCCAATCCGCACGTCCGCGTTGAAATCGTCGGGCATACGGATTCGAGTGGATCGGACGGCTACAACCAGTCGTTGTCGGAACGCCGCGCTCAGGCTGCCCGTGCGTACCTCGAATCTGTCGGGGTGTCGGCGGCGCGACTGTCAGCGCTTGGCCGCGGTGAGAGTTCACCGGTGGCGGACAACAGCACCCGTGAAGGGCGCGCTGCCAATCGCCGCGTGGACCTGACGGCGCGACCACGCAAATAGTCGCCGGTTAACGACCACTCAGCGCCTGTGCGGTGGACCTCCACCCCACAGGCGCTTTTTTTTGGTTCTTCGCACACTCCCGGGATTTGTCCTATTTTCTGCTTGTAT
>CAXBJY010000124.1:0-11317 GCA_963976285.1 uncultured Gammaproteobacteria bacterium
TTGCGCAACAATGACTCCCGGCGCGACGCTACTTATTTTTGAGACCGCTTCTAGTAATCAGGCATGTCAAATAACGAGAAAGCCGGATTTCATATGGATCCGGAGGAATTCCGGCGTCAGGGTCACGCGTTGATCGACTGGCTGGCGGACTACGCGGCAAACGTCGAGCAATACCCCGTGTTGTCACCACTCGCGCCCGGTGATGTCGCGAACACCCTGCCCTTGTCGGCGCCGCAGCACGGCGAAGATTTCGACGACATCATGGCGGACTTCGAGCGTGACATCCTGCCCGGGATAACGCACTGGCAGTCGCCGAACTTTTTCGCGTACTTCCCCGCCAATACGTCCGGGCCCTCGATACTCGGCGAATTACTGAGCGCGGGTCTCGGCGTTCAGGGCATGTTGTGGCTGACGAGCCCGGCCTGCACGGAACTCGAAACCCGCGTGCTCGACTGGATCGCCTCGATGCTCGGCTTGCCGGCGAAGTTCACGTCGCGCGGCGCCGGCGGCGGCGTCATTCAGGATTCGGCGTCGAGCGCGACGTTATGCGCGTTGCTTGCCGCGCGCGAGCGGGCCAGCGGATTTCAGGCGAAACGCACCGGACCGAATGGTCGGCTTATCGCCTACTGCTCGACGGAAACCCATTCATCGGTCGAAAAGGCCTGCGCGATCGCCGGGATCGGGCTGGATAATTTGCGCAAGATCCCCACCCGCGACGATCTCTCGATGGACGCGGACGCGCTCGCGGCCCGGATCGCGACAGACCGGGCAGCCGGCCTGCAGCCGTTTTTCGTCTGTGCGACGATCGGTACGACATCGACACTCGCGGTCGATCCGATCCCCGAAATTGGCGAACTCTGCGACGCCGAGGGCTTGTGGCTGCACGTCGATGCGGCAATGGCCGGCACGGCAGCGATTTGCGAGGAATACCGCTCCCTGCACCTCGGTCTCGATCACGCCGACAGTTACTGCTTCAACCCGCATAAATGGATGTTCACGAATTTCGATTGCGACTGCTTTTACGTCAGTGACAGGCAGACCCTGACGAAAACACTGACGATCCTGCCCGAATACCTGCGCAATCAGGCGACGGAATCCGGCGACGTGATCGACTACCGCGACTGGCAAATCCCGCTCGGACGGCGTTTTCGCGCTTTGAAACTGTGGTTCGTGCTGCGCTACTACGGCATCCAGGGCTTGAAGCATCACATTCGCGAACATATCGGGCTTGCGGCGCGGTTCGCCGACTGGATCCGTGCTTCGGATGATTTTGAAATCGCGGCTCCGCCGCGCCTGAACCTCGTGTGTTTCAGGCACCGTGCCGGTGATGACTTCAACCGGGCTCTCGTCGACAAACTGAACCGCAGCGGCCGCTTGTTTCTCTCGCACACGACGGTTCGCGATGTTTACTGCCTGCGGCTTTGTATCGGGCAGACGCACACCGCCGAATCACATGTCGCCCAGGCGTGGCGCCTGATTGAGGGTACTGCGCGACAGCTCGCCGGTTCCGGCTAGCAGGCATACCCGGATTGCTTCACAGGCATTTCCGCAACTCGAATTAATCCCGCGTCCGCGGTGCGCAAAAGGAGGTCATGCGATGTTACGAAAACTGTTACTGATCCCGGTCCTGATCGGCTGGGCTACGGGCGCCGTTGCGCACGACAACGATCCGACTTACGACCGGGTGTCGCTGAACGCGAGCGCCGAACAGGAAGTCGAGAACGATACGCTCGTCGCCATCCTGTTTGCCGAGCACCAGGCGCAGCGACAAAAGGACGTATCCAGGGTTGTGAACGAAGCCGTACGCTGGGCGCTCGACAAGGCAAAAGGCCGGGCCGGGATCAAGGTTCAGACGACGCAATACAACACCTCACCCGTTTACAACAAGAATGTCGTCACCGGCTGGCGCGCGCGTCAGTCGATTCGACTCGAAAGCTCGGACGCGGATGCGATTGGTGAACTGATCGGCGAGTTACAGGAGCAACTGTCGATTGGGTCGATAAATTACGCCGTGTCGAAATCCGCGCGTGATGCCGTCGAAGAAGCGCTCACGAGCGCGGCTCTCGGGCAGTTCAAGCGGCGCGCGGATTTGATTGCCCGTGATCTCGGGCGCAAGACCTACCGCATCGTACAACTTCATATCAACACGCAAAGCGGCGGCCCCCAACCGGTCGTGTACGCGGCGCGGGTTGCAAAGATGGAAGCCGCACCCGCGCCCGCGATCGAGGCCGGCGTACAAACGGTAACGGTTGATGTGTCGGGCACGATCGAGGTGGATGCGGGCACGCGGTGAGCGTGTCTGCGCGGGGGCAGGCGTAAGCTGGAACAATCACGGGTAAACACTGGAGGCGAGATGACAACGGTTAATGTCAAAGAGAATGTGGCGGCTTCGGCTGACGATGTATGGCGTGTGCTGAGCGATTTCGGCGGGATCGAACCGAACGAGATGATCGCCGGTTGTTCACTCGAAGGTGAAGGCGTTGGCGCGGTGCGCACGATAAGCCTGAAAGGCGGCGGTGAGATCGTCGAGCGTCTCGAGAGCCTGGACGACGACGCGCGCGTATTCCGCTACGCCATCATCAACGATTGCCCGTTACCGGTGAAAAGCTATACCGCAACCGTGGCCGTCATCGATGCGGGTTCGGGTGCGGCGGCGGTCGACTGGAGCGGCAGCTTCGAGGCGGCGGGTGCGCCCGAGGATCAGGTCGTCGCGCTCATCGAGGGCGTCTACCGTGGCGGCATTCAGCGTGCGCGGGACAAGCTCGGCGTGTAGCGTGGACGCCGAGCGAGCCAGCTCACGATGAGCCAGCCGCCGGAGAGCAAGGGTAGCGCCGCGGGCAGCGGCACCGCGGCGACTTCGAGATCCTGGCCTGCATTGACCGTGGAGCCGGGTATTGGGCCGAGGCCGAGCAGGTCGAGCGCGAGGTTACCACTGTCCGCGTTGCGGATCGGCTGGCCGGCAGCCGCATAGGTGGGCTGGGTATTGCCGGGATCGGCGCGCGAAAACAGGTTCAGCGTATACAGATCGGCACCCGCGGCAATCCCGGCTCCCCACACATAGAACGGGATCGTGTAGTTTTCCGTATCGCTCCCGGGGCTGTGCCCGTGCGTGCCGAGGCGGCCACCGTGGTCGGATGTCAGGATGACGGCCGTCTTGCCATCGAGGCGCGGATCACTCTCGATCTGACCGAGCACATCACCGAGCAGTTCGTCGACTGCCACGACGGCGTCGAGGTAGGCGCCGCCGGGGGTCAGATCCCAGGTGCTCCCGTGACCGGCGGAATCCGGATCGCGCAAATGCAGCAGGCTGTAGTTGTACGGTGCGCTCGCCATGTCGGCAAGATACCGGGTTACGAGCGCCGTCGTATCACTGTCGTAGACCCAACTGTCGATCTTGTCCCGGCCATTATCCGCGCCGGTCGTGTCGATGGCGCCTGATACGGCGTCGTAGCTCTGTTCATAGATGATGAATTTGTCCTTGCTCGCGTACAGACCGGTCGACAGGCCGTGGTCGTGCGCGACATCAAAGACGCTGGCCACATAGCTGCCTTTCGTCGTGTGCAAGGTCGTCGTTGGCGCGGGCAGTCCGTTTGCCGTGTAGTTGTGCCCACTGGCACCGTTCACCCCGCGCCCGGTGAGCATCGAGGTGTGATTCGGCAGCGTGTTCGTGAAATCCGCATCCGTGCGCGCATTGTCCGTAAACGCCCCTTCGCTACGCAGGCGGAAAAAATTCGGCGCGTTGCTCGCGCCAAGCGCCGTGACGGCATCCGCGCGCAAGCCGTCGACGCTGATGTGGACGACGTATTCAATCCCGGCGGCGAACGTGGCGGTCGTCAGCGTGCCCAGCAACAGACCCGTCAGCGCAACAATGCGCATCTTCGTGTGAATCATGTTCCCCTCCTGCTCGACGTGGATTCGCGCGACCGTCCGGACGACCGGCGCTTTTCCGGCCATTGTCGACGACCCCACGCGCGTTTGATACGAGTTCGTCCCGGTATTGAACGGTTTAACGATCGTTTGCGATTACGCGAGCGGCGGCTCGGAGGGTGCCCACGTGTGCCGGCAATCCGGGCATCGGCGCGTGCGTGCGGCGCAAAACCCGTGTTTCGTGGACCTCCGCACAGCGTCGCTGCCGCGCGAGTAATGGCATTGTTGTCGCGAACGTTCGTAATAAGAAGAATTTAGATAAAACAATATATTAAGTTATTAATATAAAGTAAGTTATAATTAAACTGCGATGAATTTGCCCCGATTCGACACACCTGCCTGGCCGTTTCTACGGGCCCTGCCGCGCAGACGGAAGCCTGCATTGCCGGCACCGCGTCTGCACAGCTTGCGCCTTGGGGTTTACGTTTGCCTGCTCGGCATGTTTTTCGGCACCCGGAGCCTGGCCGGCGACAGCAGCATCGACGGCGGCGGCATTTACTACAACGTGACCGACGGTTTCGCGGATACCTACGGCGAATACGTACGTGTGTTCTACGATGCGAGCGTTGCCGACGATTTCACGCTTGACCTGACCCGGCTCGATCGGTTCGGTGACACGGGCACGCAGTTTACGCTGGGTAATATCCACCAGTTTTCCGATCGCTGGTTTACGCAGCTGTCGGTCGCCGGGAGCGCCGGCGGGTTTTTTCTGCCGGACGTGCGGGTTGACGGCGCTGTCAGCCGGCGCTGGTTCGCCGACAAACGACTCGTGACAACGTTGGGTGGCGGATATTTCGATGCGAAGGATGTGCATGAGGACACCCGCTTCTACGTCGAAGGGATCTATTACTTCAAGCAGCCGATCGTGCTGCAGGGCGGATTTCAACTGAATATCAGCGACCCGGGGTCCGTCGATTCAACGTCGGGCTATGTGGCGGCATCTTACGTAAACAATAAACGACGAATTGTGTCGCTGCGCGGCGGGTTCGGTGATCAGGCATATCAGGCGGTGAACGAAACAACCTCACTGATCGACTTCCCGTTCCATTCGGTTCGTGCAACCTGGCGTGAATGGATCGGCAAGACGTGGGGTATAAATGTTGCCGCGGAACATTATTCCAGTGATGTTTACGACCAGAATGGCTTCGAACTCGGATTCTTCAAAGAGTTCTAGAGGGCGACGTTTTCGCAACACGGCGCGCGAGCTCATTGTGCGCTGGCGTTACCGCGGGCACACCGGGCGCCTCATCAGACGCCACCGCGCCCTGCGCAGCCTCGACGTACAAACGTCGAGCATCATGCATCCGCTGGGGCTCACGATCGTCGCGCTCGCGCTCGTGCTTTTTTTGCGCAATGTCATCACGCAGGCTTGGGCGGACATTATTGCTTTCTGGTGCGACAGTACCGGTATCGATGTTGCGGTCTCGATGCGCCCGACTCCGGTCGGCCGGATATTCACCTACTCGGTTCCCGAATTGAGGCTTGCAAGCCCCCTGCCGGGGGGAGAAACGCTCGCGTTGTCGTTCGCGATCGTGATCGCGGCGATGCTGATCGCGTATATCTGTCTGCGCCGTTTTCTGCCGGTCGCCTATCTCGTTTGGGCGATCGGAGTGATTCATTTGGGCGCGATTACGCTGTTCTATTTTTCGCCGACGGCATTCCCCTACACGATCGGCGCGCACGTCTCGGGCAGTCTCGAAGTCACGCTCATGTTGCTCATGATAGTTCCGTTGATCCTGATGGTCGCGTATTACCCGCTGAACTTCTCGCTCGCGAAAAAGGTCGCGCTGACGCTGTTCATTCTGATGATGGTGTTTCTGTTCGCGCCGCACCTGTACGCGTGTCACATCGTGGTGATGTCATTCCATTCTGTTTTGTACATGCCGATCCTGTTCGCGGTGTTCGGTGCATTGCCGATCATGGTCATGATCATCGCGATTTACGGCTGGGGTATGAGTTGGGAGCAGCAGCGGCAATAACCATGTCTGTGCGTCGTCAACGTTTTGCAAGCGGATTGATCACCCGGTTCGCGCTCGTTCTGGGGACCCTGGCGCTCGCCTTCTACGGGGGCGCGGTTGTGTTCGCCGCGGTCGTATCCACCGATAAGGTCGTCGCTGTACCGCCGGCGTCGCTGTACGCGCCGAAGATCGTGCTCGGTACGATCATCGTCATTCTCGCGCTATTCATGTTGCGGCATCTCATCTTTACCCTGAATCGACTGTTCGGCCACCAGCGTCACCCCTATCTCGACGTCGACGTCGCGGACTGGCCCCGGCTCGCGGTGTTGATACCCGCCCACAACGAAGAGGCCGTGATTGCGAACGCGCTCAGTGCTCTCGTTGACGTGGATTACCCGGCGGATCGCCTGCGGATAATTCCGATTGACGACCGTTCCGAAGATCGCACCTGGGAAATCATCGGCCGGTTTCATCGTGATTTCCCGCATCTTGTTCACCCGTTGCAACGTGAGGCAGGCGCCGAGGGCAAGGCCGCCGTGATTCGCTTCGCGACGGAGCAGGTCGACGAAGAGATCGTTATTCTTTTCGATGCTGATTACGTGCCGGGTCGGGGTTTGCTGAAGCAACTTGCGGCGCCGTTTTTCGACCCCGAAGTGGGCGCCGTCATGGGACGGGTGGTGCCGCAGAATACGGGCACGAACCTGCTCACCCGGTTGCTCGACCTCGAACGCGCCGGCGGTTACCAGGTTGATCAGCAGGCTCGCATGAATCTGCAACTCGTCCCCCAGTACGGCGGATCCGTCGGTGGCGCACGGGTTCGCGCCCTGCAACAGGTGGGCGGGTGGCGCGAGGATGCACTCGCTGAAGATACGGATCTGACTTACCGTTTGCTGCTGCACGGCTACAAGACGGTCTACGAAAACCGCTCCGAGTGTTATGAGGAAGTGCCGGAAAACTGGCAGGAACGCAACCGCCAGATCATGCGCTGGGCGAAGGGCCACAACCAGGCTGCGTTTCGTTATGCCTGGTCGCTGATGCGAACGCCACACGTGAGCTTGATTGAACGCCTGGACGGCCTGCTGCTGCTCGGCGTCTACGGGGTTGCGCCGCTGTTGCTCGTCGGTTGGGTGTGCGCCCTGTTACTGTACTTCAACGGTGAGCAGACGCTGGCAAGCGTCGGGGTTGTCACGTTTCTTTTCGTCGGCTTTGGCGCGATGGGTAACTTCGCCGCCTTTTTCGAGATCGCCGCTGCCCTGCACCTCGATGGCTCCGGTAATCGGGTGCGTTTGTTGCCGCTGAACTTCTTCAATTTTCTCGTCAGCCTGGTCAACATCACGCGCGCGTGTTTCGGTCTCGTCTTCGTCGACTATCTGCTCGATCGCGATGTACGCTGGGCCAAAACTCGGCGGTATCGACGCTGATGGCCGCGACCGTGCAAATCGTCCTGCTATTCGCGATTACGCTTTTGATGCTGCTGCTGACACTCGTCCCGGCATTACTGGAATGGTACGCGAAAACCGATGCAGAACCGCTGCGGGTAGTGCGCGAACAGGACACGAGTATTCGTCATTTCGCCACGTCTTTCCGCACCCAGGTCAATACGTTTTTCGATGACCACGGGATCGAACTCGAGGATCCGCCGAGCCCGTTCAATGCGGTGTGGCATATCGATGAGCCCGTCAGCTTTCTCGGGGCCACGCCGGCCCCCGATTTTTCGCCGGATGAGATCAAGGCGCGTCGTATCAACAGGGTTCTGATCGGCACGAGCAGTATGTTTTTGCCGGGCGACATGGTGTACGAGGAAGAAGTTTACTGTTGCGGGGATCTGACAACCGGGGATCGCACCGCGTACCGCGCCTTGTATGCCGAACGCGAGATTTCACTTGGCGACGAGTCTGTTGTCGTACGCTGGCTGCATGCCGGGGGCGCGGTCACGGTCGGTCCCGGCAGCCGGCTGTTCGGGCGGCTGTCGGCCGATCAGAGTGTCACGCTCGGCGCCGAGTGCGAGTTCGAGCGGATCAGTTCACCCGTGATCCGCTTCGCGCCCGACAACGTAAGCCCACGACACCTGGACGCTCGGGTGACGCTCGAATCATGGAACCCTGAACCACCGCTGCAGTCGATCGACTGCGACACGCTGAAAGCTCACGCTGCGCTGACGATCCCTGATCACGTGCGAGTCGACAAGCACGTGATTGCAAAACGCGCCTTGTCCTACGGCGCGGGGGTCGAGGTGGTTGGCGATACGAAAGCGGGCAAGTCGTTGCGCATCGGTCGCGGTGCGGTGATCCGGGGGTCGCTCGTGTGCAGCGGATTGATCGAAATCGAGGCGGATTGCCTGATCAAGGGGCCGGTGATTTCGGAGCTCGGGATCAGCATCGGTACGGGCTGTGTGATCGGAACGCCGGCGAAACCCACGACCGTTTCCGCGCCGCAGATTGCGGTCGCGTCCGGAACCCAGGTTTCAGGCACCGTATGGGCCGGTGCGAGCGGCCAGGTAGGCACCTGAAGCGGGCGAATCGCATTGAAAAACGGTCGAATTACCGTGGTTTTTTCAAAAAGTACGCAATATCCGGCGCGCGCGGCCGATGATTGTCAGCAATGGTGAAATTTACCGAATTCCGCCGCGCGTTCCGCACAGGTTAGAAGTAAGCTTATGGCTATGCAAAAACCGGATTTCCCGCACCTCCAGCACTGCGTTTTCGCCGCCGTTGCTTTTCTGGCGTTAGCCCCGCTACCGGCGCTTGCGGTCGACTGGATCGGCGCGGACGGCGACTGGGAAGACGGGACCCAATGGTCGTCCGGAGTGGCGCCGGGAGTTGCCGATGAGGTGTTGATCGGCGGCGGCGTCGTGGTGACCTCTAGCGGACCCGCGAACGCAGCGAAGAGCGTGCTGAACGCGGCGAAACTCAGCGTCACCGGCGGCTCGCTCGATATCTTCAGCCTCCTGCTCAACGAACGCGACATCGTCACCGCCGGCGGTCGCCTCGAAGCAAATTCCCTCGTCAATGACGATACGGGCGACGTCCTCATCAACGGCATCACGAGTGAGTTGTCCGTCGTGATCAATTTCGACAACTACGGGTCGGTGACCGTGTCGCAGTCGGCCGCGGCCACTGTCGGCAACCTGACGAACTTCTCACACCTCGGCGTGAGTACCGGCGCAGCCGTCGCCAGCGAAACACTCGCGACGACCGTTGGTGCGGAAACGCACGTTGACGATGCCGGCACCATCGTGACGATCCTCGGTGATATCACAAACCTCGGATTACTCTCGGTTGGCGGCGGGGCGAGCGTGATGTCCGAAAGTATTACGACTTCGGGTGTATTTACGGTTGATGGGAGCCTCGTCGAAGCGAACAGCATGATCAACTCGACGGGCGGTAACGTGGCCCTGAGCGGCGCGGCGACGGACTTCCGGATTAACGGCAACGTGACGAACGATGGCATGTTTACGCTGCAGGCAAACGCGGTGGCGACTGTCGCGAGCATCGATAATGCCGGGGTGCTCGATGTTTTCGGCGGCGGCGTACTGACGACCGAATCGATCGACAACACGCCGACGGGCGCGATCGACGTATTCGAACTCGGCAGCCGGCTGGTCCTCACCGACAATCTGGACAATGACGGCAGTGTCCGGGTCACGGCGAATGCCACGCTCGAGGCATCGAGCATCAATACCGGCGGATCGCTCACTGCCTCGGGCGGGGCGACGATCACGACCGCGAGTATTACAAACCGGACATCCGGAAACGTCACCATCGAAGGACCATCGACATCCGTCGTGCTCGACAATAATTTCCAGAATGCCGGCGTCGTGTCGATTACCGCCCAGTCGACTGTTACAACCGGCAGCGTCGTGAACACGGGCGACATCGATGTCGATGGCCAGAGCAGCGTGTCCACGACGACGTTCATGAACGAAGCGACCGGGCGCACGACAGTAGCGGGCACGAACAGCAGCCTCGAGGTGACCGGCGTGTTCGAAAACCGCGGCGTTTTGCACATCAACGCTGGCGCCGACGTGACAGCCGGCGATTACGGTCAGTTCAGTGGCACTACGTCGCTCGATGGCGGGACGCTAACGGGGACGATCGGTGGCATCGACATCGTTGACGGGACCCTCGACGGTGTTGGCGCGTTCGCCGGCGACCTGCGGGTTTTTACCGCGGCTGAAGTTGCCCCGGGTACCGGCGTCTCACCGACGACGACCTGGGGAATCGACGGCAACGTCATATTCGGTGGCAAGCTGTTCATCGACATTGCCACGAGCGGATTCGATACGCTCGCTATTACCGGAGATGCGGAAATTGGCGGCGTGATCGACGTCACGCTGCTCGACGGTTATGCGCCTGCGCTGGGCAGTACGTTCGATATTGTTCTTGCCGCCTCGGTCATCGGCGGGTTCTCGCAGGAGGTCCTGCCGGTATTCGACGGGCGTACGTTCGACGTGATTTTTGGCACCGATTTTGTCCGGTTAACCGTCACCGCCGTACCGCTGCCCGCGGCCTTGTATCTGCTGATCCCCCCGCTTGCGCTCGTCTGTCGCCGTCGACGCGCGGCGCTACGCGGAAGCTGACCGCGCGACCCGTACGGCGCCTCGCCGGCGTGGCACGAGGCTCGCGCGCCGAGGTGTGAGCCCGGCGCCCGTGAATACGTCCGCCTTACGTGCCGAAGCGTCAAAAATTCCCCACACGCTGAGTGCGGTACAACGTGACCGCCACGATGTCGGTACGCGTCCGGCGCGGCTCCGGGCGCTTACGCGAGAGCGTCCGTAAACGCCGCATAGTCCGTAATGGGCGCGATACAATGTTGCCCCTGGCAGACATAGGCGGTCGTATGGCCGAGCGGTCGACGTTCGTTCAGCAGGCCGCGCAGTTCACCGGCATCGTCCGGGATGGCGAAACAAAGCCGGGTTGGACGGTAGCCGTTGTGCGCCGCCTGCTGCCAGCGCGGCAAATCGGCCGGGTCGCCACGCAACACGATGATCTCGCACGACCCGAGGTGTTCCTCGAGAGCGAGGAGCAGGGCATTGTGGGCTCCCGGGGCATGCGCGACGGCGCCCCAGGCTGCGCGCAGGGTACGCGTGCTAGCCTCGAGGTAACGCGTTTCCCCGAGCAGGTGTCCGAGACGTGCGAGCGCCGCCGCCGCTACCCCGTTGCCCGCCGGCAGGGCATCGTCCGCGAGCGGCTTCGAGCGCAGGATCAGCGATTCGTGATCATGGGCGGTGAAAAAGAAGCCACCCGCTTCGCGGTCTTCGAAATGCGTGAGCAGGCATTCAGCGAGCGCGATCGCGAAGTCGAGGTCTTCACTGCGCCAGCGCGCCGCCAGCGCGTGCAGCAGCGCGTCGAGCAGGAACGCGTAGTCGTCGAGATAGGCGCCGAGATGCGCGTGTCCGTCCTTGCAGGTTGCAAGCAGGCGTCCATCGCGCC
>CAXBJY010000125.1:0-11104 GCA_963976285.1 uncultured Gammaproteobacteria bacterium
CCCCTGGCAATGGCTTTGCCGATCCCGCGGCTGGCGCCGGTGACCAGTGCGCATGTCGCTTCATTCATGCTCATGCTCCCTCGGCGAGTGCCGCCACGGCGAGTTGCGCCGTCTCGATCTGCTCGCGATTGTTGATAGCGCTGACCGCGATCGATCGATCAGTCCGGCGCACGAGTGCGGATAATACCTTGCCCGGTCCGCACTCGATGGCGCAGCCGACGCCAACAGAAGTGAAATAATCCACGGTATCGCGCCAGCGCACGGGTGACGCCATTTGCGCAATCAGCGCCTCGCGGATGCCTTCGACACTGTCGCGTGGCCGCGCGTCGACGTTGTGGATGACGGGGACGTTTGGCAAACGGATATTGAGATCGGCAATATGTTCGGCGAGTCGTTCTGCGGCGGGGATCATCAATGCGCAATGAACCGGTGCACTGACGGCGAGCGGAATCACTTTTTTGGCGCCCGCCTCCTGCGCCAGTTTGCAGGCGCGCTCCACCGCGGCGCGGTCGCCGGTGAGCACGATTTGTCCGGGGGCGTTCAGGTTCGCGCACTGGACGACCTGGCCCTGGGCCGCCTGCTCGCACAACGGCGCGAGTACGTCTTCTTCGAGGCCCAGCACGGCCCAGACCGCGCTGCGCTCAGCCGGTACGGCCTCCTGCATGAAGCGGCCGCGTTCCGCCGCGAGCAGTACGGCGTCGGCGAAATCGATCGCGCCGGCGCATACGAGTGCCGTGTATTCGCCGAAGCTGTGCCCCGCCAGGTAGTCCGGTGTGGCCCCGCCGCATTCGCGCCAGGCATCCCACGCGGCGACGCAGGCAACGAGCATTGCCGGTTGCGTGGTTGCCGTCTGGTTCAGCTTTTCTTCCGGACCACTGCTCATCACAGCACCGATATCGTAGCCCAGGATCTCCGCGGCCGTGTCGAACCGGGAATTCACGGCCGGAAATTGCGCCCGCAGTTCATCGCTCATGCCGATGAACTGGGAGCCCTGGCCGGGGAAAATGAAAGCAAGTTTTTGTGACATATAAAAAGTATTGGTTCAGGCGTCGACAAGCATTCGCTCGATCTGATTGCTAATCCGCTCGGGCACCTTGTTCCGAATTTCCATCACCGCGACGTCGATGGCGTTCGCGAACGAGGCTGTATCGGCGCTGCCGTGGCTCTTGATGACGATGCCTTTCAGGCCAAGCAGGCTGGCGCCATTGTAACGCCCCGGATCGGCGCGGTTACGCATCGCCGCAAGCGCGGGTTTCGCGAGCAGCGCACTGAGCTTGCGAAACAGGCTGCGGGTGAACTCGTCGCGCGCGAACTGCATCAGCATGCGCGCCACACCTTCACTCGATTTCAGCGCGACGTTACCGACGAAACCGTCGCAGACGACGACGTCGACCTTGCCTTTGAAAATATCGTCGCCCTCGACGAAGCCGTAGTAATTGAGATCGCTCGCCTCGAGCAGCGCAGCGGTCTGCTTGACCCGATCGTTACCCTTGATTTCTTCCTCGCCGATATTCAGCAGCGCGACCGTGGGCGCGGGCTTGTTCTCAATGGCGCTGGCGAGGACGGAACCCATTACCGCAAAGCGAAACAATTCTTCCGAGCTTGAGTCGACATTCGCACCGAGATCGAGCATGTGCGTGGCGCCGGCTATCCCGGGCATCGCACCGCAGATCGCGGGACGGTCGATCCCCGGCAGGGTTTTCAGCACGAACCGGGCAATCGCCATGAGCGCACCGGTATTACCCGCGCTGACGGCCGCATCCGCTTCGCCGCGTTTGACGAGATCGACCGCGTAACGCATCGAGGATTCGCGCCGGTTACGCAGCGCGACCGAGGGTTTGTCGTCCATCGCCACCGTCTGTGGCGCATGGACCACCCGGCAGCGCGACATATCGATGGCATGCCGCGCGGGATCGCCGATTTCCGCCTCGTCGCCAACGAGGTGCAGCGACAAGCCCGGGTGAGCCACGAGTGCACGCCCCGCGGCAGGCAGCGTCACCGATGGTCCGTGGTCGCCGCCCATCACGTCGATTGCGATTGAAATATCCATCTTGGGACGTCTGGCTTTGCGGCAGCGCGCCTCAAGCAGACGGCAACTTCAGGACGGGTGACTATTCGCTGTCCGGAAGCACCTGTTTCCCGCGGTAGTACCCGTCCGCACTGACATGGTGGCGGCGATGGATTTCGCCGGTAGTCGGGTCTTCCGACAGCGCTGCTTTTTTCAGCTTGTCGTGCGAGCGTCGCATGCCCCGGGTCGACGGGGTTGCTTTGTTCTGTTGTACGGCCATTCGTGCGATCTCCTGATCTGATCGTTAATTAATTCAGTACTGCTCGCAGCCGGCCACTAATCGCCGGAACCACGTTTGTCTTTCGCCAGTAGATCGGCGAGCCCGGCGAACGGCTGGCGACGTTCATCGGTCACTTCGGCTTCTTCAAGCTTCACCGGGCAGTCCGCTTGCGCGTGTACGGGGATCATCGGACAGGCGAGGATTAACTCATCCTCGGCAAACTCGGTGAGGCGCCATTGCCCGTCCGCTACGACGACAAAATCGTCGTCCGTCCCTTCCGCCTCCGAGTCCGCGGGTTCCTCGCTGACGAGGACCACATCGATCACCCGCGTAATGGCGATCCGCATGTCGTTCAAGCATCGTTGGCAGATCGCATCGACCTCGGTGCTGAGCTGTCCGCTGACGCGGACTCCCCGCTGGTCTCCCGCGTTCAGGCTGAGAGACAGTTCAAGCGGCGACACCGGTCGGAACGGCTCCGGCAGCCGGGTCAGCCGCTGCGGCGGAACGCTGCCGCTGACCTCAGCCGTTGTATCGACGAGACGTCGGATGTCGATAAAACTGGGCAGCTCCTCGGCCATGGGCGGCGGTATTATAGGGGATCGAACGGCGAGGTAAAATCGTCTTGAAATCGAGCGCTTATACAATGTTTGCAGAGCTGTCATGAATCCGGTCCACGAACCCGTCGCGGGTGTCCGCCAGCTCGTCCTCGCTTCCTCGTCGCGCTACCGTCGCGATTTGCTCGAACGCTACGGATTAGCGTTCAAATGGGCCTCGCCGGACATCGATGAACGCCAACTCAGCGGCGAATCACCCCGCGCCCTCGTCCGCCGGCTCGGCGAAGCGAAGGCTGCTGCCGTGGCGGGCGACCTCGTTATTGGCAGCGACCAGATTGCGGTCGTCGGCGACGAAATCTTCGGCAAACCGCACACTGTCGCGGCCGCCGAACAACAGCTCCGCGCGCTCAGCGGTCGGGAGGTCGAGTTCCTCACGAGCGTCGCGGTGCGCAGTGGCGAACGCGGTACGTGCGTCAGCGAGATCGTTCCCGTGGTCGTCGCGTTCCGGCACCTGAGCCCGGCGGATATCGCCACTTACGTCGCGATCGAGCGGCCGCTCGATTGCGCCGGCGGGTTCAAGTGCGAGGGACTCGGGATCACGCTGTTCGAGCGAATCGAATCCGACGATCCGACCGCGTTGACCGGACTGCCGCTGATTGCCCTGGCGCGGCTTTTGCGCCGCCAGGGGTTCGACATACTCGCGGAGTTGTCAGCGCAGCGTGGCGATGTTCGTTAGCAGCATTTCGCTCAGGCTCGCACCGACTTTGCGCGCGAATTGATCGAGCAGATCCTGCCGCGGAGTAAAGTTCACGATTTCCTCGGCGCCGATAATTTCGCGCGCAACAAAACTCGAAGAACCGAGCGCATCGACGAGTCCGAGGGCGAGCCCGCGCTCCCCCGTCCAGACATAACCGGAGAACAGCTCGTCGGACTCGATAAGTCGATCTCCGCGTCCGGCGCGCACGGTATTGATGAACTGTTCGTGGATTTCGCCGAGCACGGAATTGATGTGCCGGACGTCATCGGCCTCGAGCGGCAGGAACGGATCGAGAAAGCCCTTGTGTTCGCCGGCGGTCAGCAAGCGTCGTTCGACCCCGAGTTTCTCCATCGATTCGACGAAACCAAAACTGTCCATGCGCACGCCGATCGAGCCGACGATCGTGGACTTGTCGGCATAGATTTCATCCGCCGCGGCGGCAACGTAGTAACCGCCCGACGCGCAGATGTCCTGTAATACCGCGTACAGCGGTATATCCGGGTATTCATCGCGCAAGCGGCGGATCTCGTCGTTGATGTATCCGGACTGGACCGGGGACCCGCCGGGGCTGTTGATACGCAGGATCACACCGGCCGTGCCGGAGTCTTCGAACGCCGCGCGCAGACCCGTGATGATCGCGTCCGCGCTCGCCCGTGAGTCGCTCGAGATCACTCCCTGCAGGTCGACGAGCGCGGTGAATTTCTCGCCGATGAGCCACGTCCCGCGCGAAAGATTCGGGATCGACAGGACCAGGATTGCGAGCAGGTACAGAAAGAACAGCGCTTTGAAAAACGTATTCCAGCGCCTTGCGAGACGCTGTTCGCGCAACGCTTCGCGCGCAAAGGCGCTCGCGACCTTGTCGTCGGTGTCTGTCATGAACGCTTGTCCGCCTCAGATGCTGTGCGCGCAAGTTGCCATCAGCACCCCGGCTTTGCAAGGTCGCCGGCAGCGGCTTGCCGCGCTGGCGCTGGATGGCGACGGCTCAGGGTGCGGTCAGTGTTTCCAGGTGTTTGGGGAGTTCGGTAAAGTCGTCGAGCATGAACATCGGGCGGTGCCGGCGCAGCTGCCCGGGCGCATGAGCGCCGTAGGATACGGCCCCGGCGCGCATCCCGGCGGCGGTGGCCATCGCGAGGTCGTACTCCGTATCGCCCAGCATGCAGGCGTCCCCGGGGGGCAAATCGAGGTCGTCGAGAATTTCGTGCAACATTGCCGGCGAGGGTTTCGGTTCTGATTCATCGGCCGTGCGGGTCGTCACGAACAACGACGTGAGTCCCGTCTGCGCCATCGCGCGCGCGAGTCCGGCACGGCTTTTGCCCGTCGCGACGGCGAGGTACATGCCCGAGGATTGCAGGATGCCGAGCGTTTCGCGGACCCCGGGAAACAGGATCGGGGTGTCGGCAATCGCAGCGTACTGGCGGCGATAATCGGCGACGATTTCCGCCCGTACCGGTACGGCGAGTTCGGGACTCAGCCGCGACACCGCATGCTCGAGACTCAGGCCGATGATATGGCGAATCGCACTGTACGCCGGCGGCGGCAGGCCGAGCGCGCAATACGCCGCGGACATCGCCGCGACGATCGTCGCTTCGGAATCCATCAGGGTTCCGTCCCAGTCGCAGATGAGCAGCTTGATCACGGCTGACGCAGGATCTCGATGTAGCGTTGCAGTTCGCGCGGCAATGGCGCCGTGACGGCGCGTCGTTCGCCACCCGCCGGCGATCGTAACTGTATCGAACGGGCGTGCAGGAACATGCGTTTGAACCCACGCTCACGGTGGCGGCTGTTCAGCTCGGCGGTGGCGTATTTCTTGTCCCCGATCACGGGATGACCGAGAGCGGCGGCGTGTACCCGGATCTGATGGGTCCTGCCGGTCGTGATTTCCGCTTCGACGAGGCAGCTGTCGGCGAACGCTTCGACGGATCGGAACCGCGTATGGGCGGTTTTGCCGCCGGTGGCGACTTCCGTCCGCTTCTCACCGCCGTGTCGCGTCGTTTGCAGGCACAGGTCGACGTCGACCTGCGGCGCGGAAAGTGCGCCGTCGAGCAGCGCGACATACGTCTTGTGGCTGGCGGGCGAGCGCAGCTGTGCCTGCAGTTCACGCAGGCTCGGATAGTCTTTTGCGAGGACGAGGCAACCTGAAGTGTCGCGGTCGAGACGATGAACGAGTTCGATGCCCGGCACCGCCGGACGCAGATGGCGAACGACGTCGACGACGCCGAACTGCAAACCGGTGCCGGCATGCACCGCCATGCCGGCGGGTTTATTGAGGATCAGTACGGCCGCGTCTTCGTAGATTATCGCATCACGCACGAGCGCGAGCGTCGCCTCGCTTAAGGGCCGGGGGCCCGATTCCTCGGCATGAACCGGTGGCACCCGAACCGTGTCGCCGGCCGCAAGTTTGCGGTCCGGCCGTGCACGGCCGCCGTTCACCCGCACCTCGCCGCGACGGATAATTCGGTAAATGAACGACTTCGGGGCGGGTTTGAGCAGCGCGGCGAGAAAATTGTCGAGCCGCCGGCCGGCTTGATCGGTGCCCACTTCGACGAGCCGTACCTGTTGTTTCGACATGTGGGTTAGAGACGGTCCGTCAGGGGCGTGGATTGCCCGGTTAGCCTAACACTGCTATATTCGCAAGCCGCTGTGGGGGCGGCTGGGAATCAGATGATTTTCCAGCCAGTCCAAGCAGTTAGCGCCTAAAGCGACAACATTCTAACAAATTGTCGCGAGGCCGAACTGACGGGTGCTGGGGCGCACGAGACTTATCGTTCCTTCTCGCCACTACAACGAAAAATGACACGCAAGGCCGGACGGCAGACCGCAAAATCCTCCGGCGTCGCGTAGCCCTTTCCCGCGAGGAGGGGAATTTACAACACTTGAAACAACGACGCGTACTGGGAGAAATCGAGCACGTTCGAGCCCACGCGCCACGACGCTCATTAACGCCACGTCACAAGGTACGACGCTGCAGGTTCGACGATCACGAGGCAGCACTGTGACGGTTGGCGCCGCGAGCGCTAACAGTAGGATTTAAAAATGAAAAGAATGCTGATTAACGCAACTCAGCCGGAAGAGTTGCGCGTCGCTATGGTTGATGGCCAGCGGCTGTACGATCTCGACATCGAAGCGACCGGTCGCGAACAGAAGAAGTCGAATATCTACAAGGCGAAAATCATGCGCATCGAGCCCAGTCTCGAAGCCGCTTTCGTCGATTACGGTGCCGAGCGCCACGGCTTCCTGCCGCTGAAAGAAGTTTCGCGTTCGCTGTTCAAGGAACAACCGAAAAGCGGCGGCCGGGTGAACATCAAGGAAGTTCTGAGCGAAGGCCAGGAAATCATCGTCCAGGTCGAAAAAGAAGAACGTGGCAACAAGGGCGCGGCCCTGACGACGTTCATCTCGCTGGCGGGGCGTTACCTCGTTGCGATGCCGAACAATCCGCGCGCCGGCGGAGTCTCGCGCCAGATCGAAGGCGCGGATCGCGACGAAGCCCGTGAGGCGATGGCTGGAATGGAGATCCCGGAAGACATCGGGCTGATCCTGCGCACCGCCGGGGTGGGCAAGTCCGCCGACGAACTGCAATGGGACCTCGATTACCTGATGCAGCTTTGGGAAGCCATCGACGAGGCCTCCGCGTCCCCTGCCCCGTTCCTGATATACCAGGACAGTAACGTCATCATCCGGGCCCTGCGTGATTATCTGCGCAGTGACATCGCCGAAATTCTGATCGATGACCCGGCCCTGTTCGAGACCGCGCGCGAGTTCATGCAGCAGGTCATGCCGCAGAATCTCGAGAAGCTGAAGTGCTACGAAGACAGCGTGCCGCTGTTCACCCGCTACCAAATCGAAAGCCAGATCCAGACGGCATTCAACCGCGAAGTACGCTTGCCGAGTGGCGGATCCATTGTTATCGAGCCGACTGAAGCGCTGATCACGATCGACATCAACTCGTCGCGAGCGACAAAAGGCAGCGATATCGAGGACACGGCGCTGCAGACGAATCTCGAAGCGGCTGACGAAGTGGCGCGGCAACTGCGGTTGCGCGACCTCGGCGGGCTCATCGTCATCGACTTCATCGACATGCTGGCCTCGAAAAACCAGCGTGCGGTCGAAAACCGGCTTCGGGACGCCGTAAAACTCGATCGCGCGCGGGTACAAATCGGCAAGATTTCCCGCTTCGGTCTGCTCGAGATGTCGCGTCAGCGTATTCGCCCGTCGCTCGCGGAATCCTCACACGAACTGTGTCCGCGCTGCGAGGGTGTCGGCAACATCCGCAATACGAAATCGACCGCGCTCGCGGTCCTGCGCATCATCGAAGAAGAGGCAATGAAGGATTCCACGGCGAAAATCGCCGCGCAGGTTCCGGTCGATGTCGCGACATTTTTGCTCAACGAGAAGCGCCAGGACATTACCGGCATCGAGGATCGGCAGAACGTGACCGTGCTCATGATCCCGAACCAGAATCTCGAGACGCCACACTACGATATTCAGCGGATCCGGGATCAGGACGCGGCGAAGTTCGAGGGCGACGAAAGTTACTCGATGGTCAAGGCGGTCGAAAACCCGACGATGAACCACCGCGATCTCGAAACGCCGCAAAGCGAGGTTCCCGCGGTCCGCGAGATCGCGCGGAACGTACCGAAGCCCGAGACCCCGAGCGCGGCCGAGGCACGGCCAGGACTCGTGAAGCGGTTCATGCAGGCCGTGTTTGGTGCTGATACGCCGCCGGATGCGGTGACACACAAAGGCGACAGGGATACGAGCGAACGGACCCAGCAGCGGCGTGGCTCGGGTAGCCGTAACCGGCGTCCGAATCGCAGTTCGACCGGCTCGGGAAACCGGTCGCAAGGGTCAAACGCACGCGGTAACAGCAGCAATGGCGATGGCCGCAAGACGAAGCAAAGTCGTGGTGGATCGTCACGGAGTGAAGGCGGCTCGCGTTCGCGCGGACAACGCAAGAACAGCGGCGAAGGCGGTTCTTCTTCGGGTGGCAGCAACCGTGGCGGGCGTCGCGGCGCGAAGGATTCGAATCGTGAGCCGCGCTCAGACAACAAATCCGGCGCCGCCGACAAGGTGGAGCGTGAGCCCGTAGAGGCTAACGGTAATGTGGCGGCCCCGCCGCCGCCGTCGAGTGCGCCGGCCAGGGCGACTGACGTCGACCACGAGGCGCCAACCGAGGTGAATTACGCTGCGCCGAAAACCGCGCCGGCAGCGGGCGGATGGCAGCCCGCGGCAGGCGGTACGGCCGTGGCCGCCGTCGAAACACCGGCGGAAGCGCCGGCGCAGAAAGGGAATGCCGGCGGCAGCGAGGAGCGCGCGAATCAGGGCGAATTGCCGCTCGACCCGCAGTAATTAACGAGCGTGCGGGACCCGGCTTGCGGCGGCGTTCAGCTCGCCTTCGCGAGCGGGGTAGCCGCGGTCATTTCCCGCGTGCGGTGAAAGCGGATATCCGGCCAGCGTTCTTCCGTCAGCTGCAGATTGACGAGCGTTGGCGCCATGTAGGCAATAAAATTGCCGCCATCGAGCGCAATATTGTCGGCGAGCTGCCGACGGAATTTCTCGAGTACCGCCGCATCGTCGCACGATATCCAGCGCGCGGTCTGATACGGGGCCGGCTCGAACGCGCAGTCGACGTTGTATTCGTGCTTTAAACGCCAACTCACGACATCGAACTGCAGCACACCGATCGCCCCGATGATGAGTTCGTTGCGATTCGTGACGCGAAATACCTGGGCCGCACCCTCCTCGCCAAGCTCTGTTAATCCTTTCAGCAGCGCCTTGCCGCGTAACGGGTCGAGCGAGCGCACACGCCGGAACATTTCCGGGGCGAAGCTCGGAATGCCCTGAAACGTCATCGACTTTCCGAGCGTAAACGTATCGCCGATTTGAATCGTGCCGTGGTTGTGTACGCCAATGATGTCGCCGGCCCAGGCGGCATCGGCATGGTCCCGACCCCTCGCCATGAACGTGAGCGCATTCGCCACCGTGGTATCGCGTCCCGTGCGGACGTGGTGCAGTTTCATTCCCTGTTCGAATTTGCCGGAGCAAATCCGCAGAAAAGCGATGCGGTCGCGATGTTGCGGATCCATGTTGGCCTGAATCTTGAACACGAAGCCGCTGAAATCCTTCGAATGCGGATCGACCGGTTCGGCATCGGTCTCACGCGCCTGCGGCGGTGGCGCGACTTCAACGAAGAAATCGAGGAGCTCCCGGATCCCGAAATTGCGTAGCGCGGAGCCAAAAAAGACCGGGGTCTGCCGGCCTTCGCGGTAGGCATCCACGTTGAATCCCGTGCCGGCGCCCTCGATCAGTTCGATTTCCTCGTCGAGTCGCGCGAGACCTTCGGTGCCGAAATGTTCAGTCGCGCGCGGGTCCTCACGCTTGAGGGTTGGCGACGCTTCATAAAGCTTGTCCGACGGACGGTCGCGTTCGAACGCGATCAGTTCGTCGCGCTTCAGATGATACGTACCGCCAAAGTGTTGACCCGAGCCGACCGGCCACGTCACCGGGGCGCACTGGATATCGAGTACCTGTTCGATTTCGTCGATCAGCTCCAGCGGTTCGCGCGCATGACGATCCATCTTGTTGATCAGCGTGATCACGGGTGTTTTGCGCAGACGGCAGATTTCGAGCAGCTTGATCGTTCGATCCTCGACCCCTTTCGCCGCATCGATGACCATGAGTGCGGAATCAACCGCTGTCAGCGTTCGGTAAGTATCCTCGGAGAAGTCCTCGTGACCGGGCGTATCGAGCAGGTTGACGACGCGGCCACCGTATTCGAACTGCATCACCGAGGATGTTACCGAGATGCCGCGTTGCTGTTCGATCTCCATCCAGTCGGATGTTGCATGGCGCTGACTCTTGCGCGCTTTCACCGCGCCGGCAGTATTGATCGCCCCGCTGAGCAACAGCAGTTTCTCCGTAACCGTTGTTTTGCCGGCATCCGGATGTGAAATAATCGCAAACGTGCGCCGACTGTCGATTTCCCGGGTGTCACTCATACGCCCGTGCCCCCGCATTCGAGTACGGCATAGGCGATCGCGTACTCCGTCTCATCGGCCATGCTGACAAAACTCGCACTGATCCCCTCGCTCGCGGCGAGCGCGGCGACGTTATGCGAAAACACGAGCGAGGGTTTGCCGGCCGTGTTGTGCTGAACTTCGATTTGCCGCGGTGAAACACCCTGCTTGAATCCGGTGCCGAACGCCTTTGACGCCGCTTCTTTCGCCGCGAAACGCATCGCGAGGAAGCGTACCGGGCGGCGCGCGGTTGCGAATTGCCGCAGTTCGGTCAGACCCAGGATCTTCTCCGCGAAGCGCAGGCCCCAGCGCGTGTACGCACGCTCTATACGCACGACTTCGACGATGTCGACCCCGATCCCGTAGATCATCGACGGGCCTCCACGAGCAGTCGTTTCATTTCGCGCACGGCCTCGGCGAAGCCGGAAAACAGGGCTCGGGCGACGATCGCATGGCCGATATTCAATTCACCAAACTCCTCGACGGCAGCGA
>CAXBJY010000126.1:0-10590 GCA_963976285.1 uncultured Gammaproteobacteria bacterium
ACCGAAAAGAATCGCGCGCATCAGGTCCAGTTGACCGTCGTGATAGATCCGTGTGGATTCAAGCAGGGTTCTGACCATCGTGTGCCTCCGTCCGCATTCGCCGGCTGAATGAAACTCCCGGCCGCTCAAAGTAATCTCCATGAATTCTATCGGCCGTCGCAACGAAGCGTTGAGGCGGCGGCCAAAGACGGGGCAAAAATCAGGTTCGGATGAAAGTTTCCGGTTTGCCCGGCCGTGTCATCCGAGCCCGCATCTCCGGCCGATTGATTGCATGACGGCGGCAGCACTGGGATACCGCGACCGTTGGGGGGGGCAGGTTGCGCGACGAACCCACCGTCGTTACCGGAACGAACCGGCGCAAACGTCGGCCGGGTGCGGCGCCAAAACATACGCGAGCTGCCCCCGTAATTCGCTATGATGACGGGGCGTTCGATCCGGGGATTCTGCGACGCCACTTCTGCGACAGGAGCAATCAAATGTCTGATCAGTCAGCGGATTTCGATCCCATCCTCATGGCAGTTCTCGCCAATCGCATGAACGCAATCGTGCGCGAAATGACAAACACCTTGCTCAAGACGGCGCGCTCGGCGGTGCTCGCGACGGTACGCGATTTTTCATGTTCGCTCGTCACCGGAGACAACCGCTTGCTGTGCGCGGCCGAAGGCGCGCCGGTGCATATTTTTGGCAGCGACCTGCAAACGCAGGCGATGTGCGATCTGCATGACGATCTTGCGCCGGGGGACATCTTCCTGCACAACGATCCGTATCTCGGTAATTCGCACGCCGCCGATCACATGTATATGGCGCCGGTGATCATCGATGGGATCCACCTGTTCACCGCTTGCGCGAAGGCGCATCAGGCGGATTGCGGCAATTCCATCGCGAGCACGTACCACGCCACGGCGAAGGATGTGTACGCGGAAGGCGCACTGATTTTTCCGTGCGTTCGGGTGCAAAAGGATTATCGCAACGTCGACGATATCGTCCGCATGTGCCGGCGCCGGATCCGGGTGCCGGAACAGTGGTACGGCGATTTTCTCGCTTCTATCGGCGCGGTGCGGATCGCGGAACGACGACTCACAGAGCTTGCCGAACGCTACGGAATACCGCTGTTGCAGCATTTCACGGAAAGCTGGTTCGACTATTCCGAGCGGCGCGCGGCCGAAGCCATTCGCGCGCTCCCGAGCGGCAAGCTCAGCGGGATCAGTCGCTACGATCCGCAGCCGGGTTTGCCGGATGGGTTGCCGATCCGGGCCGATGTCGAGGTGGACGGCGAGGCCGGCTTCATCGACGTGGATCTGACCCACAACGCCGACAACATCGAATTCGGGCTCAATGAATCCGTTGCCTGTGCCACGAGTAATGCCATGAACGGCGTGTTCAACTGCATCGACCCGAGCGTGCCGCACAACGCGGGCAGCTTCAAACGCGTGCGCGTGAAACTGCGCGAAGGGTGCGTGACCGGCGTGCCGAAATTTCCGCACAGCTGTTCCATGGCAACGACGAATATCGGCGACCGGATCGTCAACGCCGTGCAGTACGCGTTCGCGCAACTCGGCGACGGTTACGGACTCGCCGAAGCCGGGATGGGCATGGGCGCCGGCGCCGCGGTGATCTCCGGACACGATCGGCGGTTCAACGGGCCGTTCATCAATCAGGAATGGATGGTCGCGACCGGCGGACCGGGTACGCCGACCACCGATGGCTGGCTGAACTACGGCCTCCCCGTCGCGAACGGCGTTATTTACCGCGGCAGCGTGGAAATCGATGAGTCGAAGTTTCCCATGCTGTTTCGGTCGCTGCGCGTGGTCCCGGGTGGTGCCGGTGCCGGGCGCTTTCGCGGCAGTCCCGGGGTGGACGTCGTGTACGGGCCCCGCACTGATCCGATGACCGTCATCGTGTCCTGCGACGGCCAGGTGAATCCGCCGCAGGGCGTGCACGGCGGACAGTCGGGCCCGGCCGCCGCAACGTACAAAATCCATCGCGACGGCCGCGAGGAAAAGCTGCCGGGCGTCGTGGAGTGTCAACTGGAACCCGGTGAATGGATCCGCGGTGTGGATGCCGGCGGCGGCGGTTACGGCAATCCGCTCGAGCGCGCGCCCGAGCGCGTATTGCGCGACGTCCTGGAGCGCTGGGAAACCCCCGAGCGGGCGCGCGATGTCTACGGGGTCGTGCTCACGACGGGTGACGGCGGCGAGTTGCAACTCGACGTCGCGGCAACCCGGGCGCGTCGCTTGAAGCTCGCTGATTCCGGGGACAGTTGACCTGACTTAAGCTCCCTTTCTTTGGCACCGGGTCGGTCGCGGTGCCGTATCGCGACCGTGCGCCGAAAGACGAGTAACCGTCCCGTAGCTCAGGCGCTTTGCTGCAGCTCCGGCGCGTCCGCGCTGCCATGACGCAACAGTTTGCCCGGGGTCGCGCCCGTGCATTCGCCGTCTTTGAACGTCACTTCGCCGTTGACCATGATGTAGCGATACCCAATCGCCTTTTGCACCCGGCGCCACTCTCCCGCCGGAAAATCATGCGCGACTTCCGAGGGCGTGCTCTGCAGCCGGTTGTAGTCGTAGATGACGATATCCGCCGGCCGGCCCTCGGCGAGCGTGCCGCGATCGGTAAACCCGGACATTTTCGCCGGCAGACACGACAGCCGGTAATGCGCTTCCTCGAGGTCGAGGATGTTTTTCTCGCGCACGAAGTCGGAGATGAACTCCGTTGAGTAGCGCCCGATGGTGACGAATTTCGTGTGCGCGCCGCCGTCGGATACGCCGGGGACAGTGTACTCGGACGCGAAGATTTCGCGGTTCAGTTCCGGATCGTCGTTGAACACCGGCGTATAGATCACGGTCTCGAGATCTTCGTCGATGATCAAGTCGAGCAATGCGTCGATCGGGTGGCGACCCTGCGCCTCGCCGAGCTGTTCGAGCGTCATGCCTTCCCACTGCCTGTTCGCGGGCTTCACGACTTCCTTGACGACGAATTTCCTGATCGGGCCGGTCACGATCGGCATACGGCCGTGGTCGTAGTCGTGGCGCAGGGCTGCGCGACGCTTCGGATCCTGCATTTTCGCCTTGCGCTCCGCGACCGTACCGAGGGTGACGTCGCGCCAGTCTTCCTGGCCGTCGAGCAGGTTGAAATCAGCGAACGTCATCGTGTTGTCGTTGCCCACGTTCACCGCCTGCAGGTAGATCAGCAAACCTTTTGCCTGCGCTTTCTCCACCCAGTCGAGGAGGCGCCGACTCTGTTTCGGGTGGTAGTTGTTCGCGGATATCACGTTGAACAGCACCGGCGCGCCCGACGCGCGTGCAAGATCTTCGACGAGCGCGAGATCTTCGTGGATGTTGTCCTGCGCCTGCGTGATCTGGATATGGCCATCGCCCCGCTTGCGCAACACTTCAGCGAACGCGATACACGTGTCCTTGCTCATGCAATCCGTCACCATCGGCGTGCCGTCGTAGTCGCGCTGCACGGATTGATAACCGTCGCCGAGGTGCTGCACCGACCAGCCGCATGCGCCGGCGTCCATGCCTTGTTCGATCAGCCCGCACATTTCGGCCAGTTCTTCGCTCGTCGGTTCGCGCGTCTTCGCGGCCTCGAGCCCCATGACCCAGATCATGAGCGGCCCGAGCGGGACGTAGGAGATCACGTTCACCCCCTTCGGGATCCGCTGCAGCGTATCGAGCCATTCGGGAAACGTCACCCAGTCCCACAACATGCCGGCTTTCATCGAGTCATACGGGATCGCTTCGACGCGCGACATGCTCAGCATCGCGCGGTCGCGCATCTCCGGCGCGACGGGCGCAAAGCCGAAACCGCAGTTGCCGAGCACGAGCGAGGTCACCCCGTGCCAGCCGGACAGCGTGCAGTAGGGATCCCACTGGATCTGGGCATCGTAGTGCGTGTGCAGATCGACGAACCCCGGCGCCACGATGAGGCCGCTGGCGTCGATCACTTCCGCCGCATCCGCGGCATCGAGGCCGTCGCGCGCGATCGCGGTGATGATGCCGTTCTTCACCCCGATGTCGCCGCTGAAGCGCGAGGTTCGGGTGCCGTCGATAATCGTGCCGTTCTGGATCAGGGTGTCGAATCGGGTCATCGTGAGCCTCCGGTTGCCGCGGTTGATTTTTAGCGTGGCGGCAGCCTAGCAATCGGCTGGTGGTTCGTAAATCCGAACATTATAATCAATACGTTCGGTTATCCGATTGAATAATCAACAGGCCTTACCCGATGGATCATCGCGAAGAACTCAAGGCCCTGGTCGAACTCGACCGGCTCGGCAACATGCGGCGCGCCGCCGAAGCGCTCGGCATTTCTCAATCCACGCTGAGCGAATGCATCAATCGCCTCGAAATCGCTTACGGCGCGCCGCTGTTCGAGCGCGATCGGCGCGGCTCGCGGGCCACCGTGTACGGGCAGGTCGCGGTCGAGGCGGCGCGGCGGGCACTGCAGACGATCGGGGAAGCGCGCCGCGAAATCGAATTGATCAAGGGTTCGGCGAGTGGACGTCTCGCGATCGGCGCGGAGCCCGGCGCGATCGAACCGTTTCTGACCGAAGCCATCGCGCGCAACCTGCCGCGCTTTCCGAAACTGCGCTACCGGGTGCAGGCGCTCGATTCGAACGCGCTCGCCCAGGAAGTGCGCGACAAGCGCATCGACTTTTTTCTCGGGGTGCGACCCGACGGACCCGCCGGCGGTCTCGACCTGGCGGATATCGGTGTCCTGCGCTCCGCGCCGTTCGTGCGGCGTGGTCATCCCCTCGCGAAACGAAAAACGTTGACCCTTGGCGCGATCACGCAGTACCCGATCGTGCAGGGCCCGGGACCGCGCTGGCTCATTCGACGCATTGCGGCGGCGCTGCGCGAGGACCTGCCGGATGCCGAGGGGCGCATCAATGCCAGCGTGATCGTGAACGAATTCGGGGTGGTACGTGCCCTCGTGCGACAGACCGACGCCGTCGGTTTCGCGTCGCTGGCAATGTTGAACGGGCAGGTGGAACGCGAAAGTTTCGTGACACTGGAGATCCCGGCATCGCAACGCGACCTGTTGCAGTTGCCGTTACTGATCGGAACGTTGCGCGATCGGATCCTGCCGCCCGCGGCCACGGCGCTGATCAGCGAATTGCGCACGATCGTCGAGACGATTACGGGCGCACAGTGATTTTTCCGGAATTCGAATCTGAGGTGAGGTCTCAACCCGTGCTCCCATGGTGCCCTGATTGCGTTTAATCCGTGCGCAATAAGCACTACGTGATCCGGAACATTCGGAGTCATGCAAGGATCCCCCGGAGACCCGGTAGTTAATCCAACTGTCATATCGACCGGATATCGTGCTCATCGTGGCACCTGCGAATAATCAGTGCACTAACGGCAAAGCTCGAGTTGCCAACCGCGCTGAACGAGCGCGTCGAAAACCGGCTCATCGCAGCTACGCGGGACGGATGCAGGACGATATTTCTATGCATTACTCATGGCCAACCCGGCTTCTCGGGGCGTTCGGCACATTCGCGCCGGGCATGTGCATCGTTGCATCCGTAATGGCGGCCGAAGTCAGCGTCACTGGCGCCGTTGGCGCGCCCGGTGTCGACGGCGAGGCCGCCGTGGCGGTTGCGAACAGTTCGGATGCATTCAATTCCGCGGAAGCGACCGGCGGCTACGGTGGTAGTGCAGCCATCGCCGGAAACGGTGGGCGGGCAACGGCGTCGGGCGAGACGAATTTGCTTTCGGGTGATGCGGTCGCAGCAGCCCGGGCCTACGGTGGTACCGGGGGCGTTGGTGTCGCCGATGCGGGCGGTCGCGCCGGTAACGGCGGCGATGCAACGGCATCAGCAGAAGCGATTACCGCCAACGGTGACGCGGCTGCGGTAATCGGAGTCACCGGTGGCCAGGGCGGGGGGCTGACCGGCGCCGTTACGATTGCCGGCGCTGCGCAGGCCGGTCGTGGTGGGGACGCAATCATGGGGCCAGTGTATGCGCGTTCCGATTCCGCCGGGGATGTTCTGATCAGTGTCAATGGTACCGGCGGTCATGGTGCGGCAGGTTTCCGGGGCGAGGTCGGGGGCGATGGCGGGGGCGTTAGCGGGAACGGGATTTTTGACGGCGACACCGCGGGTAACCTCAATTTCGACATTCATTATCGGGCGGGGAACGGTGGTAATGGCGAGTATTACGTCGGCAAGGCTGCCGATATTTCCCTCGTGCACGAGAAGACGACGGACTCCGATAGTCTCACCATCGATGCTTATGCCCTCGCTGGGAACGGGGGCTCGTCGTATGGCGCGCTACCTTCGGAAGCGGGCGGTAACGCCGACGTGTCTGTCACCGGGCACAATACGCGCGGCGACGTCTCCGTGCTCGCTTGGGTGCGCGGCGGTAATGGCGGCGCTAATAACTCCACGTCGACAGAGCTGGCAGGAAGCGGTGGCAATGCGAACGCGTCTTCTATCGCGCACAGTGATGGTGACGGTGCTATCGTCATGGCCACCAGCGACGCTTGGGGAGGACAGACGGACAGCAGTGTGCCGCTGGCACAACACGCGACAGGCTCGGTGGCTACGAGCAGCGCGCGAGCAACGGCTTCGGGAAATTCCTATGTCTCTGCACAAGCCAATGCGAGAGCCAGTGACAGCGGCAACGATATGGGTGACGCCGAAGCTACTGCTTTCGCCGCGAACGTGGGTTCGCAACCGGTCCGGGCCGGGGCCTTAGCCGAAGGTGGCAACGATGGACCGCGACCTGGTGTCGGTGTCGCAACGGCTTACGGCGAATCACTCGGAGGGGGGGACGTCAGCGTTGGAGCAGTTCAATCCACCGGACAAAATGCGGGAGGCTCACGCGACAATTCAATGTTGAATGCCGTCAGCGGGCGGACTACCGGGCATCTTACCCTGGGTCAGCGGGCGACAGCGGGCGGCGCCGGTACCAATTACGCTGCGGGCACCGCCACGTCCGTGCTTCTCGCGACGAACCCGCTCGGGGGTGCACTAACCGCGGGTGCGACTGCGATAGGGGGTGAGGGTACGTTAAACACTGCCGGTCCCGTCGCCGGCGGCAACGCGTTTGCACGGTCGCAGGCTGTGAGTGAACTCGCCGCGTTGGCGATTGCCGACGCGCGAGCCGGAGGTGCCGGGACCACGGCGGTTGGTTCCCTTACAGGAGAAGCAACAGCGCGCGCCGAAGCTACGGGGCGTACCGCGGAGGCATCCGCTGTCGCTCTGGGCAATGGTGCCGTGGCAATGGCGACAGCGAGAACGAACGGCGTGCTCGGCGCATTCGACAGCATTTTATTTACCGCCGACCGCTCTTCGATCGCGAGTCCCGAACCGGTATTCGGTTCTGGCGCCATCCTCTTGCTTGGCGTTGAAGCGAACGTCGTGATTGCTGAGCATGTTGCAGTGCGACCGTTCCCAATCGCCGGCACCCGACGTTTAACGCCGAGTATCGTCGTCGTTGCACCGATGGACAACGAACCTTATGCGGCGCTTGCTGCCGGATCGTTACTGTCGCCCCAAGCGTCAGAAACACTCGCGTCGATTGAATTGCGATCTGATGTGAGTGCTGAGACGGCGTCCAATGACCGACCGTTCACCGATGTGCAACAGCTCGATATGGTCTTGAACCTTGAGGCCCTCAACGACGCCGGATCGCTCAGTCTCGAAACCACACGCACGCATTTCTTGTCGGACGGTCTGTTTTTGTTGCACGTTGAGGCGCGGATCAATGACGTTGTGTTTCTCGATACCTCGTTCACCGAGATCGCGGACGCCAACGATTTCTTCGCGAACGAAATTTTCGAATTGGGGTCTGTCAGCGCGCTTCGGGATGATGGTGATAGCGCGGATTTCTCGCTGCGATACAGTTTGCAAGCCGCGTCAGGCGGTCAGTTAATCGAATTCGATTTGATCTCGAAAGTCGCAGTCCCGATCCCAGCCGCGATCTGGGGTTTTCTTTCCGGTCTCTCCATGCTCGGCGTAGCGACGGCGCGCACACGCGGATAGCACCGCTACCCCTCTGATGGTCCAGGCGTAATCCCGAATTCCGGGAGCGGAACCGAAAGACAGGTTAACCGTCCCCCGTCATTACGCGATGAACGCCGCGTTCGCTCCGGCTTTCCTCCCGTTCGTCCCGCGCCTGCTGCGTGCGACCTTGCTCGAGTTCACCCGTTGCGTTTGTTTGTCGCGTCCTGAATGATACCGTACAGTACGGTATCATCCGAGAATCAGAAGCCCGGAAACAACCGGGATTTCCCCACGACGAGGAGGTGACAACGGTGCATGCAATCATCAATGGCGCGGGAATGGGCGGGTTGTTCGCCGCGCTCGCCCTGCGCGAATCGGGCCGATTCGAATCGATCGATGTGTACGAGCAGACTTCCCGGCCGAGCACGGCGGGGGCCGGTATCACGATGCCGCCAAACGGTGCGAGGTTATGCAAGTGGCTCGGGGTCGATTTAACCGGCGGGGATCCGCGAGGACCACATGGCGCCGTTGACGGCGGACGCGCGGCGATCCTCGAAAACACCCGCATGGTCATGGACGACGGCTCGATTTCGGTGAAGCCCCTCGATCACAATACGAAGGCGAACGACCAGGCGGGCTTCCATCATATGCACCGCCTCGATCTCCTGATGTGCTTATACCAGCGGTGTCTGGCGTTCGCGCCCGAGGCGGGGGCGGACCGCCCAATCCGGATACAGTTCTCCAAACGTGTGCGCTCGATCACGCAGACGGATGATTTGGCCACGGTAACTTTCGAAGACGGCACGGTCGACACGGGAGACGTCGTGATCGGTGCCGACGGGCTCAACTCGGTCACGCGGAAGTTCGTCTATCCGGAGGCGCCGCCACGGCGCTGGACGTTCGTGGTCTGCTACCGCGGCCTCATTCCACGCGAGCAGGTTGCGCGGTTGACGAAAGAAGACGGCAGCCCGATGGATTTCAATCCGATCAATTCCGCGAGCATGGATGCGCGAAAATCCGAATTCGGCTATGTCGTGACGTATTGGGTCCGTGGCGGCGAACTGCTCAATGTGTGGTTCGGTTACTACGAACCACACGCGGACGAATTCGAAACGGGCGAGGGCGACTGGTTCCCGGCCGACCGGGCAGAGATGATCGGGAACGTGAAAAAGGCGTTCAACAATGATGTGCGTATGGATGATGCCGTCGCCCTCGTCGGCGGTGTCGTCGAGCCGACGAAATGGGGACTGTACGATCTCGATGCCTTCCCGAGCTGGCATAACGGCCGGGTTGCCGTGCTCGGGGACGCCGCGCACGCCGTGCTGCCGACGTTCGGCCAGGGCGCCGCGCTGGCCATCGAGGACGGCGCCGCGCTTGGCAAGTGTTTCGAGTTGCACGGTAGCGATGTTTACAGTGCGCTGTTGCATTACGAACGCGTACGTCACTACCGCGGAACCCGGGTCCAGTTCGCGTCGAAATTCCTGCTTAAACACCTCGAACCGGAAGACTCGCCGGAGCGCCAGAAAATTCTGAAGGCGCTGGATGAACGTGACTACCCGGTGTTTGATCATGCGAAGCGCGCCGGCGGCGATGATTCCTGGTTGTACGCCTTCGATGCGCGGGAAATCGGCGATAAGATCCCCGCCAAGCGTCTCGGGCCGTGGGATTTCCGCTCGGCGGAAGCTGTGCGCGAAGCGCGCAGCGACGTCATGCGTAACCTGTGGGTTCCGGACAAGCCGCTTAAAGGGGACCGTCGGGTCACGATGGATGAAGTGCGTCAGCACAACACGTTCGCGGACTGCTGGATCGTCATTCACGGCAAGGTCTATGACTTCAGCGAATGGAAGGACCATCACCCCGGTGGGCCATTCGTCGCGAGAATGTTTGCCGGCAAGGATGCGACCGCCGAATTCGGTACGTTTCACAGTCGCATGGCGGAGAAACACATGGCACATTTTTGCGTCGGGGAACTCGTCGATTGATGCGACCCTCGCCGAACAAATGAAATGGGGTAATCCCGTATGAGTAAGGTCCCGGTCCGCGCGGCTTCCGATACGAAGCGTCGACACATTCTCGCGGTCGCGACCGAGTTGTTCCTCGAGCGCGGCTTCAGTGGTGCGAGTACAACCGAGTTGCTGCGGCGTACCGGGGGGTCCAAGACGACGATCTATGCCTATTTCGGGGACAAGGCGGGCCTGTTCACCGCGGTCATCGACGAGATGCTGCTGGATTCGGTTTCGCTGCTGAAATCGCTCGATCTGGCGGAACTCCCGATCCGCGATGCGCTCGTGAAAATTGCGCGGCAGTACCTGAAGGTCGTGCTTTCCCCACGCTACCTCGGGTTGATGCGGATTGTCGTGGCGGAGGTCAATCGATTCCCGGCGATCGGTGAAGCTTTCTACGCACGCGGTCCCGGACTGAGTTACGCGAGATTCAGCTCCTTCCTGGACGAGCGTACCGCGATTGGTGAGCTTGTTGTTTCAGATCCCTCGCGCGCGACGGATTTGTTCTTCGGTACGCTCCTCCACCGGGAATTGCTGGAACGACTTTATGGTGTGAAAAGCGCCCCGCTGCGTAACGTGTCCGCGGTTGCCTCGGCTGTTGCCGACGAATTTATCGAACGTTACGGTGTGAAGCCG
>CAXBJY010000127.1:0-10575 GCA_963976285.1 uncultured Gammaproteobacteria bacterium
AAGTTCGCCATCGCACGGTCGTAACCCGCGTCGCCCGGCTTGTGCCCTTGATTGGCCAGTAGAGACTGCATGTCGCTCTCTTGCTGCTGAAAACGTGGGTCGAGGCGAGACGTCGCGCGGTCATAGAACGCGTCTTCAGCACGCTGAGAATAGGCTTGCGCGGGGTCAATGCCCGTTTGCATCTGACCCGGTTGTATCTGCCCCGCGAGTGCTGGCGCGCCCTCCCAATCGAACTCGGTGCCGAACTTGTCGCCAACCCGGCCGATGTAATCTTCAGCGAGCTGGCTGCGATCTCGCGACGCCGCCATTTGCGAGTCGAGTCCCGCTTGGGCAACAGGATGTAAATTCGTAGACTGAGTCCACTGTGGGTTTTGCGCCGTCGGCGCTTCCCACGTCTGCGAACCAAAGGGCGTCAGAATATCGGGACGATTCGCGGAAGTCTGCGTAGCAGTATTCGCCGCCGACGCGTTAGCTTGTTGCGAAGCTAAAGCCTGATAGTTAGGCGCTGGCGCGGGATCTGATTTCTTGCCCATTTTCCATTCCTTTTTTAATCCAGCGACATGCGTCGCGAGGCATCGACATCACGAGCAGGGAGCCATCGGGGTGCGCCTCGGGAATTTCGAAAAGAGTCGAAAAGCCGAGATGCAAATTTAACTTGATCGCTTTTTTATTCCCGCTCGGCACAAGGCCCAGTAACACTTCATAGCCGTGATCAAACGGATACGAAAACGCTTTGCGTAGAAAGTCTCGATTGATCCATCGCGGGTCGTCGCCCGCGCAATGCATTTGGCAACTCGCGCCGTTCCAGCCGTCAAAGCCGACAACCGCAACCAGGTGGCCGTCGCGCACACGGCCGAGACATCGCAGGTCGGGCGTCGCGACTAGACCGATCCGATCACAAAGCCACGTCGCCAGAATGTCTTGATGATCGGAGACAATCACAACAAGCCACCGGGCTGAACTAAGATTTGCGAGCTGGCGTAATTTGTTCCTGGTACGCCGCGCACGACGAGGCGCAGCGAGCCGCGATAGCTGATGCCTTGCAGCCCCACCCAGCTCGCGTAAGTGTTCGCCGAACCCGACCACACGGCCGTGTCCCAGGTTCCGGTATCCCAGACCCCGGTCCCTGGCTCCGCAAATGCGGGGGAACCTGCGGTCGTCGAGTAACTGTATTCCGTGTTCATTTGCACCCGCACGCTGGGAGCCGCGTCGGCGATGAACACCGGCCGGCACATCAGGAACCGTTTAAGCGTCGAGCCCGATCCGAATGCTTCGAAGCCGCCCTGCACTTCGCCCTCGAGCGTCTCGCCGGCAACGCCCGCAATGGTTTTTCCGTCGGTCTCATCGGTTGAGCTGAGACCCGTGCAAACTCGACCGTCGTTCGTGCCGAAATAAAAGACACCTTGAAACTGCACGCCCGTGAAGATCGGCATTTTTGTGAACACGGACCACGCGCTGGACGCCTGGTTCAGGATGTAATTTTTCCACGTGGAGTTCGGCTGCGGCGGCGCTTTTAACATGATCGCGTCAATGTGTGGTACGCGGATCATCTCCCACGCCACGTCGTCCATCGTGCTGACCACGAACGGCCCCAGGTCTGTTTGAATTTTTGAAGTGAGCGGGTTCAGATAATCGCTGTCACTGAAGCGCCCGTTGACTAACTGTGAAATCGGCACAACACCATTTTGCGAGAGCGCCCACACGTCGCCGTTGACCTGGCTCCACCAGCGGTGACCGGTCGGCACGCTGCCGATCCACCAGATCCCTTTGAGCTGATACGTGGTGACCGCCGACGGGTCGTAACCCTGGTAGACAATCACGTCGCCCTGGGTTCCGAAAACGACTTGATAGTCGTCAATCCCCTCGCCCGCGTCATGTGTCCAGTTTGATATGCCGGCCAGCGTGCCGCCGTGCTTGAGCTGCGGGCCGAAGTCGAAGGCCGTCGCCGTCCCGTCAATCGCCCCGATCGCTAAATAAAAACCACGCGAATCATTTTCGAACGTGAACCACAGCCGATTTTTCCAAGCGATGACGCTTGTGATCGAGTCGCTCGGAAAACCCGCAGGGGTACGTTGGACCCAGCCGCCGACGGTGTCGTAGGTGTAGTAGCCGCCGTCTGAATTGTTGACCGCGATCAGGAACGCGCCGGCGGTGTTCACGAACATCGTCGACTCCCACCGACCGTTGTTCGCGGCGGCCTCCGTGAGCGCTAACGTCGGGGTGTTGAATGTGGTGACGTCGTAAATTTTATCGCCGACGCAAGCGAATATTTTATCGTTCGCAGAGTCCGGCGCTTGATACGTGAGCAGGGTTTCTATTGTGCTGAGCGCGCTGCCAACTTCGACGCAGTGCTCGGACCAGCCGCTGCGCAGCTCGAGGCCGAAAGGCCGGACAATAAAATCGTTGAGCACCGTCGCGTCGGTCGGTGCCATTTCGCTGATCGGATCTCGAAAGTTTAAACCGCCAATCGGCGACGGGACGTCGAGCGTTACCTGGGCACGCGCGTTGCTGGTTGGAACTCGAGGACGAAATGGTTGGATCGGTTGCAGCACATTAACTTCCGTATCCGGTCTGCGGCGCGTTCATTCCGTTAATCAAACGGAACGGCGCGAACGCCCCACCCGCAATGTTGAGCATCGGCGCACCGGCTGATTGACCCACGCGGTTGTCGAACGCGCGCATAAAATCGCGCTGCGCAAACATGCTATCGAAGCCCGAGGACTCTTGGAACTTCGCCCGGCCGAGCAGCGAGATCAGATAACCGTCGAGTAAAAACGTGTCGCCGTTTTTAGTGGCTTCGTTTTTATACAGCGTCGGCGTATCCGCGTCGGTACACCAGCCCTGCGAGATGTACTCGTAGGTGAACGTGTGCGCTTCGGTCGGCGGCGAGAGAAACCAGATCTTGTTTTCGCGCACCCGCCACATCAATTCGAAGGTGACAATCGGCGTTAAATTTTTAATCGACTGCCAGTCGAGCGCGGTGAGAGGATTCCAAACGGGTCGACGTACCGAGGCGTCGTTTTGCGTTTGATCAACGAAACCGAAGTAGTCGTCGGGTAAGTCGAACGAGCGCTCAGATTCGCCGGGCACCGACGCGACAACACTCAACGTTCCCTGGCGTTGCATCTCTTGCCAGGGATACATGTTGAGCATGTCTGTAGCCGCATCGTTAACCGCCGCTATGATCTTTATGATCACCGGGTCGGTCGAGCCGGCCGGGTCTGCCGACGCGGGGAAACCGATCTTCTGACAGATCTGATTGACGACGCTGCTCAGCGTTTCATAACGCGTAATTGCGTACGTCGCCATAATCAGTCGGTCTCAACCTCGGGGGTTTTTTTCCCTGCTCGTTTCTTCGAGGAAACAATTGAGTCGATTTGTTTCTGCAACGTCTCGAGCTGCAATTTTAACGTCTCATTCTCGGCGCTTAATCGCTCGTCGACTTCCGCTACCGGTGCGCGCGCATCGGCGAGCTGCAAATACGCAGCCGCACGTCGCTTGTCAGCGTTGAACCCCATGAACGCCTGGCCCGCGCTGTCACTAGCACCTGCGAGTTGCTCAACTGTCAAAATCTTCGAGTACTTGTACTCTTCGACTCTGCTCGCGCTGAGTCCCGGCAGAAAGTGCAGCGGTGTACCGCTTTGCTGTTCTTCTTTACCCGCTTTGAATTTCTCGTACTGCAACCGAAAGCGACTAATGTCTATCTCAGTCGCCGGGCGGTCAACAATCGAACGCTTCTCGCCAGGCGTGAAGATTTTTACTTGCTCAACGTCCTCGTAGATCGGCCGTTTGGCCGCGTCGCTTGCGCTCTGTGAGATCGATGGTTTTATGTAAAACAACACGTGCAGAGCCGCGTCCTCGGCGAAGCGCGAGTTGTTCGACGTCATGGTGTCGATGTCGAATTCCGCAACAGCGCCCCAGTTCGTCGGGGTGCTCTCGCTCATCGCGATGTCGCTCGCTACATCTGACGTACTCATGCGGGGTTATGCACAGTGAGGTTGTACGCCAGGCCGCCGATGCGTTCGTCGGCAATCGTCGAGTCGTCGACAGCGTCGAGCGCCGGTTGTCCAATCCCGCTCGAGACGGCACCTGTGTCTTGTCCGGCGGTCTCGTCGTGAACAATCGGTTTTCCTGCGAATGTTGCTGCCATATTTTTACTCCTCAGTTAAAAGAGGGGGGGACACTGGGTCCCCCCAAGCGGGGTGATGACTCGGTAAACTACGGACGTAGATCTTTAATCCGACCTTGGAACTGAGCACCTGACGTGGTCAGGTTGCCGGCCCAAGCTAAGATCTGAACTTCTGCGTCCTGGTTGATCGCATAGCGACGATTTGGCGCCAAAGGCACCATGTCGCGGTCGCGGTGTGGACGCATGCGGATGTACTTCGTGTTCAACACGAATGCGGTTTTAGCTGGGCAAGCCCCGCCAATTCCGCCGTCGAGCACGATGTCCGCGTCCATGTATTTGAGCGTCGGGAAACCGAGCGAGCCTGTGGCTGGATCAGTGAAGCGTTGCTGCGATTGCAGCTCTTCCACGTACTCCTCCCACATGACCGAATCCATTGGGATCAAGTCAGGTCGGTCGGAACCACGAACGAGCCCAGACCAACTATCGTTGAGTGCGGACCGGATCGGATTCGTTTTCAACACGTGAGTGTTGACGTCGGTAATCGTTGACCGCCAGAACGTCCACGTGGCGCGGTCGATGCCGCCGTACGTGCCCGTGGTGGGGTCTAGTGGAACCGCAGCGTCAAGGCCGGTGAGTTCTTTGCCGCCCGAGCCTGTGCCGTCTGAGTAGAGACCAACAGCGACGTTGTTCGCCATCGTCGCTTCAGCGACTGCAATACGACTCTCGAGCAAGTCGATCATCTGTTCACGACCGGCATTCTGCAATTGCTCAAGACCGGAAATAACGACCGGGCAAGCAAGCTGTTTGATCGAGTACTCGGCTGCGCTGATCACGTCTTGCGCGGCGACCGGCAACAGGTCATACCCGCTATACCAGCCCACGTTTCCGTTCTCTGCGAAGCTTAATTCTTCAAGGATAACGTTACCGCCGCCGAATGGGCGAACGTTTCCGCGCTCGCTCATTCGCATGAGCAACGCGTTATTTTTCGTGACGTTATCGGCAATCTTTCGACTGCGATTTTGAATCGTCGTAGCGACGATGTCTGTGATGTTCGGAAAGGCCATGTTTTATTACTCCAAAATTTAACCAAAAACAGAATGTTTTTCAGTCGCAAATTGGAGTCCGCTCACGCGGTGGCTCGCCGCCACTGTGTCTCGATTGTCCGGCGTCCGCTTACGCGGTGGCGTCGGCCATCGAGCTGTAGGCCATAAATACAGAAGTTTTTGTTTCAAGTCACCAACAAAAAGTTTACTTAACGCGAATGTGCACTCAGTGCAGCTTCAATCGAGTCGCGTACCGACGCGTTCGAGTCGTCGGCGCTTTGTCGCGGCGCAGAGCCCCGCACGCTCGCAGAGTTCGCCCGTGCGCGGCGTGCGGCGGTCGTGTCGCCCGCCCGCTTTTCAGCGGCCGCTTTTTCGATCACAACTTTGCTGAGCTGCGGGTGCATGCGCATCGCGGCGTCGTAGGCTTCGTCCAGGGTGAGCGTTCGCCCCTGGCGTGCGCTGATCTCGACCACGTCCGCCATTGTCTCGCGCAGCTCCTCCGCGTGCGGCTGCGTGAGCAGAAACTGCTCGACGTGGCTGTCGACTTGCGCCTGCTCATACTGTGCGGCCTGCGCCTCACGTTGCTGCAAACCGGCCACGTATTCCTGCATCGGTGCGATCTGCTGCTGCACCATCTGCTGCACATTGGCCTGCGGTTGCGCCATCGGCTGACCTTGCGCTTGACCGGTGAGCGCTTGGTCGAGCATCGACACGAAGTCATTGCCGAACCGGCCAGTGCCGAAGCGCGTCACCATGCCGGCGATCAAACTCGCAAGCTCAGGCGCTGAACCGGTGCGCAACTGTGCACCGGTTTGAAGTAGGGATTCAATTGCCTGGATCGGCGTCGCGCCCTCGGCCTCGAGGATCGCTTTGTGCGGATTGAATTTTTCGATTACCGCCTCGGAGAATTTTTTAGCGTTACTGCCGTCGCGCATCACCGCGTCGATCTGACGCTCGCGCTGCAATATCTGCACGCGTGCAGCTTCGGGGATGTCGGACCAGCTAGAGGTGTTTTCTTCCCGCCAGCTCGCCGGCGCTCGGTCAATCGGTAGACGCGCCTCTGGCGCTTCGTTCTGCGTTGGCGGTTCGGTTTTGGGTCCAGGCGTGATCGCCTGTGGCTCGAGTTCAAGCTCCGCAGGGGCTCCTTCAGTCTGCGGATCTTCTTCAAACGCAGTCTCGAGTGCGTCACGCAACCCCGCTTCTTCGTCTTCGACCTCGACCTCGGTTTCTGCCGGGATCTCTTCTTCTAAATCCAGCGCTAACTCGCTTTGTTCGGCCATTATTTTCCCCCCACGTCACTCAGCGCACGCTCAATGTCCCGGCGTCTCGCTGGATCGGGCTCAGCGCTAAAGAACTTTTCGCGTTTCTTCGCAGCAGTCGCCCACTCGTTTGTGAAATCGCACGCGGTCGTCAAACCCGTGCGGTGCATGTACTCGCGGTGTTTTTTCCGCGTCGAAATATCTGCGCCGTCACTCGCACGCAGCCCCTCGTACTCGCGGTCGTTAAAGAGCGCACCGTGATGCTGCGCGTCACTCGACCTGGCTGCCGCCTGTGGGGTCACTTCCACAAAGACGCCGCGAACTTGCCGGAAAGTGCGTCGCCCACTCATGCCCTGGGGGGCCCTTGCGGCGGCAATGTTCCCGGCGGAAGTGGCCGACCCGGTAACTGCGGGCCTCCTCCATTCAGCGGCGGAGGCGGCCCTTGGGGTCTACCCGGTGGCATGCCTGGTGGCATACCTGGTGGCATACCCTGTGGGGGCGGTGGCGCGGGTGGTGCAGCGTTCGGCATCCCAGGGGGCGGCAAGTCGTTAGCGATCGGCGGCGGCCCTTGGGGCGGCAGCGGCGGCGCTTGCGACATGATGCGCGCGAGTTCCGTTTCCAAATCCGTCTTGCGCGCCTCGGCCATGTTCTTCGCAGCCGTCGCTTCCCGCTGCTGACTGCTCGCCCGCAGGTCGAGTACCTCGGCACGCTCGCGCTCGAGTTCGGCCAACGCCATCGGCGACGGTTGCGCCGGTGGCTGCGGCTGCGCCATCGCGGTCAGCGCTTGGTCGAGCACTGACTCGATCGACTTCCCGACGCGGAAGCCCGCGATCGCCCACTGCAACATGCGCAGCAGGTAAGGCGCGGCGTTCGGCTCGGCTTGGATTAGTGGCATCACTTGCGACACGAAACTGCCGAGCCCCATCAAGAACTGCGTGCGCGCATCGCGCTCCGCTGCCCAATCAAGCGCGGCCATTGAATCGGCTTCGACTGTGATCCGATATTTTCTCAACGCGTCGTCTTTCAGCAGGGCAATCGCAGGTCCGACAAACTGCTGGTCATAAGACCGCTCAATGTTCGACATTTTCACGATGCTTTGCGGCGCAAACAAATTGCAGATGATCTCAGCCTTGATCCGCAAGCTGTCACGGATGAAAAGTGCCACATGTAACTGCGAGAGTTGCATTCTGGTCGAACCGAACGAAGCTTTGATCTGCTGCGCGGTCGCGGTTTCCGAAGCGCGCGTTGTGCCGCGCATGATGTCGGAGATGCCCAGCACTTCGTAAATTTGTGAAACCTTGTCTTGCCTATATTGCCGTAGGTGATCGATAGCGTTCGTAACTTCGCTGATCGGCATCCAGTCGACTTGACCTTTAACGCCGCCTTTCTCGGCGAACATCGCCCAGTTGTCGACCGGCAGCAACGTGTTCTCGACGCCGTCCTCGAGCATCCGTTGCACGCCGTCGGACGCTTTGTCGTAGACGCCGACAACCTTCGTCGCTCGGGTCAGATAATGGATCCGCGTGTTGATCTCGTCGAGTTCGTCGTACTGGTCTTGAGCGAAAATAAAGTCCGCCCTGGGAATGAAATTAGACGTCGTTAAGTTCGCCATCATCGGCGGCGGGCACGGGAAGAAATCAGACAAGCCCAACCAGTCGTCACGCACGTCTAAGATCGTCGGCGCGCCTTTGTTCAGCCAATAGACGCGTTTCGTGTCTTTGCACCAGATCTCAAACACCGGCGCTTTGTTTTCAGTTTCGTTCGGCGCGTCAGAGTTGCTTTGCGAGCGATTCACTTTCTTAAAAGCGACGTGTTTCGCGATCTCCTCGCCGAAGCGCTCTCGCAGCTCCGCTTTGGTCATATGCACGCGGCGCGCTACCCAGCGCACCTCCTCCCAAATCCTAGCCGGCGAATAGAAGAAGTCCTCCCAAAATACATACTCAGAAACCGCGTCCTCGCTCAACAGCCGTTCGACGGTCTGCTCTTCTAGGATGACCTGGCCGGTCATCGGGTCGAGTACCGGCGGCACGAGCTCCTCCTCGGTTTCGCTCGTGTATCTCATCCACATTTGACCCAGGCCCACGATCAACCAGTCCTCGATTGCATGACGTGCAGCCGCATCAAATTCACTGCCGTCGCTCTCTATCGTGTCGTTCAAAATCCGCTCGAGCATCTCGCCCGCGACACGCGCTGGGTCATCGTCCGCGTCATGCGCGGAACGACTCACGTCGGCCTTCGGCGGCCGCGCGTAGAGCGTCGAGAGCATCACTTTGATCGTCGACCAAAATAAGTTCACGCGAGATTCGCCGAGAACGCCCTCGTCGCGTTGGTCTAGATATCGACGCACAATGCGCCGGGAAGTTGTGTGGTATTTCTTCAGCTCACGCTCGCTCGCCTGGATCTCTTTCTGCCAGTGCTGTTGGATCCCCTCGGGCGTGCCGTCGCCGTGCTCATAGCCGCCTTTCTCGTCGTATTCGCTATCTGCGCCGCCCTCGAGGGCCGCTGTTAATTCTTCCATCTCAGTCTCCTATGCGGCCCGCAGAACGCGGGCCGCAGTCTTTCCAAAGATCGTCTAGAGTGAATTCGTACATTGTGCGAGTTCGCACCTTCGGCGGCAGAATAATCGTCGAACTTTTCGGCTCGATGTTTTTCGCAGCCACCGCGAGATAGCGAAACGAGTCCGCCGAGTGCGAGTGCTCGTCGTGTCGCGGCCGATTCCGAAAAGTTTGCGTTTTCTCGTCGTAACTTCGCCGGTAACCACGCAAATGTTCGGTCCCTTCGTAGGTCGCGCTTTCGTCGAACACGCATTTCGGTAAAACCTGGCGCGCGGCTTCGATGCCGTCCTGCACGCTTAATTCGGGCACCAGGGACGGACGGATGCCGTTTTTCAAAAACACTTCGATGATCGAGCGGCCCGTTTGCAAACTTTTCGCCTTCGCATCGTGCGGAAGCCACACTTTCTCGATGTCATAGGGCAACGATTTCAGCCAGTCGATGTAGTGCTGGATCTCACGCCCGTTATCCTCGTAATGCATGACCACACGGTAGCCTTCGTGCGTTGTTTGCCAGATCCACCAACTCGTCGAGTCGGTGTAACCCAGATCGGCCACAGCTTCGACTTTTCGGCCCGATTGCGCCGGGAAATCTCCGATCCGGTTCTCGTGATAAGCCTCGTTCATCAAATTCGCGAAATAAGTCCCAGGCACGCTTGCATCGAAGCTACATTCGTACTCACGCAGGTAATCCGCCTCGGTCATCATCGCCTTCGCGGCCTCAAGCTCCTCGGCGTCAATAATTTTCGTCTCGCTCGCCGGCGCTTCAATCAGCAGGTGCGTTTCAGGGTTCAATCGCGCCTCTTCGCGCAAATTCCAGAACATGTTTTTGCCCGCAGGAGTGCCGGTCCAAATCGCCCAGCCATTCCGGTCGGATAACGTCGCACGGAGCACCCCATACCAGGCGCTCGGCCGAATTTGGCCGATCTCGTCCATCACCACGCCGTCGAAATAGAGCCCGCGAAGCGCATCCGGGCGGTCAGAGCCCGCAACGTAGATTTTCGACACGCCGCCGGCGGAATTATTGACCTCAATTTTGAGTTCGCTCTCGTTGGGCTTCTTCGCCGTCATGCCCTCGCACATGTCTTTCAAATATTCCCAGGCAATGCGCTTTGCCTGCTCGCGCAGTGGCGCGATATAGGCGAATTGTGGGTTCGGCAGTTGGCACTCGAGTGCACCAATCACGAGATCGGCAACATCGGCTACGGTCTTGCCCGCGCGCCGGTGAGCGACAATGCACGCCCAGCGCTTTTTCCTGTTGTGCAGCGCCAGGAAGGGTTCACGTGGAATGTATTCGGTGAGCTTCATCCGGGCGGCTGCCCAGGGGAGAGAAACCGATTTTCTGGGTATGGGGCGGGGTCCCTATATATTTTTCCCGACCCCCCCGTCGGTTCGAGGCCCCCCCGGTCGGTTTCTGGAGGATTTTCGGGCTCAGGTCGTGGTTGCCTCGTATTTATGTTGCAGTGCAGCATTGTTGCGATGCAACATATATCGCGATTGCTGCGATGCACCATGGGTCCTGGCATGCTAGCCGGCCTCACCCGAGCGGACCTAGTGATTCGGAATCAGATGCTTCGACGTCGATAACCCTT
>CAXBJY010000128.1:0-10516 GCA_963976285.1 uncultured Gammaproteobacteria bacterium
CGCCGATTTCAGGGCAAGCCCTCCGGGCCGGGGCCATTGTTGCGCACGCCGGCGTTACTCATCGCTTATTTAGCCCGGCTAAACTACGCTCTTCGTGCCCTGGATTGCGCAACAATGACTCCCGGCGCGACGCTACTTATTGTTGAGACCGCTTCTAATATTTCAACCGTCGCCCGGGTTGCGGTCGCACGCAGGAGAAACGTTATGGAAATCGGAATCGCGCAGTTATTGCCGAGCTTTGGTTATGAACCCTCGGTTACGGACAACACGGTCTACCGCGACGAAATCGCACTGGCGATGCAGGCGGACAAACTCGATTACGACCACCTGTGGGTGGTGGAACACCATTTCGAGGATTATTCGTTCTGCCCCGACAACTTCGTGTTCCTCGCCCACCTCGCGGCGTGTACGAACCGCATCAAGCTCGCCACCGGCGCGGTCATCGTGCCGTGGCACACGCAACCGCTGCGCATCGCCGAGCGCGCGGCGATGCTCGATCAGTTATCGGACGGCCGTTTCATTCTTGGCCTGGGGCGCGGACTCGCGCGGCGTGAATTCGACCAGTTCGCGATCTCGATGGACGAATCGCGCGAGCGCTACGACGAAGCGGCGCCGCTGATCATCGAAGCACTGGAGACCGGCTTTTTCCCCGAGCACAAGGGCAAGTACTTTACCCAGCCGCGGGTACCACTACGCCCTGCTCCGCTGAGCACGGAATGGCGCGATACACGCTTCACCCAGGTCGCGATGAGCCCCGACTCCGCCGAGCAGGCGGCGAAGCTCGGCGCTCAGGTGATGGCCTTCAATTACAAGCCAATCGAGCAGATGCGCGCGGAATACGACGATTACCGCGGATGGTTCCGCCAGTATCACGGTCGCGAATCACGTCCGATGCTGATGACGGAAATGATGGTGTGCGATACGAACGAGCAGCGCGCGCGCGAGAACGCCGAACGCTACGTCGCGAACTACGGTATCTCGGTGCTCGATCACTACGAGATGCTCGGCGAGCAATTCGCGAGCGCGAAGGGTTATCCAACGTATGCCGAAGCAGCCGCGGCGATGCGCGAAATCGGCAAGGAAAACGTGATCAAGGGCTATGTCGATCAGCAAATCTGGGGCACGCCGGATCAGATCCTGCGGCGGTTCGAGGAACGTTTCGAGCTGATGGGCGACTACGGGATCCTGTGCGTGTTCCGTTTCGGCGGCGCGCCGCTCGAGGTCGCTTCGCGCAGCATGAAACTGTTCAACGACGAATGCATCCCGGTATTGCGGGGCTGGGCCGCGGAACGCGCCGCGGCGGCCTAACGGGCCCGGGTCAAAGCCGGGACTTGCGTTTCGTCGCGGGCGAAGGACTCGCCGGCTCGCCGGCCGCATCGACACCGAGCGCCTCGATAACATTCGCTTTCATGCGCTTGAGCGTGCGCGCCGTGATCTCGAGGTCACGCGCGCTCAGGCCCGCGAGGACGATCTCGTTCGTCGCGCCCGCGAGCTCGCGCAATTGCGCGAGCGCGGCGCGCCCGGCAGCCGTCACGACAATCCGCTTCGCGCGCCGGTCGCTCGCATCACCGCGCCGCTCCACCATACCGGCGTTCTCGAGCCGGTCGATCAGCGAGCCGAGCGCGACCTTGCCGATGTCGAGTTTCTTCGCCAGTTCGGACTGCGTGATTTCATCCTGCGACCACAGGCACGACAACACCGAGGCTTGCGCGCGCGTAACGCCGGCCGGTTTGAAATGCGCGTCGAACAACAGTTTGCGCAGGCGCGACGTGTCATGGATGTAGAAGCCGAGCCGGAACGCCAGGTCGTCGGAACCGTCGATGCCGGCAGGCTGCTGCTGCGCGGATTTCTTACTCATAACGTTTGCGCCCGGGAACTGTTGATCAAGGTGCGCGTGTCGCAGTTGCAACGCGCGCAAGGGCGGACCTTACCACGCCGACGTGATCCTCGCGCAGGGTCGCGAACCGGGACGTGCGGGCGCGGGGCGCGATGAACATAAAGACAAACCATCCGGAACCCGCCGGCGAGGATGCGGATGCGAGCGCGCGTCCGGACTGGGTTCGCAGGTGCTGAAGCCGGGAACGACGATGGCCCCCGCGCCGCGGCGCTGCGTTTACCCGTATCGTCCCCGACAGGCGCGCGGCACGCGAATGTGGAAATTGAGGTTCCCGGTTCGCGCCGAAACTTGCTACGCTGCGCTGCTCCGGCAGACGCGGTCGTTACTGCTGCGCGTCCCCGTTGACCTCGCAGGATCATAAATATGAGCACACAATCGAACCCCGAAATCGGCTTGTCGATCAATGCTGGCGACATCGCGACGAATTACCATGACATCGGTGACGGTTCGCCCCTCGTCATGATCCACGGTTCCGGTCCCGGGGTAACCGGATGGGCGAACTGGCGCCTCGTCATGCCCGATCTCGCCGCCCGTCACCGGGTGCTCGTGCCCGACATGGTAGGTTTTGGTTACACCGCGCGCCCGGAGGGCATTCAGTACAACCTCGACACCTGGCTCGCTCACGCGCTCGCGTTTCTCGATGCGCTGAACCTGACACAGGTTGACCTCGTCGGAAATTCGTTCGGCGGAGCCCTGTCGCTCGCGATCGCCATTCGCCATCCCGAACGCGTACGCCGACTCGTGCTCATGGGCGCCGCCGGGGTGTCGTTCGAGCTGACACCGGCGCTCGATGCGGTTTGGGGCTACACGCCCTCGGTTGAGAACATGCGCAGGATGATGGACACGTTCGCGTTCAATCGCGACCTCGTGAACGACGATCTCGCGCGGATGCGCTACGAGGCAAGTATCCGTCCTGGCATTCAGGAAGCATACAGTGCAATGTTTCCTGCGCCGCGCCAGGCATCGGTCGAAGCGCTCGCGAGCGACCCCGCGGACATCGCTGCGCTACCGCACGAGACCTTGATCATCCATGGGCGCGACGACGTCGTCGTGCCGCTGGCCAATTCCTGCCGTTTTCTCGAGCTCATACCCCGCGCGCAACTGCACGTGTTCGGACAATGCGGGCACTGGACGCAGATCGAGCATGCCAGCCGATTCTCGCGCCTGTTGCTCGATTTTCTTGCGGAAGCGGATGCCTGAACCGGTCAGGATCGGGCTTGCTGCGCGCTCGTTCGGCCGCCGTTGAGCGTCTGCTCGAGGTTCGCGAGATATTCGCGCAACGACTCCGCGCTGCCATCGTGAAAGTGGCGAAACATCACCACGAGGTGAAATTGACGCCGCGACAATCTCCGGTACCGGACGACATGGCAGTCGATGTCGAATTGCCGCGTGCTGTCCGGCGGCGCGAACCCGAGCGTGCAGGTGCGTGGAAAATGCGCCTGTGTCAGCAGTGCGCCGATCACGGTTTCATCACAGCCGAGCGTTAGCGCATCAGCCGACAACTCGACACATTCCGTTTCGAACATCGGGTTCTGCCCGTCAATACTGATTCTGACGCTCACTGGAAAAACCAGCGAATACCGTCGATGTGCTCTTCTGTTCATGACCATCGTTTCGTCGCACCGGATTCGTGACGCTTCGCAGTGACCTTAGCGGCGCGCGCGCGGAAAAAACCTTGACGCCACGACGAAACCGCGAATCGGGTCCGGCTGATGCGCAATCACTTGCCGAAAATGTGATCCGTGACGCGAAAGTTCACGCCCGCCAGCCGCATCTCGCGGCCCGGCAATCCGCATGCCGCCAGATCCCGATGCGAACGGCGCCGTGATGTCCGGGGGTAAGAATAAGAATGGGACACCCACGAAATCATCGCCACCGGGACCGGGGTAAGAATGGGACATCCACGAAATCGTGGCCGGTGAAGAATTATTGCGCGTGAAAGGCATCGTCAACGTTGCCGGCGAACCAGCAAGAATGGGACACCCACGAAATCGTGGCCTATTCTAAGAATAGGACACTCACGAAATCGGTCCGGAAGGGGGTGGAAATGGGACACCCATGAAAGCATCGCCACCGAGACCGAATGGGAGGTAAGTAAGAATGGGACACCCACAGAATTGCACCGCCCCGAGCGTTAGGGGTCGCCGAAAAGAAGTTATTTAAGGACACCCACAAATTTGGAGTGCCTTCAGACGCTGTTGCCGGGACGAGGTGTCCCGAATTCACGCACCACGCCGTTCGGGCCCAGGATGAGCCGGGGGATCAGGTCCCCGCAGCGCCTGCCCGAACCTCGTCGATCGACCACGTGTCCAGGGCGCGCGCATCGAGCGGGTAGCCGAAATACTCGAGTAACGGACCCGCGACCCGCGCTGCCTGCGCAATCTGGTGCTTGCTCAATGCGTCCCGCCATTGGCCCCACTGCCCGACCGCGAGATGATGGGGCTGCCGCTGTCTGAGCCGTTCGAAAGTGTGCTTGCCCAGCGCGTCCTCGATCGCGCTGCGTTCCAAATCCAGACCCAGATATCGCAGCAATCGCGCAATTTCCTCGAGCGGTGACGTCAACAGCCTCTCATAGCTTATGAAATGAATGCGGGCATCCTCGCGGTGTTTGAGGTGTCCGGACACGTGTCGCGCCCAGGTTTCAAGCAGCGATGGAAAATGCGCAGTCAGGTAGGCCGAGGCGTCACTGAAGCCATGTTTCCAATGCAAGCGGTTATAGGGGGTCACCGCGAAGCGCGCCATGGACAGCGCAGCGTCACGCGGATCGCGAACAAGATAGATGATATGGGAGAAACGCGCGTAGACGTCGCGCGACGCCATGTTCCACGGCGAATGGGTGCAGACATAGGTAGAGCCGTCAACGTAGACGTCAAGATCTTCGATCGGCCATTGATAGGCATCCAGCACGGTGTAAAAGCACCGGACCGGCTCCACTCGAATGTAGTCGACGGCGGCAATGTCCGTGATGCCGAGATCGCGCCGAGCCAGCACCGCGGCCACCGGATCGGCAGTAATGTTCTGCCGTACCGCGATCCCGGCCTTGTCGAGGCAGTGCCTGAGCAGGTACTGCAACCAGAGGTTACCGCTACGCGGCACGCCATTCTGCAGGATGTGAAGCCGGTTTTCGATCGGGTTCGTCATTGCTGCTGCAGTAACAGCGCGTGCCGCCCACGCGACCTGACTCGTTCGCCGCCGAGACGCCGGGCAAGGCGCACGGTCTCGTCGTGCACGGCAGAGTTGGCCAGAAAGCGGATGTACTCGAGCCCCAGCGCTTCACCCTGGGCCGTGGAATTGTAAATCAGCACCGTGTTCGCCCAACCCCGACGGTAGGCCGGCTCTACCCAACGCGCGGGCACGATATAACCGCGGCCATCGGCAAGCGGCGCCACCAGCATGACTCCGATGAGATTGCTGCCAACGGTCAGGGCGGTACTGCGACCCAGATCCGTCGGCTGCGGGTGTCCGGGTCTCAGGCGATCGTCGAACTCGAGTACGTCCATAATCCCGGATGCGTGAAGCCGGGCCCGGACCACCGGTAGCAATGATTGCGTTACGCCGGAAATTTGCAGCCCGGCCGTGAATGCGCGCCTGCGAAGCAGTCGCTCATAGATACGGCGGCAGCGGTTCAGCACCGCTTCGTAGGGACATTCGAATTCATCGAGCGTCTCGACGACCTGGCCACCGAGGGACTCGAGTTGTCGCGACCGGGGGTCGTCCAGCTCGAGAAACGACTGATGTGCGAGCGAGCGGAACCCGAGGTCCCGCGCGTATTGGTTAACGGCTCCCAGCAAGCCCATTGCCACGGTCTGTGGCGCACCGCGCACCGCCCAACTGAAGCGCGCTTCGTCGTGCTCGCGCCCCTCGCGCGCGAGCGGATACAGGGCTGCACAGCCGAGCAGGCGTTGCCGGTTTGCGCCTTTGGCCGCAACGATGAGATGCAGCCGCTCGTCGAAACGGAAAGGCAGACGAAAAAGCCGTCGGATACGTTCGCGTTCATCCGGCCAGGCTGCACGCCATTCAATACCATCGGGTACGCACTCGGCGATGATGCCAGGGTCATTACGAACCGGTGCGATCACGGGCGCCATCCTTCGCGATGTCCACCAGGAGAACTACGCGCTCCCGATCGGTGTGATTCCACGCTTCGTGTTCCCCGGTGTCGTCGAACAACAGACAACGCCCCGCCTGCCAATGGCGGACCTGATCGCCGACACGCAACGCGAGATCGCCCGGCGGAATCTCAAGGCCGAGGTGGCAGCGCAACGCATCCTTCGGGCGTCCGCTGTGCGGCCGGATATGGGTGTGGGGTGCGAGGCGAGAGAATCCGGCCTGGGTGGGACAACCGATCTGATCCAGAACGTGCGCGGTGAGCGGACATAGCCGGCAATTTCCGTCGAGGCGCCGACCAAACGCGTAAAAGCCGAAGACGCTCCAGCCACGCCCATACAAATCGCGCTCCGGCCACGGAACGAAACGACCGCAAACGTGCTGCAACTCCGAGCGGATCGCTGCGAAATGCGTTTCCAGCAGGGCCGCCGCCGGGTAGTTCAGGGGATCGTAAAACACGCTTCAGCAAGCACTCGTCGCCGGCTCGGCAAACGCATCAGGGTCGGCTTGTTCAACGACCTTGAAATGCCGTCGCCCGGGATCGATCGCCGCCAGCATACGCGTCGCATCCAGTTTCTGATCGGCGAAGAAGTCGGTCAGGTGCTCGACGAACACTTGTGGCCGCGCGCACAAATCGTCGTAGCTGACTTCGATCAAATCGACGTTCGGAGCCGCGCGCAACGCCGCGATCGTCGTGTCGCGAAATTGTCGCAGAAGACGGACACATTCTTCGTGCGGCAGTTCGACCACATCGGCGTCTGTGAGTACCGCGGCTTGCGAACGCGCGGTTTCTTCTACATCTCTACGCACGTAAACGATGCGGTAATGATGAATCGGCGGTAATGCGTAAAGTGCGATGTCAGGTAGCATGATGAGCTGCGACTGCGCTTCGTACAGGCGCGCCGGATCGTTCCAGATCCGCTGCAGCGCCTGCCAGTGGATATCCGTTGCCGGTCCTTCGTCGTCGAGCAGTGGCATCCCGCCAGCGGCCAGAACACGGCCGATTGTTGAAATGCCTGCACGCGGGAGGCCGGTGATCAAGGTATGAATCATCGGCGCGACGTTGAGCGCTTCGCCGTCATCGTGCGCAGGTATCTCGACGTTGGCCGTTGCACGTCGCCGGCGTTCATGCCGCTCGGCACGGCGCAACTCCTCCCGTTTCCGCGCCGCAGCCTGAAGATCGCCGATTTGCGGCCGCTTCGCCTGCGCGGCTGCAAGCGCCGCACGGTGCGTGGCGAGTTCGCTTTCCGGCGCGCCGAGTTTACGTTTCAATCGAATCAACTGGGCGTGGGTACGGGTCGCCGCGGGCGCCAGGTTGGCCGCGACCTGAAGACTGGCCGCGGCCTGCGGCAACAGTCCCTGGCGTTGCAGCGCAATACCCAACAGGTAATGCCCGAGCGGGTTTTGGTAATCCAGGCCGATCCCGTCGAGCGCGGCCTCGGCGGCCGCCGGGAATTGACGAAGCCCGAGCAACGCGCGTGCCCGGCCGATGTGTGCGGGTGCGTTTTCCGCGCAATCGAGACTCGCGGCAAAGGCATCGAGTGCGTCGCGCCAGCGGCGCAAGTGCAGGTACGCCAGGCCCAACTGACTGAATAACACCGGGTGCGGCGGCGCGCACGCGACTGCATCCCTGGCGTGCTGCAGACACTGCTCATGACGTCCCGCGCTGAATTCGGTCCGCGCAAGACAAACGTGCGCGAGCGCGGTATCGGGTCGTTCGTCCAGGACCATTTCGAGGGTATCTCGCGCCTCGTTGAGCAGTCCCAACTGCAACTGGCTGTTCGCGAGTTGCAGCGTGTAAGCAATGTTCTCCGGCTCCTCTTCTACGAGTTGCTCGAGCACGGGTAAGGCGTCGAGATGTCGCTGTCCGGCACAAAAGCTGCGGGCAAGTTTCCAGCGCAATAGTCGGGTGGCGAACACGTCGCGGGGTGGCGCGGACGTTGCGGGTTCGCGCGGGATTACACCGAGCGCTGCATAGCGTGCGCGGACTGCCTGCAGCGAGGTCACCGGCAGCGCGGGCCGACAGCTGCTTTCTTCGGGACCGGACGCATGAGGCGATGCCGGGGCCCGTTCGATCGCGGGCGGCTCGGCAAATGCTTCGGCGATAACCCGGCCGTCAAGATCCCGGGGAACGGGCAGCCCCAGCAGTTGCAGCACCGTGGGCGCGATATCGAGGACCGTTGCGCCATGAATCAGTGCGTCGCGCTCAATCGCTCGTCCGGCACCGATCAAGACCCCGTCCCGATCCCGATAACGGCTTCCCGACAGACCGAGCGCACTGCGCGCCGCTGCAGTCAGTCCACGCCCTTGCCCCCCGGGTCCGACGACGAGTATCGTCGTATCGGGCCCTGCAATATCCAGCAAATTTGTGAGCAATTCGTCGTGCAGGCGATAGCTCGCTTCGACTGCGCCGCAATAGTTCGCACCCGCTGCCACCGACGACAATGCGTCGGGGCCATTCCGGGCGAGGCGTCGGCTAATCCATTCCGTAGCGGGCCAGGACACCGCCGCGAATTCCCAGGGCTCGTGTTCGAGCAAGTGCGTCAGTACGGCATGACGCGAAAAGCCGAATGCGAGCGCATTCGCCACCGTGCCCAGGTCGCGCGCAGAGATCTGTTGGAGCCCACCCCAATGACGCAGGAATTCCTGTGCCACACCGTCGTTCATTTCCTCCTGGCGTACCCACAGGTCGGCGAACCGCGCGCGCACGCGCGGCAGGGAAATTGAGCTCTCGAGAGTGGTGCGGGTTTTGGCGATGTCCGGATGACCGAACGCTTCTGACACGACCACCGCTGCATCCGCCGGGCTGGCACTCGTTGCAGGCCAGCCGACGACGACACTGCGCAGCCCGCGGGCGCCGGTCAATTCCCACAACGCCGGAGCGCGACGAATCGCGGCATGCGATGCGACGGGTTCGCCACGATCCGGATCGAGTGATTGCTGGCCGAGAATACCGTGCGCGTGCGCGTGGCGGCCGGTTGCGACCGCGGTCCACAATGGATACGGTTCGACCGGCGCCACCGCGCAAAGGCGCCCGATCACCCCGCATTCAATAAGTCGCTCAGACGCAGGCAGCGCCCCGCGGTCGACGAGACGCTGCAAAATTTCCCAATCAAGGTCGGGCCAGGCGATGAGCAGGACTTTGTTCGTCACAATGCAGCCCTGTCGACGGAGAGAATCTGCCAGGCCCCGGCGAACGGATCAGCTTTTTTGTTTTACGCCCGCACGGCGCCGTGCGCGATACGCGGCAAGACCTGCAGCGCCTGAAACGAGCAGCGGCAGGGAACCAGGAAGAGGCACCGCGCCGGCGACAATACCCGTACCGGGCTCAAGTTCGAGCGCGAGATCGTGCAGAACAGCCTGCGAATCGTGCAGCGAATAGCGGATCCAGCCAAAATTGCTCACGTCGCTCAGCTCGCCCTGCTTACCGCCGGTAACCAACCCGCTCGTCAGACGCACCCCAAGAAACAGGTCGAAGCCGTCGGTCGGTACCGGTTGGACAGCGACGTTACCTTTACTGTCTACGTCGTCAGCCCAGTCGGAGCTTGCATCGATCATGTCGCCGGTCGTGAAGATCGCATTATTGACCGCCTGGGAGGAATCCTCGCCTTTACCTGGCGGGCGTGGCCCGACGGCGATTCGGACGTCGGTGCCAAACCCGATACTCGACTCGGCAACCCGCGTGCGGGCAAAATCGTCCGGGCGAAACACCACCTGGTTGGGCTGCGCCGGCGATTCCGCTGAATCGACAGTGGCGGTAATATTGAAATTGCCCGGGGTCATCCCGCCGCCTTTGCCCGGGTCTTCGATTTCGTCCCAGCCGTAGGTGACGGTGATCTGTTCGCGGCTGCCGGCGGCAAAGACGTCCGCGTCGATCGCGACCAAATCCGGGTCGGGATCGAGGTGCAGTATCGCGGCGCTGGCGGAGGCGGACCCCAGCGTGGCGCCGACGGTAGTCAGATAACTTACGAGTTTACGGTTGCTTGCCCCGCCTGATTTTCGTTCGTTTTGCATCACAACTACCCCGAATTTGTTCCCGATATCGATGAACCCTACGCTCCTTCTACGTGATTGGGCGCTCCGGAGTACTGACCGTGGTCAATTAAAGGCGATTGCGCACTGCAACGGCCGCACGCTTACCGCCGTGAAATGACCGCCTGCGCTGTTCAACGTCGCGTTGTATGGCGTTGTGCGTTGAACACCCGTTGAATGGGACACCCACGAAGGCGTTGTATGGCACCGCGTTGTAGGGGACGCGTTGTATGCGCATCGTTGTATGGGACACCCACGAAATTGGGGCGTAACGTGGCTGAATGGGATGGCGTTGTATGGGACACCCACGAAATTGGGGCGTAACGTCGCTGAATGGGAGGTCAGTAACGGACACCCACGAAAATACAGGTCAGTACAGGACGCTCACGAAAATGGCGCTACCGAGATAGATCCCGCCGGCTAAGCCGAGGGTGTCCTGATTTCTGTGTGTGAGCCGGTTAGTGATTTCACGCGGTTAAT
>CAXBJY010000129.1:0-10125 GCA_963976285.1 uncultured Gammaproteobacteria bacterium
ATGAAATCACCCGTGATCATCGCCGTTTCGCCGGCCGATTCGATCAGCACGGAACAATGTCCCGGGGTATGGCCCGGGGTCGGGATCAGGCGCACGCCCTCGCACACTTCGGCCGGCCCTTCGACCGGTTTCGCCAGCCCGGCATCGAGCACCGGCTGCAGCGAGTCGTCGAACACGCGGCGCTGGATCTGCAGGAAGTCATCCTGCGCGTCCTTGTCGATCGATCCCCAGAATTCGAGGTCTTTCTTGCCCATCAGATACGAGGCGTTCGGGAACGTCGGTACCCACTTGCCATCGACCATGCGCGTATTCCAGCCGACGTGATCGAGATGCAGGTGCGTGCACAGGACGTAATCGATCCCGTCGGGGTGATAACCCGAGGCAATCATGTCTTCCATGTAGGACGTCGACAGCATGTGCATCACTTCGAACGGGTTGCGGTCGCGGTCGTTACCGATGCAGGTATCGACGATCAGTTTCGCTCCGGGTGTGTCGATGATGAGCGAGTGGATGCTGAGACTTAAATGCCCTTCCTCGGTCACGAAATGCGGGAACAGCCATTTCACCTGTTTCACGACCTCGGGGGTCGCGGCCGGAATGACGTCGGAAAATTCCGGGTAGACGATCTCCTGGATCTTTGTGATGGTCGTGTCTCCAACTTTCCACTTCATAAACAGTTGCCTCCAGTGTCTGGCATGGTGTTATTAACGTCCCTTTACGCCGTATGGAGCACGACGAAAACGACGCAGGGTTATGCGATCAACCGCTCCGCGATTGCTTCGATCGCGGCTTCCATTTCGTCCTGGCCCGGCACGAATGCCGCCATGATCACTTGATCCACGCCGGCGTCTTCGTAACGCTTCAGCGTGTCGCGATCGCAGGGATTGGCATACGGTGACAAGGCGATTTTCACGTCATTGACATCGCGTCCCTCGCGGTCGCAGTGGATTTTCAGCTCGGCGATTTTTGCCGGCACGTCTTCCGGCATGACATCGACCCCGTACCAGTGTCCGAAGCGCGCAACCCGGCGCAGGGCAAATTTGCCTTCGCCACCGAAGTACAGCGGCGGGTGCGGTTGCTGTACCGGTTTCGGGTACTGCATCGACGTCGGCAAACTGACAAATTCACCGTCGTAGCTCGACTCGTGATTTTGCCACAGCGCCTGCATCAGGCGCAGAAAATCGTCGGCCCGCGCGCCGCGGCGCTCGAACGGCATTCCGAGCGCCTCGAATTCCTCGGCCAGCCAGCCGACCCCGATGCCGAAATCAAAGCGACCGCCGGACAGCACATCGACGTCGGCGGCCTGTTTCGCCGTCAGGGCCGCGTTGCGCTGCGGCAAAACGACGACCCCGGTACCGAGACGCAAGTTCGTCGTGTGGGCCGCGATATAGGCCAGCAGCGTGAACGGTTCGAGGCCGAGCAGGGTCGGATCCACGGGAAACGATCCGTCTTTCTGGTACGGGTAATTCGACTTGATGATCTTCGGGATCAGAATGTGATCGACGGCCCACACGGAATGGAACCCGAGCGTCTCGATCTTTTTCCCGATACGGGCGACATAGTCCGCCTGCGACGTTGCACCGCCGAACAGCGGCATGAGTCCAACTTTCACCGGAGTCCTCCCCAGAACCTCAATCCCGGCCATAATACGTGAATTTCAGTCGAGCGGAGAAGCCTGTGGAAATTGACGGCCACTGCCATTGCGGCAACATTACCTATCGCGCCACGATCGACCCCGAGCGCGTCGTCGTGTGTCACTGTACCGACTGTCAGTCCCTGTCCGGATCGGCGTTTCGCACCGTCGCGTTTACCGAGCCGGATGCGTTCGAAACCCTCAGCGGCACGCTCAAGGTGTATGTCAAAACGTCCGCCGACAGCGGCACCCCGCGCGCGCAGGGATTCTGCGGCGAGTGTGGCTCGGCGATCTACGCAACGTCCGTCGGTGAGGGGCCGAAAGTGTACGGCCTGCGCACGGGCACGATCACTCAACGCGCGGAACTGATCCCGAAGAAGCAGATCTGGCATCGCTCCGCTCTGCCCTGGCTCGCAGAGCTCGGCACGTTGCCGGCGTCGCAAACCCAGGCCTGATGCGGCCGGCTGGCGCGCCCGTCACGCTGGCGGTTGAGCGTCGGCGGCGAGAAATCCCTGCAGGCGTTCCGTCGCGTCGATAAAATCCTCCATGAACGCGGCGACCACGGCGCGCGTGGACAGTGGTGTATTCATCAGACCCACCCCTTGTCCCACCCAGTACGTCGCGAGCTGCCGCGCGCCCTCGTGGCCACCGTCGGCAAGCTGATCGACGCGCGCGAGCGGCGGCCCGGTGAGGATCGACTGCAACGGCATCGGCAACGGGGCCGGCGCGGCGTCGCTCTCCCACGCATCCGTCCACGCGGAGCGCAACTGCCGCGAATATTTGCCCGTGCGCGACTTCGAACGGACGGTATCGCGGGACCCGGCACTCAGCATTTTGTCCTTCACGGCGGGCGCGGTCTCGGCCTCGCTCGTCGTCAGCCAGACCGAACCGGTCCAGGCGCCGTCAGCGCCCATCGCCATGCACGCGGCCATCTGGCTGCCGGTGACTATGCCGCCGGCGGCGAGGATCGGCACGTTGTGTTCGCGTACCGCCGCGTACACTTCCGGCACGAGCACGAGCGTCGAAACGTCGCCGCAATGCCCGCCCGCTTCGCCGCCGGCGACCACGAGTATGTCCACCCCGGCCGCGACCTGGCGCACCGCATGTTCTTTCGCGCCGACGAGCGCCGCAACCGGCACGCCGTGAGCCTTGCCGCGCGCGAGCATGTCGTGCGGCGGGACGCCGAGCGCATTCGCGACGAGGCCGATCGGATGCCGGAACGCGACGTCGAGCAATCGCGCGGCGCCGTCGGCGCGCAGGTTTTCCGCGAACCCGGCCGCGCCCACGCGCTGCGCATCGTCGATAGCCTCACCGTCGATCCCGTGACGCGTCAGAACCTGCGCGGCGAATCGCTTGTGGGCTTCAGGGATCTGTCGCACGAGTTCGTCCGCACCGTGACGCTCATCTTTGCCGGCCATCGTGCCCGGGATGAGCACGTCCACCCCGTACGGCCTGCCCTCGACATGCCGGTCGATCCAGTCCAGTTCCACCTCGAGCGCTTCGGGCGATAAGCCGGCGGCGCCGAGCACCCCCATGCCACCGGCTTTCGACACTTCCACGACGACGTCGCGGCAGTGGCTGAAAGCAACGAGCGGAAATTCGATTTTCAGCAGATCGCAGATCCTGGATTGCATCGGCAAACCCTCCATCGAGACGTTGTGTGCGGTCGTACGGTCACCATACTATGGCGATGTTACCCGTCAGACCCAGCGGAGGATATTACTCATGCCCCTGATAAAAGGCCTGCACCACAACGCCTACCGATGCCGCGACACGGAAGAAACGCGGCAGTTCTACGAGGACTTCCTCGGCCTGCCGTTGATTGAGGCACTCGCAATCGAGGAAACGAAAACCGGCCGCGCGGCGAATGTATTGCACACGTTCTACGCAATGGATGACGGCTCGTGCCTCGCGTTCTTCGAGGTGCCGGACGAACCGTTCGAATTCAGGGATCAGCACGACTACGATCTGCATATCGCGCTGACCGTGCCGGAAGAAACGCTCGCACCAATGCTGGAGCGCGGCAAGTCGGCGGGCATCGAATCACGCGGAATTTCCGACCACGGATTCGTGCGCTCGATCTATTTCCGCGATCCGAACGGCTACGTGATCGAACTCTGCGCACCGCCGGCGAACGTGGATCCGGCGTTTTTCGATGCGGATAATGCGCACGCCACGGTGCGCGCATGGCAAGCGCGCAAGCGCGCCTGAGGTTTACTGAATCTGCATCAAACCGAGCGTTTTCGCCATGACGCGCAAGCGCTCTTTCAGCGAGAACTTCGGCGCCATGTGCTCTTTCGGCGCGAGTACGAGCAAGGTCTCGTCGTCGTTGCGCTCGATACCCGGGTCTTCCATACCGAGCGCGGCGCAGATATTCCGCCCGAGCGCGGCCGCCGAATCAAACTCGACCCCGCGCACCGTTTCGAGCAGGCCATCCTCACCGAGGATCCGGCCGTCGCGCCGGATATCCGAGAACCCGTCCGTATACAACACGACGTAATCGCCCGGGTGCAACCGGATCGCAAACTGGTAGTAATCCGTCGGTTCGATGATCCCGAGCGGCAGGTTCATTAATTTGTCGAGCGTCGCCTCGATGCGGTAGTCAAGCAGTTCCCAGTTTTGCGTCGCCGCACGGTACAGCAGCGGGCGCGGATGACCGGCGTTGCACACGACGAGATGACCGGTGGGCCGGTAATAACTCGTGAGCAGGGTCGTGACGAAACGCCCGCCCTCGTTGTCTTCGAGAAACTCCTCGTTCAGGGATTTCGCGAGCCGGCTCTGATCGAGTTTGTTGATGTGCTTGACGATGAGTTCCTTGAAGCGGCCCGCAATATCCGCGACTTCGGCCCCGTGCCCGGCAACATCGGCAATCGCAAAACGCAGTACGGCCGCGTGGCCGCACGTCGACAGGTAGTGGATGTCACCGCCGCGCAGGCCGGCGAACGCACGCGCATGCAGCCAGGCATCGAGCCCCGGCAACGGAAACGACTCCTGGGCATTGCGATTGCCGCCCCATATCTCGAGGCATGCCATGTTGATTTCCGCTTCCGCGGCACTGGGCGATTGCGGCGCCGACATATGGATCTCCCGCTTTTGTTTGCGCGCTGAACCGCACGCAGGCCGTTCGGCCACAACGATGGCCGAAAGTTCACTCCGCCGGCTGCGGAAAAAAAAGGGCCGGATAAACCGGCCCCTTTCACTGTCCTGCGTCGATGATCAACCGACGAGCAGGCCGCCGTACTGAACGAAGAACGGCACAAACACGAGCGACAGGATCGCCGACAGTTTGATCAGGATGTTCAGCGACGGACCGGACGTATCCTTCAGCGGATCGCCGACCGTATCACCCACGACAGCCGCGTGGTGCACGTCCGTACCCTTGCCGCCGAGGTTCCCGGCTTCGATGTATTTCTTCGCGTTGTCCCAGGCGCCGCCGCTGTTCGACGACGAGATTGCGATCACGCCACCGGCAACGAGCGAGCCGGCGAGCACACCGGCAACGGCCTGGATGCCAAACAACCAGCCGACCACGAGCGGGGTGCCCATGATCAGTATCCCCGGTGCGATCATTTCCTTCAGCGCGGCCTGGGTCGAAATCGCGACACACTGGTCGTAATCCGGATCACCCGTGCCTTCCATGATGCCGGGTATCGTGCGGAATTGACGTCGCACTTCCTCGATCATCTTGTACGCCGCCGAGCCGACGGATTTCATCGTCATCGCGGAGAAGTACGCGGGCAGTACGGCACCGATGAACAGACCGGTAAACACCATCGGGTCGAGCAGGTTGATGCTGCCGAGCAGGTCGAACTCGGGACCGTTCTGCTCTTTCAGCAGCAGGTCGGCGCGGGTCAGGAACGCGGCGAACAGCGCGAGCGAGGTGAGAATGGCCGCGCCAATCGCGAAGCCCTTGCCCATCGCCGCGGTCGTGTTACCGGCCGCATCGAGTACGTCCGTGCGTTCGCGCACGTGTTCTTCCATACCCGCCATTTCGGCGATACCACCGGCGTTGTCCGCGACCGGGCCATAAGCATCGATGGTCAGCGCGATAACGAGCGTACCGAGCATACCGAGTGAGGCAATCGCGACCCCGTACATGCCGGCCAGCATCCACGGAATGTAAATCGCGAGACCAATCGCGAGATACGGTCCCACGGCGCTCTTGTAGCCGAGCGCGAGGCCGAAAATGATGTTCGTCGCGGTACCCGTCTCGCACGATTGCGCCACTTCACGCACCGGCGCGTAAGCGTGTGAGGTGTAGTACTCCGTCATCAGACCGACGAGCAGCCCGGCAACGAGCCCGGTGAGGAAGCACCAGTACACACCCATCGCGGTGTAGGCCTGGCCGAGAATTTCGAAATCACCCGGGATCATTTGCATCGTCACGAAATACATGACGACGGCCATGATCACGCTGGAAATAATCAGCATGCGCTTCAGCGCCGGACCCACCTGGTCTTCCGTGCTCACCTTGACCATGAGGATGGAGACGAGGCTTACGGGAATGCCAATCGCGGAAATCAGGATCGGATACAGCAAGGCATCGACATTGCCGGAGAAAGCGACGGCACTGATGACCATCGCGGCGCACGTGCTCTCGGCGCAGGAGCCAAACAGGTCGGCGCCCATGCCGGCGACGTCACCGACGTTGTCACCGACGTTGTCGGCAATGACGGCCGGGTTGCGCGGGTCGTCTTCCGGAATGCCGGCTTCGACTTTACCGACGAGGTCGGCGCCGACGTCGGCGGCTTTCGTGAAGATACCGCCGCCGACACGTGCGAACAGCGCGATCGACGAGCCGCCGAGACCGAAGCCCGCGATCACTTCCATGAGGATGTGGGTCGGCAATTCCGCCGGCATGATCGCTTTCAGCACGAGGTAGACGATGAGCAGACCTAACGTGGCGAGCGAGACGAGACCGAAGCCCATGACGGCGCCGGAATGCACCGCGACGTTGAACGCGTCGGACAGGGACTTGTTCGCCGACACCGTCGTACGCACGTTGCCCTGGGTGGCGATCACCATGCCGATGAAGCCCGAGGCAATCGAGATGATGGCGCCGAACGCGAAGGCACCGGCCGTGTAGATGCCTTCATTGACGTAATCCGTGTGGTGGTCGTCGATGAGCACCGCGATGATCGCGCCGAACACGACGATGAAAATCGCCATGAACTTGTATTCCTGCTTCAGAAACGCCATGGCACCACTGGCGATGGCGGCGTGGATTTTCGCCAGCCGGGTTTTGACATCAGGATCCTCGACCCCCATGTCGATGGCGATTTTTTTCACCCCGGAAGAGTAGAAAAAACCAACGCCCAGCCCAAATAGTGAGAGGGCCAGTATCAGATAAACGGCCATGATGGATTAATCTCCGTCGTAAGTTTTAAGAAACCAGGAACACTGCTATTTGCGACGGATCGCCGCAAGAACGTTCTAATTATTAACCGCGTAATATAACCGGGTTCGGTACGGTAATCGAGAGCCGGGAAGCCCGCGAACCGGTCCGGAGCGGGATAATTGGCCGTGAAGCGAGCCAGCCGGGGCCGGAACCGGCCCCCGGCGGCCATAATTGCCCCGACCGCGGGCCGGGAAAACTGCCGCAAGAACCGGAGTGCCCGGGGCGCTGCATCTACGGAAACTACGCGCTCAACGACGGAGACCGGACATGCACAAGTTCAAGCAACACCTGGTGGCTATTACGATCGGCGTGGCTGCCCTGCTTTCATGGGTTAGCCTGATTATCGAACTGCAGTACGCGCTCGTGCCGCCGTTGCTCGTCGTCACCTGATCGACAGCCCGGCCATTGCGGATGTGGTCGTGGCGCGAGTGTCGTCAGTCAAGTCACAGTCGAACAACCGCCAGCCGGGGGCGGGAAGCCGTTCAGATGCGGTCGTCATGGGGCAAAATTACGGATGCCGACGAGGCGATGAGCACCGGCGCTGGCGTGCGCGCCGATCACGGGGGTGCGGGAACGATTACGCGGGAGCGGTGGCGCGTCGTAACGAGATGCTGTGGGCGACGCTGGAAAGGAGTATGAACGGTATGCCCGTCAGGGCCTGGTCGGCGGTGGTGGTTCCGGGACCCGGCCGGCGATGCCGGGCCCGGGTCCGGGCGGAGCGGGCAGCTTCAGCCGTGCTTGCGGCGCCGGCGCGCAGCGAGCAGCAAGCCCGCCGCGATCAGTGCCGTTGTTGCCGGCTCAGGAATCGTACCGCCCGAAGGCGCGTCACCACGCGCATAAATCGACAGGTGCGAAATGTCCATGTCGCCCGTATCCCAGAATCCCGCGATATCCATCGCTACGTTGTCGAGCAGATAACCGGAGAAGAACGTGCCGTTGTTGTTGCCGCTTTTCAGTACGATCATCACGTCTTCATACGTATCCCAGACCGCGGCGTCGAATTCCCACGTGCCGGTGTCCGACGGCCAGCTTGGCGTCGGCATGACGGTCCAGCCGACGTCGATATTCGTTTCGAGCGAGCCGCCGTCCGCGTTCTGCTTTTCGAGGTAGATCCAGTCGTTGAAACCGAAGAAGTTCTCGGTGTTGACCGTCAGCGGATCGGACACGAAATCATTATTGTTGAGCCCGTCCTGACACGGTGCCGACGGAGACGGCGGCGTGACGCTGCCGGCCGCGCACGGGATCGCCTGTGCATCGACCGTAACGAGGACGAGCGACACGGCGAGCGCCAACAAGGGTATGAGATTCGGGATGCGTCGGATATTCATAATTCTTGAACCGGTAGCAGGTTTGGCGGCCACTGCCGCAATTGAGCAAACTGAAGCATAAATCGTGCCGGTAGAAATTTATGTTTGATTATCAACCGATTACGTCACGCCCGAAAACGCGACCCGGGGATGAATGTAAAATTCGTTGACACGTTTTTGCGCGGGAATGCCCCTTGCGATTGAATAAGGTTCTAGTTTTCAAGCAATTACGCGGTATTCGCTGGCCCGCGCGGTGTAAGGAATATTGACACTGCCGCCGGCCCGCTTCCGCGCCGGGTCCGCGCGTGTCGTGGCTATTTCGCGACCGCCAGGGTCTGTCTGAGTCGTTCCGCAAGCTCTCGATCCGCGAACTCGCGCGAGCGCAGCGCAATATCGAGTTCCCGCAACGCGGCTTCCGAATCACCGATCGCCGCCAGTCCGGCCGCGAGATGGTAGCGCAGGGTCGGCGCCGCGGGCGCGGCCGCCACCGCCTTGCGCAGAATCCCGACCCCGCGAGCGATGGCATCCGCGGCCTCCTGATTAATGAGGATCCAGCCGTACGTATCCGCGATTGCGGCATTGTCGGCTTGCAGCGCGTAAGCCCGCTTCGCCGTCGCCTCCGCGTCCGGATCACCCGCCACATGCAACATCCAGGCAAGTTCATTCAATGCGTGTGCGTTGTCCGGCTGCAGGCGGATGATTTGACGATACGTCTCGATCGCGTCCTCCGGTCGGCGCTTTCGCTGGTAGGCGGAGGCGAGCGCGAACAGGTTGCGCACCGCGTACGTCGCGCCATCCGGTTTCGACGCGGCAATGTCGTATTGACGCGCCGCTTCGTCGACCCGGTCTTGCGCGAGATGTTGATCGCCCAGTAATTTGTAGCCGAGCCCGCTGTGTGGCGCCGCTTCGATGAGGCGCTCAGCCGCGGCCTGCGCCGCGGCGTAGTCACGCACGCGCAGTTCCAGTTCGCACAATGTCGCCAGTGCATGTTCATGCTGCGGGTCGATTTCCAGCGCGCGACCCAAGGAACGCCTTGCTTCGTCGAATTTTTCGGTGCGTATCTGCGCGATAGCCAGCGCGCGTTGCGCGTCGGGATTTTCGGCTTGCCGTAGCGCGAGCACACGCGAGACTCTTGCCGCCGACTCGAGGTCGCCATTGCGGAAATGAATCTCGCTCAACAACAACTGCGCGGCGGCATGCTTCGGGCTGATGGTCAATGCTTCATCAACCGCGGATTTCGCCGCGGCAAGATCACCCCGGTCGAATTCATACTTTGCCAGCAGGAATTTCGCGTTGGCGTCGTCCGGTGACGCGCGTGCGGCCGCGTCGAGATACCCGACAGTCAATTCTTCATCGCCGGCGATCCGCGCAAGATTCGCGAGTTCCAGTAATGCCGGTGCATTCTGTTCACTGTCGCTCAGAACCTGCTCAAGTTGCCGTTTCGCTTTTTCCGGCGCGCCGGCTTGCGCCTCCATGCGGGCAATCCCGATGAGCGCGCGAGCGTTCGTGCGCTCCTTCTCGAGCACGCGCTGGTACCAGAGATTGGCAATATCCAATTTGCCGTCCGCGCTGTCGAGCTCGGCGAGTGACAGCAGACTCGGCACATGCTGGGCATCTTCGCGCAGCGCTGCGTGAAACGCGTCACGCGCCGATTTTTCATCGCCCCCGGCAAGGTAGGCAACGCCTGCAGCGTGATGTGCATCCGGGTCGTGCGGCCGCAGGCCAAGCAAGCGCTTGGCTTCCGTAACCGCGGTAGCGTACGACGCCGCGTTGATCTTTTCCTGAAT
>CAXBJY010000130.1:0-10047 GCA_963976285.1 uncultured Gammaproteobacteria bacterium
TAAATGGTCGGGGTGACAGGATTTGAACCTACGACCCCTGCCTCCCGAAGGCAGTGCTCTACCAGGCTGAGCTACACCCCGACATGTTCTGGAAATCTATTGAGGCTTTCAGGAGCTGCGGTGTACTGCGAAATTCGCCAGCGTGCCCAGGGCATCCGTGTAAGGTGAGGGCGGTAATCCACCCAACGCCTCTTTCGCTTTGGCAGCCTCGGCCTCGGCGAGCGCGAAAGTGTACGTGATGGCTCCGGTGGATTCAATCGCGGCGGAGATGGCTTCGATCTGTTCGAGCCCGCCTTTCTCGATTGCCTCGCGGACAATCGCGGCTTCTGTTTTCGTACCCTTCCACATTGCGTAAAGCAATGGCAGGGTGGGTTTGCCTTCGGCGAGGTCGTCGCCGATGTTTTTTCCGAGCTCTTCGAGCGAGGCGCTGTAATCGAGCGCATCGTCGACCAGCTGAAACGCCGTGCCGAGATGGCGTCCATAGCGCGCAAGCGCCGTTTCGAGATGCGGTTGGCCGCCGCTGATCACGACGCCGAGTTCCGCGGCCGCTTCGAACAGTTTCGCCGTTTTGTTATGGATCGTGTCGAGGTAGCGCTGCTCCGTCGTGTCCGGGTCGTGGCAATTCACGAGTTGCATCACTTCGCCCTCGGCGATCGTGTTCGTCGAGTCGGCGAGGATTTCGAGGATGCGCATGTTCTGCAGATCCACCATCATCTGGAACGCGCGGGAATACAGGAAGTCGCCGACGAGTACGCTGGCCTCGGAGCCCCACACGAGATTCGCGGTTTCGCGTCCGCGACGCATCTTCGAGGAGTCGACGACGTCGTCGTGCAGCAGGGTCGCGGTGTGGATCAGTTCGATAATCACGGCCACATCAATATGGCGCGTGCCGGTATAGCCCGTGGCTTTCGCGGACAGCAGCGCGATCACGGGCCGCAGGCGCTTGCCGCCACTGCCGATAATGTACTGGCTCAACTGGTTGATGAGCACCACCTCGGAGTACAGTCGGGCCTTGATCAGTCGATCGACGGCGGCGATCTCGTCGGCAACAAGGGCGCGGACTTCGGCGATATCGACGGTCGGGGCGGAAGCGGACATAAATAAGGTGTCTGGATCGGAGCGGATTCGCGTCTTGCCGACGCGCCGCTATCTTGCCAAGAACGGCGAAAAATTGCCATCAAAATCAAGGCGCCGGCACGAATCCCGCGGGAACGCGGGACGCCTTGTGCAGCGCGGGAGAATTCCGTAGAATCGCGCGCTCGCGGACACCTCTCCTACGGGCTATAGAAAGAATCTTATGAACTACATTATTAAAACCGGCGGCAAGCAGTACCGGGTCAGCGAGGGCGACAAGCTCAACGTCGAGAGCATTGATGCCGCGCCTGGTGACAAAATCGAATTTCCCGAAGTCCTGATGCTGCGCGATGGTGATGCCGTCGAAATCGGCACCCCCGTTATCGAAGGGGCCGCCGTCACCGCAACAGTGCTCGAGCACGGCCGGGGCGACAAGGTCCGCATCGTCAAATTCAAGCGCCGCAAGCACTACCGCCGCCAGGCCGGGCACCGGCAGAACTATACCCGGGTCGAGATCACCGGGATCGAACGAGGATAGAATCGAATGGCACATAAAAAAGCAGGCGGTAGTACCCGCAACGGACGCGACTCGCAATCGAAGCGGCTCGGCGTGAAACGGTTCGGCGGTGAAGAAGTCGCGGCCGGCAACATTCTCGTCCGCCAGCGCGGCACCCATTTCCATCCCGGACTGAACGTCGGTTGCGGACGCGACCATACGTTATTCGCGACGGTCGATGGACGGGTTGAATTCATCACCCGCGGTCCGAAAAACCGCAAATTCGTGAGTGTTGTACAGGCGTAATACCCGGTCGCACAACGCACGAGCAAAACCCCGTGTTTCATACGGGGTTTTTTGTTTGTGCCGGGCGCAGGAGTATTTAGCCGGTTGCGGTTATGAAATTCATCGACGAAGCGAAAATCAGCGTGCAGGCCGGCAAGGGTGGCGACGGCTGCCTCAGTTTCCGGCGCGAGAAATATATCGCGCTCGGCGGGCCCGACGGTGGTGATGGCGGCGACGGCGGCTGTGTGTACCTCGAGGTGGATCCGCGCCTGAACACGCTGATCGATTTTCGCTACAAACGAATCTTCAAGGCGCGCAATGGCCAGCCCGGCATGGGCAGAAACCGCATTGGCAAAAGCGCCGATGATTTAACCATCCCCGTGCCGCCCGGGACGCTCGTCTACGATGCGAATACGGAAGAACTGATCGCGGACATGACGGCCAGCGACGAGAAACTGCTCGTCGCCCAGGGCGGTTTCCATGGTCTGGGGAATGCCCGTTTCAAAAGCAGTGTCAATCGCGCACCGCGCAAGACCACTCCCGGCAGCGAGGGCGAGCAGCGCGATTTGCGCCTCGAACTGAAACTGCTTGCCGACGTCGGTTTGCTCGGATTGCCGAACGCCGGCAAGTCCACCCTCATCGCACAAATTTCCGCCGCACGGCCGAAAGTCGCGGACTATCCGTTCACCACCCTGCGCCCGATGCTCGGGGTCGTTGCCGTCAATGCGGACACGACATTCGTCGTCGCCGATATCCCGGGGATCATCGAAGGCGCCGCCGATGGTGCCGGCCTCGGCCTGCAATTTCTCCGCCATATCGAACGGACGCAGTTGCTGCTGCATTTGCTCGACGTGTCGGGGTTCGATGGCGAGCGCGATCCGATCGAGGACTTCACGACGATTTCGCGCGAACTCGGCGAATACAAGGCGCAATTGCTCGAGCGCGAGCGTTGGGTCGTCTTCAATAAAATCGACGTCTTCGGCGATGATTACGTGGATCAGACCGACGCGTTTCGTACCGCAACCGGCTGGTCGGGTCCCGTGTTCCACATCTCCGCCGCCACCGGCAAGGGCTGTCCGGAACTCGTGAACGCGGTCGCCGCGCATCTCGCCGCGGTGCGTGCCAGCGCCGTCGAGGAGGCGTCGGATTGAGCGCGGGCACACGTCAGGCCGTAACGGGCACGCGCCGGTGGGTGGTGAAAATCGGCAGCGCGCTCGCGACAAAACACGGCATGGGTCTGAACGTCGCTGCGATCGACGACTGGGCTGCACAAATGGCGGGTCTCGGCCAACGCGGCCATGAAATCGTCGTCGTCGGCTCGGGTTCGGTCGCCGAAGGCGCCGTGCGCCTCGGCTGGCGCGAACGACCGCACTCCATCCATGAACTGCAGGCCGCCGCCGCGGTCGGCCAGATGGGGCTCGTACGCGCGTGGGAACTCGCGTTCGAAAAATTCGGCAAACTCGCCGCACAGGTGTTGCTGACGCACGCCGATGTCGCCGACCGGCGGCGTTACCTGAATGCCCGCAGCACGTTATGGACGCTGCTACGCCTCGGGGTTGTGCCGGTTATCAACGAAAACGATACCGTCGCGACGGACGAGATCCGGTTTGGCGACAACGACACGCTCGCCGGGCTCGTCAGTAACCTCATCGATGCCGATCTGCTCGTGATCCTGACGGACCAGGAGGGACTCATGAGCGCGGACCCGCGCCACGATCCGAGTGCGCGTTTGATCGAGACGGCCGATCTGAACGATCCCGCGATCGAGGCACTGGCGGGTGACGGCGGCGACTGGGGCCGCGGGGGCATGCGGACGAAACTCACTGCGGCGCGCCTCGCGGCACGTTCGGCGACGTCGACGATCATCGCGTCCGGCCTGAATGAAAATGTTCTCTCGCGGATTGCCGACGGTGAATCCGTCGGTACGTACCTGGCCGCGCCCGGTGCGAAACTCGCGGCGCGCAAGCGGTGGCTCGCGGACACGTTGATCGCGAAGGGACAACTCGTACTCGATGACGGCGCCGTCAGGGTGTTGCGCGAGGAGGGTCGCAGTCTGCTCGCGGTCGGGGTTACCGCGGTTACCGGCCGTTTCGAACGTGGCGAGCTCGTGTCGTGCGTCAACACGGCGGGGATGGAAATTGCGCGCGGACTCGTGAATTACGATGCGGCGGAGACGACAAGAATTCGGGGTCAGGCGACGCAACGCATTGAAGGGATCCTCGGCTATATCCGCGAGCCGGAGCTTATCCACCGGGACAATCTTGTTCTGCGCTAGGGACACCCGGTTCGCGCGGGCGAAAAAAAACCGGCACGTGGCCGGTTTTTTCGGGTGGCGCTACGCCTCAGGCGAGTGCGCGGATCCGCGTGTTCAGACGCGATTTGTGCCTTGCGGCCTTGTTCTTGTGAATAATCGCGTCGCCCGCCATCGTGTCGATCACCGGCACCGCGAGCTGGTAGGCGGCCTGGGCTTTTTCCTTGTCGCCTTCTTCAATGGCCTGCACTACCTGCTTGATGCGCGTGCGCAACAGTGAACGGCGGGCGGCGTTGTGGCGACGTCGTTTTTCGCCTTGCCGAGCGCGTTTGCGGGCTTGTGCTGAGTTGGCCAATGGTCTGCTCCGAAAGTTGTGCTGGAAAAGGCCGCGAACTATGCGATGGATCGCCCGCATTGTCAACATTTACGGCCCGAAAACCGCTATTTTACGGCCCGGATTTCACCACGTTCGTGCGTTAGATAATGTTGCCATGAACCACCCTGCGATCCATCGATTCACGTTCACTCCGGCGGCGGAGCGCCCGTTTCCGGTATCGCGATGGCCGGCGACGGGCGGTCTGCACCGCGCCCCGACGGCAACGGCACGCGCGACGGGCTCGGGTCCGTGCCGGCGTCGCAATCCGAGGACAATACGCTGAGTACGAGTCTGTTCAAATCAACCGCGGTTGTCGGTCAGATGACGCTCGTGTCGCGGATCCTCGGATTCATGCGCGACATGATCATCGCGCGCCTCGTCGGCGCGGGGATCGCGGCGGACGCATTTTTTGTCGCGTTCAAGATCCCGAATCTGTTCCGGCGCCTGTTCGCCGAGGGCGCGTTCTCCCAGGCGTTTATCCCGGTGCTCACGGAATACAAGAGCACGGGCGATCAGGATCGTGTCATCGACCTCGTCGGCGCCACCGCCGGGGCGCTCGCGCTCGTGCTATTCGGCGTCGTTACCCTGGGTATTCTCGCGGCGCCGTATTTCATCGCCGTGTTCGCGCCGGGCTTCACGCAGGACGCGGTGCGCTGGGATCTCGCGACCTTGCTGCTCAGGATCACGTTTCCGTACTTGCTGTTCATTTCGATCACGGCGTTGTTCGGCAGCCTGCTGAATACGTACGGCCGCTTCGCGATCCCGGCCGTTACCCCCGCGTTGCTGAACATCGCACTCATCGTCGCCGCCGTGTTCGCCGCGCCGCGGTTCGATGAGCCCGTGGTCGCGCTCGCGATCGGCGTGTTCGCCGGCGGTTTGCTGCAGTTCGCGATGCAGTTCGCCGCGGTCCTGCGGCTCGGGGTCTTGCGGCGGCTCAGCTTCGGGTTTGCGCATCCCGGCGTCCGGCAGATCCTGAAACTGATGGCGCCGGCGATTTTTGGCGTATCGGTGGCGCAAATCAATTTGATGATCGATACGATGATCGCCTCGCTGCTCGAAACCGGCAGCATCTCCTGGCTGTATTACTCGGATCGGCTCGTGGAATTTCCGCTCGGGGTGTTCGGGATCGCACTCGCGACGGTCGTCCTGCCCAGCCTGTCGCGGCATCACGCGGGCGGACGCAGCGAGAATTTTTCCGCGACGCTCGATTGGGCGCTGAAACTCACGTTGCTGATCTCTCTGCCGGCGGCCTGCGCGCTGGCACTGCTGGCGCAACCGATGCTGAGTGCGTTGTTTCAGTACGGTCAGCTCGTCGAGCGTGATGTTGTCATGGCGGGTCGCTCGCTCGTCGCGTATTCGGCGGGACTCACCGCATTCATCCTGGTCAAGATCCTCGCGCCGGGGTACTTCGCCCGGCAGGACACGAAAACCCCGGTGAAAATCGGCATTATCGCGATGGTCACGAATGTCGCGCTGAACCTGATCCTCGTGTGGCCGCTCGCGCATGCCGGTCTTGCGCTGGCCACGTCACTGTCGGCGTTTTTGAACGCGGGTCTGCTGCTGCGCGGTCTGCTCGCGGACGGAACCTACCGGCCGGGTCCGGGCTGGGGGATCTACGCGCTCCGGGTGCTCGGCGCCGTTATCGTTATGTGCACCGCACTCGTCATGCTGAATGCGGAGCAGTCCGTGTGGACCGCGAGTGACGCGCTCACCCGCGCCTGGATGCTCGCGCAACTTGTCGTCGTCGGTGCGGCGAGCTATTTCGCCGCCGCATTCATATTCGGCATCCGCTGGCATGCCGCACCACGCGATTGAGTCACAGGCATATCGTATAATTCTTCACTATCGGGCACGGCAGGTAACAGGAAGGCGATTCAATCACGATGGAGCTCATCCGGGGCGTTCACAATATTCAACCGCGCCACTTCGGGTGCGTTGCGAGCGTGGGTAATTTCGACGGCGTCCACCTGGGGCACCAGGCGGTCTTGCGGCAGCTGCTCGACGCTTCCGCACGCCACGGCGTGCCGTCGACCGTGATGATTTTTGAACCGCAACCGGCTGAATATTTCCACGCCTCGGCGCAACCGCCGCGGCTGTCCTCATTGCGCGAGAAACTTGCCCTGCTGCGCGATTTCGGGGTCGAGCGCGTGTGTGTCGTGCGTTTCAATGAAAGCTTCGCGGCACAATCGGCGGAGGAGTTCGCGACGAGTACGCTCGTCGAGGGGCTCGGGATCCGCGAGTTGATTATTGGTGACGATTTCAAGTTTGGCAGCGCGCGGGGCGGTGATTTCTTCGCCCTGCAGGAATTCGGCAAGATTTACGGCTTTAGCGTACGGCGCACGCATTCGCACATCATCGACGGCCAGCGCGTCAGTTCAACCGCAATCCGGGAAAAGCTGATCGAAGGCGATTTCGATGCGGCCGCCACGTATCTCGGACGCCGCTACTTCATCGCGGGGCGGGTGGTCCATGGCCAGCATCGCGGCCGCTCTATCGGATTTCCGACGCTCAACCTGAAACTGAACCGTCTGCGCGCGCCGCTCGAAGGCATCTACGCGGCCCATGTACGTGGTCTGCGCGATACGCCAATGCCGGCGGTCGCCTACGTCGGTACGCGACCAATTATCGAAGACCCGACCTACGTCCTCGAGGCGCACGTGTTCGATTACGACGAACAGTGCTACGGGGCGCACGTTGCGGTGGAGTTCATCGAAAAGATTCGTGACGACCTGCCGTTCGTTTCGTTCGAAAAACTGCGCCTGCAAATCGTCGAAGATTGCGCGGCGGCGCGAAAGATCCTCGGGCTCGCGTCGCCGGCGGAGGCTTGAGTGAAACGAACGACGATGCACTGGCTCATGCTGGCGGCTGTCGTCGTGGTGCTTGATCAACTGACGAAGTTTGGCGCGAGTGCGATGCTCAACTACGCGGAACCCGTCGCGATCTTTCCCGGTCTGAATTTCACGCTCGCGCACAATACCGGCGCCGCGTTCAGTCTGCTCAGCGAAGCCTCGGGCTGGCAGCGCTGGTTTTTTGCCGCGATCGCGCTCGTGGTCAGCGTCGTGATCACCGCCTGGCTGCGCCAGATTGGCGACGGGGAACTGTGGCTGCCGCTCGCCTTGAGCCTGATCCTCGGAGGCGCGATCGGCAATTTTATCGATCGTCTGAATTTCGGTTATGTCGTTGATTTTATTCAGGTGTACTACAAAACCTGGTATTGGCCCGCGTTTAACATCGCGGATTCCGCGATCTGCGTCGGCGCCGTCGTGCTCGTACTGAGCGGATGGCAACAAACACCGAAAGACCAGCCACAGGCCTGATGCGGGAGCGCGGGATGCTCGCTCCCCGGCGCCTCAAGCGCCCGTTGGCGGGCGCGGCATTAATCATCGATAATGGCGGGCCGATCCGGTAACCGCCAATTCACGTCTGCGCTAAGGATTTAACAATCATGGAAATTCATCTCGCCAATCCCCGCGGCTTCTGTGCCGGAGTCGATCGCGCGATCGGCATCGTGGAGAACGCGCTCGAAATATTCGGCGCGCCGGTCTACGTCCGCCACGAAGTGGTCCATAACAAGTACGTTGTCGACGGATTGCGCGACAAGGGCGCTATTTTCGTCGACGAACTCGGCGAAGTCCCGGACGATGCGACGGTGATCTTCAGCGCCCACGGCGTCGCGAAAGCCGTGCGCGAGGAGGCTGCCCGTCGCCAGTTACGCGTCTTCGACGCGATCTGCCCGCTCGTCACAAAAGTGCACATGGAAGTGGGGAAATACCAGGAAGACGGTCGCGAGAGCATCCTGATCGGCCACGCCGGGCATCCGGAGGTGGAGGGGACGCTCGGGCAGTACACCGTGAAAGATGGCCGCGGTGGTATGTATCTCGTTGAATCCGTTCAGGATGTTGAAAAACTCGAAGTCAAGGATCCGGAATACCTCGCGTTCGTCACGCAAACGACGCTGTCGATGGACGATACGGCGGAAATTATCGATGCGCTGCGCAAGCGGTTCCCGAAAATCGCCGGACCGAAGAAAGAAGACATCTGTTACGCAACCCAGAACCGGCAGGATGCGGTAAAGCGATTACTCGAGAATTGCGATCTGATCCTCGTTGTCGGCTCGCAGACGAGTTCCAATTCGACCCGCCTGAAGGAAATCGCGGAAAAACAGGGAATCCCTGCCTATCTCATTGATAACGCGGACGAAATACGCACCGAATGGCTCACCGGCAAGCTCAGTGTCGGGGTCACCGCCGGTGCTTCGGCGCCGGAGGTGCTCGTCGAACAGGTCGTCGAGAAACTGAAAGCCTGCGGTGGTCACACGGTGAACGAAGTCCCGGGTATCACCGAACAGGTCGTATTCAGCCTGCCGCGGGAGCTCGTGCGCGCCTGATTTTCCGGGCGCCGGAGCGCCCGTTCACGTCAACTCCCGCGCCCGAGGGCCGGCGCGGGTCGCTGTGATCCCTGTCACAAACCACTTGCCCCTGCTGCCGTTCATCGGGCCGGAACAACCGTTTACCGGATAGCCGCAGACAACATCCTGCCGGGTTGCTAAATAAGCTCCCATGAACAGACAAAACCACGCCGGGTTCACCATCATCGAATTGATGCTGACCATTGCCATCGCCGCGGTCCTGTTGGCCGTCGCGGTGCCAAGCTACACCAACATGGTGTTGAACAACTGCCTGACGACGAAGACGAACCAGCTCGTCAGTGCCATGCAACTCGCACGCAGCACGGCGGTGACGTTTCGGGACGACGTCACGGTCGGCTCGATTTCCTGCCAGCTCGACGAGGACAACAACAACGCCGCCGACGGCAGTTGCGCCACCTCGGACCGCCAGAATGACGAGTTCGGTGAAGGTGTGGTTGTTTACCGCGACCTCGACGGCGATGGTTTCGCCGATCTCGAAGCCGACGAAGATGCTGACGGCGACGGCGTGCTCGACCCCGGTGAAGACCTGAACGGCAACGGGGTGCTCGATGATGACGTCCCGGAAATCATCCGGCGGTTTAATTTCAATTGCGCGGCCACGATGAACTCGACGATCAACGGGACCGCCACCGCAGCCACCGCGGCGATCGTCTACCAGTCGAATGGCGCAGCTGACGGCGGCGCGACGATCGAAGTGTGTGACAGCCGTGACAGCGCCAGCTACGACGGTAAGCTGATCACGCTCACGACTACCGGGCGTCCCACCACCGACACCGATCACACCTGCCCGTAACGAAGCCGATGAGAGATTTACCGATGCGATCACCGATTCGCTCCCGCGGGGCCGCGGGTTTCACCCTGATAGAAGTGCTCGTCGCGATGCTCGTGCTTGCCGTCGGCATGCTCGGCATCGCCGCGATGCAGATGCGCGGCCTGCAGTTCAACCACGATGCTTACCTGCGCTCGCAGATCAGCGTTCTCGCTTACGACATTGCCGATCGCATGCGCATCAACCGTACCTCGCTGGCGACCTACGTCGGCGACTTTACCGTGACGACGTCGCTGCCGACCGGTTGTAACAACACGGCCGCGACCCCGGCGAACGATATCCTGTGCTGGCGCACGCGCGTTTCCGC
>CAXBJY010000131.1:0-9956 GCA_963976285.1 uncultured Gammaproteobacteria bacterium
CTCGCCGTACGGCAGCATGCGGACTTTTTGATCGACGACGAGCGAGATATCCGTTGTCGTACCGCCGATATCGACCGCGAGCAACGTGCTTTCGCCGTACAGGCCGGCGTAGGCGATCGCGCCCTCGAGACCGCCGCGCGGCCCCGAACCCCAGGTCTTGATCGCGGTGGTCTTCGCGACGCGCGCGGAATCACCGTCATTGCGGTAGATCAGCAGCGGGCGGCGCAGGTGGTTTTCCTTGCAAATCGTCTCCGCGCCGTAGAGGAAATGTTCCATGCCGGGGTGCAGGTAGGAGTTGACGACCCCGGTTACCATGCGCCGTGCGTCGTCGGTGTCGTGGACGAGTTCGGATGAGATGAGAAACGGAATCGCGCCGAGCAGGTGGCGCGGATAACGTTCGAGCAGTTCCGCTTTTACGTTCTGTTCAGCGACCCCGGAACGCAGCGCCACAATCAGCCTGAGCGCGCCCCGCGACAACATCGCGTTGATGATCTTCGTCAATTCGTCGCCGTCGATCGCACCGTCGGCGCCGACCCGGATACCGGACGGCGGGTGCGGCACCATCGCCTGCCACAGGTCGTTGCTCGACAACAGCGCATGCGCCCCGTACAGCGTGCTCTCCTCACCGGCCTCGACGAGCAGGGCGACCGGCGTACCCTTGTGTTCCACCACCGCGTTCGTGCCGGCGGTCGTCGAATAGCGCAGGCAATCGATATCGCGGATCAGCTGACTCAGGTCTGCTTCGCCGTAGAGTTCCCGGGAGCCGCGCGTGAGTGCGTCGATGAAACATTGGGTCAGATCGTGCGCTGTGGTCGGCGACTTCGCGTGGACCACGCGTTTGCCATCGCTGATGCAGACGTCCGTAAACGTACCGCCATTGTCGATATTGACTAGGATACCCATACTGCTTGCGCCCTCCCCGGGCGGCGAAAGATTGAGTGCTGTGGTCAGGTGTTTGCCGGTGCCGAAATTCCTTGTGTCGTGAAGGGGCCCGTTCGCGTGACGCTCATAGCGGCGACTTCGCGGTTCCGGGTCGGAGCCTCGTGGTACCCATTAGACTGAAATGTTACCAACGTTTCAAGCGGTCGTGACGGGCCCGGTTCAGGCCCGCCCGAGCATCGTCACGACACACGCGCCGCCAATACCGATGTTGTGCGCGAGCGCGATGCGCGCGTCCGCGACCTGACGTCGTCCGGCCTGCCCGCGCAACTGCGTGGTCAGTTCGAAACATTGCGCCAGACCCGTCGCGCCGAGCGGATGGCCTTTCGAAATCAGGCCGCCGGAAGGATTCGTGACCACCTTTCCACCATACGTGTTCGCGCCGCTTTCGATGAACTCGGCGGCGCCGCCTTCCGGGCACAAGCCAAGTCCTTCATAGGCAATCACTTCATTGATACTGAAACAATCGTGCAATTCCACGACATCGACATCTTCAGGTCCGATCCCCGCTGCCGCATACACATCGCCCGCCGCCTTGCGCCCCATGTCGCCCCCGACCGCGGCGATCGCGCTGCCGGCAAAGCTGCTGCTCATGTCCGTGACGAGCGACTGCGCGAGTATGCGCACGTCGGGCTTGAGCCCGTGCCGTGCGGCGAACGCATCGGTACACAACACCGCCGCGGCCGCGCCGCACGTCGGCGGACAACACTGGAAGCGGGTCAGGGGATCGCAGATCCGCGGGCTCGCCATGACCGCCTCGACGGTGAGTTGTTCGGTAAACACGGCGCGCGGATTGTGTTCCGCGTGACGGCGCGCCTTGACCGGAATTTTCGCGAGCGTTTCCGGTTGCATGCCGTACTTCGCGAAATACTCGCGACCGGCCGCGCCGAACAGTTTCGGCGCCATCGGACCGTCCTCGTCGCCGAGTACCTCGTTCGCGACGTCGATGAATTTTTCGAGCGGGGTCGGGCGATCGGTCCAGTGTTCGCTGAGCGCGCCCGGAGTCATCTGTTCGAAACCAACGGCGAGTACACACTCGGCCTGGCCACTGAGCAGCGCCTGGCGGGCGAGGAACAAGCCGCTCGAACCGCTCGAGCAATTGCTGTTGACGTTGAAGATCGGAATTCCCGTCAGTCCCGCTTCGTAGACGACGCGGTGGCCACAGCAACTGTCGCCGTAGACGTAGCTCGCGTAAGCCTGTTCGATTGCGTCGAACGCGAGCCCGGCGTCGGCGAGTGCATCGCGGATCGCGGCGGCGCCCATTGCAACATAGGATTCGCTTTGTTTCGGGGTTTTGAACGGGGTCATGCCAACCCCGACGACGTTGATGTATTCAGCCATGAACGGACACCTGCTTGCTTGAACCGCGGCGCGCGGTAGTTCATTAAATTCCCGTGCGGGGCGCTGGAGTATAGCCCCGTTGTTACACGTCGTGCGCGGGTATCCGGCGCCCGCGAAGCACCGGCGCCGGAACTCGTGGCGCGGCAATCACGGAGGTGGTCCGGGTTCGTCGTCGTCGAGCAATACGTCCTCGGCGGCGCGGTCGAGGTCGTCATACTGGCCGGATGAGATCGCCCACACGACCGCGGCACCGATCAGGACGACGAGCCCGAGCGCGATGGGAATCAGTAAGTACAGGACTTCCACGGCAAACCGACGGCTAACGGTTGATCCGGGTCGCGTTCGCGACGACGAGCAGCGAGCTCAGTGACATGCCGAGCGCGGCGAGCCACGGCGGCACATAACCGCCGATCGCGAGCGGCAGCGCGCAGGCGTTGTAGCCGATCGCCCACGTGATGTTCTGGCGGATCACGCGCAGGGTCTTGCGGCTCGTGCGGTAGGCGAAACCGAGTGCGTCGAGGTTGTCGCGCAGCAGCACGAGGTCGGCCTCGTGTTTCGACAGATCGCAGGCGTTACCCACGGCGACGGATACGAACCCCTGGGCGATCATCGGCGCGTCGTTGACGCCGTCACCGACGACAACGTTCACTTCACCGTCGGCCTGCCGGCGCTCGAGTTCGGCCAGCTTCGCGGCGGGACGCAAATCCGCATGGACCTCATCGATGCCGAGTTCGTCGGCGATCGTGCGCGCGACAGCGGCACGATCACCGGTGAGCATGACGGTCGTGATCCCGGCCGCGCGCAGATCCGCGACGAGTTCGCGCGCCCCGGGCTTCAGTTCGTCGAGGAAGCAGAACTGCGCGAGCGCTTCACCACGACGGGCAAGCCAGGCGATTTTATGCGCGCCGTCGCGCGCCGCGGCGGTATCGTCGACCGCCACCCCGGCCTGTTCGAGGATGTAGGCGGCGGACCCGAGCCAGTAGCGTTCGCCGTCGATCGTACCGCTGATCCCTGCACCGGGGGCGTTGACGATGTCTGTGGCCGCCGGCGGTGACGTCGCGGTCGCGACGTGCATGAGCGCGCGCCCGATCGTGTGCTCGGAATGGGCGCCGAGGGCCTGCGCCGTGGCGAGCGCGGCGGCTTCATCCGTGCCCGGGCCCGCATGGACGGCAGCGAGTTGCAGGCGCCCGGTGGTCAACGTGCCGGTCTTGTCGAACACGAAAGCGCGCGCCGCCGCGAGCGTTTCGATCACCCCCGGATTCAATGCGGCGATGCCGTTGCGCATCATCGCGCCGCTCGCAGCGATCACGGCGGCCGGGGTCGCGAGCGCGAGCGCACAGGGACATGAGATCACGAGCACGGCGATCGTGGTCGCCATGACCCGGGACGGGTCGACGAGGCTCCAGTACCCCGCGACACACCCGGCGGTGAGCAGTACGCCGAAGATAAATTTGCTCGCGATACGATCGGCGAGCACCGTGAGCCGGGGTTTGCACGACTGCGCATCCTGCGCGAGGCGGCTGATTTCGGCCATGAGGCTGTCGTTGATCAGGCGCCGTACGCGTATCTGCAACGGCGAATCCAGGTTGAGACTGCCACCAAGGACCGGCGCGCCACGCGTTTTCGCAATCGCCTCGCTCTCGCCGCTCAGGATCGATTCGTCGACGGCGCTCGTGCCGGCGACGACGTCGCCGTCGATCGGGATCACCTCACCGGCTTTCACGAGCACGACGTCATCGAGCACGAGTTCCGTCGCGGGTGCGCTGCGCAGCGCGCCCGACGGTTCGACGATCGCAACGGACTGCGGAATGACTTTCGCGAGTTCATCGAACTGGCGGGTCGCCTTGATCCGGGCGCCGAGTTCAAAGTAGCGACCCGCGAGCAACAAGGTGACAAACATCGCGATCGATTCGAAATACACCTCGCCGGTGCCGGCAAGCGTGGCCCAGGCACTCGCCACGAACGCGAGCGCGAGCGCGAGCGAAACCGGCACGTCCATGCCGAGTTCGCGGTTGCCGAGTGCCCGCCGCGCGCCGTGGAAAAACGGCACGGCGCAGTAGCCGAGGATCGGCACGACGAGGACGAGACTGGCCCAGCGCAGCAATTGTTCGATCCCGGCCGACATGCCGGACCAGGCGCCGCCGTACAGCGCGAGCGTGAACATCATCAGCTGCATACCGAGCAGCACGCTCAGCGCGAGGCGTTTGAGCAGTGTTTTGCGCTCCTCGGCGAGCAATCGCTGGCGGCGGCGACCATCGAACGGATAGGCGGCATAGCCGAGGTCGTAGATCACCCGCATGATCCGGCTTAAGCGCACCTGGCGTTCATCCCACGCGAGTTGCGCCCGGTGGGTCGAGGCATTCAGGGAAAAAGCGCGCACGCCGTCGAGCCCGGCCAGTCGCGATTCGACGAGCCGGACACAGGCCGCGCACGTGATGCCCTCGATCAGCAGGGTTGCGTTGCGTACCCCGTCGGCGCTGGTTTCGGCGAAGCGTTGCTGCAGTCCGGGGTCGTCGTACACATCGAGGTGATCGGCGAGCCCGGTCTCGAACTCGACCGGCAGATGCCGGTCACCGCGACGCTGGCGGTAGAACGACGCGAACCCGGCTGCGTCGATCGTCGCCGCGACGTCCGCGCAGCGCGCGGAACACGTCAGTTGTTCGGCGCCGTCGATCACGACAAGCCGCGCGGCATTCGGGCCGATAGCGGCGCCACAATGAAAACATACGCCGGCGTCCGCCGCGGTTCGTACCGATCCCTTCGCGCTCACGCGTAACTCTCCCTTGGCCGATCAGCAAAACGCTGCGGCGTGTGATCATCGACGATGGCGATTTTGTAAAGTTGATCCAGATCATGGGCGAAATTGTGCACAGCGGCAAAATGCGTGGCACACACGATTTGTGTTACGTTTTCGACCTCGATAACCCGCCAGCGAAGATGCAACGATTCCATGAGCGATTCAACGACCTATAACTATCGCGTCGTCCGCCAGTTCGCCGTGATGACGCTCGTCTGGGGCGTCGTCGGCATGGCCGTCGGCGTCCTTATTGCCGCCCAACTCGCGTGGCCAGCACTGAATTTCGACATTCCCTGGCTCACGTTCGGCCGCCTCCGGCCCCTGCATACGAACGCCGTAATCTTCGCGTTCGGCGGCAGCGCGCTGTTCGCGAGTTCCTATTACGTCGTTCAGCGCACGTGCCACACGCGCCTGAACGATGACCGGATCGCCGCGTTCACGTTCTGGGGCTGGCAGCTCGTCATTGTCGCCGCCGCGATCACCCTGCCGCTCGGGATCACGCAATCAAAAGAATACGCGGAACTCGAATGGCCGATCGACATCCTCATCGCGGTCGTGTGGGTTGCCTATGCGTACGTGTTCTTCGGCACGATCGCGAGGCGCAAAGTCAAACACATCTACGTTGCGAACTGGTTTTACGGCGCATTTATCATCACGATCGCCGTATTGCATATCGTCAACAGCATGGCGGTACCGGTTACCCTGCTGAAATCCTACTCGATGTACGCCGGTGTCCAGGACGCGATGGTGCAATGGTGGTACGGCCATAACGCGGTCGGCTTTTTCCTGACCGCGGGCTTTCTCGGCATGATGTACTACTTCGTGCCGAAACAGGTAAACCGCCCCGTCTACTCCTACCGCCTGTCGATCGTGCATTTCTGGGCGCTCGTGTTCACGTACATCTGGGCCGGCCCGCACCATTTGCATTACACGGCGTTACCGGAATGGACGCAATCGCTCGGTATGGTCATGTCGCTGATCCTGCTGGCACCGTCCTGGGGCGGCATGATCAACGGGGTCATGACCTTGTCCGGCGCCTGGCACAAACTGCGCACCGACCCCGTGCTGCGCCTCATGATCGTGTCGATCTCGTTCTACGGCATGTCGACGTTCGAAGGCCCGATGATGTCGATCAAGACCGTCAACGCGCTGTCGCACTACACGGACTGGACCATCGGTCACGTGCACTCGGGCGCGCTTGGCTGGGTCGCGTTCATTTCCCAGGGTTGCCTCTACCACATGTTCCCGCGGCTGTACGGACGCGAGTTGTACAGTCTGAAGCTCGTCGAAGTGCATTTCTGGGTTTCGACCATCGGGATCGTGTTCTATATCACCGCGATGTGGGTCGCGGGGATCATGCAGGGCTTGATGTGGCGGGCGGTCAATGATGACGGCACGCTCACCTACAGCTTCGTCGAATCCGTTCAGGCGATGCATCCGTTCTATATCATTCGCTTCCTCGGCGGCGCCCTGTTCCTGATCGGTTCGATTGTCATGTGCTACAACATCTATCGCACCGTCGCCGGTGCCAAACCTGTGGACGCGCCGGTGCTCGCACCGGCGATGGCGGGATAAGAACGATGGCGCTGAAACACGAATCCGTCGAAAAGAACATCGGTTTCATGATGGTGTTGATCATCGTCGTGATCAGCGTCGGCGGTCTGGTTCAGATCGTGCCGCTGTTTTTCATGCACTCTACGACGGAACCGGTCGAAGGGTTGCTGCCGTACTCACCACTCACCCTGACCGGTCGCGATATTTACGTTCGCGAAGGCTGCTATCTGTGCCATTCGCAGATGATCCGGCCGTTCCGCGCGGAAACGGAGCGTTACGGCCATTACTCGCTCGCCGGCGAGTTCGTCTACGACCGGCCGTTCCAGTGGGGCTCGAAGCGTACCGGCCCGGATCTGCACCGGGTTGGCGGACGCTACAGCGACGAGTGGCATCGCGTGCATCTCGTCAATCCCCGCGACGTGGTCCCGGAATCGATCATGCCCGGCTACCCGTGGCTCGAATCGACCGTGATCGACAACGGCGACATCAGGCAAAAGATGACCGTCCTGCGCGATCTCGGCGCACCGTACACGGATGAGGAAATCGCCGGGGCCGAAGCCGCACTCGCCGGCAAGACCGAACTCGATGCGGTGGTTGCTTACCTGCAGGGCCTTGGTACCACCGTGAAGATCAGGAGGTAGCCGGGATGAGCCTTATTTTTTCGATCTGGACCGTAGTCGTCTGCGTCATTTTCCTCGCCATCGTCGCATGGGCCTGGAGTTCGCAGCGCAAGGCCGAATTCGAAGCCACGGCGCGTCTCGCGCTCGATTTGGACAACGACGAGAAGACCCACGATGGCTGATTTCACGAGCGGTATCTGGAGCTGGATCATCGGGCTGACCACGATCGTCAGCATCATCGGCGTGTTCATCGGCGTGCGGATCGTAACGACCGGCTCGAAAGACGACGACCCCGAAAAACCCGTCGAAACGATGGGCCACGTGTGGGACGAGAACCTCGAAGAGTACAACAACCCGATGCCGAGCTGGTGGCTGAACCTGTTCTACATCACGCTGGCCGGAGGCCTGCTGTACCTGCTGCTGTATCCCGGACTCGGTGCGTACAAAGGCCTCCTCGGCTGGTCGCAGATCGGACAGTACGAAGAAGAGGTCGCCGCGGCGGAAGCACAGTTCGGCCCGCTGTTCGAGCAGTACTCGCAGGTTCCGATCCCGGAACTCGCCGGCAACGAAGAAGCGGTGAAAATGGGCGAGCGCCTGTTCGCAACGTATTGCACGACGTGTCACGGTTCCGACGCGCGCGGTGCCCGCGGATTTCCGAACCTGCGTGACGACGACTGGCTTTACGGTTCGAAACCGGAAGACCTGACGGCAACGCTGACGCATGGCCGCAACGGCCTCATGCCGGCGTGGGGTGCGATCCTCACGAAAGAACAGGTCACCGCCGTGACGGCCTACGTGGAACAACTGTCGGGGCGCGCGGCCGACGCCGCGATCGCGAAACAGGGCAAGGCGGTGTACGACGTGAACTGCATTGCGTGTCACGGGCCCGACGGCGGCGGCAACCAGATGCTGGGCGCACCGAACCTGACCGACGATATCTGGCTGCACGGCGGGTCGACGACGAAAATCACGGAATCGATCGTGAGCGGTCGCAATGGCATCATGCCGGCGCACGGCGAATTTCTCGGGCCGGCGAAGATCCATCTGCTCGCGACCTACGTCTACACATTCCGCGAATAGCGGCGACCGGACCGGAATTCACGCATGCCATTGATCGAAAAAGTTCGCCACATGCCGGTTCCGCAACGGATCGGCGCCGTGTTGTGGATTTCGTTTCTCATGGCGATCGTGGCCACCGGGGTGTTCTTCTCGGCGCTCGATCCGCTCGCGCTGCAGTATTGCGTCACGTTTCCTGAAGTCAGCCGCATGGGCGCCTATACGATCGGGTTCCTGTTATTCTGGCTGCTGACCGCCAGCTCCGCGCTGTTCGCCGTGCTGTTCGTCTACCCGACGAAGAACGACTGATCCCGGCGCCAACCCCCGGCAGAAATTCCCTATGTCTTCCGAACCATCCAAAGCGCGGACCGCCGGCGACGTCAGCACCGCGCTGTTTGAAAAAAGCGCGAAGATCTATCCGCGCGAAGTGCACGGCCTGTTTGCCTGGCTGCGCACGAGTGCCGTCGTGCTGCTGCTCGGCCTGTTCTACATCGTTTGCTGGATCCCGTGGGACGGACGTCAGGCCGTTTTGTTCGACCTGCCGGCGCGCAAGTTCTACATCTTCGGCTGGACCCTGTGGCCACAGGATTTCATCTACCTCACGTTCATGCTCATGCTCGCGGCGTTCGCGCTGTTTTTCTTCACGACGATTGCCGGACGCCTGTTCTGCGGCTACGCGTGCCCGCAAACGGTGTGGACGGAGCTGTTTCTCGCCATCGAACGCAAGGTCGAAGGCAATCGTTCGCGCCAGATGAAGCTCGACCAGGCGCCCATGTCCGCGAGGAAATTCCGCATCAAGGCGACGAAGCACGCGATCTGGATCGCGCTGTCGCTGTATACCGGCTTTACGTTCGTCGCCTACTTCGTGCCGGCAGGCGAACTCGCCCGCTCGCTCGTGCACTTTGAAGCGGGTCCGTGGGCGACGTTCTGGACCCTGTTTTACGGTTTCGCGACATACGGCAATGCCGGCTTCATGCGTGAACAGGTATGCAAGTACATGTGTCCGTATGCGCGCTTTCAAAGCGCGATGTTCGATCGCGACACGCTGATAATTTCCTACGACGAGGAACGCGGGGAACCACGCGGTTCACGCAAGGCGGGAACCGATTATCGCGCCGCGGGTCTCGGCGACTGTATCAACTGCACGATGTGCGTGCAGGTGTGCCCGACGGGCATCGATATCCGCGACGGCCTGCAGTACGAATGTATCGGCTGTTCCGCCTGCATCGACGTCTGCGACGACGTTATGCAAAAAATGGATTACCCGAAAGGTCTGATCCGCTACACGACGCAGAACGCCGTCGATGGCAAGCCGACGCACATCCTCAGGCCGCGGGTGATCATTTACGGCCTGATCCTGATGACGCTGACGGGCCTGTTCATCTACTCGCTGGCGCAGCGCAAGCCTGTCGAACTCGATGTCATCCGCGATCGTAACCAACTGTACCGGGAAACGATGGGCAAGATCGAAAACGTCTACACGCTGAAGATCATCAACATGGACAATCATGCGCATACCTATGAACTGTCCGTGGATGGAATCCCGAACGTGGAATTCATTCTTGATACGCCGCGCATCGACGTGGATGCGGGTTCCGTGAAGAACGTGCCGGTGCGTCTGCGTGCGGATGAAGCGGACCTCGCCGGCC
>CAXBJY010000132.1:0-9849 GCA_963976285.1 uncultured Gammaproteobacteria bacterium
CGTCCCTTCGGGCAACCTGCGGTTGTCCGCCGCCGCTGGCGCGGCGTCGTCGAGTCCACGCATAGCCACCAATTTTCAAACCCGTCGTATCAGTCACCAAAGTTGCACCGGAGTGCGAACCACCGACCTGCGGTCGGGGTAGACCGCGCCCTTGCAGGGCACGTCCCTTCGGACAAGCTGCGGTTGTCCGCCGCCGCTGGCGCGGCGTCGTCGAGTCTGCCCATAGCCACCAATTTCCAAACCCACCGTATCAGTCGCCAGAGTTACACCGGAGTGCGAACCACCGACCTACGGTCGGGGTAGACCGCGCCCTTGCAGGGCACGTCCCTTCGGGCAACCTGCGGTTGTCCGCCGCCGCTGGCGCGGCGTCGTCGAGTCCACCCATAGCCACCAATTTCCAAAAATTTTTACCAAGCCCCGCACCTTACCCGCGAACATGCCGATATCGCGATCTACAATGCGATGTACCGCCAATTCGAATGCATTCGATAGCTTATGGCCCGCCGCAGAAACTCCGCTTTTGACGATTTGATCAGTATCGCCTCGGTGTTGCCGTGGTGGGCCGGGATTGCGATCGCTGCTGTGGCCTGGTTTGGCTTCGGCATGTTGATCGCCGCGGAGCCGGACCCCGCCCTTGATGGAACCGACCTCGGCCGCGTTACGGTTCACGGCATGCGAGTGTCGTTGTACACACTGGCTCGCTACGTGATTCCCATCGCATTTGTCGTCGGCGCGATCATGTCGTTTGCGGGCCGGCGGCGCCGCGCCGGATTGTTGAGAAAAGTTCGCGTGAACCCGAATGATGAGGAAATCAAAGACCTCACCTGGCGCGACTTCGAACTCGTCGTGAGCGAAGCGTTCAGGGCTCGTGGCTATCAGGTATCCGAGCGTGGCGGAGCCGGCGCCGACGGCGGTATCGATATCGAGGTGCGCAAGAACGGCGAGTGCTTTCTCGTTCAATGTAAACACTGGAAAGCGCGGAACGTCGGGGTTGGGGTCGTGCGGGAGTTATTTGGCGTGATCGCCGCGGAACGCGCCGCCGGCGGGTTCGTCATATGCTCCGGCACGTTCACGCGAGACGCCGAGAATTTCGCCAGGGGAAAATCGATCGAACTCATCGGCGCGGACGGGCTCGCGCTGTTGTTTGAAGACGGGGCTGCTAGGTTGCCGGCGACGCCCGGCATCGAAAGGGAGGAACCGGCAGCGCAAACGACCGTGGTATGCCCGGATTGCGGCAGCTCGATGGTGAAGCGCACGGCGCGCAAAGGGCCGTCGAAAGGTGCATCGTTCTGGGGCTGCCAGCGATTTCCGCAATGCCGCGGGACGCGGCCGCTTGCTTGCTTTGAAAACCGGTAGGCAGACCAAAAGCCAGGCAAAAGTCGTCTGCCCGAAATCCATAGATACGTTCGACCGACTGTTACGTTCGTTGGTTATTCCAAGATTCCTAATGACCTGGACGCCGTTTATTCAACGACGTGCAGGGGAATGCTTGCGGGAACATTCGATTGGCGCGCCGCTTAGCGCCCTTCTAAACATTTAGTGTGTAATCCGCGATTGATCGACGAAAGAGTGCGGCGGGCCTAAAGTAACGTTCAATTGGAACGGTCTCCATGCCGAACGTGCGCGTATCGATGCCGGGAGGAAATTAACTCATGTCGAAATTCTACGTACCGGCCGATAGCGCTGGCGACTGGCAGGCATTACTGGCTGAACCGCAAAAGCATTGGCGTACCGGTTATTCCGCGAAATCCCTCGCCTATTCCTGGACGGAGGCCAACGGATTCCCGCCAGAAGTCGCGCGGTTATTTGATGAATCCGGACATCCTGAATTATGCGATCTCGAATTTTTACTCGGCTTTCCGGAACACGAGGTTCCTCTACCAGGCGGCCGGCGAGCGTCACAGAACGATATTTTTGTTCTCGCCCGTGGCGCATCCGGTCTCGTGAGTATCGCGGTTGAGGGTAAGGTCTCGGAACCTTTCGGGCCGCTCGTATCCGAATGGATAGCGAACCCGAGTAAGGGCAGAGAAACCCGCTTGGCTTTCCTGTGCGACGTGTTGGGCGTCGACCGCGCCGCAGTCGCGAACATCCGTTATCAACTCCTTCACCGAACCGCCTCGGCAATTATCGAGGCGCGCCGCTTTCACGCCACGACCGCCGTAATGCTGGTTCATTCGTTCAGCCAGACGCACGAATGGTTCGACGACTTCGCGAAATTCGCGAGGCTCTACAACGAGGATCCCGAGCCGAACTCGGTTTGCAAAACGCGAGCCGCCGGAGACACGATGCTTTATCTAGCGTGGTCGGTCGGAAACGAAGGATTTTTGATGCGTTGACATGGGCAGCCGAAGCGGCTGGATTTTCCGGGGTTGTTCGTCCGGAATGATGGTCTGGCAGGACCTTATTCGACCGTCGTTCGGGCTCGGATCGGTATTGGATTGTTCTCAGACGCAAATACCGGATCGATTTCCACCCATATTCGCTTCTGACGCAAATAAAAGACGAAGCATGTGCTATATTTGCGTCAGCAGCGAATATGGGACGCAACCGGCACATAATGCGGGCAGTAACCTACGAAAAGCAAACGAGCGGGTATCGCGCGTTTATCCCCGCGCCGCTACCGCCAGTGCCCGAAATCGTCGTCGACGACGAATTACAGGCCCTCCTATCGCGCGCCGACCGCGCACTGGGCCGCCTGGACGGTTCCGTTCAAACGCTCCCCGATGCCGACCTTTTTGTACTGATGTACGTGCGAAAGGAGGCTGTTCTCTCCAGCCAGATTGAGGGAACGCAGAGCTCCCTGAATGATCTCCTGCGCGCCGAGGCTCAGATCTTCGACCCCGAACAGCCGGCGGACGTCCCGGAAGTTCTGAACTACGTCGCCGCAATGAATTACGGCCTTCAGAGGCTGACGGCTTTACCAATATCAGTTCGTCTGATCCGCGAGATTCACGAGAAATTAATGCACGGGGTGCGCGGCGCACAGCTGCAACCAGGGGAGCTTCGTACGTCGCAGAACTGGATAGGTCCGGCCGGTAGCACGATCAATTCAGCGACATTTATCCCGCCGCCGCCCCACGCCGTCGCCGACGCGCTTTCCGAACTGGAGCGCTACGTTCACGCTACCGACACAACGCCCGCCCTCATCAAGATTGGGCTGATTCATGCGCAATTCGAAACTATACATCCTTTTCTCGACGGGAACGGCCGGGTTGGGCGGCTGCTGATCAGCTTACTGTTATGCGAACGCGAAATCCTGCAATCGCCGGTGCTCTATCTTTCTCATTATCTGAAGGCCAACCGTTCGACGTATTACGACAAACTGCAGTCGGTAAGGGACACAGGCGAGTGGGAGGATTGGCTCAAGTTCTTCTTGGACGGTATCGCCGAAGTCTCGCAAGAGGCGACCACAACCGCGAGAGACATCGTTGCGCTGCGTGAGTCCGACCGAGACAAGATCATTTCCGAACTCGGCCGCGCAGCGGGCAACGCATTACGAGTGCATGAAGCTTTATGCAGGTTTCCGTTTATGAATGTCAACGCCATCGCCGAATTGCTTGGTGTTACGTATTCCGCTGCCAGTCGGCTCACCGAGCGGTTGGTGGAAAACGGCATCCTGGACGAGGCGACCGGGAACGCGCGGAACCGCGTTTTTCGCTATTCGCGCTACGTCGATTTGTTCACTGCCTAATCCAGATCATTAGCGGGACTATAGTTTCGCATGCTCCCTAAAAAACCGGTATGGACTCGTTTCAAAGGATCAGATCGTCGAGGGTTATTCAAAGAAGACGAGCGTACCGCGTTGTGATATCTACCGATCTGATTGAGTTTCTTCGCACACAATTCCGGCTGGACTGGCACGGAATACACGGCGCACCGCACTGGGCCCGGGTGCGATATAACGGTTTTCAACTAGCGATGCTCAATGGCGCAAATATTGAAGTCGTCGAACTTTTCGCGTTTCTTCACGATGCATGCCGAATTGCTGATTCCGGAGACCCGAATCATGGGAAACGAGCCGCTGAACTTGTGGAAACGCTCAACGGTAAGTACTTCTCGCTGGACAATACCGCGTCGCTACTGCTTAAAAAGGCCTGCTCCGAACACAGCGAAGGTTATGTACGCGGCGACATCACAGTACAAACCTGTTGGGACGCCGACCGGCTGGATCTTGGGCAGATAGGTATACGGCCCGACCCGCAGAAGCTTTGTACGGCGGAAGCTCAGAGTCCGGCAGTGATTGCGGCGGCGTATCGGAGGAGTTTGCGGGCTGGTCACTGCAACTGATTGAGCGACTAATCGGCGCCGTACCAGGCTATCTCTCCGGCTTTAGTGCATTGCTCGGGTCTTACAGTGCTTGGTTCGACGCATCCGCCTGGTCGTCCTGTTTTGAAAACAGTTCGTAACGGCGCGGTACCCGCCGCGGGGTATTGCATGCCCTTAGCTGTTGACTCCAGCTACCGCTGTTCTTTTCTCGCCCTTCAAATCGGGACAGCACCGACGGGCCAACGAAACACTCGAATAACCGGCCAAAAAGTACATCGAAATACCCCAAATTCCCAATTTCCGGGAATTTTAAGTAACGCTATATACCGGTTGCGAAACCGCTAGCATGCCGTCGCCGAGTATTATCATTTAGCCGCCCCAGCGGTGAGACCCGCTTTAGTCTGTACGGGCATCATGTTCCAAGTCTGTCCCTCAAGACTGCGACCGTTCGCCTTTTTGGAACGTTTCTCACCGTCCGCTCCCCAGGCGCCCCATTGTTTAAAAAAGAAATTGATCCCCGCCTCCTGGCATTGATCGCGAACGCTGGTTGCCCAGGACTCCTTCATCGGCCGCGCGCCGGCACCCGATTCTCCGCCGACGATTACCCAGTGGATTCCGTCCAAATTCAGTTTTCCCAAGCCTTCAAGCAGCGGTTCGACCGATAAGAACCGGACCGCAGCGTCAATGTCGCGCAACTCGTCCATCCGGGGTTTTCCATATTTCCTGTTTTCCACGGACACACCCAGCCATGCATTCTTAGGTACGTTGCGGCGGTGGAAGTACCGTCGCATGTTTCCGGCTCTTTTCGTCAAGATCTGATAGGTATGCCAAGGCGTTTGCTCGATGACCTTCATTACGTCATCAATAAAATCGAACGGCACCTCTTCCTGAAACAGGTCGCTCATTGAATTCACGAAATACATCGTCGATTTCCGACGACGCAGCGGCTGAGACAAGCGCTCTGGTAGAAGGCTCACCTCGAAACCGTTTTCGTAACCAGGCGCGCGCATAGCCTGCAATCGTCGGGACATCGTTTCCGCGTAGCAGTGTTTACATCCAGGGGATATTTTTTTGCAGCCGGTCACCGGGTTCCAGGTTGCTTCCGTCCACTCAATTTTGCTCATACGACCTACTCCGTGGCAGCGTTCCGCATCGTCTTTATCTACGGGTTTCCTTCGTAATTGCGCTCACGACCTTATCCGCCAGCCGCCAGGCTCTCTCACTCGGATTCGAGACGGCGAAATAAAACAGGAAAAGCGGCCGGCCGTTATTATCAAGCCGGACCGGACGAGCGACGTGACTGAACAGTTCTTCCAGTCTTTTAGTCACCCAATCCGTAAGCTCTTCAACGTTTAGTCGATTATATTGATCGCCCGCGTTGTCGTCTCCGAACATGTCGTCCATTGGCGGTAACGGTTTTGGTTCGTAGAGTGCTTCTTGCCATCCGTCGTTGCCCAGCAACCGGGTAATCGTTTTGCTCCACTCGGGCCGAATGCTATGCCCTTCGGTCGGCGTCATCCGCAAAAGCGCTGAGATAGGGAACAGGAGCCATAGATCGACTTTCTCCGTATTCGCGACGTGCCTTAGCGTCTCCCAATCCAGTTCCGTACTGTACGGGTCGATAAACATTACTGCTCTGTCTCTCGAGCTTAAATCTGCGCAGAACGCCGGAATGAATTCGTTCGCGTTTTGCCGCGACACACGAATGTCTTTTGCGGGATGTTTGTCGCGAATTTCCTCGAGCGCGCGCACGCGTTCGGCATTCAGATCGTTGAAATAATAACGATCGAAACCGGGTACAACTTCGAGCGCCACCGCGACGGAACCATCGAAGTCCTCTTCGGCCAGAAAGTCACCTTGTGCGTCATCGAGTTTGGGGTTTTGTTTTCCAGTTCCGGCGAATGCGTCTACATAAAGGAGACTAAACGGCTGGTTTTTCAGCGCCGTCGAATAGAAGCCCAGGTAGTTACGGAGAATCGATAGCTTCTCGCGCGTCCACGCGCCGCCGAACCTGTGTGCCATCGCCGGGACCCTCCGGTCGTGTAGTTTCCATCAAAATAGTACTGTAATTATATACAGTATTCCAGTTGAAATAACCTAAGAGAGCTGCTGCGTGGCGAGGGAATTCGGCCCTACATCTATCGCTCAGTCCGTGCGGTACACAAGGACCGGATTCTCGTCAGCTCTGCAATCCTCCACTACTCCACAGGTGAGCTGCATTGAATCGCAAGCATTTGTATCCCGGCCCGCGAATCGAGCAGAAACTTTGGTACGATGCTCAACACCCGTTACCGTCAAAACCATAATAGATTGAACGGGCTACGAGATCTCGGGAGGGGCTCGCCGGGTGCCGGAACCGGAACGCATAGCACGCGAAACAATCGACGACCTCCTGCAGAAGGCGGGCTGGCACGTCTGCGACCTGGCCGAAGCCAACATCTCCGCCCATCGTGGCGTTGCCATCCGCGAATTTCCCCTGAAATCAGGTCACGGCGAGGCCGATTATCTGCTCTACGTCGATGGCCAGGCCGCTGGGGTAATCGAAGCGAAAAAAGCCGGCTTCGCCCTAAGTGGTGTTGAAACGCAATCCACGAAATACACGGCGGGCCTGCCGGACGGTCTGCCCGCATGGCGCAAGCCGTTACCGTTCTCCTACGAATCCACCGGCATCGAAACCCATTTCACGAACGGGCTCGACCCCGAGCCGCGCGCCCAGCCCGTCTTTGCGTTCCACCGCCCGCAACATTTACGCGAACTAATCGGCGATTTCCCGCCCAACGAAGTTCGCGACTCGAAAGCGGATTACGCGAACCGGGGAGGTACGTTCCTCGCCCGCATGCAGGATATGCCGCCGTTGATTGAAGAAGGTTTGTGGCCCGCGCAGAAGGTTGCGATCAAGCATCTCGAGCAGTCGTTGCGCGAAAATCGCCCCCGCGCGCTCGTGCAGATGGCCACCGGCTCCGGTAAAACGTTCACCGCGATCACCCTGCTATACCGCTTGATCAAGTTCGGCGGCGCGCGGCGGATCCTGTTTCTCGTCGACCGCGGCAATCTCGGCGAACAAACGGAAAAGGAACTCCAGCTCTATTCTTCACCCTACAACAATTTCAAGTTCACCCAGGAATTCATTGTCCAACGCCTGCAATCCAACCAAATCGATACGACCGCGCGGGTCTGCATCTCGACTATCCAACGGATGTACTCGATGCTCCGCGGCAAGGACATCACCGAAGCGGACGAGGAGGCCTCCGTCGCGGGGCTCGAATCCTTGTTCAAGCAACAACCTCCGATTGAGTACAACCCCGCCATCCCCATCGAGACGTTCGACGTTATCATCACGGATGAATGCCATCGCTCGATCTACAACCTCTGGGCGCAGGTGCTGGAATACTTCGACGCCTACCTCATCGGCCTCACCGCTACCCCGAGCAAACAAACGTTCGGCTTTTTCAACCAGAACCTCGTGATGGAATACAACCACGAGCAGGCCGTGGCCGACGGGGTGAACGTCAACTACGATGTATTCCGAATTCGCACTGCTATATCTGAAAAAGGTTCAACCGTGGAGGCGGGCTTCCAGGTCGAGCGCCAGGAACGCGAGACGCGCAGAAAACGCTGGGAAGAACTCGACGACGATTTCACCTACGACCCGAACCAGCTCGACCGCGACGTCGCCACCCCGGATCAGATCCGTACGATCATCAAGGCGTTCAAAAGCAGCCTGCCAACGATCTTTCCGGGAAGAGAATGGGTACCGAAGACCCTGATTTTCGCGAAGGACGACAACCACGCCGAGAACATCGTCGAAATCGTCCGCGAGGAGTTCGCCAAGGGCAACGATTTCGCCCAGAAGATTACCTACCGCACCACGGGCAGGAGTCCAAAGGAGTTGATCAGGGAATTCCGCATCAGCCCGTTGCCGCGCATTGCCGTTACCGTCGATATGATCGCCACCGGCACCGATATCAAGCCCGTGGAAATCGTGTTTTTCATGCGCGCCGTGAAATCGCGTTCTTTCTTCGAACAGATGAAAGGCCGTGGCGTACGGGTGATCGAATCTGACGATCTCAAGGCCGTAACCCCGGACGCCGCCGCTAAAGACCACTTCGTGATTATCGATGCCGTCGGGGTTTGCGAACAGGACAAAACCGATTCCCGGCCGATGGAGAAAAAACCGAGCGTCTCCTTCGAAAAACTCATGCAGGCCGTCGCGCTCGGCAACACGGACGAAGAGGTTTTAAGCTCCATCGCAAGCCGCCTCGCCCGCATGGAACATCGAACGAGCGAAGAGGACGATCAAAAGATCCGGCAACACACAAACGGCGCCGGCCTGAAGGACCTGAGCAAAAACCTGGTACAGGCCATCAACCCGGACCTCGCGCCGGATGTCCGGCAACAATGCATCGCAACCGCCGTGCAACCGTTCCACGATCCGGCCCTGCGCGATCTGCTGAGCCTAATCCGCCAGAAAAACGAAATCACGATCGACCACATCAGCCAGGACGAGCTGCTCGAAGGCGATTTCAACGCGGAGGCGAAAGACCGCGCACGCACCCTCGTACAAACGTTCGAGCAATTCATCAACAACAACAAAGACGAAATAACCGCGCTGCAGATCCTCTACAATCGGCCCTACAAGGAACGCCTGAATTTCGACCACGTAAAGGAACTCTCCGAAATCATCAACGCACCCCCGTATCTGATGAACCGGGGCCAGCTGTGGCAGGCCTATGCGGCGCTGGAACAAGCGAAAGTGAAAGGCGCGGGCGGGAAACGATTGCTCACCGATCTCGTCTCACTCGTACGCTTCGCGTTGCACGAAGACAACGAACTCGTGCCATTTCCGGAGCGGGTGAACGCGAACTACAAAGCCTGGCTCGCGAGTCAGGAGAACGCGGGGAACGTGTTCACCGAGGAACAACGCAAATGGCTCGATATGATCCGGGATCATTTCGCGGCGAATCTGAATATCGATACGGATGATTTTGACTATGTGCCGTTTTCGGCTGAGGGCGGTTTGGGGAAGGTGTATCAGTTGTTTGGGGAAGCGCTGCCGGTGATTTTGGATGAGCTGAATGAGGGGTTGGTGGCGTGAATCGATCAGCTGAAAGGGTCGACGATGTAGTTTCTAGCCTTACGGAGGGCTGGATAACGAGAAAGATTGAAGAAGTAGCCGCAGTCAATCCGCGACTCGACAAAAAACTCATTCCAGACGACCTACCGGTTTCGTTCGTCCCGATGTCCGCGGTGGGCGCAGCTAACGGTGAGATTGATGTATCAGCGGCCCGGTTAGCTAAGGAAGTAAAGAAGGGGTTTACCGCATTTCTCGAAGGCGATGTCTTATTTGCAAAAATTACACCGTGTATGGAAAACGGCAAGGTGGCTGTTGTGCCGGCGTTGATTAATGACATTGGGTTCGGGTCTACTGAATTCCATGTGCTCCGGCCTACTGAAGACATCGATGCTAAGTACCTTTATTACTATGTTTCGAGCAAGTCATTTCGGGGGGAAGCTGAGAGACACATGACCGGGGGGTGTAGCGAATTCTGTGTTTTGAGCCATCATTCCCATAGGAGGGAAGCA
>CAXBJY010000133.1:0-9782 GCA_963976285.1 uncultured Gammaproteobacteria bacterium
CTCGCTCGGACGGTTTCGCGCCTGACATAATGGCCCCTTATACGCACTATCCGCCAGCATCATGAAAATAAAGGCCTGCAACGTCACGATCAGCACGTGGAAAACGGCCCAGCCGAAGTGCAGGGGCAGCTGCCAGATACCGAGCAACGCGATCAGGATGAAGATGAGTTCGCCGGCGAACATGTTGCCGAACAGCCGCAGGCTCAGGGAAACCGGCTTCGCGAGCAGCGCAACCGATTCGAGAATCAGGTTGAACGCGATGATCGGCGCGGCGGCCAGAATGCCGGGCCACTTGAACGACGGTTCGATCGGGTGCAGCGCGAGATCCTTGACGATGCCGAACGGCCCCTTGTACTTGGTCGTGTACACGAGGATCAGTACGAACACGGCGATCGACATGCCAAACGTGATGTTGACGTCGGTCGTCGGCACGACCTTCATATAAGGAATGCCGACGCCCGCAGCCGCAAGCGGAATCCAGTCGACCGGCACGAGGTCCATGAGGTTCATCAGGAACACCCAGACGAAGATCGTCAGCCCGAGCGGTGCGATCAGCCGGCTCGTGCCATGAAAAGTGTCCTTGACCGAGCCGTCGACGAAGTCGACGACGATCTCGACGAAGGCCTGGAACCGGCTCGGCTTGCCGACCGAGCTCTTCTTCGCGGCACCGCGGAACAGGAACACGAATACCAGCCCGAGCAACACCGACCAGAACATCGAATCGACGTTGATCGCCATCGGGTTGCCGGCGCACTGGTTCCACACCCATTCGCCTGCGTCGTCCTGGCAGACCTGCAGGTTTTGCAGATGGTGCGAAATGTACTCGCCGGAGGTTTGCGGGCCGTGTCCGCCTTCACTCGCCATTGTTGTTACTCTTCGTCTCTTCCGTATCCCGTCCATCGCACTGCACGAGACCGGCGAAGGTCATCAGCTGCGCGGCGATGAACCCGGCAAACAGTGCGCCGACCGATAAGGGCCGGACCGCGACGAAAATGATGCTGAACATCAGCACGGTGATCGCCAGTTTGCCAAGCTCACCAATGTATGCCGCCCGGAGCAGGTGCCTGGCACCCGGGTCGCGACGCGGCGCTGCGAGCCGCAGCGCGAGGAAGGCGTTCGGGACGGCGCAGGCCAGGCTGCCGAGCAGCGCTGAGATGCCCGCGACCTGTCCGACAATTCCCCAAAACACGGCGGCGAGGACCGCCCCGATCCCGATTTGTAAGACGAGCACCCTGACCATCTTGCGCGTGTCTCCGGCACTAAAAACGCCACGTCCATCCGACAATCCGGCGGTCTGTGGCGCTTGTCTTTTCGGTGATTCCAGGCGGGCCTGTAAACAGCCCGCGCATTATAGTGGCGGCCCCCTCGCATGGCAACCCGCAGAGGGCGGCCCGCAAGCGGGAAAAAAAGGGCTCTGACCCCTTTATTTACAGGGTTTCCGGCTCAGGTCTGGCGAGTGATCAGCTGCGTCCGGATCAGCGCCGAGCCGGGCGTTTCGCCGTCGAGAATTCGCATCAGCTTGGCCACGAGGACGCGGCCGGCCTGGTAGATGTCCTGGCGGATCGTCGTCAGCCGCGGCGTGAAGTAGGCCGCGGTCGGGATGTCGTTGTAGCCGACCACGGAAATCTCCCCGGCCACGTCGATGCCGGCATCGCGAAACGCGCTGATGAAGGCCATCGCCACGGTGTCGTTCGAGGCAAACAGGCCGTCGGGCCGGTTTTCGGTGACGTCGAGGTAGCGGTTCGCCGCTTCGTAGGCGGCGTCGTAGGAAAAGCTGTGCAGTTCGATGCAGTCGGTGCGGACGTCGTAGGGCCGCTCGTCCGCGGCCCGTTGCATGCCCGCGTAGCGCAGGCCGATCTCGCGGAACGAGGTGTCGCCGACGAACACGAGGTGGCGGCCGCCCTTGCGCAGCAGGTGCTGCCCGGCGAGCTTGCCGCCGAGGAAATTGTCGCTGCCAACGACGCAATACTCGGCATCGTCGGCGCCTGCGCCCCAGACGACCATCGGCGCGCCGGTCGCAGCGAATTCCTTGAGCATCTCCTCGCGATGTCCCTGGCCCAGGATGATGAAGCCGTCGGCACCCCGCGACCAGAGTATGCGCTGGAAGTCGTCGGCGTCGTTGTGCCTCGGCGCACACAACAGGAGGTCCTGGTTCTGGTCGCCGAGCGCCTCGGAAACGCCGGCCAACAGCTCGAACATGAACGGGTCCGCGATGTGGCCCTGCTGGTGGGAACCGAAGTCGAGCGACACGGCAATCGTATTGGTGCGCTTGCGGCGCAGTTTCTGGGCATTGCGGTTGACCGCGTAACCCTGTTCGTGGGCCACGGCCAGCACGTGATCGCGGGTCTTTTTTTTCACCAGCGGGCTGTTGTTGAGCGCCCGCGACACCGTCGGTTTCGAGACCCGCGCGAGCCTTGCGATGTCGTCCATGGTGACCGCACGCTTCTCGCTCATGCGTCTCCCCTATGCGTTTGTTGTTGTTGTAAATACCTGGAAACGCAGGGAATGATACGTGTTTCTGAAACGCATTACAAAAAAATTGAAATGCGTTTCATCCCGGTGTAGTTTTTTGGCTTGCAGTAAACATCAAGCTACAGGGGGATTGATCATGAACTGCAGGAATCCTGGACTATTCAGACCCGTATTGCTGGCCGCAGCGGCTGCCGGCATCGCGTTCGGCCCGGGCGCCGTCCTGGCGCAGGAAGCCGACGACGACGAAATCATCGAGGAAATCATCACCGTGGGTACGCCGGGCGGCGCCGGCGTCGATCGCCAGCAGGCCAGTTTCGCGGTCACGACGATCGATCCCGAGGGGATCGCCAAGTTCTCGCCGAAGAGCACGGCCGACCTGTTCAAGTCGGTCCCCGGCGTCTGGGCCGAAAGCTCGGGCGGCGTGGCGGGCGCCAATATCGACGTGCGCGGCCTGCCGGGCGGCAGCGATGCACCGTTCGTCACGCTCGCGCTCAACGGCTCGCCGATCTACGGCACCGAGATGCTGTCCTTTTTCGAGCAGTCGTCGATGTTCCGCGTCGACGAGACCATCGCCAGCGTCGAGGCGCTGCGCGGCGGGCCGAACGCCGTGTTCGGCAAGGGCGAGCCCGGCGTCACGGTCAACTTCCGGCTCAAGGAAGGCAGCGAGAATACCGAGGGCCGGATCAAGTACACGACCTCGGACTACGGACTGCAACGGCTCGACGGTGTGCTGAGCGGCGAACTCGCCGAGAACACCTACTACATGATCGGCGGCTACGTGACCTCGTCCGAGGGCATTCGCGACCCGCAGTTCTCGGCCGAGGAAGGCAGCCAGTTCACGGCGAACCTGAACCGCGTTTTCGACACGGGCGAGATCAACCTGTATGCCCGCGTCACCGACGACCACGGCCAGTGGGTACTGCCGTTCGCGCTCAACACCGGTAACGACCACGGCGATTTCGCCCAGCTCGGTAACGCAACGCGCTATCGCGAGATCCAGGTCAACACGAACGGCGACACGGAGGTCTTCGACTTTGCGAAGGGCCGCGGCTGGGACGGCATCGTCGCGGGCGGCAGCGCGGAGTTCGAATTCGGCGACGGCTGGACGTTCCGCGACCAGTTCACGTTCACTTCGGGCGATGCCAACACCTACGGCTTCGTGCCCTCGGGCGGGCCCGTCACGATTGCGGACCTGAGCGCCGAGATCGGCGACTCCGTGTACCGCCAGAGCGACGACCCGAGCATGGATCCCGCATTGCCCGGCACGGACTATGCACAGACTTACGGCCACTGGGTGGTGATGAAGGAGCTCGAGGCGAAGATCAACGACATCAGCATCAACAAGAGCTTCGAGAACCACGAACTGACCTTCGGCTTTTACCAGGCCTCCTGGTCGGCCGACGACTGGTGGACGCTCGGCAACCCGATCGCGGTGCACAACGTGGCCAACGGCGAACCGCTGCAGTCGTCCACCGGGCCCGTCACGCCGGGCGACATTGCGGACGCGGGCGGCGATGCCGGCTTCATGTTCGGCCTGCAATCCTCGGGTGACGCACGCGCGGAAGCGCTGTACCTCGCCGACTCCTGGTACGTCAACGACCAGTGGCGCATCGATGCCGGTGTGCGCACCGAGTCGATCGACATCGACTACGTGCTCGACACGGGCCCGGGTTACCCGGACGGCGCGACCGACCTCGCAACCGACGAGTCCGACGACGAAGTCGCCTGGACCGTCGCGGCGAACTTCGACGTCAACGACAACCTCGGCGTGTACGGACGCTATTCCGACGGCTTCCTGTTCCCGCACTTCGACGATATTCGCGAGGGCAACAACAACGTGAATGCCGTCGAACAGCTCGAAGCGGGCGTCAAGTACTCGAACGAGTGGCTCGACCTGTACTCGACGCTGTTCTACAACACCAACGACTCGTTCAACTCGACCGTGGGCAGCTCCGTTGCCGCCGCCGCCTTCGAGACGGAATCGACCGGCATCGAGGCCGACGCAGCCATGCACTTCGGCCAGCTCACGGTCAATGTGCTGCTGACGTTCCAGGACGCCGAGATCACGAAATCGACGACCTCGTCGGACGAGGGCAACAAGGTGCTGCGCCAGCCCGACTTCCAGGCACGCATTGCCCCGTCCTGGGACTTCGAAGTCGGTGACTGGACCGGCTCGGTGTATGCGGCGCTGACGCTCGTCGACGACCGTTACGGCGACAATGCGAACACGGTCGACCTGCCGAGCTACGAGAAGCTCGACCTCGGCGTGCTGCTCTACAACGACTCCGGGTTCTTCTTCCAGCTGCACGGTGACAACATCAACGACTCCGACGGCATCACGGAAGGCGATCCGCGCAACCCTGCCGCCCCGAACGGCCGGCCGATCTTCGGCGCTTCCTGGCGCTTCAGCGTCGGCTACGACTTCGGCGACTGACCCGGCGGGCCGCCGGGCTCCGGCCCGGCGGCCCTGCTTTTGCGGGCACGCCCGGCTATAGTCCGGCTTCACGCCCGCGAGGACCGCACATGCAGCACTGGCCGATCAAGGTATCCTTGTTCATCAACTATTTCGTGTTCGCGATCCTGTTGAACAGTGTCGGCACCGTGATCCTTCAGGTGCAGAACAGCTACGGCGTCAGCGAATCGTCCGCGGCCGTGCTCGAGGCCTTCAAGGACCTGCCGATCGCGATCACCTCGTTCCTGATCGCATCCTTCGTCGCCCGCCTCGGTTACAAGCGGACGATGCTCGGCGCGCTCGGCATGATCGGCCTCGTCTGCCTCGCGATGCCGCAGCTGCCGGCCTTCTGGATGACCAAGCTGCTGTTCGCCGCGACCGGCGTCAGCTTCGCACTGATCAAGGTGTCGGTGTTTGCGACGCTGGGGCTCGTCACGCGGGACCAGCAGGAACACGTCAGCACGATGAACTTCCTCGAATCGTTTTTCATGGTCGGCGTGTTGTCGGGCTATTTCGTCTTCAGCGCCTTCGTCGACGATGCCGACCCGGGCTCGACGGGCTGGCTGGCCGTGTACTACGTCCTCGCCGCGATGGCCTTCGCCGCGTTCGCGTTGCTGTTTTTCGCGAAGCTCGACGAGACCGCGGCGCACACGCCGGACAGCCAGCCGCTGTCCCGCGAATTCGTCGACATGATCGCGCTTTGCGTGCGGCCGCTGGTCCTGATCTTCGTGATCAGCGCGTTTCTTTACGTACTCATCGAGCAGAGCATCATGTCCTGGCTGCCGACCTTCAACAGCCGCATCCTCAACCTGTCCGCCTCGCTGAGTATCCAGATGGCGAGCATTCTCGCGGCGGCAACGGCACTCGGCCGCTTCACGGCCGGTGTCGTCCTGAAGAAATTCGACTGGTACCGGGTGCTGACCGCCGGCCTCGTGCTGGCAGCCGTACTCGTGCTCGTCGCGCTGCCGATGGCGCGCGTTGCGGGCGGTGCGCCCGTCACGAGCTGGGCTGCGGCGCCGCTAGCCGCTTTCGTGTTTCCGCTCATCGGTTTTTGCATCGCGCCCGTGTACCCGGCGATCAACTCAGTGATCCTGTCCGCACTGCCGACGCACCAGCATGCGCCGATGGCGGGGCTGATCGTCGTGTTCTCGGCGCTCGGCGGCACCTCGGGCTCCCTCATTACGGGCGTGCTGTTCGAGCGGGTAGGCGGGCAGACGGCCTTCTATTTTTCGCTGCTGCCGATCGCGGCGGTGCTGGTCAGCCTCTACTTTTTCAAACGCAGGACGATGGAGATTACGGCGTAAGGGCACATGCAGGCGAATCCCTTCCAGCTCCCGGACGAAACTTACGGCGAACTGTTCGAACGCGTTCAGTCGCAGCGCGTATTTGCCGACTCGAAGACCTTCGTCGACGCCGTGCCCAAAGCAGACGTCCGCAGCATCCTGGCGGCATTCGGCGCGCTCGACAAGGACGACGACGACACGATCCGGGCCTTCGTCTGCGAGCATTTTTCCCTGCCGTCGAACCAGGACAGCCCGCCCGCGGAAGAAATCCTCCCGGTCCGCGAACGCATCGAGCAACTCTGGGTGCAGCTCGCGCGCGCCGCCGATCACGTCGAGCCGAACTCGTCGCTGATCGAACTGCCGCGCCCCTACATCGTGCCGGGCGGCCGCTTCCGTGAGATCTACTACTGGGACAGCTACTTCACGATGCTCGGCCTGGCCGAGTCCGGGCGCTTCGACCTGATCGAGGACATGGTCGAGAACTTCGCCTACCTGATCGACCGGATCGGCTTCATCCCGAACGGCAACCGCAGCTATTTTTGTACGCGGTCGCAGCCGCCGTTTTTCGTGCTCATGGTCGAGTTGCTCGCCGAGGTTCGCGGCGACCCGGCCATCATCGAGAACTACCTGCCGCAACTGCGGCGCGAGTACGAGTTCTGGATGTCCGGCGCCGAAAAGCTGACTGCGGACGGCCAGGCTTCGCGGCGCGTCGTCCGCGTCGACGGCGGCTTCCTGAACCGTTACTGGGACGACAGCGACAAGCCCCGCCAGGAGAGCTACGCGGAAGATCTCGAGCGTGCCGCCAACTCGGGCCGCGACCCGAAGGAGTATTACCGCGACATCCGCGCCGCCTGCGAATCGGGCTGGGACTTCTCCTCGCGCTGGTTGCAGCAACCCGACCGGCTCGAGTCGATCGCCACGAGCTCCGTGATTCCCGTCGACCTGAACGCGCTCCTGTTCCGGCTCGAGTCCCGGCTCGCCAACCTGAGCCCGGCCGGCGCGAACAGCTACGCCGAGGCTGCCGAATTTCGCAGGCAGCAGCTGCAGGGCCGGTTCTTCTGCCGCGACGAGGGCTTTTTCTTCGACCTCGATCTCCCCGGCCTCGCCTCGACCGGCGCCTGGTCGCTGGCCGCCGCCTACCCGCTGTTCCTCGATATCGCCACCGACGAGCAGGCCGCGGCAGTCGCCGGGCACCTGCGGTCACGCTTTCTCGCAACGGGTGGCTGGGTAACGACGCTCAACCGGAGCGGCCAGCAATGGGACCGGCCGAACGGCTGGGCGCCGCTGCAGTGGCTCGTCCACGAGGGCCTGCGCAACTACGGCTTCGACGACGACGCGAAACAGGGTGCCGAGCGCTGGGTCGCGGACAACCTGCACGTCTACCGGCGCAGCGGCCGGCTGTTCGAAAAATACGACGTCGAGCGCGTCGAATCGCTGGCCTCGGGAGGCGAATACGACGTCCAGGACGGTTTCGGCTGGACCAACGGCGTACTGCTGCGGCTCATGAACCGGCTCGGAATCGACTGATTTCACCGCCAATGCGAACTGCAGCACATATACGGGGCTGATTCGGCGGTATAAGAGGGCTGTACCACTGTGGATTGCAGCCATGCTCCTGATCGCGCACGAATCCTCGCGGCGGGCCCGGACGCTGGTCGACCTGGCACGCGAACTCAGCCTGACGCTGACCCATTTCGGCAGCGCCGCGACCCTGAACGAACTGCTCGAGGGCAACTCGCGCCGCATTGTCCTGTTGTCCGAAGCCGATCTCAGCGAAGCCGTCGTCCGGCGCATCTGTGCCCAGGACGGCAAGGGCCGCTACGGCGTGATCATCGCTGGCGACAGCAAGGCGCTGCGTTCGAGCGAAAAGGCCGGGCTCGTCGAGAAACTCGCGGAGTCGGCCAACCTGCAATGGGTACGCCCCGATTTCACCTTCGACCAGCTGAGCACGGCCGCGCGCGGCTGCCGCCGCCGGATGCTGCGCCTGTCACGCGACGATCTCGAGCGCGCGCTCGAGAACAAGGAATTCCTGCTCCGCTACCAGCCGAAGGTGCAGCGCGGCTCGGACACCTCGTGGCAGACCTGCGAGGCCGAAGCGCTGCTGCGCTGGCGGCATCCCGTCCACGGCCTCGTCGGCCCGCTCGAGTTCCTGCCCGAGGCCGAAACCTTCGGCCTGATGCCCGCGATCAGCGAATACGTCCTGCGCGATGCCGCGGGCCAGCTCGTGAAGTGGCGCAACCAGGGCCTCGTGCTCGATTCCTGCATCAACCTCGCGTCGAGCCTGTTGTCGGACCCGGCGCTGCCCGAACAGTACGAAGCCATCGTCACGACCTTCGGCCTCAGGTGCTCGAACTTTTCCTTCGAGATCGCCGAACAGGAACTGACGGACCCCGAGGCGCCACACCTCAAAACGCTCGCGGCATTCCGCGCCAGGGGCTTCCGCCTGTGCCTCGACGATTTTCGCGTCGCGGCTGTGTCCCTCGGCACCTTCGACAAGCTGCCGTTCGACGAAATCAAGATCCATGCGAGCGCCCTCAAGCGCGCCCAGGGCGACCCGGTAGCCTTGCAGGTGCTGGCCGCGATCACGGGCCTTGCGCACAATCTCGGCATGTCGGTCTGCGCCGAGGGCGTCGAGGACCAGGCCACGTTCGAGTTCCTGAAGACCATCGAGTGCGACAAGATGCAGGGCTTCCTGATCTCGGAAGCCGTGCTGCCGAAGCTCATGCGGCGGGTTTACGGTCCCGGCGAAAATGTGGGAGCGGCTTCGGCCGATCGGGCCTGAAGGCCCTCCCACGGTCGCCCGCATGGCGGCCTCCCACAGGAACTCGTGTTTAGCGGATGTGCTTGAGGATGCCGTCGAGTTCGTCGAGGCTGTTGTACTGGATGACGAGCTTGCCGGAACCCTTTTTCGTGTGATCGACGCGCACTTTCGCGCCGAGTTTTTCTGACACTTCGACCTCGAGGCGGCGGATGTCCGCGTTGCCCGACGGGGCGGATTTCGCGGGCTTCTTCTTGCCGGCGGTATCGAGCATGCGCCGCACGAGCCGCTCGGCCTCGCGGACCGACATGCCGCTCTTCGCCACCTGGCGCGCCGCATCGAGCTGCTGCACTTCGTTGCCGATCGCAAGCAGGGCCCGCGCGTGGCCCATCTCGATCTCGCGCGATTCGAGCATTGCCTTCACCCTGTCGGACAGCTCCTGCAGCCGCAACAGGTTGCTCACGGAAGCGCGCGAACGACCGACGGCCTGCGCCGCCTCGGCGTGGGTCAGCTTGAACTCGCGGATCAGGCGGTCGAGGGCGCGCGATTCTTCGAGCGGGTTGAGATCCTCGCGCTGGATGTTCTCGATCAGCGCCATCGCAATGGCCGATTCGTCGGGTATGTCGCGCACGATCGTCGGAATCTCGTGCAGGCCCGCCATCTGCGCGGCCCGCCAGCGGCGTTCCCCGGCCACGATCTCGTAGCGCTGCGTCTGGTTGTTGCCTGACGCCACGGGCCGCGCAACGATCGGCTGCACGATGCCGGGACCCAGAGAGGGCCAGAAGGTGTTCACGCTGCAGACGCTACCGGCCGAGCC
>CAXBJY010000134.1:0-9583 GCA_963976285.1 uncultured Gammaproteobacteria bacterium
TGTCATCCCCGCGCACGGTTGCTTCGATAATCTCGAGCTGTTGTCCGCGAAAAGAAGGGTAACCGAACGTACGACCGAGCAGCGCGGCGGCGCGCTGCCGCACGTCGCCCGGGGTGCTTTCACTCATGCGCAGTCACCGTCCGGCGCGCCGTTGGCTACGAGTTCCCGTAACGCCTGGCGCTTGCGCTGCAGGTATTCCGGCAGCGACTCCGGCGATTCAAGCTCGAGTTCCGCGAGGTGCTCGCGCGCCGCCGACAGGATCGCCGCGTACTCGTCCGGGTCGAGGCTGTGTAGCAGTGTCTGCCAGCAGGCGTTTTCCATTGCCGCGAGATCTTCTGCTTCGTAGCCCCCGGGTGGCGCGAATTTCAGCGTGCAAATCAGATCGAGACTGATTTCCGCAAGATTTTGCATGTCGTTACTCCGCGAAGATCGTCGGTGTCAGGAGCGTGGGGTCAGATCCACTGGGCGAAAATACCACGAAAGCCCGGCGGCAAGGTGACGCCGACGGACGGTTCCAGCCACATGAATCCGCCGGGACCTATTCCCACCGAAAACGTGCCGGTGGTACCCGGATCGACGTTCCCGAGGGTGCATTCGACGAACGCAACGAGGATGCCGTAGACCTCGTAGCGCACCGTGACGGCGTGGGCGCCAACGGCGACATCGAAAACACGAAAGCGCCCGGATTCGTTGCTCAGCGTATGCGCGTCGAGCGCGGGCCGCGCCGTAGCGCCTGCCGGTGGACGTGCGATTGCTTCGGCACCGAGCAGATGCATGAGTCCGTTACCAACGTTACAGACCTGGTGGACCAGGGGCTCATGCCGGTGCGCGCGGCACATCGTGCCGCCGGCGCTCGCGGTCGTGATGACCGCGGGTTTGTCGGGGAACGTTTCGCGGACTTTCGCGTCCGTGACCACGAAATACACGGTGTCTTCGCTGTGCCGGTGAAACAGCGTCTGCTCGTTACTTGGCAATTCGATCTCGTAGACGTTTGTCCACGCATTGCGCAGCCGAAAGCGATGGCGTGGTTCCGCATACACTTCGCACACGTCGAACGGCGGGTTCGGGGGATTTGTCATTGCCGGGGACCCTGCTCAATACCCGGTTCGCGATCGGGTTCTGCTGTGGGTTCGGCGGCAATTTCCGCGAGTACGACCGCGGCGCTGCGATAATGCGCATGACGCCGTGCCTGTTCATCATCGGCGGGTTCGTCGCCGATATAACAACCGAGTGCCGCGCCACGCGCGACCGCGGCACGGCCATAAGCGAGGCGCGCGCTCTCCCAGCGTGCCAGCGCGGCGGGAATGTCCTCATCCGGTGTGGCGAACGCGGCGCTTAACGTGGACGCATCGCCGGCAGCTTTCGACACCCCAAGACCGATATGGGGGCGCGCGGTAAATGCGGCATCACCGATCAGCACGCAGCGTCCGCGCACGAGCTGCCCGCTGCAGAGTTCCACGATCGGCTGTAGAAACGGCTGCTCCGTCGCAAGGACTACGCTACGGAACTGCGGCGGCAGGCACGTTGCCGCATCAGCGTGCAGGGCGTCGATGACATCGCGCCGGATCCGCGGCGGCGGAATGCCATCGCGATACTGCGTGCCGTCGTCATCCGTGAATGTCGCATCGAGGCGTGGGCCGGTCGGCAACGGTCGGTACCACACCCAGTTGTACCAGCGCTCGCCACGGACGAGCGTATCGTTCGGGCCGGCCACCGTGTAGCCCAGTACGTGCTCGTTTTCCGGGACATAGAACGTCATACCGCGTTCGAGCTGACGACGCAGGGCAAGCGGCAGTTTCGATTCGATGACGAGCCCGCGCCACGCGACGTACCCCGCGTAGCGCAACTCGCTGTCCGGCGCGACGGCTTGTCGCACGAGGGAGCGGAGCCCGTCGGCGCCGATGATCCAGTCGGCGGATTCGCCGGCGTCGTCATCGAACGTCAGCCGAACCCCGGTTTCAGTGGCGTGGATTTCACGCACACCGATGCCGTTGTGATAGCGCTCATCGGGGAATACCGCGCGCAGCGAGCGGTAGAGTAAACCCCACGACGTGAACAACTGTCGCATTTCGTTGCTCGCGACGACGTGACCGTCGCGACCGAGCAGCGTCCGTCCCGCCGATTCGACCCCAATCGTTTTCTCGACGTCGATACCGGCGAGCGCACAGGCGTCGAACAGGGCCCGGTGCGGTGCGATGCCGGCGCCGCGACCGGCGAGTTCGTCGCCGCTGCGCTCATATATCCGGACGTCCCACTTATCGCGCAGCAGCAGCAAACCGGCGAGCAGGCCCGCGATGGATCCGCCGATGATGGCAATCCGGCCGCGCGTGTGAGCCGGTGTGGTGCTCACCGGTCCCGCATGCTCGCGCTGGACGCGCGCCGGGTCACGGCGTAACCGGCGTTGCCGTGTGGTGTGCCGCCCGGAACAGCGAGAAGAAATTCGCGCTTGTCGCTGCCGCCAGCGTCGCGAAGGATTCGCCGCGCAGTTCCGCGAGAAACTCCGCGGTGTACCGTACATAAGCGGGTTCGTTTTGCTTGCCACGCCGCGGAACCGGAGCAAGCCAGGGTGAATCCGTTTCCACGAGCAATCGATCGAGCGGAACGCGGCGTGCAACCTCGCGCAGATCGCTTGCCGATTTGAACGTGACGATGCCCGAGATCGAAATACAAAAACCCAGATCCATGGCGGCCTGCGCCGTATCCCAGTCATCGACGAAGCAATGCATGACGCCCCGCGCGTCCTCGGCACGCTCTTCACGCAGGATCCGGATCACGTCTGCGGCGCTGTCGCGCGTGTGGATGATCAGCGGTTTCGCGAGTTCGCGCGCAGCGCGGATATGGCGACGGAAGCGTTCGTGTTGCCACGACAGATCGCCTTCGCTGCGATAATAATCGAGTCCCGTTTCACCGATGGCAACGATCGCGGGGTCGCTGCCGAGTTCGAGCAGCTCGTCGACCGTGGGTTCGCGTGCGGCGCGGTCGGTGTTCGGGTGGACCCCGACGGACGCATAGACATTCGCATGGTCTTGCGCGGCCTCGCGTACAGGCCCGGCTGATTCGAGATCGACGCACACGCACAGCAGATCGCTGACCCCGGCATCGTGGGCACTTGCGACGATGTCGGCAACGGATCGTTCGGGGGTTGCGACAAGAGGCAAATGGCAATGTGAATCGACTAGCGTCACGACGTTAACTACCGGGGATCAAAAGGACGAACGGGATCGCAAGACCCCGTTTTACATCGTATGCGTTTGACGGTCTGACTTCAGCGCGCCGGCGAGTTGGGTTTCGATTTTGTTACGCGTGGCGCCGTTGTCGAGTTCGCTGAACTGCACGCCGATGCCCGCGTTGCGGTTACCCTGCGCGCCCTGGGGCGTAATCCAGACGACGCGTCCTGCGACGGGCAATTTTTCCTTGCTGTCGGTCAGGGTGAGCAACATAAAGACTTCGTCGCCGAGTTTGTAACTCTTGTTCGTCGGGATGAACAGACCACCGTTTTTGATAAACGGCATATAAGCGGCATACAGCGAGCTCTTGTCGCGAATGGTCAGCGACAGGATGCCCTGGCGTGGATTCTTGCCACTAGCGGCCATTTAGCTCTCCTCTGCAGCGCTTTGCCGGGTCATCTGCCCAAGGCCGAGCCACAGTGAATCGACGATATCGGCTTCCCGTAACCCGGCGTGTCGGGACAGCAGCGTTTTTGTCTCAAAAAGTAGATCTACAAACGCGTATAAGTGCTTCAAGTTTAAATGATCTGCGATCGCTTGCAAGCATGGATCGGGCCCCGTGGTCGCGCGCTGATAATATGACGCGCTGGCGAATTTCGCGAAGATGAGCTTGCCCGCGGCGCCAAGGAACAGCTGCAGGAGCCGCTCGCTCGTGAGACCCCGGAACCCTTGCGCCGCCGCCAGCGCGTGGGTTTTTCCGGTCGCCAGCGCCTCGATCGTTGTCAGCAGGCGCTGCTCGAGGTCGCGATCGGGCGCGCCGGCGAGCGTGAGTGCCGCGAGCGGGGCACCGCCGCACTCGGTCAGCAAGGCGTCGATTTCGCGCTCCTCCGCGGTTTCCAGCTGCGCCTGCAGCCACGTTCGCGCGGATTGCGGATCGACATGCTCGCAGGGGATCCGCACACAGCGGCTGCGGATCGTCATGGGCAGCGCGCTGAAACGATCGCACACGAGTATGAGCAAGGCGCCGGGCGGAGGTTCCTCGAGGACCTTCAACAGCGCGTTCGCTGCGGCCCGGTTCATGCGATCCGCGGGGTGAATGAGCGTCACCTTGCCGCGGTTGTAGTGCGGTTTCAGGGCGTAGTAGTCCGTCAGTTCCCGGATTTGGTCGATAACAATGGCCTTGCCTTCCTCGAGCGGTCCGACCCGTTTCAGATCAGGGTGGCTGTCCGCGGCCAGCAACAGGCAGCTGCGGCACGCGCCGCATGGCCGTTCGGACGCTTCCCCGCTGTCGGCTTCGCACAGACGTTCGCGCGCAAACGCCTCGGCAAGGCTTTCCGTGCCCGTGCCGGGACGGCCGGACAACAGCAAGGCGTGGCCCAGGCGCTGACCGGCGGCCAGGCGTTGCAGCGTCTGCCACTGCGTAGCGTGCCATGGATACGGTGCGTTCATCGCAGCAGTGGCTCGAGATGGTCGAGCAGTCGGCGGTGGACCGTATCCGGATCCGCGTTCGCATCGACAACTTTCATGCGTTCCGGTTCGCGTGCGGCGCGCGCGAGATACGCCGCGCGTACGCGCTCGAAGAACGCGCCCCGCTCCTGCTCGAATCGATCGAGGTCGCCGCGATCGTGAATTCGCCGCGCGGCGAGCGTCAAATCGAGATCCAGCACCAGCGTCAAATCGGGACGCAACTGACCTTGCACGAGGGTTTCCAGCGTCGTAATCAGCGTCGCGTCGAGACCCCGACCTCCGCCCTGGTACGCAAACGTCGCATCCGTAAAACGATCGCAAACCACGATCTCGCCAGCGGCCAATGCCGGTTTGATCGTGCGTTCGAGATGTTCCGCGCGCGCCGCGAAAACCAGCAGTAATTCCGCCGTGCCATGCATGGCCGGCAAATCCGGGTCGAGCAACAGACCGCGGATGGCTTCGCCGAGTTCGGTGCCCCCGGGTTCGCGCGTAGTGAGTACCGTGCGTCCGCTGTCTTTGCTCAGTGCGTCACACAGCATGCGGCATTGGGTCGATTTACCAACCCCCTCGGTCCCCTCAATGGTGATAAACAGACCGCTATTGGTCACGCCTTCCTCCGGGTAACTGGTAACGACGCACCGCGGCATTGTGTTCGGCCAGGGTACGCGAGAACACGTGGCTGCCATCGCCCTTGCCGACAAAATACAGCGCATCGCCCGCGGCCGGATTCAACGCGGCGCGGATCGCGGCCTCGCCGGGCATCGCAATCGGCGTGGGTGGAAGCCCGGGTCGCGTATACGTGTTGTAGGGCGTGTCCGTTTCCAGGTCTGTGCGTCGCAGATTGCCGTCGAAGGCATCGCCGAGGCCGTAAATGACTGTCGGGTCCGTTTGCAGTTTCATCCCTTTTTCCAGACGGCGCACGAAGACACCGGCGATCAGCGCGCGTTCATCGGCGCGCCCGGTCTCCTTTTCGATGATCGACGCCACGATAAGCGCATCGACCGGTTCGGCATACGGCAGGTCGGGCCGGCGTTCGATCCAGTAGCGATCGAGTATTTCGACGAGCTGCGCGTGCGCGCGGCGCAGAATATCCGCATCGGACTGTCCTGATGAAAAACGGTAAGTCGACGGAAAAAACCAGCCTTCCGGATGGTCCAGACCGGGTGCTACGCGGGCCAGGATGCCGGCTGTGCCGAGTTCCTGCAGCGATTGCTCCAGGTACGGGTGGCGAGCGAGCACGGCGAGCATTTCGCGGAACGTCGCGCCCTCGATAAACGTGATCGTGAACGTTTTCACGTCACCGGCGACGAACTTTTGCAGCAACTCGCGCGGCGTTGCGCCGTCAGAAATCTCGTACAGTCCGGCCTGGATGCGGCCGCCGATCCCGAGCCGCCGGGCTTCGAAGCGGAGATAGTAGGCATGTTTGATCCAGCCGGCCCGAGTCAACCGTGACGCGAGTCCGGCGAGCGAACTGCCGCGCTCGATGGTAAACAGCTCACTGTTACCGTGAAGCACGATCGGTTGATCCAGGTTCGTCTGCAGATCGTGCCACAGCCAGGCGGCGACGGCCGCGAGCGCGCCGCCGCCAAGGATCAGCACGGCAATTACCCGCCGCAGCCATTTCTTCATCGCAGCATACCGCCGCGCACGAGCAGCTCACGAATCGCGGCGGTTGTCGGACCCAGGGGGAACGTGCGCGGCGTATCACTGTGCAGCGCGACGACCGGCCAGATCCCGGCGATGGCGTTGCACAGAAACAGCTCGCTGGCACGTTCGATGTCCGCCAGAGACAGCAAACACTCGCGTATCGTGATATCGAGCGAGCCGGCAACAGCGAGCACGTTTTTGCGCATTACGCCGCGCACCCCGGCTGTCTCGAGCGTCGGTGTGACGAGGTCGCCGTCGAGTACCGCGAAGACATTGCAGCGGGTCGCTTCGATAATGTGCCCGTCGGGGTCCCGCATCAGTGCTTCGTCCCAGTTCGCGGCATCAACTTCCCGACTCGCGAGCACCTGGTCGAGCCGATTCAGGTGCTTCAGGCCGGCAAGGCGGGGATTCACCGACAGGGGATGACGGGCGACACCGATCCGTACGCCGCGCAGTGTCCTGTCCGCGTAGTGGCCTGGCCAGGGACGGCGCGCGACGATACGCGTCGGGCTGGGCTCGCGCGGCGGTGTGTAACCGGCGCCGCCACACCCGCGGGTCACGGTCACGCGTACGACGGAGCGCGGGTGATCCGCGGCTACAGTGAGAACTTCGTTGTGCAACAGCCCCGTCGGCGGAGCCGGAATATCGAGTTGCGCGCAACCGGCGTGCAGGCGCTCATGGTGATCGGACCAGTTGACGACGGTGCCATCCACGACCGCGATCGTTTCGAACAGGCCATCGCCGAACATGACGCCGCGATCGCGAACATCGAGCGTTTCGGCGGCGACCCCGTCGACGAGTATGGACGCCGTGGTCGGCATGGCCTCCGGCTGAACCGAACGCCGTTACAGGCGCTTGAACAGCAGCGTGCCGTTGGTTCCGCCGAAACCGAATGAGTTCGACATCGCGACGTCGATTTTCATCTCGCGTGCGGTCAGCGGCACGTAGTCGAGATCACACTCCGGATCGGGGTTCGTCAGATTGATCGTCGGCGGCGCGACCTGGTCGCGGATAGCCAGGACCGTAAACACGGCTTCGGCCCCGCCGGCTGCGCCTAACATATGACCAACCATGGACTTCGTCGAACTCATCGCGAGTTTGTAGGCGTGGTCGCCGAAAAATCGCTTCACGGCATCCGTTTCCGCCTTGTCACCGGCCGGAGTAGATGTGCCGTGCGCGTTGATGTACTGCACTTCGTTCGCATTGATCCCGGCATCCGTGGCGGCCAGTTCCATGCAGTAGGCAGCACCCTCGCCGTCCGGCGACGGCGCGGTGATGTGGTAGGCATCACTGCTCATGCCGGCACCGGCGAGCTCCGCGTAAATCGTCGCGCCGCGCTTGCGCGCATGTTCGAGTTCCTCGATGACGACGATACCGGCACCGTCGCTGAGGACGAAGCCGTCGCGTTCGCGGTCCCACGGGCGACTTGCGCCCTCGGGGTCGTCATTGCGGGTGGACAGGGCTTTCGCCGACGCGAAGCCGCCGAGTCCGGTGTAGCTCGTGGCGAACTCGGCGCCGCCGGCGATCATCACATCGAGATCACCACGCTCGATCATGCGCGCGGCGTTGGAAATACAGTGCGCGCCTGTCGAGCATGCTGTCACCATTGCGTAGTTTGGCCCCTTGAAGCCGTACCGGATCGAGAGGTTGCCGGCAACCATATTAATGATGTTGCCCGGCACGAAGAACGGCGACACTTTGCGCGCGCCGCCGTCGAGATAGGACTGATAGGCCTGTTCGATGCCGGGCAGACCACCGATGCCCGAGCCTATGCAGGCGCCGACCCGCCTTGCATTTGCGTCAGTGATTTCGATACCCGAGTCCTCGATGGCCTGGATAGACGCGGCCAGGCCGTAATGGATGAACGGGTCCATCCGCCTCGCCTCTTTTTTCGACATGTACTGTTCGACATCGAAACCTTTGATATTGCCACCGATTTTCGCGCTGAAGTCGGAGACATCAATGCACGTGATTGGCGCGATACCGCTGACTCCGTTAACGATATTGGTCCAGCATTCCTCGGTCGTATTACCATTCGGACATACGAGCCCGAGTCCGGTGACGACTATGCGACGGCGTGACACTATGGAATTCCTCGGGGCCTAATAAAATGAAAGGCCGCGTTCTTGGGGAAGGCGCGGCCTTTACGTATGGAACCAGCGTAGCGTTAATCGAGATTTTGATTGATGTAATCGATCGCCTGCTGAACCGTGGTGATTTTTTCTGCTTCTTCGTCCGGGATTTCCGTTTTGAATTCTTCTTCCAACGCCATCACGAGTTCGACGGTATCGAGAGAGTCGGCGCCGAGATCGTCAACGAACGACGCCTCATCGGTAACTTCTTCCTCTTTTACCCCCAGTTGTTCGACAACTATCTTTTTGACACGTTCTTGAACGCTACTCATTTTTTGACCTTCCTCCCAAGTCAACTGCAGCCCTTAAGCCGCGGCGGGTGTTAGTTTAGTGGAAACCAAACATCTTGCAAGCAACGCCCTGCGGCGTTGCCATTTTCTTTATTGATAATAACTAGTTAGGTGAATTATTCGCGGGTTGCACGCGGTCGCCGGCGGGCCGCTCACGGCATCAGCATGCCGCCGTTCACATGCAGGGTCTCGCCGGTAATGTAGCCAGCCGCCGGTGACGCCAGAAACACCACCGCCGCGGCTATCTCTTCCGGTCGCCCGAGCCGTCCAACCGGAACCTGCGCGAGCATTTGTTTCTTGTGTTCTTCAGCGAGGTCGCGCGTCATGTCGGTATCGATAAATCCCGGTGCGACGGCGTTGACGGTAACGCCGCGGTTCGCGATTTCGCGGGCCAGCGATTTCGTGAAACCGATCATGCCGGCCTTCGCCGCCGCATAATTCGCCTGTCCCGGGTTACCGCTCGAACCGACAACCGAACCGATATTGATAATGCGTCCGCTGCGCGCCTTGATCATCGGGCGCACCACCCGTTTCGTGAGTTTGAACATGGCCGTCAGGTTCGTGTTGATCACATCGTCCCACTCGTCATCTTTCATTCTCAGCAGCAGGTTGTCGCGTGTGATACCGGCGTTGTTGACGAGTATGCCAGGCAGCAGCTTCGCAGCGGTAAGTTCATCCATGAGGGCCTCGATCGAGGCGTCGTTCGTGAGCTGCAGCTCGAGCGCGCGGGCGGTCGGGAAATCGTCGCACAGGTCGGCGCGAATTGCGTTCAGCCCGGCTTCGCCGGTGGCGGTACCGACGACGGTATAACCCGCCTCGGCGAGTCCCCTGGCAATGGCTTTGCCGATCCCGCGGCTGGCGCCGGTGACCAGTGCGCATG
>CAXBJY010000135.1:0-9371 GCA_963976285.1 uncultured Gammaproteobacteria bacterium
ACACGGCCGCGACCCCGGCGAACGATATCCTGTGCTGGCGCACGCGCGTTTCCGCGGCACTGCCGCCGGCGAGCATCGCGAACATTACTGATGTCGGCGGCGGCGAATTCAACGTCCGGCTCGGCTGGAGGGATCGTAACAATGCGAACCCGTCGGCACCACCAACGGTCGTTGATTACACGTTTCAACCATGAGCAGACCAATGATCACAAATCAACGACAACAGGGCTTCACCATCGTCGAGTTGATGGTTGCCGCAACCCTGGGCTTATTAATCCTGGCCGGCGCGATCTCGATGTTCATCAGCAACAAACGGATCTATACGGAGCAGGACGAAATGGGTCGCCTGCAGGAAAACGCGCGTTTTGCGATGAACATGCTGATCAGGGACATCCGCATGGCCGGTTACAGCGGGTGTAACCATGATATCGCGACGGTGACGAACCACATCACCGGCGCCGGCACAGCGACGAGTATCCACGCGTTCACCCCGGTTGAAGGTTCCGAGGCCGGCGGCAACTGGCAGCCGAGCGGGGCGTCGACGGACCTCGGGACGTCGGACGGAATCACGTTGCGATACCTCGATTACACGGACGCCTACAGCATGATGCCCGCGATGAGTACGGCCGATATCGAGATCTATACGTCAAGCGGCAGTGGCTTTGAACTCGGCGACCGGATTGCAATCGCGGACTGCAACAGCGCCGACATCGTCGTCGTCACCGGGGTTACGCTCACCGGCACCGCCGGGTGCGCGACATCGGGACCGACGAACACGACCTGCCAGGACGAACTCGCGCACGTTTCGGCGTCCATCCCGTCGGGCGCCGAACCGGGTAACGCGACGTCGACGCTGAGCAAAATTTACGACTCCCAGGCGCAGATTCTCGAGTACGTTACCGCGCGCTATTTCATCGCGAATGACGCCGATGGCAATCCGGTATTGAACCGGCGCTCCGGCGAAGGCGCCGCGGAAGCGATCATCGAAGGTGTCGAGAACATGCAAATCCTGTACGGCGAAGACACTACGGGCAATGACCAGGTGGCGGACACGTACGTCAATGCGGGCGCCGTGACGGACTGGAACGATGTCGTGAGCGTGCGCATCGCACTGCTCGTACGTTCGATCCGAGAGTATGGCGCGGATCTCGATACGCAGACTTACGACCTGCTGGGTACGACGTTCAACCCGACCGACGATCGCCGCCGCCGCCGCGTGTTCACGACCACCGTGCAGATCCGTAACCGGATCAGCGACAGTTAAAGAGGCTGTTATGAAACCGAACCCTGCTATTCCCCGCTACGAGTCCGGCGCCGCGCTCGTCACCTCGCTCGTGCTGTTGACGGTCGTAACGCTGCTTGCGATTACATCGATGAGTACGAATACGCTCGAAGAAAAAATGGCATCGAACTCACAGGAAGTGAACCGCGCATTTCAAACCGCCGAAACGGGGCTCGCGAAAATTCTTGTCGACGACGCCGCGTTCAACACGACGAATTCCGTCGACGACAATGGCACGCCATTCGAGCCGGCGGACGACATTTACGATTACTCGTTCACCGACAGCGCCGTCGGTGACTACACGGCGGAAACGATTTACACCGCACAGTATCGCCAGAAAACGATCCCGAAGCGCGGCACGGGCTGGGATACATCAATGGCGTTTTACCATTTTGATCTGGCCGCCCGCGGTATCACGATGACGGGCGTCACGGCCGAGCACCATGCCGGCGCCTATCAGGTCGGCAAGAAATAGCCCGCCTGACACAGGAGAGAATTCGCATGAAACACGGAAAAATCAGTCATCTGCTCAGCGCGGCATTGTTGTCTTTCACCGTCGGTAACACCTCGCTCGTGTACGCCGACGACACCGAGATTTACCTGAACTCGGCGAGCGCGGCGGGTGCGGCAAACATCCTGTTCAGTCTCGATACCTCGGGTTCGATGTCCTCGACCGTGGACGAAAATAATAACGGCACCATCGACTCGGGCGAACGCTCACGCATGGAAGTATTGAAAGAAGCCATGATTACGGTGCTCGACAGTCTGCCACCGTTGAATGCCGGGCTCATGCGTTTCCACTATTACGGTGGACCGATTTTGTACCCGGTGGCGCGCATCGACGAGTACGCGTGCGTGATCGAGGGTAATTGCACCCCGACGACCGCCACCACCGGGATCGTTACGACAACAAACGTAATCACGAACGGCGATGACGACGTCGAACTTGAAGATGGTACGACGATGGTGCTGGACCGGGTCTCGCTCAATATGGGTGAGCGACCGGGCGGCTTGTGCACGCCAGGGTCCGGCGAAGTCAGCGTCAGTGGCGGCAGCAATGATGCCGAGTCTGACGTCGGCGGCGGCGGTTATACTGACACGAGCTCCGACCTCGAAATCCCGCGCGAAGGGAACCAGCAGCAAGTTATCGGTATGCGCTTCCAGAACGTGGCCATCCCGCGCGGCGCGACAGTCACGGACGCGCGGATCGAGTTCACCGTCGACAGCACGTCCCTTGCCTTCAGCGGAGGCTACCTCGCACCGATCGATATCATCATCGTCGGCGAGAACCTGGCTGGCGGGCGCGGCAGTTTCAGCAGTTCCGACGAGCCGGAAGACCGTCTGGCCAACCCGACGAGCGCAACGGTCGACTGGGAAACGGGTGAATTTCCCGGGGTCGGCCAGCCGCTGACGACGGAGAACCTGTCGGCGATATTGAACGAACTTGTCAACGATGCGGCGTGGCCCTCGAGCGGCGGCGACGACATGGTCTTCCTCATGTTCGAAGACCCGGCCCGGGATTCGGGTTCCACGGGCAGCCGGGAAGTCGAATCGGCGAACTCCGGTCCGGCGCCGAAATTGACGTTCACCTACGAAATTTGCGGCAGTCCTTCGGGCACGAATATGCGCACAGGCCTGCGCTTCACGGACATCGATATTCCCCAGGGCTCAACCGTTACGGGAGCCCGGATCGATTTCATCAACACGACCGCAGAAATCGGCAGCAATCCGACTTTCGTCATTAAAGCGGAGAATGCGGACGATGCCGCACCTTTCGCGGTGGGTTCACCGTTTACGTCGCGTACGTTCACGAGCGGTATCACCTGGGATACGGGGTCGACACCCGCGCTCGGCGACTGGACCCCGGTGGATTCAACTTATTCAACGCCGGATCTGACGGCTCAGGTGCAAGCGATCGTCAACCGCAGCGGTTGGTGCGGCGGAAACGATCTGATGTTCATGATTGAACGCACCGGCGGTGACGCCGCGTTACGCACGGCGTATTCCGTCGAAGGCGACAGTCAGAAGGCGCCGGTGCTCTCGATTACATTCGATGCGGACAGCAACCCGACGGGCTGCGCGCGCACGACGATAGTCAACGTTCTTCGCGGCACGAATAACGATGTCGAGGAGGACACCGTTACGGGCGATATCGACGCGACGAGCAGCGATCTCGAAATGATTGAGGAGTCGAACGATCAGGTGGTTGGTCTGCGTTTCACGGAAATCCCGATCGCGAAGGACACCACAATCACGAGCGCGAAGATCACGTTTACCGCCGATGAGGTGGGCAGCGGCGCGACGTCGCTGACCCTGAAAGGGCAGAAATCTGCGGACGCCGAAATCTTTTCGACGAATCAGAACAACGTGACGAACACGACGACCCGGCCGCGTACGTCCGCGTCTGTATCGTGGACCCCCGGCGCGTTCGCCGTCGACGGGGAACTGCATGAGACGCCGGAGCTGAAAACGATCATCCAGGAAATCGTGAACCAGAATGACTGGGCGGCGGGCAACGATCTTGCGATTTTTGTCTCCGGGTCCGGCAAGCGCGTAGCACAATCCTTCGATCGCAATCCGGCTGCGGCGCCGCGCCTTACCATTACATTCGAGGGCGAGGCGACGACGGTGAAAACCACCGTGCGTGAGCGGCTCAAGAGTATCGTCGAAGAACTCACCCAGGCGAGCGGTACGCCGATTTCCGGCGCGATGCTCGAAGCGGCTTACTATTACCGAGGTGAAGATGTCGTCTTTGGGCGTCAACGCGGGACGCAGGCATCCAGCTACCGCGTATCGCGCGTGAGTCACCCGGCGTCGTATACCGCGAACGGATCGACCGTGACTTACCCGGGTAATTGCAGTGAAGACAATCTGAATCACTCGGACTGCGCTGAACAGGTAATCGCCGGTGGTGATCCGGAATACAAGAGCCCGATCATTTCTGAATGTCAGGCGAACTATCTCGTGCAGTTGACCGACGGTGAAGGCTATTACACCGGCAGCAACAAAACGAACGACCTGACCCCGGCGCTCAGTGTAGACGAACAGGACCGCATCGAGGCCCTGCAGGCGAAGGATGACAACGGAAATTCCGTCACCCTTGGCACGTGCGACACGCCGACCGTGATTTCCGCGACGGAAACGTTTTCCGGCGGCTCGCACAACGAGTGCACCGTGAAGCTGGCGAAGTTTTTGCACGAAAACGATCAGATTTTCTCGAGTACCCAGAATCTGCAGTCCGGTACGGCGCCAATTGCCGACACCCAGACACTGGATATCTACAACATCGGTTTCAACCTGTGTGGCAGCGGCAACGTCACCGCGGTTGATGACACGACCGGCGAATCAATTTGTTGCGCCGTGGGTAATTCCACGGACAACGGCGACGGTACGCGTTCGTGCAGCTCGCCGGTCACCGACCCGGAACGAATCAAGGTGCTGAAAGCCCAGTCCGCGGTTGGCGGCGGGAAGTACTTCAACGCGAATACCGTTGACGAACTCATTGCCGCGTTTACGACGATCACAAACGATATCCTGCAAAAGGACACGTCGTTCGTGGCCCCGTCAATTGCGGCAAACGCGTTCAACCGCCTGTTCTCGCGCGATGAAGTGTTCTTCGGATTATTCGAGCCGGCGGAACAACCACGCTGGGACGGCAACGTGAAGAAATACAATGTCTGTGTCGATCCGGATGCGGACGGAACCCCGGGCAATGCGGACGACTGCCGTCTCGGCGATGTGCTCGATGCAAACGGGGTAGAAGCGATTGTGGAAAGCCCCGATCCGCTGAACCCGCTGTCCGACGACGGTTTGTTTTCCACCGCTGCGCAGAGTGAGTGGAGTGACCTCGTTGACGGCCGCACGACGAAGCTCGGCGGCGCGGGCGGCGAGATCGACAACTTCACGGAGCGGACGATTTACACGGATTACTACAATGGTGCGTTCGCGACGTCCGGCCAGGCACTCAGCGCAACCGGCTTCGAGATCGACAGCACGAACTGGGATTCCGCCGATGCGGCCGACGTGCGCGACCAGGTGTGTGCGGATCCGACCGATGTGAGCTCCGGATCCGATTGTGAGGCCCGCATGCTGTGGATGCTGGGCAAGAACACGTTCCTCGACCCGAACCCGCCGGCCGTTTCAACGGGCACGCGATGGTGGTTCCAGGATGTGCTGCATTCGAGCCCGGTCGCCGTGACGTACGGGCAGAACGCGTCGCAGCAGTTCATCGACAAGGTCCTTGTTGGCACGAACGACGGTGGCCTGCATTTCATCAACGGCTCGACGGGCGAAGAGGAGTGGGTGTTCATGCCGCGCGCGGTACTGAGCGCGCAGCCATCGCTGTACGACAATACCGTCGTCGATCACATTTATGGTATGGACTCGACCCCGATCCTCTATATCACTGACGTGAATACGGACGGTACGATCGATCCGGCGGCCGGTGACTCCGTTAAGGTGGTGATTTCGCAGCGCCGCGGGGGTGACAATATCTACGCGCTCGATCTCACGCCGTCGGCGAAACTGACGAGCACGACGGCGCTTGATTCCGTCGTGCCGAAGTTCCTGTGGAGCATCTCCGCCGCGACGCCGGGCTTCGCGGCGCTGGGGCAGACCTGGTCCGAGCCGGCGCTCGTGACGCTCGACACGTCCAGTGGTCCGGTGTCCGCGTTCATCTTCGGTGGCGGTTACGACGAGAACCTCGACGAAGACGATGGTTCCGGTAACGCGAAGAACTTTGGCGCCGAGGCGGGCACGCCGAATGCGGGTAACGCGATCTACATCGTCAACGCGGAGACGGGCGATCTGATATTTTCCGTGAACGGCGATTCCAGCACACCTGCCGGCAATATCTACGTGCCCGAAATGCAGTACTCGATCCCGTCGAACGTCACCGTGTTCGATTCCGATGGCGATGGCTTCGAAGATCGGCTCTACGTCGGTGATACGGCCGGCCAGTTGTTCCGGGTCGATCTGACGAATGTCGACCCCACGGCGAACGATAATACGAAGGGTAAGGGCGACTCCGTCGTTGGCATTCTTGCCCGCGTGTCGACCGCGGGGACACTCGCGAAGGAACGCCGGTTCTTCTACAAGCCGAGCGTCGTGCAGGTGATCGACACGGAGTATTCCGATGCCGCGGGCGGTGAGTACGACTATGTGCTCATCGGCACGGGTAACCGTGCGAACCCGCTCGATATCGAGGTTCAGGATCGGTTCTACGGCTTCCGCGATGTAACCACCGGTCTGATGGCCGACGCAAACTCGAACAATATTGCCGACAGCTATCCGCTGAACATCGACGCAACGGCGAACGGTGGCCCGATCGTCGATACCGGTACGAATCCCGAACTGATCGATGTCTCGACGGCGGTGCTCGACCCGGCGTCGGACAACACGATCCCGGATGCGCTCGGCTGGTATATCGATTTTGCTACGGCGACGTCGGGACGGGTCGGTGAGAAGGTGCTGGCAGGGTCCGGCGTGTTCCAGAACATCCTGATTTTTACGACGTATGTGCCGGACGACATCTCCGTGATTCAGGATCCGTGTAAAGCGGCCGAGGGTTCCGGGTTTGCGTATAACTTCAATATACTTTCGACCGCGGCGGCGCTCGACTGGGACGCGGATGACCCGACGAACCCGTCGTCGTCGCCCGACCCGATCACGAACCGCGCGGCCGAACTCGGCTCCGGTATTCCGTCGGAGGCGGTACCGATCTTCACCGCCGAAGGTGTGACGGTGCTCGTGGGTACCGGGGGTGGCGCGGAGAACCTGGGTAAGGTCGCGGACCTGCCACGTTTCAACACATACTGGTACGAGGAATAACCGGCGCCGCCACCGAGCGTAGATTCCTGGCTGCGGGTGCAAACTCGCCGCCGGGGATTACCCCGCGGCACCCGGGTACAAACAGGTAAAAGGCTATGAACAAATCCAAGTATTACACCCGGCCAGGCTTTCGCGCGATGCGGGGCGTGACCCTGATCGAATTGATGGTGGTCGTTGCCATCGTTGGTATCCTCGCCGGGGTTGCGTATCCCGCCTACCAGGAATATGGCCGGCGGGCGAAACGCGCGGAAGCCCGCGCACACCTGCTCGATGCGGCAGCGCGAATGGAACGCCATTATTCAAACACGAACCAGTACACGAACAGCCTGTCAACGGCGAACATCGCGGCGGCGACAGAGAACGGCCATTACACGATCTCGGTCAGCGTGGGTACGAACAACCAGTCGTTCACGCTGACCGCGACCCCGTCGGGATTTACCGATGCGCGATGCGGCAACCTGACGTATACGAACACGGGTACGCAGGGACAGACCGGCGCGGGGGACGATTGCTGGAGCCGCTAGCAGGAATTGCGGGCGGTTTGCCTGCTCGTAACGAGTCGTCACGGCGGGCGCGGGATTGCCGCCGGGACGTGTAACCGAACGCACCCCCGCTGTTCCCTGCCACGCCTATGAAGCATTCTCCACCGTTTGCCGGACTCGCGCTCATCGCCGGTGCCGTCGCGCTCGTATCGATACTCGCGAATGCACTGGAACAAGCACCACCGCCACGTGCCGCGGACGTCGTGCCGGCCGTCGCGCAGCAGTCAGCGGCGCCGGCAGCGGCACCAGGCCCGCAATATGATTACACGAGGCTGCGCCAGAAAATTACCTACGGGCGCGCGACGCTCGCCGATGCGCGCCGCGCCCTGACCGATCCCGATCCGGTGTCACTGTCGAACACGATCCACGCGCTGTACACGATGCGTCAGCATCGGGGCGTGATTCATCTGCTCGACGGCATGTGGGCGATCGACGAGGCAAAATTTCCCGAACTCGCGTGGCAGCAGATTGCACGGCCGCCGGCACGGATCGCGCTCGCCAGTACGCTGAACCGGATCCGCATCGTGCGCACGGAGACCTATATCGATTACGTGCGCGCGCACAAGGACGATGCGCATGAATTCAATCGCGCCCAGGTCGCGGTAGCGCTCGGTTTCAACGCACACCTTGATGATTTGCCGTACCTCGAAGCGATGAGCGATGGTGACAATCACTACGTTGCGCAAAGCGCGATCACGGGCTTGTCGCTGTTCGGCGGCAAACAGGCGCGGAATATTCTGATTAAACTCGCGGACAAGTACCGCGGCACGTCACGCGGTGATTTGATGACGGAAATGTTGCGCCAGGCATATCGCTGGCCGCCGCCGAAACCGCTCCCTCCGGCGACGGAAAAAGGACCGCGATAACGCCTGAAACCGGGCGAGTGCGGTGTCTCGAGGTAACGCTCGCGGAACCGCGCTTCAGTGTGAGCCCGGCATCGTGCGCCGCGCGGGCGGGGCGGACGGAGCAGGGAGTTATCGGCTTATTCGCAGAACTCCGCGATTGCGTCGTTCGCTTTCTTGATTTCCGCTTGTCGCTGGTCCTCGCCGATCCGCACCCGGGTGCCGTCTTCTTTCACTTCGTTGATCCGCGGGCGCTGCAGGCTCGTCGCGCGCTTGCGCGCGGCTTCGCAATTCGCGCGCTTCGCCGCGACCTCGGCCGCGGCCTTCGCGCGTTCCGCCGCCGCCTTCGATTGGGTTTCAGTGCGTTCCTTGAACGCTGCTTCACGTTCCTGCCACGTTTCCCGGGGTTTCGTCGCTTGCGAGTGGGTGGTCTCGACCGTTGCCACCGGGACGTCTGCCTGCGGCCGACGCTCGGAGAACTGGGTGACCCCGTTTTCATCCACCCATTGGTAGATTTCGCCACCGGCGCCGGCACTGAACAGCACACCGAGCACAATGATCAGCAGGGATTCGGGCATTTTCTTCATAATCGCAGGCCTGTCGGGTCCCGTGGAGATGTTACTTTGGACGTCATAGACCGGGTCATGTTCCGCGCTTAACCCGCGCATTTCAAGCGATTAATTCTGATTCGCGCGTGGAACCTGCCGGGTGCCGACACCTGAGCGGCGTGGATCTGCCGGCAGGGAACTCGCGCGAGCAATGATGGCGCCTGTGAGGCCGGCCCCGGTCCTGCCGCGGGTGAATGTGTTGCGACGAGAACAAAAAAAAAGGTTCTTCGCACTTAACCGGGGAATGCGGCCTTGATTTTGAGGAAGA
>CAXBJY010000136.1:0-9313 GCA_963976285.1 uncultured Gammaproteobacteria bacterium
GCGCCGCGGTTCGGCATATCCATCGCCGCTTGCGAGAGTCTCGCTTCGAGTTCGAGACGCACCGCCGAAACACCGTTTTTGACGCACGCGAGCGTGGCCGCATCGGTGACCCGCAAATTACCGAGCAGCGGCTGCACGAGCCCGGCCTCGCTGCAGCAGGCATCGATTTGCGGCCTCGCACCATGCACGATGATGAGTTTCAGCCCGAGCCCGCGGAGCAGGATCAGATCCTGAACCAGGCCCTCCAGCGATGCATCGTTGAGCGCTTCACCGCCGATATAAACCACGCAGATCTCGCCACGGTGGGCACGAATATACGGTGATGCTTCACGCATCCAAGCGACGTTGTCGTTGCGCCGTACTGGTGTCTGTTCGCTCATTGCATCCCTCTCGCCTGGTTGTTCACGTGGCGTCCGGCCGCCCGGCGGCGGCGGCGCATTCTACACGGTTTCGCAGCGCCGCAGCCCGGCACCCGAAAGCCGTAACACCTTCGACGCTAACGAGCCAAGGCGTTATGATTGCGCCCTTGCAAAAAGACCCCGGCTTACCCGCGCATTATCGGAGACCGCAATGGCCAAGAAAATCAATATCGTCAGCGAACGAATCACCCAACCGCGTTCACAAGGCGCATCCCAGGCCATGCTCCACGCGACCGGCCTCACCCCCGACGACATGAACAAAGCCCAGGTTGGTATCGCAAGCGTCTGGTACGAGGGTAACCCGTGCAACATGCATCTGCTCGATCTCGCCGCCGCCGTCAAGGAAGGCGTCGAGGCCGCCGGTATGGTTGGCATGCGCTTCAACACCGTTGGCGTGAGTGACGCGATATCGATGGGCACCGAAGGTATGAGTTACTCACTCCAGTCGCGTGACCTGATTGCCGATTCGATCGAAACGATAATGGGCGGTCAGTGGTACGACGCCAATGTGTCGATCCCGGGATGCGACAAAAACATGCCGGGGTGCCTGATCGCGATGGGACGCCTGAACCGCCCCGCGCTGATGGTGTACGGCGGCACGATCAAACCGGGTCACTCACGCGGCGAAACGCTCGACATCGTTTCGGCGTTCCAGTGCTACGGTCAGTATCTGTCCGGCGAAATCGACGATACGCGCCGCCGCGAAGTAGTGCAGCATGCCTGTCCGGGAGCCGGCGCCTGCGGCGGTATGTACACGGCCAACACGATGGCTTCCGCGATCGAGGCGATGGGGATGTCGCTGCCTTACAGTTCGTCGATTCCGGCGGTCGATATCGGCAAGATCGAAGAATGTCGCCAGGCGGGAATGGCAATCCTGAAGCTGCTCGAGGAAGACATTCGTCCGCGCGACATCATGACCCGCCAGGCGTTCGAAAACGCGATGGTGCTGATTACGGTTCTCGGCGGCTCGACGAACGCAGTACTGCACCTGATCGCGATGGCGCGCGCGGTGGACGTCGAACTGAGCCTGTCCGACTTCCAGAAAGTGAGCGATCGCACGCCGTTTCTCGCCGATCTGAAACCGAGCGGACGCTACGTGATGGAAGATCTGCATAACGTCGGCGGGACCCCGGCGGTACTGAAGTTCCTGCTCGACAGCGGCATGATCGACGGCGACTGTCTGACCGTCACGGGCAAGACGCTGGCGGAGAACCTCGCCGACTTGCCCGGCCTCGAGCCGGGGCAGGAAGTCATCCGCCCGCTCGACAACCCGATCCAGAGTAACGGCCATATCCAGATCCTGAGCGGCAATCTTGCTCCGGGCGGTTCGGTGGCGAAGATCACCGGCAAGGAAGGACTCGCATTCAGCGGACCGGCAAAAGTTTTCGACAGTGAAGAAGACATGCTGCACGCGCTGGAGGAAAAACACATCGAGAAAGGCGATGTCGTCATCATCCGCTACGAAGGTCCGCAGGGCGGCCCGGGTATGCCGGAAATGCTGACCCCGACGTCGGCCATCATGGGCGCCGGACTGGGCGGCGATGTCGCGCTCCTGACCGACGGACGGTTCTCCGGCGGTTCGCACGGATTCATCGTCGGACATGTCGTTCCGGAAGCGCAGCTCGGCGGTCCGATTGCACTCGTGCGCGATGGCGATATCGTCTCGATCGATGCGGCGACGAACTCGCTCACGGTTGATCTCTCCGACGAAGAGTTCGCCGAACGGCGCAAATCGTGGCAGGCACCGCCGTTCAAGGCGACACGCGGCACGCTGTACAAATACATCAAGACCGTGAAATCCGCCTCCGAAGGTTGCGTCACGGACGAATGATCCGGACGGCCGGCGCGGACCCTGGCGCTACATGACTTTCTTGTAGTCGTTGTAGTACTTGAGGACGCGTCGGACGTAGGTCCGGGTTTCCTCGTACGGCGGGATCTTGTGACCGTTGCGGATCACCGCATTCTCGCCGGCGTTATACGCCGCGAGCGCGAGCGCGAGATTGTTGTCGAACATGTCCAGCAGGTCTTTCAGGTAACGCGTACCGCCCAGCACGTTCGCGCGCGGGTCGCGGCGATTGCTCACCCCGTAGCGTTTCGCGGTGCCGGGCATCAACTGCATCAGACCCACCGCGCCGGCCCGCGACACGGCGCTGGAATCGTAGGCCGACTCGGCCGTGATCACGGCGTGGATCAATGCCGTCGGCAGGTGATGGTGCTTTGCGACGAGATCGATCGTCGGTGAATATTTCTTGCGGTTCTTCTCGAGATTGCGGTAGGCCACGCCGGCTTCGGTCCAGCCTTTCCACGTCTTGACGATGCGCTTGTAGCCGCTGTGAACCGGCTCGTCGGTCAAATGTACGCGGCCGTACTTGTCGACGTACTTGTAGATGTCCGCGCCGGCGACGAGCGGTAGCGCGACCAGCAACGAGACACTCAGTACCCGTTTGATTCGTGCGATGTTCAACTGCTATCCCAGTTACACGTCTAATTTAATGTTAGTTCTCTATAATTATTCTAAATATATGATAAATATTCAATAAACGCCAGAATAATTATTCCGAAAACAGCCGCCAGCATGTCATCGAGCATGATCCCGAGCCCGCCGTGGACCCTGCGATCGAGTAAACCTATCGGCCACGGTTTGCAAATATCGAATACCCGGAAAACAACGAAACCGAGCACTGCCGCGAGGATCCCGGGATCGACGAACGCCATCGTAAACCAGTAACCGACAATCTCGTCCCACACGATAGCCGGGTGATCATGCACCCCAAGTGCCGTCGCGGTGCGCCCACACAGCCAGATCCCGGCGACGAATGCCGCCGCGACGATGGCGAGAAATACCGCTTGCGAAACGCCCGCGAGTGGCCAATAGAGCGCAACACCGACGATCGTGCCGGCGGTTCCCGGACCTTTCGGACTCAGGCCACTGCCGAACCCGAGCGCGAGCAAATGTCCCGGATCCCGGAGCAGCGTCGCCAGATTTGACACGGCTCGACGCGTCCCTGCCGGTCCGAGCGTCACTCGTTCGGGGACGGCGGCTGCGCCGCGTACCCCGAATAGCGGGCCAGCAGATTCGGCGTCATCGCGCGTTCGAAACGCTGGCCACCGATGATCCAGGTCGGATAATTACGGATATCCGCGGCGACACAGGCCGTCGAACGGCCACCGCGCTGGCCGTTCGGTGCACATTCGACGTACGGCAATCGTTGCGCCGCAGCGCCGAACACCTGCTTCTGTTGCTGGCAGTGCGGACACCATGAAGCGCCGTAGAATTTCGCCCCGCTCGCCTCGAGGTGCTCCGCCAGACCGCGCAGATACGGGTCCTCGGGTCCGGCCGCGGGATCGAACGCGCCGCTGTAGTGCAGGTGCATCAGGCCCACGATGACAATCGCCGCAGCCGTACTCCCGAGTCGCCAGCCCTTGAGTCCGCCTACCCCACCAGCCCGCCAACTCAGTGCGTAGAGCACGGTAATCACGACGAATGAAACGAGGCAGTAGGAACACGTCGCCCCGATGACGAGAACGGCGATGAGGTTCAGGTAGATGCTGACGGCGAACCCGACCGTGGCGAAAAACACAATCGCTCGCCAGCGCGCCTGCCGCTTCCGGCCGAACAGGGCTGCCAGTGCAAGGAGCGCGTAAACGAACAAGCCCCACACCGCGATCGGCAGGCCGAGAAACACGGACCAGCGGCTGCCCTGCACGATATCGCAGGCGGATCCTTCGCCGCAGAACGGCAATTCCGCCTGCCGCGCCGCGACGACGATGAGTACGATGGTCAGCGCCGCGCCAAGCAAGGCGAGTGTACCGACGAGCCAGTCCCGCGGCAGGTTGCGCGCGGTTGCTTCGGTTTGCGCTGGTTTTTTTGACCTGGATGTTTTCTTCGACACTCACTTTCTCCCAAGCAGCCCGGGCGCGGGGAAGCGTAATCTACCATGATTGCGCATTCGCGAATTCCGTTAGCCGTCGCACCGGTTCCAAAAACCTCACAGATACGCGACCATAAAAATACAATGCAGAAAACCGTCGGCGCGGGAGACCCACATGAGTTACAGCCTGGAACAGATTGCGCGCGAGTTTTCGCTGGAATTAAGCGGGGACCCCGCTCTCGAGATTGTCGGTTTGTGCGGTCTTTCGGACGATCTCGAACGGCATTTGTCGTTCGTCAGCGCCGACAAATATCGCGACGGCGCGGCAGCTTCCAGGATACCCGCGTTCATAACCCGCCCCGATCGCGCGGTCGCTGGCAAGGCGAACCTGTTTCACCCGCAGCCTGAATACGCAATGGCGCTCATTGCACGCTGGTTCACGCAGCCGGTCGCGCGTCCGTCGGTTAACCCGGACCCGAGTGCGAGCATCCATCCGGACGCATCAATCGGCCCGGACTGCGTGATCGGCCCTTTGTGCGTGATTGGCGCACACGTCGATATCGGTGCCCGCACGTGCGTCCATGCAGGCAGTGTCATCATGGATCGGGTGAGCATCGGTGAAGACTGCCTCATTCATCCGAACGCCACGATCCGCGAGGATTGCGTGCTCGGCGATCGCGTCGTCGTGCAACCGGGCGCGGTGATCGGGGGCGACGGCTTCGGCTTCGTCATGCACGCAGGAGAGCACGTTAAAATCCCGCAGCTTGGCAGCGTCGTGATTGAATCGGACGTGGAAATCGGCGCGAACACGACGATCGATCGCGGGCGCTTCACCGCCACCCGCATAGGGCGCGGCACGAAGATCGATAACGGTGTCATGGTTGCGCACAACGTACAGGTTGGTGAACGCTGCCTGCTGGTCGCGCAATCCGGCATCTCCGGCAGTACCCGCCTGGGCAACGACGTTGTACTCGCGGGGCAGGTCGGGCTCGTCGGCCATATCGACATCGCCGACAATGTCACGCTGCTCGGGCAATCCATGGCCACGAAGAACATCAACGAGGCCGGCGTTTGGGCCGGGAGTCCGGCGCGGCCGGCGAAGCTGTGGAAACGCGCATTCGCGCGCCTGTACAGCGGTTTGAAGAGCGATTGAACCTAGGCCGTGACCGCGGGCGGAAACACCCCGGCGCGGCTGACCATCGCCGGCATTGCAGTCCCGAGTGGTCCCTCGAGCCATTTCGTCGTCGCGATGATCTTCGCGATATCGATCCCGGTTGTAAAACCCATGCGCTGCAGCACGTAGAGCACGTCTTCGGTCGCCACGTTACCGGTCGCCCCGGGCGCGAACGGGCAGCCCCCGACACCACCGCAACTCGCATCGATGATCCTGACACCGGCCTCAACCGCCGCGCAGACATTCGCGACGCCCGTATTGCGCGTATCGTGAAAGTGCACGCGCAGCGGAATGTCACCAACAACGGGACCCACGAGTTCCAGCAGACGCCGGACATCGGACGGCACCGCGACACCGATGGAATCCGCCAGGGCGATTTCGTCGACACCGAGATCCGCGAACTGGCGGACCATGTCGCGGACGCGTGCCGGCGCAACCTCGCCCTCGAACGGGCAGCCGAAACTCGCGGCAATCGTGACCCCGCAGAACATTTTAGTTGCCTGCGCTTCGCGCACGATGTCTGCGATCACAGCGTACATCTCACCGACACTCGCACCCTGGTTGCGCTGGCAAAACGTTTCGCTGGCGACCGTCGTGCAGTTAATTTGGTCGATACCGCTGCGTGCCGCGCGCTCGAAACCGCGGCGGTTCAATACGAGCCCGATAAACCTGACACTGTCGCGGCGCGGCAAGCGCCGAACGAGTTCATCGACGTCCGCCATCTGTGGCACGCGTTTCGGGTTGACGAAGCTCGCTGCCTCGATGCGCCGCACGCCGGCATCGATCAGGCGTTCGATGAACGCGAGTTTCGTGTCCGTGTCGAGCAGTGTCGGCTGGCTTTGAATGCCGTCGCGAGGCCCGACATCAACGATTTCTACAAAGTCGCTCATACGCGTGTACGCTCCCCGTGCCCGCCTGCCGGGCCGTCATCCGAGTATAGCGGAATCGCGTTACTCGGAGTCCGCGCCGGGGCGGACATACCACGCACCGCAGAATCGCTTGCTGCGTACCGCCAGCGGAAACAGCGCGAATATGAGGATCTGCCGGATAATCGCTCCGGCACTCAGCCAGTCCACCTTGCGCGCCGAAGTCGTCACGGTCTCGCGCAAAATCACGAAGCGCCGTTGTCGACTCCGCCCCCATCGTGCGAGGGCCATCGATAACCAGATTTCCTCGCTCGCGTAGACTTTTTCGCTGAACCCGCCGCATGCCGTAAAGGCATCGCGGCGACAAAACATAAAACACCCGGCCGCGATCCGGGTAACCCTCGAGAAGTGATTCCACAGCGCAAGTATCCGTGCGGGAAACCAGTGCGGGTGGTTCATTGCAACGGTGGCACCGCCGCCGCACGCGCCCGCCTCGCGCAACTGCCTCAACGCCTGTCCCAGCACGGCCGCCGAGATCTCCGTGTCTGCGTCGACGAAGATGAAAAACCCGCCGCGCGCCACCGCCGCCCCGGCATTGCGGGCGCGGGATATCTGGTTGATCGGCTCCGACACGACACGCGCGCCGAACGCGCGCGCGATATCCGCGGTATCGTCCGTGCTGTTGTTATCGACGACAATGACTTCCCCCGGTTGCGCAAGCACCCTCATTGCCGCGGATAAGGACTGCAGCGTATGCGGCAGAAAATCGGCCTCGTTGTAAGCCGGGACGATGACTGAATAAACGGGGAGTCGCTGTGACGCAGCCGCGTCATGCACGGCGACGGGTCCGGGATGGTCCACCTATCCGAACAACCAGCTTCCGGGTTCGGAGATTGCTTTGCCCTGCGATGCCGCATCGAGACCCTTCACGCAGCGGATGATGTACCACACGAGAATCACCGGGAACAACAACATTCCGATCGCGACGAAACTGAGGACGAACGCGATGAAGACGAACAGCCAACTGAGCCAGAACGTCCTGATCTGAAACGTATGGTGCGAGGCGACCCACGGCTGTGCTTCGCCCCGGTCGAGGTATGCCATGACAACGCCGATCACGGGCGTCAGCGGCACGACGACCCCGGCAAGGTAAAGGATGTAGACGAGCCTTGCTTTGCCGTCATGTGTGGGTGCGATCAGATCACCAGCCATAACGAATCCCCCGAGCGATAGTGTGCGTGAATTTGCTCCGATACATCGTATCCGCGGTGCCGCATTCCGCTATCGCGATGCGTTCGTCAGCTGACGGATTCCCGCCCCGCAGCGTTCACTCCGCGTCATCAAATGCGTCGGTCTGCTTGCCGGCGCTGGAAATTCTGCAGCCGAGCATCTCGATCCGATCCGCCAGCGGATGTTTCGGGTCGCGCAACTGGGCGTACGCCAGCGCCTTCTTCAACGGCTTGTTGGATTGAATCGCGCCTTCCAGCTCCTCGATGTAGTCCGTCGCGTAGTAGTTGAGAAAGTCCTCGAGCGGCCCAACGCCGATGTCCTCGAGCAGTTCGGCATTTTGTGCCTGCTGCACGAGTTCCATCAGGACGGGCCACGCGCCCGCAGGATCCTTGCGGCACAACTCGTCGAGTTTGTCCCATGCCCACCAGTTCTGTTGAAAATTGAGCCACGCCGCAGCGATTTTCTTGCTTTCGGTATCTTCCATTGCCTACTCGTGATGCCAACGCGTCGCTTCCCGGCCAGCTATCCGGTCTCCAGCGCGCGTTAATTGTTATCGTGACGCCGGGTTTGCACGAGTGTGCGTGCGAACCCGAAAAGAGCAGCTTGATTATGCCGAAAAACACGCTGCTCGGGTATCGCGCGCGGCGCGTCCGGCTGATTGCCGACGAGGTGAAATGCCGTCGCGGGTACCGGTACGGAACTTGGCGTTGCGGCTCAGACGAGACCGGTGTCGTCGAATTCCGTCGCGGTGACGACGCGGTTGCGTCCCAGATGCTTTGCTTCGTACAGGGCGCGGTCGGCGGTTTCCAGTAATGCCACGGGTTGTTCGAATTCCTGTAATTGCGCCACTCCCATCGAGACCGTCAGCTTCATCGCGGCCTCGGGCCCCAGGATATCGGCCTCGGCAATGTCATTGCGGATGCGTTCGGCGATCTCTACCGCGCCGCGCAAATCGACTCCGTGGAGCAACACGGCGAATTCCTCGCCGCCGAAGCGTGCGGCAATATCGAGTGGTCGGGTGCCGGAGCACAAATGGTTCGCGACCGCCTTCAGGGCTTCGTCACCGAACAGGTGGCCAAACCGATCGTTGACCTGCTTGAAGTGGTCGATGTCGACGAGGATCAGGCTCATGGTTGTTGCGTCCTCGGCACAGCGGCGGCACTGGCGATCCAGCACTTCATCGAGCCAGCGCCGATTGAACAGGCCCGTCAGGGCATCCATACGCGAGGTGCGGGCGTAATGCGCCTGCGCATGCATGCTCTGTTGCAGACGCGTGTTGTCGTCACGCACACGGCCGGACAGGATACGCAGCAGGTTACGGGCAAACTCGTGCGACGAACCGATAAACGACCAGACTTCGTCTTCACGGATCACGAGCAACCGTGATCGCTGCGCGGCAATGACGTGCGCGGACACGTTTACGCGACTCAGAATGGACAATTCACCGGCGCAGGCCCCTTCGCCGAGGTGCAGCAGTGGCTCCGGGCTCGACGTACCCAGCCGGACGGTGAGACCACCGGAAAGCACGACGAATATCGAGTCGTTCGGTGCACCCTGCTCGAGCACGATGTCACCGGCCTCGACCTCGACCTCCTCGCAAATCGCGAACAGGTGCCCGAAAGCATCCGTATCGACATCCCGGAACAGCGCCAGTTCGCCGTATTTCGCGGCGTAGTCGTCCCGTTGCTTAGAAACGTTGTGCGGCGTGCGCTGCACCATAGGGCATTCCCGTGAACAGTCTCGGTCGATCAG
>CAXBJY010000137.1:0-9195 GCA_963976285.1 uncultured Gammaproteobacteria bacterium
TCAGGTGTAAACGGTTGTTGTTTTTCTTTATCAGCGGTTGCGTGACGCCCGCCACATCCCGGATTAACGACGCGACGTCGACGATGCCCGATTCGAGTTCGAGCTTACCGGCTTCCACTTTCGACATATCCAGCAGGTCGTTGATCAACGCGAGCAGGTGACGTCCCGCATCGTGCACTTTTCCCAGATCATCGAGATACTCGACGCTGCCATTTGCCTCGCAGTCCTCCTGCAGCAGTTCGCTGTAACCGATGATCGCATTGAGCGGCGTACGCAGTTCGTGACTCATACTGGCCAGGAACTCGGATTTCGCCGTATTGGCCATTTGCGCATCGCGGCGGGATTCTTCGGCCTCCTTCAGCGCGGCGGTACGATCCTGGACCCGACGCGCGAGTTCCGCATTGATCTCCTGCAAATTCTGTTGCGCCACTTCGACCTCGCGGCGCTGCTCGATGGCGGTCTCGTAGCTCGACAGCATCAGGTTCAAAATCTGCTTGCGCTCCGCACCCACCTGAAATTTCGTGCCGGCAAATTCGATCTCGATGTCGTCGTCGTTTGCGATCGCCGATGCCTGCTTTGGCGCCGCCAGCAGCGATTCTATTCGACGCACGAGGGTGTTCTTGATGTATGGTTTGACCACGAAGTTGTCGGCACCGCACTCGAGCCCCCTGATCACGTCAATCGGATCCGACAACGCCGTGAGCAGCACCACGGGTATGTGAGCGAGCGGCGGACTTTCCTTTATTTTCCGGCATAACTCGAAGCCGTCCATCTCCGGCATGAAAATGTCCGTGATAATCAGATCCGGAGGCGATTCGAGTGCGGCACGCAGTGCACTGGCGCCGTCCGAGGCCGATGAAACGGCGAAACCGGCCGTGATCAGATCGTGTTCGAGTCTGGCCGCCTGGGTGGGGCTGTCTTCGACGATGAGTAGTTCCGCTGCTGTTGTGTTTATTGATGACATAGATTCAGACCGACAGGGAGTTCTTGGCGCATGCCGCGAGCAGCGCCGGGCCAATGTCTTCGAGCGCAAGCACCCGCTCGGCGGCACCGAGACGCACGGCGGCTTCCGGCATTCCGCGGACCGCAGCCGACGTCGGGTCCTCGGCGATCGTCACGGCACCGGAGTCGCGCATACGCCGCAGTTCCTGCGCACCATCCGATCCCATCCCGGTCAGGATGACGCCGATGGACCGCGCACCGAAAGCATCCGCGACGCTGCGAAACAGACGCGAGATCGCCGGCTTCATGCCGAACTCGTTGTCGCCGTCGTGCAACATGACGACGGGTCCACGCGCCAACTCGATGTGCATGCCGTCCGGTGCCAGATACGCGTTTCCGGGACGCAGCGCCTGGCCGTGTTTGGCGACACAGACCGCGAGACCCGTCTTCTCGTTCAGCCACGAGGACAAGCCGGAGACATAACCGTGCGTCATGTGCTGAACGATCACGATCGGTACCGGGAAATCGTCACCGAGCGCCGACAACACCGTTTTCAATGCGGACGGACCGCCGGTCGACGCGCCGACGGCGACCACGTCGATCACAACGCGGTGCCCGCGCTGCGGTCTCACCGTGCCCGCGCGGGTCATGCGTCTGACGACCGGGACTTCGGCCAGCAGGTGGATATTGCGCAGCAAGGCTTTCACCGATTGCGCATAGTCCGGGTCACCGCGGTGCCCGGGCTTTGCAATCATCATCATCGCACCCGCCTCGATTGCACGTACGCCGGACACCGGCGCCGACGGATCGAGTGTCGCACTCATCATAATGACCCGTGAAGGACACGACTCCATGATTCGGCGGGCGGCCTCGAAGCCGTCGACCCCCGGCATATGGACATCCATGAGCACGATATCCGGCCGCAACTCCCGTGCCGCGGCAACTGCGGCCGCGCCATTGTTCACGACCCGGACGAGATCGATGCTCGTATCGCTGCGCAGGATCGCACCGATGGCCTCCGCGGTGACCGCAGAATCCTCCGCGAGGATCATTCGTTTCGTGATCCCGGAGGCGCTCACGACAACAACTCGGCAATTGTGTTGATGAGTTCCTGCTGGTCGAACCCGCTCTTCAACAGATAGGCGTTCGCCCCGACCAGCAGACCGTGTTCGCGCTCTTTCGGGGAATCCAGCGTCGTCACGAGGATCACCGGCGTATGACGCAGTTGGTCATCGGCGCGAATCGTCTCGGTGAGTTCGAAACCGCCGAGATTCGGCATTTCGACATCGGATACGACCAGGTCGAACGATCGCTCGCGCAGGCGCGCCAGACCATCCAGTCCGTCAACCGCGGTCACCACCCGGTACCCCGCGTCTTCGAGCACGCCCCGGAGCAGCGTTCGCGACGTAATCGAGTCTTCGACGACGAGGATTCGGCGGCGCGCATTCGGCGCCGCATCCGCGTTCGACTTCACGGTCATCGACGCCGCCGTGAGTTGGCCATCCTCGATACCGTCGACGAGATCCGACGCATTGAGGACCGGCACGATTTCCCCGGAACCGAGAAACGTGATCGCGGCAATTTTCGGTACGGAACGGAGTTGTGAGCCGAGATCCCTGATCACATAATCATCGACCCCGATCACCTCATCGACGCTACAGCCGATACTCTCCCCGTTGCTGCTTACGATCAGCGCCATCACGTAAGGATTTTCCGTTTCCTCCACGCGGGGCGGGATTCGCAGCAAGGCCGCCAGCGACGTGTAAGACAGGATCTTCGAACCGATATCGATCGATTCGCGCCCCTCCACCGTGATGACTTGATCCCGTCGTACGCGCACGACCCGCTCGACGTTATCGAGCGGGATCGCGAACAGGTTGTCCCCGCATCGCAACAGCATGCAGCGATAGCTCATGTGCGCGGAAGGCAGTTGAATCACGAACCGGGTACCGCCATCGGCGGGGCTCTCGACCCGCACCGAGCCACCGAGCCGCGCCGCCTTTTCCTTGACGATCGCGAGCCCGAGACCGTGCCCGGAAATATCACTGACGCTCGAGCGACTCGTCACCCCGGACTCGAACACGACCGCGGACGGATCCGACCCGGCGAGGAACCGCGGATCGATACCACGGCCGTCGTCCTCGACCACGACCTCCACGACCCCGCCCGCGAGCGGTCGTGCGGCCATGACAACCACGCCCTCCGGCGGCTTCCCGCCGTGCGTCCGTTCCGTGGGCGATTCGATACCGTGATCGATCGCGTTGCGGACCAGGTGGGTCAACGCATCACCGAGTTCATCGAGGACGCGGCGGTCGAATTCGAGCGTGCCGCCCTCGACCCGGAGTTCGGCCCGCTTTCCGAGATCGCGCGACAAGGCTCTCACCGTGCGTTTGTAGCGTTCGAACACGGCGCCGCAGGGAACCTGCGCCAGCCGCTGGGCGTCATCGACGAGTTGCGACACCGTCGTTGCGTAAATGCGGCTGAAATCCCGCGCGTCGCGCAGCAGTCGCCGCACCGTCTTTGTTCGGCGGAGTTCTCTCTCGCGGAGCTTCTTGCCCTCGGTTTCCAGTTCTGACACGAGCCCGAGCAGGGTATCGCTCGTCCGGCCGCCGGCGGGATCGCCGGCCATGATGTGCGCGCGCAGCTTGCGACAGTACTCGCCGATTCTGGCGACATCATTGCTCGACGCTTCGAGTTCGACGTAGGTGCCATCGAGCGACCGAATCTGATGTTCCATTCTGAGGCGATAACCGAGCAGCGCTTCCGACGCCGCGAGCACCTGGTCGAGATCGCCGGTTGCGACGCGCACGGTTTCAAGGCGTGTCACCTGGCTCTGCTCATTCGTGCCGTCCACCGCCGCGCCGGCCTCGTCTGCCACTGTTGGCGCCATCGTCGCCGGCGGCTGCCCGTTCACGGACACCGGCGAATCCGCCGCGGGCGCGTTCACCGGCGCGAATCGTTCAGCATTTGTTTGCGTCCCGTCGACGTCGCCGGAACCGGTTCGCGGCGCTCGCGGCGGGTCCGTATCCGGGTCCATGGCTCGAGCGGCGCTGCCGTGCCGCGTCGTTTCCAGTCTCGCGATCACCGTCGCCAGCACGTCGTCCTCGTCGAGCACCGGGTCGTCGAGATGCGCGGCCATCGTGTCGAGCGTATCGATGATCACGGAGCGCACGGATGACAGCGTCGTGTCGCCACGTTTGACCCCGGACAACAGCGTCTCGAGGGTTGCGCTGACACGCTCGATGGCGCGGGCACCGACGCTGCGCGCCGCCCCCTTCAGTGAATGCGCTTCCCGGTGCATCGACTCGATCACATCGGCCCCATCATCTCCGGCGGGGTTCGACGAAACCGCCATCGACGCCATCATCTCGATGTGCTCGCGCGCTTCGACGAGAAACAGCGCGTGCAGGCGTTGCTCGAACTCGTCGTCGACTGTCATACCACGACCCCGCTTGCTACCCGGCGAAGGCAATTACCGGCCGCCGGTTTCGTACTCGCTGCATTCGAATTACCGTGTGACATCGCGATCCACCGCTGCGGCAACAAGCTAAAGCTGGAACCGGCCCAGCGTCGCCAGCACGCGTTGGCCGAGACCATCCACATCACCCGCCGCCGCCTCGACGTGGCTGGCCGCCGATGCGTTTTGCTCACTCGCGTCCTTGATGCTTTGCATCACTTGCTCTATCTGGTCCATGCCGGCAATCTGCTGTTGCGTCGCCGCCGCGATCTGCGTCGCGGCATCGAACGACACCTCGACGGAGTGTTTCAGCTCCTCGATCGATTTCCCCGCCTCCACCGAGCGGGTGCGACCGGACGCGACCGCTCGCGTGCCCTGCTCCGTCAGCATGACGGCCGCGCTCATCGATTTCTGAATGTCCGTCAATATCGTGCGCACGCGTGCGGTTGCTTCACGTGATTGCTCGGCGAGCGCCCGCACCTCCTGGGCGACGACGGCAAAGCCGCGCCCGTGTTCGCCCGCTTTCGCCGCTTCGATTGCTGCGTTCACGGCCAACAGGTTCGATTGTTCGGCAATGTCTCCGGCAGTCGTGATGATTTCGCCGATGGCCTGGCTCTGTTCGCTCAGTTTCGCCACGCTTTCCGCGATCGATCCCATCTGCATGCCGATGCGATCCATTTCCGCCACGACGTCCTGGGTCGCGTCGAGCCCGTTCCCGGCGACGTCGCGCGTGTGCGAAGCGGAGTCGGCAACGGAACGCGCCTTCGTTCCCACCATCTCCGACCCCTGGCGAACCTCGGAAACCGTGACCGCGGCTTCGCTCAGCGACGAGGAGGTCTGCGCGGCGGAGCTCGCAAGCTCACGAATCGAGCTCATGATTTGCGACGTCGCCGCCGTCAGCGAACTCGCGGTCTCGCGGCTTTCGCTGACGAGCGTTGCCAGGCTGCCGACCATGCCATGGAACGCGGTGCGCAACCGTCCAACCTCGTCGCCGCGTTCACCGCCGACCCCGGCGTTCACGATCCTCAGATCCCCGGAGGACACTAACTCAGCGCCTTCGACAACTTTTCTGAGACCATCGGAAATGATCCGGCTCAGAAGCAACACGGCGAAGACGCCGAGCACCAGCGCCGAAATACTGAGGATCACGAACAGCGTTGCCGAGGTAACGGACGAAGCGCGCGACTCATCGACCGTCCGTCGCGCCCGCGCATCCGTCAGCGCGAGCAGTTCGTGAATACTGTTCATCGCGGACAGGCGGTCTTTCTGTTCTTTGATGGCGATCGTACGCGCCTCGTTCGTGCGACCGGCCCTGACGAGTTCGAGCTGCCGATTACGCGTCGCGGTGTATTTGTTCTGCATCTGTTCGAACGCCCGCAAACGCGAGAGGAATTCGGTATCGGCGCCACTGGACGCGATCAGGGCTGCCAGGTCCGACTGCGTCTCCGCATCGCGTCTTGCGATATCGGCGAGCACCTGCGGGTCTATGTCGGCGTTTCCGAGCATCAGAATTTCGAGAACTCCCGAACGGATCGCGTGCTGGTTACTGCGCATGTCCTTGATCTTGATCGCGCGCTCGAACGTCTCGTCGTAAAACTCGACGACGTGCGCCGAATTCTCGGTAACCACCCGATAGGCCACGAGTACCGTGAGCAGTTGCATGATCAACACTGCCCCGACAGTCATGACGAGCTTGCTGCGAATGGACAGATTCAGATACCACGACATTTTTTCTTCCCCATCTTCGCTTCAGTTCGGCGTTCGCCCGCCACGCGCCGTCGCTCCGGCCAATCCTGTCTCTCGCGCACGTAACACCCCGGACCCGGCGCGGCCGGTAATGATGACCGCGGGCAGCGACGTTTACACTGCGGCACTGCGTTAAACACGCAGGCGTTCCGATGAAATGAGCCGCGCCGCATCGAGTACCACCTGGTGAGTAGCGGAAACGCCAATGAGAAATTCCCGCCTCCGATCGTCGTGTCCTTGCAGCGATGCGTTCAATGACGCCATCGCGACCGTGTTCACGCCCATGACCCTGTCGGCGAGAACACCCGTTTCCATGTCACCGTCAGCGACGACGACAACGTGGTTCAAGCGCGAAAGGTCACGCCTTTCGAGCCCGAAAAACTGTCCCAGATCCACAACCGGAACGGCCCGTCCGCGCAATCCGACGAGGCCGCGGATATATTCCGGGATGCCGGGAATGGCGGTCAGCGAACCGAGCATCCGAATCTCCGACACGTACCGCAGTTCAAACGCATACCGTTCGTTCCCGCTGGAGAATTCGACGACCTCGAGCCGCGTTCCCGGTTCGGTTTCCACCTTGTCCCGCACTGCCAGCTGCGACGCCCGGCTGCGCAGTTCCGCCGTCGCCGCGGAATCATCCCGGTTATAGCCGCGTCCCAACCGCTCTCCGAGCGTATTGATGCGTTCGCGAATCGCGTGCCAGTCAATCTGCCGTTCGTCGTCCGCGCCGTTCATTTACCGGTACCCGTAATCCGCTTGCACGTCCATCACGTACGTTGAACTTCGCCGCGCAACGGCATAGCGCTGCTGCCACCGCCGCCGCCGGATCGCGCTTCGCCGGGCGCCATCGTGCGCTGCAATCGTGACGCGGCATTGCGGTGTCGGGTCGCGAGTTTGCCCATTCCGCACCGGCCTGCGTTTCGGGCGATGGCGAGATGAGCGCTGATTTCTCCGCGATCGAGATAAATGATGCTTTCCGATTCGCGCACTGCCGCGGCGTAATCGTGGGCCTCCTCGAGCACCATGACCTTGAGCAGACGGGCATCCGTGGCGAGCGGATCGAGCGCAATCGCGGCGTTACAGTTCACGAGCGCGCTGTCGAGTTCGCCGGCATCCGCGCTGCGCAGGGCGAGCGTCAGGAGTTCATCCCGATCCCGCCGCACACGCGGTGCCTCGGGTCCGGTGGCCGCGACTGCCCGGTGCGCCTGGTCGGTGGTCACCGGAACCTCGTCGGCCGCGGTATCGACGGCCCGGAAATCGGCCGTTGCCAGATCCGCGTTGAGGTCCGGCGCGTAATCGATGCCGCGCGCCGGTCCGCGCGCGGTGATACCGGGCTGTTCGGGCGCTTCACGGAACCGGCGTCCGCCACGTGCCGCCGGATCCGGTTTACGCAACAGGTGAACATGACCCACGAGGTGGTACTCGAACGACGCAAAGGCCGCATCCGTAACCTCGCTCGGCGCGACGATCAACCAACCGCCGTCCGCGAGTTGAGCATAGAGCTGCTCGACGATCGCGGTCACGGCGTCGTCACGCATGTACATCAACACGTTGCGGCAGACGATGATGTCGAAGGGCGCTGCCGCGGCAATTCGTCGCGGGAGTCGCCGGTCGAGCAGATTGTGTTGAACGAAGTTGATCCGTTCGCGCAGCGCGGCGGCAACGACCGTACGCTCCCGGACCTGCGGGAAGTAATGCCCGTAAACGGGCGGCACCCCTTCACGCACCGACCAGGCACCGTAATTGCCGATCCGGGCCTGGTCCAGCGAATCCGGATTCACATCCGAGGCGACGACATCAACCCGCCAGCTATCGATATCGGGCAGCAAGCGATGCAGCACAGCCGCGAGCGAATACGCTTCCTCGCCCGTCGCGCACGCGGCGCTCCACAGTGACAGTCGCCGATTCGCGCGGCGTCGCCCGGCGATCAGCGGCGGGAGTATGACCGAGCGCAGCGCGTCGAAGAATCCTGGATCACGAAACAAGTAAGTTTCGTTGACGGTCACCGTTGCGAGTAACATTCTCAACGCCGCGTGGTCATATTCACCCTCGACCAATGCCCGGATCACCGCGTCACTGAAATCACTCTCTGCCCCGGCGAGCACCTGGCGTAGCGCGCTGTGAATCGCGTGCGTTCGCCGTGAGGGAAACTGCAGACCGAGGCGTCGCTCTACCTCCTCGACAATCCGCTGGGACGATTCACCCGGATCAGGACGCATGGTTCATGCCCGTAATGCGCACGATGGATTTTTCGAGCGCGCGTTCGTCTTCGGCCGTGAGTAATTCAGCGAGGTCAAAAATAATGATCAAACCGTCCGGCTCCATGAGCAGCTTGTGCGTGGATCCGGATGATTCGTACCAGCACGGCGCCGCCGCGATCTGCTCACGCGAGACGGTTTGCACCCCCTCGACGTAATCGACGAGCAAGGCAACCGGATGTTTCGCCGTACGGGCCAGAATGAGCAGATCGTCACGAGCGACGGCCCGGCACCGGGGCCTGCCGAACCGGAACCCGGGATCGGCCACCGCGACGAGGGATCCGTGAACATTGATGACCCCGAGAATGACCCCCGGCGCCTGTTCGAGCTCGGTGATTTCGACGGCCTGAACGAGCCGATCGACGGACGTCAACGGCAGCGCGAACTTGTGGCCGTCCAGCTGGAACGTCAAGACAGTCAAATCGCAGTCTCGGCTGTTCATCGTTTCGTACTAATGCCTTAATGATTTTTCAGGACAGGCCGCTGCGCCGGGTTTTCTGCCCCGGGGGGATTCGCCGTACGCGCGGCCAATCGCACTCGTCAGCGCAACAAACTGCCCGAATTACCCACCGCGGTGGACAGCAACCGTTTTCCGACGCCGATTCGGGACCAGGTTCGCCCTGGGCTCGATCCCGCGGTAAACATGCAACTACCGCCTTTGTAGCGGCCGGGAAAGCAAATTCTGACCGTTCTCAGCGAATTAAATCGGGTCGATCAGCGCTGACGGCGACATCGTTGGCTTGTGCACAGCGCTGATGGCGCGAACGCGACGATTTCGCGCGCGCGGGCACC
>CAXBJY010000138.1:0-9111 GCA_963976285.1 uncultured Gammaproteobacteria bacterium
AACCACCATTCCCTGCGCACGGCGCCTTGTCACCACCGATTTCAGGACTCAACGCGACGCTACTTATTGTTGAGAGCGCTTCTAGTAAGGTAGCGTACGATAAAATAACGTACCATATTCCAGCGCGCGTGACGATTGCAGAGCGCCACGTGGTTCGCCGGCAAATTCCCGCGCCGTGGCAACGATCGGGGGCAGCGTGCTGCCCGCTACAGCGGGCCCGGGTTCGTAACGGGAAACCGGGATGTCCGCGAAGCGGCGGGATCACGCACAAGACGTTGCGGGTGGCGGGGTACGGTAACCGGTTTCTTGCTCGCAAGGGCAAATCCATCGGGCGACGTGGCCGCCGCAAGGTTCCGGCGATGAGCGTCGGAGCCGCTTTCGCGCATTCCGTACGGTCGGCGTGATGCGGATGAGCGCGGCGCCGTAGCGTGCGTTATCGTCGCGTGGCGCAGGCGCTCTGGCGAGTGTGAACGAACGCCGCCATACTCACGTCGCGCACAACAAATAACTGAATTCGCGGTCAATATCCGAACGGCAGGCGACCCGCGATCGGAGGCAGGCATGGATTTCGGGCTCGTTTCATACAACACGGAATACGGCATCCGGCCGGACGATGCGGCGCGTGAAGCCGAAGCGCGCGGGTTCGAGTCGATCTGGTTTCCCGAACACACCCACATCCCCGTGAGCCGCGAGACCCCGTTCTCCCTTGGTGGCGAGTTGCCGGAGCAATACAAGCATTTCATGGATATCTTCGTGTCCATGACGGCCGCCGCCGCGGCGACGCAGACGATCAAAATCGGTGCCGGGATCTGCCTGCTTGCACAGCATGATCCGATCATCGCGGCAAAATCCGTCGCCACGATCGATACCTTGTCCGGCGGTCGCGTGCTGTTCGGTATCGGCGGCGGCTGGAACCGCGAGGAAATGGCAAATCATGGCACCGCGTTCGCGGACCGCTGGAAAATCCTGCGTGAGCGCCTCGCCGCGATGAAAGTGATCTGGACCGAGGAGCAGGCGAGCTTCCATGGGGAATTCGTTAATTTCGATCCGATCTGGTGTTACCCGAAACCGGTGCAGCGACCGCACCCGCCCGTGTTTCTCGGCGCGGTCAGCAAGGCCGGGCTGAAACGGGTCGTCGCTTACTGCGACGGGTGGTTACTCGTAGATCCGCGCGACGGCGCACTCGACCGCGCGGTACCGGAACTCGAAGCCCTGTGCGCCGAAACCGGACGCGCGCGTGAGTCCGTCTCCCTGACTGTTTTCGCGACGAGCCCGCTCGATTGCGCACTGCTCGACGCTTATGCCGCCGCCGGGGTCGATCGCGTCGTGTCGTTTCTCGCACCGGAAACACCCGCGGATGCGCTCGCGGTGATGGACGCGAGCGCGCCATTCATCGAGCGCTACTGAAACTCGCCCGCCGCAACGACGCTTGCGCTCGCATTGAGCCCGTACATCGCGGTCCGCTGCCTGTGCCCGGGAATCGGTATTGGTGATGGAACAGGGTTATCGTCACCCGCCGATGGTTGTTTTCACCGTGGAGCAATGATCCGTGAGGCTTGCCAGGCGTTCCGCCGGAGCTCGCGCCGCGGGTCTCCGGTTACCGGAGCGGCTTGTGCCGGATGCATTGGTACGGTAGCGTACTAAATGCGTGCGATTAATCGGCGCGGCGGAACCGGGATCACGCTTTACACCCCGTTCCTGTTCCCTGCCGTCGGCTTGCAGCGAAAGCTGACTCGTCCATCGAGGTCGGTGGTGCATGAATTCGCGCACGGTTTGCGTTCCGCGCGTACGCTATTGACCGGCCCGCGCGCCCGGAGCAAACGACAGGAAAGCGAAAATGACGCTAACGTTCGAGCAAATAAAGCAGCGGTTCCAGGCCGAGCAGGCGACCCCGGTCACGCCGATGACGAAAGCCGATATGCCACCCACTTACGAATCGATTACGCCGCAATGGTTGACCGACGTACTCGCCAATGGCGTTCCCGGGGCCAAAGTTGAATCACATGTGCTCGGGCCGCATGACGACGGCACGTCGAATCGACGCAAGATCGCGGTGCGGTGGAACGAAGCGGGCAGACAAGCCGGATTGCCCGACAAGCTGTTTTGCAAGGGCACGCAAAGCCTCGAATCACGTTACATGCTGGGCATGAACGAGGGGGTGCAGGCCGAGGTTAATTTCTACAACGTGCTGCAGCACAAAATCGATGTGATCTCGCCGCCGAAACTGTTCGCGCGCTACGATCCCGCCACCCTGAATTCGATCGTCGTGCTGAAAGACCTGAGTGACGAGGTTGCGTTCTGCACGATGGAGACGGATTTGAGTTTCGAGCACTGTCGGAGCCAAATGAGCTTGCTGGCGACCTTGCACAGCACGTTCCATGAAAGCCCGCTGCTCGAGACGGAACTGAACATGTTCTCGAAGTGGGAAACATTTTTTCGTATTACCGCGTTCGATGCCGGTTTCGAGGACTCCTGCATCCGCGGTTTCACGCAGGCTGAAGAAGTCATCCCGCCACGTCTGTTCGCGCGCGAAGCCGAAGTGTGGCCGGCAACGCTGAAATGCGTGGACCTGCACGAGACGATGCCGCGAGGCATGACGCACAACGATGTGCATCTGAAAAACTGGTTCATTCGAGCCGACGGTGAAATGGGTATCAACGACTGGCAGAACTCCGCCCAGGGTAACGGCAGTCGCGATCTCGCCTATTGCATTTCGACGGCCGTGGTGCCGGAGAAACGGCGCGAATGGGAGCGCGATCTGCTGCGTTATTACATCGAGGAATTCGCCGCGCGGGGCGGTCCGAAGCTCGATTTCGACGTCACGTTCCGACGCTATCGTCAGCAGTTGTTCGCCGCGCTCGCGTGGTGGTCCGGTACGCTCGGTCAGCCGCCGGATGCGCCGGCGATGCAGCCGCGCGACACGTCGCTGGAGTTCATCCGCCGTACGACCGTCGCGATTGATGACCTCGATGCGCTCGACAGTTTCGAGTGAGCGGGTACCGGGTGGCGGGCTTGTGCGGTTAAGCACGCGGTCTAAACAGGCGTGCGTAAACGGGAGACACTGTGGCTGCGGGACCGGACCCGCTGTCGAAACCCCATCTCTTCCCCCAGATTTGAGGGGAACGGTGCCCGGCCCACCAAGGTCAGTGTTGCATAATCTGGAGCACGTATTCAGCTTGCCGGAAAGCCGCGCGATGTACCCATAGTGATAACCGCGTGTTCCGGTTCAACGTGCCCGCCGCCGCGTCGCGCACGCGCGGTCCGCCGGCGACGGACGATAAACGCGATCCCGTTTGTGTTCACAGTGGCAAGTCGGTCAACCGATAGAGGAGAAGTAACATGGCCAGTCTCAAGGCAGGCGCGATAGACGCCTTGTTTGACAGTTTCGTCGGCGCGCTCGCGGCAAATCCGCACATGGGGATCGACGAACTACGCGACATGCTCGAGCGCTGCGGCGATCTCGCCACGGATCCGGGCGGCGTGGACTATCTCGATATCGACGTCGGCAATACGCCGTGCCTGTGGGCCGTGCCGCACGGTTGCGACGAGAGTCGTGTCCTGCTCGCGCTGCATGGTGGCGGTTGCGTCACAGGTTCACGTTTTTCCCACCGGAAAATGTTCGCGCACATCGCGAAAACGATCGGTTGCCGCGCGCTGATCGTCGACTACGCGCGCGCGCCCGAAAGCCAGGCACCGTCGCAGGTGAACGAATGCCTGAAAGTCTACGAGTGGTTGCTCGGCCAGGGCGTCGAAGCGGCGCATATCGCCACGGTCGGTGATTCCGCCGGCGGCAACCTGTGCACGGCCGTCGTGCTCGCGGCCCGCGACAAGGGCGTGCCCTTGCCCGCCGCCGTCATGCCGTTGTCGCCGTGGTACGACATGGAATCGAGCGCGCCGTCGTTCAAGACGAATGCCGAAGTCGATCGGCTCATCTCACCCGAGATGTCACACAACATGGCGCAACTCTACATCGGTGATATCCCCGCGACCGATCCGCTCGTGAACCCGCTGCACGCGGACTTCACCGGTTACCCGCCGACCTACATCCAGGTGGGCGGTTTCGAGGCCATCCTCGATGATTCGCTGCGCGTCGCGGAACGTGCGCAGGCTGCGGGGGTGGATTGCACGTGCGAGGTATTTCCCGAAATGCAGCACGTGTTCCAGTTCATGGCCGGGCGCGCGCCGGAAGCGGATGAGGCGATCTGGAAGCTCGCGCAATGGGTCCGGCCGAAGCTCGGACTCGCGTAGCGGCGATAAACCGATCGCCGGGGGCACGTTTCGCTTTGTGCCCCGATCAGGCGCGATGATCCGGTGCCGCGGATCCGCCCCGGCGCAGGACCATCGCGCAACCCGACGCCGCATTGCCGCCCGGGATGAACGCGGGGTTTGCGTTCGCGACGGATACCACTGCGCCCGGGTTCTTTCGCATCCACCGTATGCACGATGCCGGCGATCGGCAGTCAGTCGATGATGGCACTGACGACGATATCGGCGAGGCGCTGCAGTCGCTCCATGTGGTAGGTCTCTTCCATCAGTCCGGTCGAGAGAAAAGAGAAACTCAACTCCAGCCCGGGATCGACCCAGAAGCACGTCGAACCGGCGCCCCAGCCGCAAAACGTGTTCGGACTCGACAGATTGCTCATCGGACCCGGCTGGATCCCTTCACCGCGGACGAAAAATCCGATCCCGATGTTCGCGCGCCACGGCTTCCACCCGCGCGTGTCTTCGGCGTAGTCGAACAGCACGTTGCGTTTGTCCCCGGTGAAGTTCTGCGCGCAGTACGCGAGGGTTTTCGGCGACAGGATCCGGACTCCGTCGAGTTCACCGCCGTTCGCGAGCATATGGGTAAAGCGATCGACGTCGTGTATCGTCGTCAGGTAGCCGCCGGCCGGGATCTCGCAGCCATCGACGAGGACGACGGAACCGACGCCTTCCACCTCGTGCGGCGCAAACATTCCCGGTTGTTCATAACGCGCGACGACCGGGCACACCCGCGATTTCAGATCATCGCGCGGGCCGAGACTCGTTTCTTTCATGCCGAGCGGCTCGAACAGATCCGCGGCCAGGATCTCGGCGTAACTGCGACTGCCCCCTTCCGCGCGCTTGACCATCTCGGCCATGACGGAATGCGCCGCGATAATCGAATAATTAACCCGCTCACCGGGCACGGCTTCCGGGCGCTGGCTGCCGATGTATTCCGTCAGTGCCCGCGTATTGATCAGCGTCTCGACGGGTACGGCCGGGATCGCCGACATGATGCCGCTCGTGTGCGTGAGCAACTGGAACAGGGTCATCTCGCGCATGCCGCGGTCGCGAAATTCCGGGATCAGATCACCAACCTGCATGCTCAGGTGTAATTCTCCGCGTTCGATCCGGTTCAGCACGATCACATTTGAGTATTGCTTGCCGAGAGAAAACGACACGAACACGTCTTTTGGGGTCAACGCCCGGCCCTGGTCGCGATCGGCATAGCCATGCACCCCGTCATACACAGTCTTGCCGCGGCGGCGCACATGGACCGCGGCACCGTCGTATTTACCGGCTTCGATGTCCGCGTCGATGCGCGCACCGAGTCGTGCGAGACGTTCCGGGTCCAGGCCGAGCGTGTGAAGTTTCGATTGATTCATAGCATTCTTCCTGTGGGATACCGATAGAAATTCCGTCCCCGCAGTTTACCCCGGTTCGTTCGTCACACCGGGGCGGCGCAACGGCGAAAAGCCGGGGCCCGGTGCGCCGGCCGCCCGGTTTATCCTGGCCCGCGGCCAGCGGTGCGAACACGTTCTGAGAGCGCGCCGACGCGGTCGTTGCGGGAGTCCCGCAGCATCGTCCACGCGATGTGTTCGGCGGGAACTCCGATATGCGTCGTTTCCTGCTCGGGGATCGCGCTGCTGCCGTCTTCGCACGACACGCGATCGTTCGTCGTGCAATCCCGGGCGCGAGATCCGGCTCCCGTGCGGCTGGCCGATCGGGTCGGCCGGTGCGCAAGCTCGACGAGGTCTATGACAAACACGTTCCCTGAACCACGCGCGATACGTGCGCGCGCGTCGAGTCGGCAGCAGTTCGCCCGGCCCGACGCCTCCCGCGACACCAAGGTCTAGCGGCCGGCTTTCGCCGCTTTCTCGAGCGGCGGGGTCACGACGTCCGCGCTCGTTTCGAACACCTTCAGCGTGGCGTAGAAATCCTCCTGTCCGTAGCCGTCGGCGATCGCGCGCTCGTAGATCGTTGACGCTGCCTTTGCCAGTGGCACCTCGGCACCGAGCGCGTCGGCGGACTCCGTTGCAATAGCGATATCTTTCGCCGCAATCGACAGCGCGAACACACCGAGGTCGAATTTTCTCGACAGCGCTATCGGTGCGATGCGCATCAGTGCGGCGGCGGAACTCGCCTTGAGCACTTCGCTGAGTGTGTTCGGATCCATGCCCGCTTTCGCCCCCATGACGAAGCCTTCCTGCACGAGCACGCTCGCGGCAAGAAACAACTGGTTGTTGATCAGCTTCGCCATCGTTCCCGACCCGGCGGGACCGAGGTAGAAGATGTTGCTGCCGAAGCGTTCCAGCAGGGGGCGTACGCGCGTGAATGCCATTTCGTCGCCACCGACCATAATCGCGAGCGACCCGTCGCGCGCGCCGGCCTTGCCGCCGGAGACCGGCGCGTCGAGATAGTGAACCCCCACGGCTTGCGCACGTGCGCTGAGCTCACGATTCAGCGCGATCGAATTCGTCGACAAATCGACGATCGTCGTGAGCGCGCGTTTATGCGCGAGTAATCCTTCGTTGCCGAGTACGACGTCCTCGATTTGTACGGGGCCCGGGAGCGACAGAAAGACCGTCGAACACTCCGCGGCGAGTTCGCGCACGGAACTCGCGCGTTTCGCGCCTTGAACGACGAGCGCCTGCATCGCATCTTCGTTCGTATCGAAGATTCGGAGTGCGCCCGGATCCGTGATCAGGTGCGCCGCGATTGGCGCGCCGATCGTGCCCGTGCCGATAAATCCCGTGTCACTCATGTACCGCATCCATTGATGGCTTCGTGCGTTTCGCGTTCGTCGTGAAAGTGCGGCATTTCCGCGCTATTCGAGCGCGAAGCCCGCGTAACCGCGTGCCGCGACGTCATCGCACTTCTCGCGGTAGCGCGGCAGTCCGCCCCCGTAAGCGAGGAACATGCGCTTTTTGCCGGGAATATTCGCACCCATGAACCACGAGTTCGCGGTCGGAAACAACGTGCCCGAGACGACTTCCTCGCAATGCTGCTGCCACTCGCGCTCGGCCGATTCCGTCGCCGCGATCCGGCGGAGCTTGTGGTCCCGCAGATGCGCGATGCAGTCCGTCACCCAGTCGACGTTCTGCTCGATGCAACGCGGTATGTTGCAGAAATTCGCGGCGTTGTGCGCGCCGACCACGGTGAAAAGGTTCGGGAACCCGGCGATTTGCAGGCCGAGGTAGGTCAACGGACCGTCCCGCCACTTGTCGCGCAACAACTGTCCGCCCTCACCCCGGATGTCCATGCGGGTCAGGGCGCCGGTCACGGCGTCGAACCCGGTCGCGAAAATGAGTACGTCGAATTCGTATTCCTGCCTGGAGGTTCTGACCCCGGTTTCCGTGATGCATTCGATCGGGGTTTCCTTCAGGTCGACGAGCGTGACATTCGGCTGGTTGTAAACTTCGTAGTAGCCGCTCTCGAGCGGCACCCGTTTCGTGCCGAAGTGATGGTCGCGCGGGGTCAGTTTCTCCGCGAGTTCGGGATCCCGGACGCGTTCACGGATCTTGCGTCGCACGAATTCGGCAATCGTCGCGTTCGCTTTTTCGTCCGTCATGATGTCGTGGAAGTTGCCGAGCCAGAATCCGAACCCCGGCTCGCGGTACAACTGCTCGTAAATGGCCTCGCGCTCGGCGTCGTCCACGTCGAAAGCGGAACGCGGGTCGAAATCGTGGATGAACGCCCCAAACGAATGGCGACACTGTTCGAAGATGTCACCGGAGCGCGCGTGCAGGTTTGCCTGCTCGTCGGCGGTGATTTCACGGTTATTCAGCGGGATGCAATAGTTCGCGGTACGCTGGAACACCGTCAGATGGCCAACGCTCTTCGCCACTTCCGTGATTAGCTGGACCGCGGTGGCGCCGGATCCGATCACGCCGACGCGTTTATCGCGAAAATCCACCGGTTCGTGCGGCCAGTGGGCCGTGTGCCAGCTCGCTCCCGTGAACGTATCGCGCCCCGGGATATCGGGTATGTAGGGGGCTGAAAGCACACCGACGGCCGTGATCAGGAACTGCGCAACGGCACGCTCGCCGGATTCCGTGACCACTTCCCAGCGATTATCCGCTTCGCTGAATGTCGCGGCTTCGATGCGGGCATTGAACTCGATGTCCTGTTTCAGATCGAGCCGGTCGGCAACAAAATTCAGGTATTCGAGGGTTTCCGGTTGCGGCGCGAAATGTTCTTTCCAGTTCCACTCGTCGAGCAATTCCTGCGAAAACGAATACGCATACGAATAGCTTTCGGAATCGAAGCGCGCGCCCGGGTAACGATTCCAGTACCACGTGCCGCCAACGCCGCTGCCGGCTTCGAATGCGCGCACATTGAAACCGAGTTTGCGCAAGCGATGCAGCTGATACAGGCCGGCGATGCCGGCGCCGATGATGATGGCATCGAATTCAGGTACTGGAGTCCGGTGCGGGTTGCTGGACCCGGTTTGTGTCGCAGTCATACATATGCTCCCCGACTAACAGTCAAAGAAACCTTTTCGCCGATTGTGCCGCGGAAAAGAGGCCACCTATAATAGCAAACGTAGTACCCGCTACAGGCAGTCGTTGTCATCACGGAACGCCGCGGCTGCCGTCACGTCCATTGCAGCGCAGTGCATGCTGCATTGCGATGGGCGCGATGTGCCGGGGCATGACGCTCGCCGCGAGCGAGGGCGAGTGCGATCCGATGTCAGGGCCTGTTTATCTTTCATCGGCGCCACTGCCCAGTCCTCGTTTGTGGCCCGGCAAGGCAGAGTGAGCGTGGTGTAGCCGAGCTACATAAGCGAGCGATAACGTGGCCGGACGCAAACCGGGTCTCAGCCCTTCGGGTTGCCCCTGAAAAACCGTCACCCGGCGTTGCAACTCG
>CAXBJY010000139.1:0-8671 GCA_963976285.1 uncultured Gammaproteobacteria bacterium
GTGGCGGGCGTCACGCAACCGCTGATAAAGAAAAACAACAACCGTTTACACCTGATCGACATGGATGTCGGGGGGACCATGCAGTCGGATATCACCCGTATCCGACAGGTGTTGTTCAATCTTCTCAGTAACGCGGCAAAGTTTACCGAGGACGGCGATATCCGTTTGTCCGTAAGACGGGAAAGCGGTGACGACGGGAGCTGGATCGAATTCGAGGTTGCGGACACCGGCATCGGAATGAGCGAGGCGCACCTGCAGCGGATTTTCAATCCGTTCGTGCAGGCGGATTCCTCGACGTCACGCAGGTTTGGCGGGACCGGGCTGGGGCTCGCGTTGTGCCGCAGGTTATGTGAATTACTCGGCGGCACAATTTCAGTAACGAGCGAAGTCGGCCGCGGCAGCCTGTTCACCGTGAAATTACCCGTAACGCTCCCGGGCGAAAGCGACGTGACGGCGTCGGTACAGGCGGCAGCCGCGAGCGTCGCGTCCGATCCGATGGAAGACAGTACGATACTGCTGATCGACGACGAGGCCGAGTCGCGCGAGCTTTTGCGGACACAACTGCAACGCGTCGGATGGTGCGTCATCGAGGCGTCAAACGGGCACGACGGATTGAGGCTGGCGCGTGAACATAATCCGAATGTGATTCTCCTCGATATCGTGGTACCGAATATCGACGGCCTGTCGGTCCTTGAAATACTCAAACGTGACGCCGGCTTGAGTCATATTCCCGTGGTGTTGTGCTCGCTGACGAACGATGTAACACGCGGGTTTGCGTTCGGCGCGAGTGATTGCCTCGTCAAACCGATCGAGCGCGACGTGCTCGCGAGCACACTGGAACGTTTCACGGCCGAGCCGGCGAAACAACTGCTCATCGTCGAGGACGATCCGGCGTCGCGCGAGCTGATGGTGCGCACGGCGCAGCGGGTAGGGTGGTCGGTGACAGCGGCCGAAAACGGCAGGGTCGGTCTCGCGTCCCTGAATGAACTGTCGCCCGATTTGATCCTGCTCGACCTGATGATGCCCGAAATGGACGGATTCGAGTTTATCGCGGCATTGAAGAACAACTTCGCGTGGCGTCATATCCCGATCGTGATCATAACGGCCAGTAACCTGACCCCCGAGGAACGCCTCGAGCTTTCCGGGCAGGCGACGCAGATCTTCAGCAAGGGGAGTGTGTCGGGCGCGACCTTGCAGGCTGTCATGGGGGAAGTCATGTATTGCGCGCGAGCGGCGGCGGAGGGCGGAAAATGATCCTTCCGCTTCCAGCCTGTCGGACTCAGGAACAAGCGACGACGCCGGCGCGACAGCGGCGCAAAAAATGCGCGCTTTATCGCCACGCAGAACAACTATGCGCCGCAACATCGCGAATTATTTTGACTCGCTCTCGCTCTCGCACTCGGCTCGCTGCGATTGCCTGAGTCCGACAGGCTCCTAGAGTCGATACAGTTCGACCACGGTCCGCAGACGTTCGCTTAATTTGCCAAGACCCCGTGCTGACGCGGCGATTTGCCGTGAACCGTTCGCATTCTGTTCGCTCGCCTCGTGTATCTGTTCCATTGAAATCGCCAGATCGTCGACCTCAGCGAGTTGCCGTTCAGCCGAGTCGGCAATCCGCGATGCCGCGTTCGCGGATTCGAACGCGCTGCGCTCGAGGTCGCGCATCGCGTCCCCGGTGCTGCCGGTGCGGTTCACTCCCAGCGTGACCGCGTCGCTGGCCAGTTGACTGGCGTCGAGCACCTCGTTCATGGCGCGCTGAATATCCATGAGGATTTTTTGCACCTTGTCCGTCGCGAGTTTTGACCGCGCGGCCAGGGTCTTGATTTCGTCCGCCACAACCTGAAAGCCGACCCCATAGGTGCCCGCCTTCGCCGCCTCGATCGATGCATTGATTGCGAGTAACTTCGATTGGTCGGAGACGTATTCGACCCCGATCGTAATCTCGCTGATTTGTTCTACCTGGTCGCCGAGTTTGATCAGCCTTTCACCGATCGCGTTCATCTGCGCCTGGACCGCGCGCATCGCTTCCTGGGACTCGACCGCGGAAGCGGAGCCGGTTTGCGACACTTCCGAGGTATGCTTCGCCGCATCCGCGACCCGCCGCGCGGCGGCGCTCGAATCGCGCGCCGCTTTGCGAACGACTTCGACCGTCGTCAGCGTTTCGGCGACCGTGGCCGCGGTTCCCGACGTACTGTTGGAGATGTCCTGGGTCGCCGCCAGAATCTCGCCCGCGGAATCCGTCAGGGTCTGCGCGCTTTCCCCTACCTGCCGGGCAATCGACCGCAGACCGTCGAGCATCTGGCGGAAATCCGTCGTTAACTGGCCCACCTCGTCGCGACCGTCGTGTGCCGCGAGGTCGACCGCCAGGTTGCCCAGCGCAACCTCCCGCGCGGCACCGCCGATTCTCCCGATGCGCTGCGCGACCGCCCGGTTCATCCGAATCGAAAGCGGTACGGAAATGAGCAGGGAACCCGCCATGACGAGGAGGATGATTCCCCCGTAGCGCAACGACCGACTCGCCACGGACTCGACTTGCGAGACGAGTACGACCGTTCCGACCTCGCGTCCGTTCTCGTCGATCCCGCTCTGCACGACGAGTTCGCCGTGCATGAATCCCGGTCGAACGGATTCTTCGAGGACATCGGCAATGCGCGCATCGGCCTGTCCCGACCTGGCAAAGCGTGCGAACAACTGCCCGGCAGCATCGTAGACGCCGCCGAGAATGATGCTGTCGTTCGCCTTCAGTACATCGAGATAGCTCTGTGCGGCATCGCGATCGTCGAACAATAATGGGGCTGCGACGGTGTCCGCGACGATGGCGGCCTGGGTCGTCAGCTCGTTGCGTTGTCTTTCCGCGTAGTCGCGGTTGTCGTGGATCACGATGGCCGTTCCCGCGAGCACGAGCGCGAGCGCGCTCGATATCGCCGAGGTCAGGATTAGCTTGCCGCGCAGCGACAGATTAGTGTCGAGGGGGTTCACGGCACGGCTCCGGCGGACGCTTGTTTTACGTTCAGCGCGAGCTGCAGCAGCTTGGAGCCGATCTTCAGGCCGTTCTGTTGCGCGGCGTCGCGGTCTATCGTGAAGCGTACCCGGTTGTCGACGACGACGAAGTCGACGACCCCGGGCGGGGGCAGGTCGCCGCGACCGTCCGTAACCGTCAGTACGGCGCGTCCGCGGGCGGATTCGAGCACACCCTGCTCGGTGTAGTCGTCTTCATCGTTGACATACAGGATGTGGCAGACAGGGATCGGGTCGTAAGCGCTGACGCGTCGAACCTGAACCGGATGAGTATCGATCGATTTATCCTGGACCGCCTGGTCGAGCGCGGCGCCAAAAGGATCCTCTCCGACGACGCAGATGTTCAGCGGGTCATCGGAGGTCTGAAACGTCGAGTCCGGCCACGTGACGTAGATGCCGAATTTCGACAGGTAAGCTGCCTTCACCGCGTATTCGACGGAATCATCCGCGACGACGCGCACGGAGACGACGCCGAGGATCGCGCACGCGAGCATGGTCGCGAGAAGATAAGATCGATGAAATGGCATGATCGTCTGCGCCGTGGACGGTCAGGCGATTTCCGGATTTTCGCATTGCGACCGCATTCTAGAATCTCACGGACAGCTTCGCGAACACCGCCCGTTCGATTTCGGGATGCGGACTCGTGGTGCGCGGGTCGTACTCGACATGTTCGTCATGCAGCAGGTTCTGTCCCACGATCGAGGCCTCGAACATCTCGTTGATCTGCCACGCAAGTCGCACGTCGAGTTCGACGTAGTCCGGCGAGGTTATGCCGACGCCCGCGTTATTGACGCGCAATTCATCGACCCAGCGCAGTGCCGCATCGAATTCAATGTTCGACGCAACGTTCATCGATGATCGGATCTGTACCTGCTGCTCGGGGTCGGCGACTTCGTTCAGTCCGTTATTCAGGTCGAAACGGCCGGACTTGACGCTGATGTGTTCCCGCAACAGCGTGTAGCCCAGGCTTAATCGCCACCATTGCGTCGCTTCGTACAGCGCATTGAATTCGAAACCGTAAGTCTCGCCCTCGACATTGTTCTCGAAGAACACCGGAAGCGTCGTTACCGGATCGAGACTCGCGCTGCGAATGTCATCGTAATCGTTGTAGAAAAATGAGATCGACGTAGCCAGGGTTGCGCCGATCCTGCCCCGATGTCCGAGTTCATAGGCAATCAGGCGTTCCGTCTCGAAGTTCGGGTTGCCGATCAGCACATTCTCGATCGCCGGTGCGAGCAACGGTGCCGGCTGACGGACATCCCGGTCGATACGCGAGGGCGTGCGCACCGCACGGGAAACGGCCGCCCACAGCGTATGTCCCTTGAATGCCTGCCAGGCCAGCCTGACGCTCGGCTGTACCTCCAGGCCCGTATATTCGTTGTGCTCGACTTTCGTACCCACGGTAAGCGCCAGGTTGTCGAGCAGGCTGATATTGTCCTGGATGAAACCGGTGAACAAATCGAGGTTGAGCACGTCCGGGTCGAACGCCAGCGCCGGCGCGTCGGAGATTACGTTATGGGTATGGCGATAGCCGAGGCCCCACACGACGTTGTGCCGCGTACCGAACCGAAAGCCGTACTGAAAATCCAGGTCGAACGTGTCGAGCTGATCCTTGAACAATCCCGCGGGCGCCACCGGAACTCCAGTGATGCTGAGGGCCGGCACGGGTAGCGCCTGGAACGTGTGGTCGTAATACAGTTGCAGGGTGAGGTTCGATGTGTCGGACCGCGCCCGCGACCAGCGGCCGAGGATGTTGTAACCGCTGATGTCGCTCGTGCCGCCCGTGAGAACTTCCTCCCGGCCGTCGTAATAGTCCCCTTGCAGCGTCACAGCGTCTTGCGGGCCGAGGTCCGCATCGATACGGAAACCACCCTGGCCCATGCTCCAGGCGTCATGCGCGTCGGAGCCGTCGGACTGTGTCTGCTCGTCGCGTTTAAAGAATTTGCCGTAGGCGCGGTAATGCATGCCCGGTGCGATTTCGCCGCCGTGGCGAATGGCGGCCGCGCCGTGAATTTCCGAGCCGACACCGGCTTCGATGTACGTACCCCGCGTTTCCGCGGCGGTCTTCGTCACGATATTGATCACACCGTTGACCGCATTGGCCCCCCACAGGGTTCCCCCCGGGCCGCTCACAACCTCGATGCGATCGATGTCTTCGAGGAGAGTGTCCTGGCGATCCCAGTAAACGCCGGAGTACAGCGGCGTATAGACCGCGCGACCGTCGATCAGGACGAGCAGCTTGTTCGCGAGTTCCGTGTTGAAGCCGCGTGCGGAGATCGACCAGCTGTGGGCGCTGCGCCGCGCGACGTGCAGGTTGGGAGCCAGCCTCAGCGCCTCGGGGATGCTCGTGGCGCCGGAGCGCCGAATCGCATCGCCGCTGATGACGTAGACCGCGGCGGGTGCTTCGGCCAGTGGTTCGGCGCTCTTCGACACCGAGGTGATCTCGATCCGGGTCAGCTCTTCGATCGAAAGCAGCGAAAAGTCTGATGCACGCTGAGCATTCGTGGCGCCGAACGCCGTCGACGACAACGCGACGATGCCCAGTATTCCCCCAAACGCCGTACAAACGCTATCGAGCCGCGCCCGGCTATGCCGCGTACGGCGGGGATCGCTAAACATCCGGAATCTCCTCGTCTTCACATCGATTCGCGAGCGGTATTGACCGGCACCTCGTACCGGGTCCGGGCGATTACCGGTTCCAGGTGAGTTCGTCGAGTTCCGGTTCCGCAGCGTCAACTTTGTATCGGCGCGACCGTGATGAATATTTAGGCCGCATCGAAAGCGGGCGCGACATTTGATCGAACGGCAGTCCCGGGTTCGCACGAGACAGGATTCGGGCAACGGATGGAGCGGACGGGTTGATAACTGAGCGCGTCGCGCACGGCAAACGGAAGCCTGCGCCGGCGAGCCGATGGGTCATCATGTCAACAAGATCGCTGGCTCAATCCGGTTTGGGCGACGGCCAGGAGCGCTCGCGCGCTTTCACCCATTCGACGACCTCGTCCGCTGGCATCGGCCTGGCGATGAAATATCCCTGGATCGTGTCGCAACCGAGGTGCGCCACCGTGTCCCAGTCATCCTGATCCTCCGCACCTTCGGCCACGATATGTAAATTGAGCTTCTTGCCCAGCGTGACCGCGGATTCGAGCAGGGCCCGGGTGTTGCGCGAACGCGCCGCGCCGTGGACGAAAGACCGGTCGATCTTCAGCTCCGTAAACGGTAACGATTTCAACTGCTCCAGTGAGGCATAGCCGGTGCCAAAATCATCCACCGACAGCGTGATATCGTTCAGCCGTAACCGGGTCAGGATTTCCATCGCGGCTATCGCGTCGCGGGTGACGCCGCTTTCAGTCAATTCCAGGGTGATCTGCGAGGGTAATACCGCCTGCTCGGCGGCTTGTTGCAGTACGAAGCCGGGGAAACCCAGGTCGGACAGATTTTCCGCCGCTATGTTGATCGAAAGTTTGAGTGCAAACCCGTCGGCAAGCCAGGAACCATTGTCCCGGAGCGCGGCTGCGACGACGTTGCGCGTAAGGTTCCCCATGAGGCCGGCCGTTTCCGCAATCGGAATGAAAGCGCCCGGCCCGAGCAGACCGAATTCCGGGTGCCGCCAGCGCGCGAGCGCTTCGAATCCGGTGACGGAGCCATTTCGAGCCGACACCTGGGGCTGGTAATGCATTTCAATGGCGTCGTCGGCCAGGCCGGCTTTTATTTCCTCGAGGGTCAGGATCGTCGGCGCGGATTTTTCCCCACGATTTTTCCCGACCCGCGGCGTCGGCGCATCCGCGGCCCGGCTCAGAATTTCGCTGAGCGCTTCAGGCTTGACGGGTTTGCTCAGCAGACCCAGTACATTGAGCCCGTTTTGTTTCGCGAAGTTTTCCGCCGCCGCGAGGATGTTGTAATCGACCCCGCTGAGAAACGCGATATTCGGCGTATCAACGCAACCTGCGATGAGTCGTACGAACTCGAGACCGTCAACGTCGGGCATCTTCAGATCGCACAACACGAGGTCGAACAGCACGTCCGGCTGATTCAACAACTCGAGCGCCGCGCGTCCACCATCGACTGTCGCGATATGGTTTACCCCCAGACGTTCAAGGATGCGGCCGGTAAGAATGCGCACAAAATGTTCATCGTCGACGACGAGGACGCGGAGGCGTCCGAACTGGCCGGCAGTCGGGTACGGCCTGGTCGGGTTATCGGCGCTCGGCAGTTCGCCGTTCGGATCGGTCGCGGATTTACCCGGCGGCGGGCGGAACGTCGATCGTACAATCGTTTCCGCTTCCGCCTGTTCGTCGTTCAGCGCGACCGCCTGCATCGATGGCGTCACGTGCGGTGGCGTCGCCGCGGGGCCGGAACCCGTCGCGGCGGAATCAATGGGCAGCATCCGGCGCCAGCTGCCCACCGTCAGCGGACGCTCTTCCGAGCGGAATGCAAGACCGCTGTCGATTGCGACGAGCAACTGCTCGGAGAATTTTCCCCGCGCCAGCTCGACACTCGGCCGTAGCGGATCCGAACCGCTTTGCAGGATCATCATGCCGCGATTGACGGCGTCGGGTGGCACCACCCCGGTAACGATGCGGTACATCACGGCGGCGAGACTGTAGATGTCCCCCCACGGCCCCTGGCGTCCTCCGTCGCCGTTGCCGGCGTACTGCTCGAACGGGGCAAAGCCGGGGGACACGAGTGATGTGAGACTCCGGTCGGCGGCATCACGAATTTCACGCGCCGATCCAAAATCGACCAGCACCGGCGTACCGTCGTCCCGCAACAGAATATTGTCGGGCTTGATATCCCGATGGATGAATCCGGCCTCGTGGATCTTTTCGACCCCGTCCAGCAGTTGATCGAAAATTTCCAGCAGCGTTCTTTCGTCCGGGATCCGACCGCTATCGACGGCTTTCGTGATCGTTTGCCCCCGTTCCAGCGGCATGACCATATAGGCCGTGCCATTGAGTTCGAATGCACTTTGTACGCGCACGATATTCGGGTGCGAGAACGCGGCGAGCGTTCTCGCTTCCTCGATAAATCGACGCAACCCCCAGGTAAAGTCCTTCTCGATATCGTCGTTGACGGTGGAAACGCAGTCGTTGCCCGTGCGCACGCAACCGACTCCGGGGAAAAACTCCTTAATGGCGACCTGTTGACCGAGCATCGTGTCGTTAGCCCGGTACGTAATCCCGAACCCGCCTGCCCCGAGCACACCATCAACCTCGTACCAGTGCAGCATCGATCCGGCCGGCAGGGAATTCGCTGTCTGGTGGGTACTCATCGGGGGATTTCTTTCTCGATTCTTTCCGTGTCTTACGCGGGTTGCGTTCAGATCTGTCGCTAACCAGTTTTAGCGGGCGGACCCGACCGAAACTTGAGTGTCAAAATCCACATGAAACCGGCCGCAGCCGCCACCGACTGTCAAGATGCCGTCGTCGTTCGCCCGCTGAACCCGCGCGGGAAAATTACCGGACCCGAGCGTGTCGATGGCTGTCGTGAACATCGCCGCGCGGGCCTCGCGGCACGTGCGCGACAGGTTCGGCGCTGGCGTGGCGACGCTTCTAGAAGCGGTCTCAAAAATAGAGGATGTCGCGCCGGGCGTCATTTTTGCGCAATCCAAGGCACGAAGAGCGCAGTTTAGCCGGGCTAAATGAGCGATGAG
>CAXBJY010000140.1:0-8238 GCA_963976285.1 uncultured Gammaproteobacteria bacterium
TCCGTGAAGAACGTGCCGGTGCGTCTGCGTGCGGATGAAGCGGACCTCGCCGGCCGCAGCACGCCGATCGAATTTTCGATCGAAGCGAGCGACGCAGCGGAACTCCGCGTCACCGAAGATGCAAAATTCCTGGGCCCGCTGCGATGACGAAACCCGACCCGGCGGCTCGTCCGTGGCAGCGTGAACCGTTTGTCTGGATGGTTATCGCGTTTCCGGCAACAGCCGTCCTTGCCGGCATCGTGACGATATACCTCGCCGTGGTATCCGATGACGGACTCGTCGTCGACGACTACTACAAGCACGGCCTCGAAATAAATCGCCTGTTGGGTCGCGAACAGACTGCGGCGGACGCCGGTCTCGCGATGGAAGTAGACCTCGTCGCCGACGCGGGTGCCCTGCTCGTGACACTCAGCGCGGATCCGGAGTTTGTCTATCCGTCTGAAATCGACGGCGTGCTGGCACACGCCACGCGCGAAGGTCTCGACCAGACCCTGCACCTGATTCGTGTCGGCGACACGATGTACCGGGCCGCGAACGTCGCGCTGCCGGCGGGGCAATGGTATGTGGATATCGGTACGAAGGACTGGCGCCTGACGAAGCGGATCGCGTCGCCCTAGGAGCCTGCCGGACTCAGGACCAATCTGCTACGTCGGGGTGATAGCGCTTGGGGAATGCACGCTTTGTCGTCACGCGGAGCAACTATGCTCCGTGAAATCGCGAATTGTTTGACTTGCTCTGCCGCTCGGCTCGCCACGATTGCCTGGGTTTGACAGGCTGCTAGCGCTGCAGGGCGTCGATCAGATCTGAATATTCGTCATCGATTTCGGCGCCGAACACGGGGTCGATGACTTCGTGGCGCGCGATCGGGATTTCATCGAGTTGCTTCTCGCGCAGCAGTTCTTCCGTTTCTTTCAGCAGATGCCCTTCTTCCTTGTTGATATGGCCCCGCTGCACGGCGCTGAAAGCGCTCAGTGTGTCGACGATTTTCTGCCGCGGCACGAGGTGACCTGACAACACACCCTGCAGGGATGTCGCCACTTCCTCACCGAGTTTGGCTTGCGATACGTGTTCCGCCCGCAAGTCCTCGACTGCTTCGGCCAGTTCGGGACGTTCGCCGCAGGCCCAGTTGAAGATCTTGTCCTCGTACGGATGATGGGATGAGGTTGGATAGTGATTGAAGTATTTGATGATCTCGGCCACGAGACGAAAATTATCTTCCGTACCGGCAGCGATTGCATGGGTGTGTTCATCGAGCAGATCGAGCAAGCGCACCATGTTGCGATGGTCGTGATGCAATTGTTCGAGAATAGCGCTCATGCTCGTCGTTTCCTTCAGGCGAGGGACACTCGCGAGTCGATACTTTCGTGCGCGATCTGGCTCAGCTTCTTCACATCGTTGATGCGCACAAACCGGCGGTCGACCGTGACCAGCCCCTTGCGCTGAAAATCGCTGACGAGTCGACTCAGGGTTTCCACCGCCATCGACAGATAATTCGCGATGTCCTGGCGCGACATGCTCAGGTTGAATTCTGCACCGGAGCATCCGCGGCTCGCAAACTTGCCCGACAGATAGCACAGGAAGTTCGCGAAACGGGCATGAACGGATTTCTGACCCAGCAACACGGCGTAATTTTGCTTCTCGGCGATCTCCGCGGCAACCGTGCGGATCACCTCGTCCCACAAACCCGAATTGTTAATCGACTCGGCTTTCAGCTTCGCCAGCGGTATCCGGCAGATACCGGAAGTTTCCAGCGTTACGGTCGTACTCTGATGGCGCCCGCTCGTAATGCCGTCGAACCCGATCAGGTCGCCCGGGAAGTGGAACGTGACGATTTGTTCGTACCCCTCGCGTGTGCTGATCAATGTTTTCGCGGAACCCGACCGCAGAAAATACAGGCTATCGAGCATATCACCCTGGCGAAACAGGGTCACATTGCGCCGCAGGGCCGCGGTGCGATTGCCGTCCCCGCCTGCGATACTGTCGGCGTGAACGCCCCGGTTGACACAGCAATCGGCCCAATCACAATCCCCGCAGGACTGGGTGACGGCAGGGAAGTCGATAATATTCATACGCATGATTCGGACCCCTTCTATTAGCAGTTACTTATAATCATTTATAGGCAAATGGGCCGGGCGAGATAATTCGAAGTTGTGCGTAAGGAATTGTGGTTACTACTTACCCGACGGCCGCCCCGCCCCGCGGCCGTGACACACCGGCATTAATTGTGGTAATTCCCTATGCGAATCATTGCCCGGTTGCGGTAACCTGCGATCCGTCGCAGGCAAGGGCGGCCGGCCGCATGCAACAATCCCGCACCCACTGAAACAACGCGCGCTTTCACAGTCCATGACACGCAACAACAAGGAACGGGAACCCGCGCACTCGGCGCTGTTTCGGAGTATTCCCGGGATGCTGTATCGGATCCTGAACCAGCCGGGGTGGCCGATTGAGGTGGCGAGCGACGGCTGTCTCGAACTGTGCGGTTACACCCGCTCGGAACTCGAGAACCGGGAGGTTTTCTGGGGCGACATCATCCATCCGGACGATCGCGAACACGTCTGGGCCGCGACGCAGAACGCGGTGGCGAGTGACGGTCCGTACGAATTCGAATACCGCATCACGACCCGAGCCGGTGCACAGCGATGGGTCTGGGAGCGTGGACAGCGAAGTGATTTCACCCCCGACGGGATTGCGCGTATCGAGGGGATCGTCACCGATGTCACGAGTCGCAAGACCACCGAGCAGGCGCTTGCCGACGCCCGTGCGTTCTCCGAGGCCGTCGTCGACAGCGCCGTCGAAGCGGTGATCACGATCGATACGCTCGGATGCATTGAAACGTTCAATCGCTCCGCGCAGGACATGTTCGGGTATCGGTTTTTCGAGGTCGCCGGACGCAATGTCAGCATGCTCATGCCCGATCCGTATGCCTCGGAACACGACGGCTACATCCGCAATTATCTCGACACGCACATACCACGGATCATCGGCACCGGGCGGGAAGTACGGGCGCGCCGCAAGGACGGCACGATATTCCCGATTCATTTGTCGGTAAGCGAAGTAGCCCTGCACCCGGAACGCAAATTCGTCGGGCTGATCCGTGACATGTCGCGGCAACACGCGGCGGAACGCGCCGCACGCGAACACCTCGAGCAACTCGCGCATGTCGATCGTCTGAACATGCTCGGTGAAATGGCCACCGGCATCGCCCATGAGATCAACCAGCCACTGACGGCCATCTCGCTGTTCTCGCAGGCCGGGAAGCGCCTGCTCGACGCGGGTAACGTCGAGCGTCTGCCGGATATATTCGACAAACTGTCGCAACATGCGGAGCGCGCCGGGGCGATTATCGAACGCATGCAGACGATGGCGAAACATGGCGAGAACGCGCGCAAAACCGTCGACTGCAACGCCTTGATCACGGAAATCGCGGATCTCGCGGAGGCCGAAGCGCGCCTGCGCGACATCGAAATCGCGGTCTCTACCGCCCACGGCCTGCCGCCCGTCGATGTCGATGCCGTGCAGATCCAGCAGGTTGCGCTGAACCTTCTGCGCAACGGCATGGAAGCGATGCGCGCCGTCGACTGCGCACATGGCAATATAATCACGGTGACCACCGGTTTGCGCGACAATGGCGACGTGGAAATCCGGGTCATCGACAGCGGATGCGGGGTTGCGGACGACATCGCCGAACGCCTGTTCACCCCGTTTTCCACGACGAAGGATTCCGGCATGGGGATGGGGCTTTCGCTGTCGCGGACCATCATCATGGCGCATGGCGGACAACTCGATTTCCGCAACAACGCGGACACTGGCGCGACGTTTTATTTCACCCTGCCGCCGACGCGGGAAGAACCGTAACTATGAAACAAAAACCAACCGTCTTCATCGTCGATGATGACGAGGGTATTCGCGAAGGACTGAGCCTGCTGCTCGAAACCGTGGGTCAGCCGTGCGCATTATTCGAATCCGCGGTCGCGTTCCTCGACGCCTTCGACCCCGGACAGGGCGGATGTCTCGTGCTGGATATTCGCATGCCCCGAATGACCGGTCTCGATTTGCAGGCACATCTGCTGGAGCTGGGTTCGACGCTTCCGATCATTTTTATCACGGGGCACGGCGACATTCCGATGGCCGTCGAGGCGATGCGGCGTGGCGCGCTCGATTTTATCCGCAAGCCGTTTCGCGAGCAGGATTTGCTCGACCGGATCAATGAAGCGCTCGAAATCGATGCCGGCAAGCGCCGTCAGATGCACGACCGGCAACAACTGCGCGATCGGATCGCATCGTTATCCGACCGCGAACGGGAAGTTTTCGAATGTGTCGCCGAAGGCAAGATGAACAAGGTAATCGCGCTCGACCTCGGGATCAGTGAACGGACCGTCGAGGTCCATCGCTCGCATGTCATGAAGAAACTCGAAGCGCGCACACTCGCGCAACTCGTCCGCCTGAAGCTCGAATCCGATCGTCCTGACGAGATCTGAACACCGCGGTTCGACCCCGGCATAGCCGCACTGCACTACGTGGTAGTCACAATAGCGCGAGGCGACGACACGACGGATACTTCGCGGCACGTTAAAATTTTTCGGCGGTCGGCCTACCTTGTTTGATGTTGCGCACACCGTTTACGTCGTCGACCCGGATTCGGCGATCACCGAGGCAATAGCAACCCTGCTCGGTACTTACGATCTGAACGTCCGGACGTTCCTCGACGCGGAGACGTTTCTCGAATTCCATGCGGACGGGAACGTGAACGACGGTTGCATCATGATCGAGGTGAAGCTGCCCGGCCAGGGCGGGCTCGCGCTGTTGCGCCAGTTACGGTCCGACGGGGTCGACCTGCCCATCATTATCCTGACGAACGCACACGAACCCGCGATGCACCGCCAGGCGGTCCGGTTCGGTGCGGATCGGGTCGTCGAGAAACCGCTGATCAACGATACGCTCACCTACACCGTCGCGAACGTCCTGCACAAGTCCGCTGCCGAAAACTACAGTTCGGAACACTGACCCGGCATTCGGCTTCCGTTGCGTAGCCGGCGCTCGTGCGCCGGTGACGGGATTCCCCGCCCGCCCGTGATTAATTGCGCCTACAGACGCGGCGCGAGCAGTTGCCGCAACTCGTTCATATCGAGCAGCGTTTGTCCGGCTTGCGGCGCCGCGAGATGCTCTTCGTGCACGTAACCGTACTCTTCGATCAGGGCATATGCCTCGAGCGCGTACTTACCCTCGGGCGCCGTTCTGATCGACGTCGCGAGGAGCATTTCCATTTCCGGTACCGCGGATTTCGGCTCGAGTGTTCGCAGCGCGATTACGCCGAGCGTGAAATACGCTTCATGCAGCTGCGCCTGGCTGCGCTGTTCCCCGGCATCGAGGAAGCGGCGCAGGATACTCGCCGCGGTCACGTCATGGACCGCCGCCATCCGATTGCCCGGTCCCGGGCTGACGTCGTCCCCGGCGTGAAATATTTCGATCGCGCGGGCGAAATCCGCAGGCGCGGCGATATCCGGCGCAAACCGCTGCAACGCCTCGATCCAGAACTCGTAGCGCCGTTTCAGGTAGTACGGCACGTCCGGGCGGGTCAGATAACGACGCAGAAACTGCTCCGCCATCGCGGGTGAGCGGCGGGCGGCCAGCGTGATCTGCAGGTAATCGACCATGAGGCTCGAGTAGTCCGCTTCGATTGGGTGGCGGTCCGGCGCCATCAGCATTTTCTCGATCGTCCGCGTGGCGGCGTCGAACTGGCGCGTCGCCACATACAACTTGATCACGTCGCCCGGCGGGATTTCGCGGGTGTCCATGCGCGCGATCAAACGCTCGCCGAACAACGCCTGCGATGGCGCTTCAACGCGCGAGTGACAGGCGACGCAGTGCTGCACGAGGTCCATGACGGAGAAGTAAGCGAATTCAGGCCATTCATTCGAGAATGCCTTCGTCACATCGGACGTCATTTCATCAAACGAGCGCGCGATATAACGCAACTCGCCCGGGTCCCCCGCCGTGTGAGCTTTCAGCGCGGCTGACGCGGCTTTCAGGGTCGCGAGTTTCTGCTCGATGAGTTCCTGATCCCACACGTCGATGGCGGTTTCGTCGCGCAGGCTCAGGGGCAACAGGTAGGCGATCGCGTCGTACACCTGGCGCATGATGGATGCGGTGGATTCTTCGGCTTTCACCGTGCCGGCCGTCAGGGTGAATGCGAGAACGAATATGAAGACGAATTTCCGGCTCGCGCGGACGTGCTGCAACTGCATACTGCTTCCTTCTAAATGAGCGCGCCGGGCGCGCGGGCCAGGACGGCTAATGGACTATCGTAACCGGACACGGAGAGTGGTGGGCGACCTGGGTACTGACGCTGCCGAGGAGCAGCCGTGCGACGGCGGAACGCCCGCGTGAACCGATCACGAGCAAATCGATCGCGTTGGCCTCGGCATAATCGCAGATAGCTTCCGCCGTATGGCCCCAGATCTGCGCGAGTTCGACATTCGGCAGATCGCCGAGTGCCGCACGCGTGTCGGCGAGCGTAGTTTCGAGCGCGCGTTTCTCGGTCGCTACCTTGATTTCCTCGACGTTTACCGAGGCGTCCGGCACGGCCGCGGGCCACACCGCCGGCCCCATCACGTTCAGCAGCAACACGTCTTCGTCGTGTACGGTCAGGATCGTGATCGACGCACCAAGCGCGCCTGCCATCGTTGCGGCAAATTTCGCCGCGTGCAGCGCGCCTTCGGATCCATCGGTGGCAAGCAGGATTTTTTCGATTTTGCCGGGCATGCTGTGCTCCTCGTGCAGGCGTCAGGGGACGTACATGTAACCGCGGTATTCGGGGCCGAGCAATTTATAGCGCGAATGCAGAAACGCTACCAGGTCGATCAATTCCGTCACCGTGAGTACGTCATTGAATACCGGCATCGGCGATTCGGCGTCCTTGCGCTCATCCTTGTCGAGCTTCAGCTTGTAACTGAGTTCGACCGTGTGGTTCGGATTCACGATCGAGTTCAGCAGGTCGCCGTAATTCTTGACCTTCAGCACCTTGCCGCCGAGCGTGATGTCGAGCACCGGTTCGGCTTCGAACGGTGGCAGGTCCAGATCCGCGATCCTGTGGCAGTAGCGGCACCCGACTTCCGCAAAGACCTGCTGTCCGAGTTCGGGATCGCCTTCCGGCAACACGAAGCCCTCGACCGGTTCCGGACCCCGATCGCAGCCGCCGAGCGCGCTGGCGATAATCGCCGCCGCAAACAATCCCGCGATCGTGCGCCAGTGGCAGGTCAAATACTTCATGGTCGACTCCGGTACAGTTTTTGGATCAGTGTAGCCTAACAGTGTCGCGCCGGCATCCGGCGCGCTTGACACGGGTCAAGTTTCCCGACGAACGCAACCGTCCGGCGCTTTCTTCGGGCGCGGCGCGTGCTAGGCTTCGAAGGCACGCACACGCTGCTGTGCGATTCGACGGAGGTCCTATGGCAAATTCGAAACTCGATGCGATCAAGCAGGAAGTCGACAGCCTCATGCAAACGCTGAAAACCGAACGCGACGAGCTGAAGCTTAAAATTCACCTCGCGGAAGCCGAGGCGCGTGACGAATGGGAGCGGCTCGAGCCGGTGTGGCAGCGGTTCCACGAAAAGGCCCAGGATGTCGGCAGCACGGCGGTTGACGCTTCACACGAAGTCGGTGCGGCGGCGCAACTGCTCGGCAACGAACTCGCAGAAGGCTACGTGCGCATCCGCGACGCGATTAAAAAGCAGTCGTGATGGACAGTCGGGGCGCGCGTAGCAGGATGATAGTGCTCATCGGCGCGTGGCTCGCGTGCGCAGCGGCCGTCGCCGAATCGGATATCAATGCCGCGTTCGACGCGGGCCGGCAGCGATTCGAGGAGAACTGCGGCATCTGCCACGGTCTCGACGGCAAGGGCATGGGGGCGTTCTCGGAACTGTTGAACGTGGAGCCTCCCGATCTGACGGTGCTGACGAAGCGCAATAACGGTTATTTCCCGTTCACCGACATCTACAACGCGATCGATGGCCGCAACCTCCCGCTCGCGCACGGCCGCGAAGGGATGCCCATTTGGGGCGACCGCTACAAGCAGTCCGTCGCCGACGGCAGTGAAACACTCGTGCGTGGACGGATCCTCGAGCTGATCCTGTATCTCCAGTGGCTGCAGGAGTACTAGAAGCGGTCTCGAAAATAGAGGATGTCGCGTTGCACCCAGAAATCGGTGATGACAAGGCGCCGTGCGCAGGGAATGGT
>CAXBJY010000141.1:0-8234 GCA_963976285.1 uncultured Gammaproteobacteria bacterium
TGACCTTGCGCACCGCAGCTTTGAGCCCTTCATGCGCGTCAGAAACGACCAGCTTCACACCACGCAAACCCCGGTGCGTCAGGCTCCGCAGAAACTCGCTCCAGAACACTTCCGACTCACTCGGCATCACCTCGATCCCGAGCACTTCCCGGCGCCCCTCGCGGTTCACCGCCACGGCCACGACGATAGCCACGTTGACGATGCGGCCGCCCTGGCGCGTGCGCACGTAGGTGGCATCCAGCCACAGATACGGCCAGTCGCCTTCCAGCGGTCGGTTCAGGAACTCACCGACACGTTCGTCAATCGACGCGCACAGCCGCGAGACCTGGCTCTTCGATACGCCGCTCATGCCCATCGTCTTGACCAGGTTATCCACGTCTCGCGTCGACAGGCCGCCGATATAAGCTTCCTGAATCACCGCGACCAGCGCCTGCTCTGAAGCCCGTCGCGGCTCCAGGAACTCCGGGAAATAACTCCCGCGCCGCAGCTTCGGCACCTTCAGATCCACCGTCCCCGCACGCGTTTCCCACGCGCGGTCACGATAACCATTGCGGTAGTTCTCTCGTTCGTCGTTGCGCTCGTAGCGGCCTGCCTTGCACAGCGATTCAACGTCCAGCTGCATCAGACGGTTCGCGACGAAACCAATCATCTCCGAGAGCAGCTCCGCGTCCGAGCCCTTGTCGAGTAAGTGTTTTAGCGCGATCCTTTCATCGGCCATTGCGTTCTCCTTTTGGCTTTCAGGTTGGTTTGTGGTGAACACAACCCTAGCCGGGGAGACGCGATGGCCGCTAGACGGCCTTCGAAGATAAAATCTTAATTTCCACCACTTCCGGGGACGCTAACCGTATGGGAGTGTGGCATGGTCAGCTACTACCTGAAATATCTCTGACTCCGCGGGACGTGCGGGACGTCGGGGGACGTCGGGGGTCGGACCAACCTATCCCCTTGAAACTGCAGCCTAAATGCCGAATTCCAGGCCACAAACGGCCGTTAGAAACGAAATAGACACCGAAAAATGCATCCTAACGGCGTGCTCGGCACAAATGAGGCAGATAAGACTTTCGAACGACTCCGAAAGTCTTTTCTGCCCCCACTGAGTTCAAATTGCTTAAAGCCAAAAATCAGTGCCAATAATTCCAGTCTAAGCGGGCCGACACCCCGTTTTTTTGGGCATGAAGCCTGTCAAATCAGTTAGATAAGTTGGTCCGACCCCAAGCCTAACCCCAAGCCTACAAGCCTAGGCTGCGTCTTCCTCGATCGCCCGGGTGATGTCGAAGCCCGCGTAGCCGCTGGCCTTCACCTCGTCACAGAACTTGCGGTAGTTGCCGACCCCGCCGATGTAGGACAGCAAACGCTGTGGTTTCCCTTCGACGTTTGCGCCCGTGTACCACGAGTTCGTTCTGACCATGAGCGTCGCGTTCGCCGTCTCGTCGTGGTGTTGCACCCACTGCTGCTCCTTCTCCGCGGTCGGTTCGATCGCGTCGCAATCGTGCTCGCGCAAGTACGCGATGCAATCGCTCACCCAGTCCACCTGCTGCTGCAGGCATGTCGCCATATTGCAGAACGCGGTGGACGGCGCAAGCGGCCCGGCCACCGTAAACAGATTGGGGAAGCCATGCACCTGCAGGCCGAGCGTCGAGCGAATGTCTTTACCCCACAGTTCCGTGAGCGAGCGGTCGTCGCGCCCGTGTATGCCCATGCGGGTGAGTGCCCCGGTGCCGGCATCGAAGCCTGTCGCGAGGATGATGACGTCGAGTTCATATTCGCGACCGGCGGCTATGAGGCCGTTCTCCGTAAAGCGCTCGATACCCAGGTCGCTGACGTCGACGAGCTCGACGTTCGCGCGATTGAAGGCGTCGTAGTAACCGGTTTCCAGCGGCACCCGTGCGGTACCAAAGCCGAAACTCTGCGGTACGAGCTTTTCCGCCACGGCCGGGTCCTCGATTCGAGCGCGAATTTTGTCGCGCACGAACTCGGAGATCTCCGCGTTCACCGCTTCGTCGTAGAACGTTTCCTGGAACCCGCCGATCCAGAAGCTGAGCGAACCGTCTGCCCAGATCTCCTCGAGCGCCGCTTTACGCTCGGCAGGCGACAACGCGAGATAGCTGCCATGGTCGAAATCGTAGTCGAACCCGGCGAACGTCCCGTGGACCCGCTCGCGCAGTTCAGGGTACTTCGCACGCCACTCGGCGCGCGCCTTGTCGTCGTAACGCACGTTGCGCATCGGCACGGCATATTGCGGGGTGCGCTGGAACACTTTCAATTCACCAACCTCGCTCGCGATCGTCTGGATCACCTGTATCCCGGTCGCGCCCGTGCCAATCACGCCGACCCGTTTGCCGGCGAGATCGATCCCTTCAGCCGGCCAGCGCGCCGTGTGTGCGATCTGCCCTGTGAACTTCTCGTGATCGGCGAACGGCGGCACGAGTGGTGCCGACAACATGCCGGCACAACTCACGAAATATCGCGCCGTCACTTCGTCACCCTGCTCGGTCTGGATGAACCAGCGTTTGCAAGCCTCATCCCAGTGCGCCGAACTCACCCGGGTGTTGAATTGAATGTCCTTGCGCAGATCGAACTTGTCGGCCACTAAATTCAGATAGCGCTCGGTTTCCTCCTGCGCGGGGAAGCGCTGACTCCAGTCCCATTCCTGTAACAGTTCTTCGGAAAACCAGTACTGGTAGATATAGGATTGTGAATCGACCCGCGCTCCCGGGTAGCGGTTCCAGTACCAGGTGCCGCCGACTTCGCTGGCGGCGTCGAACGAGCGGACCTTCATTCCCATTTCGCGCAGCCGGTACAGCTGGTAGAGGCCGGCGACCCCGGCGCCGACGACGATCGCGTCGTAGTCCGATTCCGCGTTACGGCTTGTCGATGTCGCGCCAGCCGTCGATGTATTCGGGTGTTTTTGCATCGTGATCTCCTGCGTACGTGCGGTTTTTGGCGTGTAAAAGTGTGAGCGGCAGTATCTGCCGCCGGTCAATTGACAGGTAGACGGCGATCGTGACAATGAAGGGGTTATTTCGTGACACGAGCGCGATGAGCACCCGCAAAATCGAACGCACGTTGATGCCGAACACCTACGTGAAGCTGTTGACGCAGGAGTTCGAGGATCTCGCAAAAATTGCCGCCGGTACCGGCATCGCGCCCGAGGATCTGCCCGCCTATCCCTACCCGGTGACGGTGCGTCAGCACCTGCAGTGTATCGAGAATGTGCTGTCCCTGACCCAATCGCCCGACTGGCATCTGCAATGGGGCAAACGCATGGCGGAAAACTTCCACGGCGCGGTAACGCTCGCGTGGTTGACCGCGCCGACCCTCGGAGAAGGCCTCGACGCGTTCATGAAATACATGCCGAGCCGGGTGCCTTATCTGGACTGGAGCGGCACGGCCGACGGTGACAAGTTTCGCTGTGAGGTGAATCCGCTGATCGACCTCGGCCCGGTCCACCACATGCTGATCGAAGTGCCGTTAATCGTGATGCAGGAGTATGTGCGTGTCGTGCGCCACGGCCCCGTTGTCGATGCACGCATCGAACTGAGCTACCCGCCACCGACGCACTGTTACCTCTACGCCAACTGGTTCGATTGCGCGATCGAATTCGAATGTGCCGGCAACGCGCTCGTGGTGCCCGCGCAGTGGCGCGAAGTTGCGAATGTCGACTTCGACGAAGGCACGTGGCAAACCTCGTTGGCACGCTGCGAAGCGATGTGCCAGGCGGGCATCGAACGCGACGCCATCACCCGGGTTCGCCAGTTATTGTTTGCGGCGCTGGAAGCACAGACCGTGAGCACCCCGCCGAACCTCGAGACGATTGCCGCCGAAATGAACGTCTCCCCGCGCACCGTGATCCGACGCCTGCGCGCAATGAACACAACGTTCCAGCAGGTGTGCGACGACGTATTGAAACAGCGCGCGCGCGAGCTGCTCGCGAACCCGGCGAACGGCATGCAGGACGTCGCCACCCGCCTCGGCTACGCGGATGCCGCGAGTTTCCGCAAGGCTTTCAAGCGCTGGTACGACGTTGCGCCCGGCGAATATCGCCAGCGTTTTCTCACGCAGGGTGGCTGAAGGATTACCTGGACAGTTAACTCATGTTCTGCCGCTGTCGGGACTGTGTCGATTCGATCCGGCAACGAACATTGAGCTAACGGTACCCGGCATTCGCGATCACACCACAGTCCAAACCGGGGTGTCGCCGATTTTTTCCAGCAGGAAATCGATAAAGATCCTGACTTTCGCGGTCAGCACATTCGATTTCGGATAGACAATCCAGAGGGCCGTCTCGTCGTCGACCCGGTAGTCGGGCAGAACGCGGACGAGCGAACCGTCGGCGAGTTCGCGGTGCACGCTCCACGAAGAATTCATCGAGATCCCTGCCCCCGCGATGGTGGCGATCTTCTGACTCAAGCCATCATCGACAACGAGTTTGCACCCCGCCAGGCGCGGGTCGAAACGTCCTGTTTCACCATCGCGCCCGACCAGCGCTAACGGTGACTGCTCCTTGAAGGCAATCAGTTGGTGCGTTGCGAGTTCAGCCGGATGCGCGGGCGCGCCATGTTGCGCGAGATACGCCGGCGAGGCGCAGAGTATCCGCTTGTCATCACCGAGCTTGCGCCCCTTCAGGCTGCTGTCGGGAAGCGCCGAGTTACGCAGGGCGAGATCGAAGCTGCCCTCGATAAGATCGAATTCCATGTCGGTCAGGCGGAGATCGAGGCTGATGCCGGGGTGCAACGCGAGAAACTCGGGCAGTATCGGCGCGATATAAAGCTGGGCAAACGTGCTCGGCGCTGTGAACCTCAACGTGCCCGTGGGCATTACATTGCCGCGTCCCAACGCCGCATGCGCGGCATCTTCCTGGGCGAGGATCTCCCGCGCGAAAGGGAGAAACTCCGTGCCCTCGAGCGACAGGGCCACTTTGCGCGTCGAACGCCGCAACAGATCAGCGCCGAGGCTTTTTTCCAGTTTCGCGAGCCTCGCGCTCGCCACCGCCGGCGCCATATTGAGGACGCGCCCGGCGGCGCTGATGTTCAGTTTCTCGGCCGCAAGAACAAAGAGCCGAACGCTGTCGGTGTCCATGCAATTATATCCATTTCGCGAATTATGAAATCAATTATAGGCCGTTTATTTAATTTATCAGAACAATTATCTTCCTCCCGTCGCCTGATTAGCCCCCGTATCCAAACGACGGTTTCCACGATGAACCCGAAGCTGTCGAACCACTGCTTTTCGGATCGGCCATACGCCCCGCCATGCCGTGACACGCGAGCGACGCGACCGACGTCAATCGCGGCGTCGCAGTTGGCGAACCGATGACACGAAACACAGGAAACGTTTTGTGCAAGCAATGATCCTCAATGAATATGGCACGCAGGCCGAATTCCGGGCGGCGGAGTTGTCCCGGCCCACGGCAACCGCCGGGCACGTCGTGGTGCAGGTAGCCGCGACCAGTGTTAACACGGTCGACACGATGATCCGCGCAATGGGCGAGGATTTGCCGCTGGCGCCGGAGCTGCCCGCTGTTCTCGGTATGGATTTCGCCGGCACCGTGACCGCGATCGGCGCAGGGGTCACCGGCTTTGCCCCGGGTGACGAGGTCTACGGTTGTGCCGGGGGGCTCGCCGATCTGCAAGGCACGCTCGCCGACTACATGCTGGCCGACGCCCGGCTGCTCGCACACAAACCGAAATCTCTGTCGATGCGCGAAGCGGCAGCGCTGCCGCTCGTCGGGATCACCGCCTGGGAAGGCTTGAAGAGAAGCGGCGCCAAAGCCGGACAGAAGATTCTGGTGCACGGCGGTGCGGGCGGCGTGGGTCATATTGCCGTGCAACTGGCGAAGCACTTTGGCGCCGAGGTCTTCGCCACCGCCTCTGGCGACAAATCGCTGCAAATTATTACAACGTATGGCGCCACACCGATCGACTACAAGACCGAAAACGTCGACGACTATGTGGCGAACTATACCGGTGGCGCGGGCTTCGATATCGTTTTCGATACCGTCGGCGGCGCTAACATCACGAACTCGTTTAACGCGGCCGCATTGAATGGACACGTTGCCACAACGGTGTCCATGCTGGAGCTGGATTTGACCCCCGCGCATTTCAAAGGTCTGTCGCTGCATGTTGTGTTCATGCTGATCCCGATGCTGCACAACCACAAGCGCGAAGAACACGGCGCCATTCTCGCAACGCTGGCCGGGATTATCGATACGGGCGCTGTTGTACCATTGCTTGATGAAACTTCATTCGGACTTGAGCAGGTTGGCAAAGCCTACGCACGTCTGGCCAGCGGCCAAGCGATCGGCAAGGTGGTCGTAGAAATCTGAAGCGTCGTACCGGCGCGCACAGCAGGTTCGGGAAACGATGCGCAACGTTTGCAACGAATGCCGTAATCCGCGCATGCGACAGATCCACAGCAACAACATTACAGGTGAAATTTTGAAATCAGGATTCATAGCAATAGCGTTGGCCACGTTGGCTGTCATCCATCCGGCCAGCGCGGCTCCGGTGCGGGAAGTTGTTCTCGCGGGCGATGTCGAGTGGGAGGCGCTCAACCCCGCGCGCGGTGACGCGGGCCCGCAGGCCGCCACGCTCTGGGGTGATCGCAAGGGCCCGGTAGCGACCGGTTTTCTCGCCAGGTTCGTCGACGGTTTTTCTTCGCCGCCGCATATCCACAATGCGACGTACCGCGCGGTGGTGATCAGCGGCAGCATTCACAACGATGATCCCGCGGCTGCCCACCTGTGGATGCCACCCGGTTCCTTCTGGACCCAACCGAAGGGTGAAGCCCACATCACCGCGGCGAAGGGTCCGGCAAACGTGGCGCTGGTCGAGATCGATCGCGGCCCGTATCTCGTGAAGCCGATCGAGGAAGCGTATGACAGCGGCGAACGGCCGATCAACGTCGACGCACGAAACATCGTCTGGGTCGATCCGCCCGGCATGCCGGCCACGGCGACGGGACCCAAGCTCGCTTATCTGTGGGGCAGTCTGGACGAGGGCCAGTCGAACGGGACGTTTGTGCGGCTACCGGCAGGGTTTGCAGGCGCGATACACAGCCACGGCACAACGTTCCGCGCCGTGTTGATCAAGGGGCAGGCCCGCTACCTGGGCGACGACATGAAGACCCTGGAGCCGGGCAGCTACTTTGGCTCCAGCGGAGACACGGTGCACGGCCTGGCTTTGGACCCGGGCATGGCGAGCACGATCTATGTGCGCACGGACGGGCGCTACGAAATCGTTCCGGAAAAATAGCTGCACGCGGCGGGCCGTGCATCGCCGTGCAACCAACGAGAGAACATCAATCATGACAAAAACCATACTCATCACCGGTTCGACCGACGGTATCGGATTCGAAACGGCCAAAGCACTGTACGCGCAGGGACACCGCATTGTGCTCCACGGGCGCAGCGCCACGAAACTGGCCGCGACGGAAGCAGCACTGCGCAAGCTATCGAACGACGGGCAGACCGAAGCTTACCTGGCCGACATCTCGAGCATGACCGACGTCGTGGCGCTCGGCGAAGCGCTCGTTGCGAACGATGAAAAAATCGATGTCGTAATCAACAACGCCGGCGTATTCCACAGCGCCGACACGTTCACCGATGACGGTCTCGACATGCGGTTTGCGGTCAATACGTTGGCGCCCTGCTTGTTGACGCAACGACTCCTGCCGCTGCTGCAAACGGGCGCGCGCGTCGTCAACCTGTCGTCCGCGGCACAGTCGCCTGTCGACCTCGAGGCATTGGCGGGAAAGGTCCGGATACCGGATCAATTCAACGCCTATGCGCAAAGCAAACTGGCTCTCACTATGTGGTCCGCCACGATGGCTCGTCTGCACCAGGCTCGTGGCCTGATCTTTGTCGCGGTAAATCCCGGCTCACTGCTCGCAACGAAGATGGTGAAAGAGGGCTTTGGCAGGGACGGGAACGATATCCGCATCGGTTCGGATATCCTCGTCCGCGCGGCGCTTGGCGAAGAATTCGCCGATGCGTCAGGGAAGTACTTCGACAACGACAAAGGCGGGTTCGGACCACCACATCTTGATGCGCTGGATTCAGCGAAAACTGCACAGGTAGTCGATACCATGTCCGCGGTACTGGCCGATCTGGAAAGCCTGCGGGGTCGGACCAGCTTATCTCCTTGAAACAGCAACCAAAATATCGAATTTCGGACCCCGTGCGGCCGTTAGATCCGAAAAGAAGGCTGCAAATGGAGTGCTAAGGCCGCCGCCAC
>CAXBJY010000142.1:0-8215 GCA_963976285.1 uncultured Gammaproteobacteria bacterium
AGCACCGGTTTATTCGCGATCCGCGACAGTGCCCGTTCGACCGCGGCCTGTACCGTGCGCCCGTGGTCCTGGCGCTGCCAACCGATGAACCCTGTGCCGTTATACTCGACACCGAGCGCGATTCTCATCGCAACATCCGGCGCGACCCTGATATCAGCTCAGTTGATCGATCAGACGTTGCGCTTCGGTTTGCTGGGCATCGGAACCGTCGCGCGCGACCTCGTCGAGGATCGAGCGGGCGCCGTCGTTGTCGCCGAGTTCGATATACGCCTTCGCAAGATTCAGCTTCGTGTCGATTTCGTCCGCTTCGGACTGCCGTTCCACCGACTCGTCGACCGGCATGATGACGGTTTCCTCGCTGGCCGGTGACGTCGTCGAACTCAGGTCCATCGCAACCGTGTCGGCCTGGTCCAGATCCTCGATATCAAGATCGTCGATGTCGAAATCAAGGCTCGGAGCATCTTCATCGAGATCACCGGCACCACCGAGCTCGAGATCAAGGCTGTTCGTCGTGTCCGCGAGGCTCAGGTCGAGTTCGCCATCATCATCACCCAGCTCGAGTTCGTCATCGTCGATGTCGAGTTCGGCCATGCTCTCTTCCATCGATTTCGTCAGGTCGTCGAGCGTTTCGTCCGGTTCGCGCGATTTTGGCAACTCGAGCGTATCGTCGATGACGAGACTGTCCATTTCCGTCGTGTCCTGGAGCGCAAGGTCGAATTCGATCTCCGATTCCTCATCGTCGGCACTCGTTGCGCCGTCGCCACCCACCGTGTCCGCACCGATGCTGAGCTCGTCGAGTTCACTGCCCTGTAAGGACAGGTCGAAATCGGCCGCCGCGCCTGCTTCCGCACGCGCCTCGAGCGGCATCGTATCAGTGTCGCCCGACCCGCCTTCGAGATCCGAATCGCCACTCGGCGCCTCGAGGGACGGCGCTTCCATTTCGACGGTATCGATGCTGTCTTCCGCCGCATCGGGGATGTCGAGGTCGAGCGAATCCTCGAGCATCGAACGGGCGTCCGCCTCGATTTCGGCGTCGGTGTCGGCGCCGCCAGTGATGTCGAGGGTGTCGGTGCCACCGGTAATGTCGAGGGTGTCCGTGCCACCGGTAATGTCCAGCGTATCGGTGTCGCCCGTATCGGTGTCGTCGAGTGATGGTTCGAACTCTGCCGTAACATCATCGTCGCCGAGAGAGCCAATATCAAAATCGAGTTCGTCGACCTCGTCATCTGCCGCCGTGGCGGGTGCGCTCGACGTGATATCGAACACGGCGTCGTCCGGCGTCTCGGCGCTGCCTTCCTCTTCCGCATCCGCGGCGGGTGCACTCGACGTGATATCGAACACGGCGTCGTCCGGCGTCTCGGCGCCGCCTTCCTCTTCCGCATCAAACGCCGGTGCCACGGTATCGCTGATATCAAAATCGACGGCGGCCCCGTCGCCGGAGATGTCGAGGATGTCATCGTCCGCTGCCGGCGCTTCCGGTTCATCGCTGCTCATGAGACCCGGCGAGGTCACATTGAGGATATCGTCCGACTCGCCGCTGGCCAGGTCCCCGGTCTTCGTCACGTCAAGAAGATCATGGCCGTCGTCGAGTTCCGGCGCCGTGACGTCAAGCAAACTGTCGCCCGCTGCGGCCAGATCCGAGGTATCGGACCCGATGTCGAGCACGTCGGCGTCATCCGCCGGCGCATCGGTGTCCGCGGGTTCCGCATCGAGGCTGAAATCAAGTGTATCTGTATCGGCGGAGGCGGTGAGGTCGAAAACTTCGTCGTCGGCAGACTCTTCCATGCCGCCCGTCAGATCGAGCATGCCGCCGTCATCTTCGCCTTCCGCGACTGCTTCGGGTTCCGCTTCAGCATCGGCGGCCGCGCCGAGGTCGAAATCAAGCCCGCCGTCGCCTTCATCATCGGCCAGTGGCGGCAGCCCGACCTGGGTGCTCTCGAGCACGGAATCGGTGCCCGGGGCCATCGACATCGTTTTCGCACCGGCATCGTCAGCCGCGGCCGTGATATCGACGATACCGCGCCCCGCATCTTCGCCCGGGCCTTCATCGTCATCGGTGTCGGCGCCTTCTTCGAACAGCGCGCGATCCGGCGACATCTCCGTCCACATGGCGACAGCACTTTCCCACAGCGGGTCGTCTTCACCGACCGCGTCGCGTAATTCGCCGGCCGCCTGCTCATAGGCATGCTTGTTGTTCGAGGAATAATAGACCTCGAGCAGCCGCAGTTTGTATTTGTGATCATCCGGGTGGTCGGCGATGACTTTGCGCACGAGTTCTTCGGCCTGATCGAAGCGTTCGTAGGCGAGGTACACATTGACTTCTTCGAGCGGGTCGTCTTCCGGCTCGGCCGGCGCCGCGCCGCGGGCGAGTTCTTCGGCGCTGGACTCAATCGTCGCCTGCAGATCAGGAGACGTTGCCTGCAGCTCCGGCGGTACGTCGCCATCGAACGCTTCGGCTTCGACGGTATCCTGATCCGCACTGACCGTTGCATCGAGATCGCCGTCGCGGGTCTCGGTGATCGGCTCGTCGTCATCGGCGATTTCCGTCAGTGCCGTTGCATCGTCGGCTTCGGTCGCAATACCGGCGGCCGGTGCCGCCTCTTCGTCGCGCCGCCCGCCAAGGAGTTTCATCAGGCCGACGATCAGCGCCAGCACGATCGCACCAAGGACGCCTAAAACAGTCATGGCCCCACCCGGGACCATGTTCGCGATATGCGCCGGAATAAGGCCCCCGAGGAGTGAGCCAGAAGCGTCGTCGCCTCCGCCATCGTCCATGGAGACTTCACCGCCGGTATCGTCACTCATGCCCGCAAGCTCGGCGTCTTCGGTTACGGTTTCGTCGGCGTCACCGATCGAAATATCAACCTCGTCGATCGCGTCGGGGCCAACTTCGGCGACGTCCTGTTCATCCGCGCCGGGAGCATCCATCTCGTCGGCCATCATCTCCTCGTCCGGGCCCGTGGTACCGGCAGTGAGATCGGCCGGCGCATCGATACCGAGTTCAGCGAGTCGTGCCTGCAGTGCAGCGAGTTCGTCATCCTTGATATCAACCTGGCGGCGCATCAGGTCGATGATTTCGTCGGCTTCGGCGATGCGGGCCTGCAACTCGGAGTTCGCCTGCACCTGGGCATCAAGCTCCTCGCGCGTCAGCGTTACGTCCGCGCTGCCCGTGTCACCGTCGCCGGCGCCCATCTGGTCATCGTCGGAACCCGGCGCGACGAGTTCGAGCCGGGCGTCGTCGGTCTCGTCCGCCACGGCCTCTTCGGTTGGCGCGGGCGCTTCTTCCTCGGCCATCGGCTCGGGCGACGTCTCCGCGGGTCCGGGAAGCGGCGCTTCAGCGACGGTTTCCGTTACCGTGTCGCGGTAACCGCTCCAGATTTGGTGCTGGCGTTGGACTTCGGCCAGCGCTTCGCCGCGACTGAGCGCGCTGAGTTCGTCATTGTCCGGCATGCGCAGTACGGCACCGCGCTTGAGAATATTGATGTTGCCGTCACCGAATGCGTCGGGATTCGCGCGCAACAGTGCGAGCATCATCTGTTGTACGGTGATCGAAGCATCCGGCCGGTTGTTGCTCGCAATCGACCACAGCGTATCGTTCGCCGCAACGACGCCGAGCGTCGAACCCGGCGTGGCCATCGGCGCCATCGGACGCGGACTTGCCGCCGGCGCACTCATTGCGGGGGCGGGGGCCGGAGCCGCGGCGGGGCTTGGCGCGGGTTTCGCCGGTGGGGCTACCGGTGTTGCCGTCGCGACCGTCGCGCTGCTCTGGCGGCGCGGTGCGGGATCGTACAGCGGCGGATCGAGCAGCACGGTGTATTCGCGAACAACACGCCCGTTTGCCCAATTCAGTTCAAGCAGGAAATTCAGGAACGGTTCGCGGATCGGTTCCCGCGAGGAGATCTGGATGTAATCTTTCGCGCCTTCGTCGACGACGGTGAAGCGCAGCTGCAGCAGCACCGCGTCGCGCAGGACACCGGCGCGCTCGAACTGCGACTCGTCGGCAAGTTTTACCGTGATGGAGTCCGCGTCACGCGCATTCGCGCCGAGAATCTCTACCCGCCCGTCGAACGGCTCGTTCAACGCAGAGGACTGCTTGAGAGTGCCGAGACCGAGACCAATGACGGTCTGGGACACCAGCAGTAAAGCCAAAGCAGCGGCGAGATTCCGTAGCATGGTCGCTTCCTTAGTCGTTCATTGGTCGGCAGTCGCCCGGCATGACAACACTAGCGGCAGCAGGCTGCCCGGCGCCGTCGCGTTTGCCTGAACGATCTTCGAATAAACTTTATAATTGGGTGTTAACTATAGCTTACAAATAGCTTTTTACCAAGATTTCAGCGATCTGTACACTGTTGAGAGCCGCACCCTTGCGGACGTTGTCCGACACCACCCAGAGATTGATCCCGCGGGGGTGCGAGAGGTCCTCGCGAATCCGGCCGACAAACACCGGATCGCTGCCCGCGGCTTCCGTTACCGCGGTTGGGTAGGCGCCATCCGCGCGGCCGTCGAGCACCACCACCCCGGGTGCACTTTCAAGCAGCACGGTGACCTCCTCGGCCGAGATCTTGCCCCGCGTCTCGATATGCACGGCTTCGGAGTGTCCGTAGAAGACCGGCACCCGCACGCACGTCGGGTTTACCGCAATGTCCTCGCGGCCCATGATTTTGTGGGTCTCCCACACGAGCTTCATTTCTTCCTTCGTGTAGCCATTGTCCTGGAACGTGTCGATATGTGGGAGACAATTGAACGCAATTTGTTTCGGATACACGGATGGGGCAATCGGCTTCGTGTTCAGCAGATTCGCGGTTTGCATCGCGAGTTCCTCAATCGCCTCCTTGCCGGTACCGGACACCGCCTGGTAGGTGGCAACGTTGATCCGCTCGATGCCGACCGCGTCGTCGATCGGCTTCAGCGCAACCACCATCTGGATCGTCGAGCAATTCGGGTTCGCGATGATGTTGCGATTGCGGTAATCCGCCACGGCATCGGGATTCACCTCCGGCACCACGAGCGGAATATCGTCGTCGTAGCGGAACTGCGACGTGTTGTCGATGACGACGCAGCCACTCGCAGCCGCCCGCGGTGCGTGCACCGCCGACACACTGGCCCCCGGCGAAAACAGGCCGATATCGATACCGTCGAAGTCAAACGTGTCGAGATCCTCGACGACGAGGTTTTTGCCGCCGTATTGAACGCGCGAGCCGGCCGAACGATGACTGGCTACCGCATGCACCTTCGCGGCCGGAAAGTTGCGCTCCGCGAGTATGGATAACATCGTTTCGCCGACTGCGCCGGTCGCACCGACTACGGCGACGTTGAATGATCTGCTCATGATAATACTTCCGTCTGGTCCAGCGCGGCGACGACCCGTTCGCCCATTTCACGGGTGCCGATCCGGGTCATGCCGTCGCTGTAGATGTCGGTGGTGCGAAAACCCTCGTCGAGGACCGTTGCAACCGCCCGTTCGATGCGGTCGGCGTGCGCCGCTTCATCCAGGGAATAGCGCAGCAACATCGCGAACGACAGGATCGTCGCTAGCGGATTCGCGAGATCCTGCCCCGCGATATCCGGAGCGGAACCGTGGATTGGTTCGAACATGCCCTTGCCGTTCGCGTCCAGCGACGCCGACGGTAACATTCCGATCGACCCCGTCAGCATCGACGCCAGGTCGGACAGGATGTCACCAAACATGTTCGTCGTCACGATCACGTCGAACTGCTTCGGTGCGCGTACGAGCTGCATCGCGGCGTTATCGATGTACATGTGCGACAACTCGATGTTCGGGTAATCACCCGCAAGCCCGGTCACGACGTCACGCCACAGTTCCGTCGCTTCGAGGACGTTGGCCTTGTCCACGGAACACAGTCGGCCGGCCCGCTTACCGGCGATTTCGAACGCGAGCCGCGCGATCCGCGAGATCTCCGGCTCACTGTAAACGAGCGTGTTCGTACCCGTGCGGACCCCATGCGCATCTTCGCTGATACCCCGGGGTTCGCCGAAATAAATCCCGCCGGTCAGTTCCCGGATGATCATGATGTCGAGTCCGGCGACGATTTCCGGGCGCAGGCTCGACGCCGCCGCCAGCGGTTCGAACAATACCGCGGGTCGGAGATTGCAGAACAGGTCGAGTTCCGCGCGCAACGCGAGCAAGCCGCGCTCGGGTCGCAGGCTGCGCTCGATTTTCTCCCACTTCGGTCCGCCGACCGCACCGAGCAGGATGGCGTCCGCGGCGCGCGCAAGCTGCAGGCTGGTTTCCGGCAGCGGTCGGCCACAATCGTCGATCGCGGCCCCACCCATCAGTGCATGCTCGATTTCCACCGCGAGTCCGAACCGGTCGCGCAGGGCCGAAATGACCGCGGTGGTCGCCGCCATGATTTCGGGACCAATGCCGTCACCCGGCAGGATCAGAATTTTCTTGCTCATTTGTAGCCCATCCAGCGACCCGCGAAAAGCCGCGTAGGATACCGTAATCGACTGGGCGGCAACACCGTCCGCGCGGGGCAAATCGCACCGCCACAGCGACAGCGGCACCGATCACGAGGCGGTGGTGCGCGAAATGCTGTGGGCGTTTCACTATACTGCCGCCTCGAATCGTACGACGGCCGCCTGATGAATCCCGGACTCGAACTGCTGCAAGCTTACCCGTTTGAACGGCTCGCCGAGTTGCGCGCGGGCTTGCGCCCGCCGCCCGATCTCGCGCCCGTGAATATGTCGATCGGCGAGCCGCAACATCCGACCCCGACGTTTATCCACGAGGCGCTCGCCGCGGCGCAGGCCGGTACCGGGAAGTATCCGGCGACGCGCGGCAGCGAGGATTTGCGCGAGAGTATCGCGGACTGGCTGACCCGCCGGTTCCGGCTCGACCCCGGCTCGCTCGACCCGGGCCGCCACATCCTGCCGGTAAACGGAACGCGCGAAGCGCTGTTCTCGATTGCGCAATGTGTCGTTGACCCGCGCGCGCCGGGCGCCGCGGTTGCGATGCCGAATCCGTTCTACCAAATCTATGAAGGGGCGGCGCTGCTGGCCGGCGCCACACCGGTTTACATACCGTGCCCGGAGGCCAATGGCTTTATCCCCGATTTTGACAGCATCGATGAGGCAAGCTGGGCCCGTTGTCAGCTGCTGTACATCTGCACGCCGGGTAATCCGTCCGGCAGCGTGATGAGCGCGAGTCAAATTGCTTACGCGATAGAGTTGGCCGATCGCTACGACTTCATCCTCGTGTCCGACGAATGCTACTCGGAACTGTACCGCGACGAAGCGAACCCGCCCGTCGGCCTGCTGCAGGTTGCCCGGGACATGGGGCGCACGGATTTCAGTCGCTGCGTGGTCATGCATTCGCTGTCGAAACGGTCCAACGCGCCGGGACTGCGCTCCGGATTCGTCGCCGGCGACCCCGCCCTGCTCGCGGACTACTTACGTTACCGCACCTACCACGGTTGCGCGATGCCGCTGCAGGTTCAGGCCGCGAGCGCGGCCGCGTGGCGCGACGAAGCACACGTCGTGGCAAACCGCGCGTTGTACCGCGCAAAATTCGATGCCGTCGTACCCCTGCTGCAAGCCCATCTCGACATCGCGATCCCGGAGGCCGGTTTCTACCTGTGGCCGCGACTGCCGGTTGACGGCGTTACGTTCTGTCGTCGATTGATCGAAGAACAAAACGTCATTACATTGCCGGGTCGTTTTCTTGCCCGTGACGATCGCACCGGCAATCCGGGACAAAACCGGATCCGAATCGTGCTGACCGACGATCTCGCGACGTGCGTCACGGGTGCTTCGCGTATCGCTACGGTGCTCGAATCGCTGGACGCAGCGTGAGCACGACGGGCAGACCAAATCCATGAATGAGGACAACACATGAACAAGCTCGAGGCCATCATCAACGCCGCGTTCGAAAATCGCGCCGAGGTTTCACCCGGCACGGCCGATCCCGAAGTAAGCGCGGCGGTCGATGAATGCCTGCGCCTGCTCGACAGCGGAGAGTTGCGGGTCGCGGAGAAGCGCGGCGGCGACTGGGTGGTCAACGAGTGGGCGAAAAAAGCCGTGTTATTGTCGTTCCGACTGAACGACAACGCGGTCATGGACGGCGGTTACACGAATTATTACGACAAGGTTCCGAGCAAATTCGCCGGCATGTCCGCCGCCGGGTTCCAGGGTATCGGCGCCCGTGTCGTCCCCCCCGCCGCGGTACGTCGGGGTTGCTATATCGGCCCCAACG
>CAXBJY010000143.1:0-7567 GCA_963976285.1 uncultured Gammaproteobacteria bacterium
CCATTCCCTGCGCACGGCGCCTTGTCACCACCGATTTCAGGACTCAACGCAACGCGACTCATTGTTGAGACCGCTTCTACTTGCCCCGGCACGGGGAATTCCAGCGATTCGAACGTGCCTGGCCTCGGTACTTGCGGCATTGTGGCGTCCACGACGCGTCGCCGCTGTGCCGCGGGCGGCGACGGCCGTGGGGTCGAAGCCGGTGCGTCGGGCTTACAGACTGTTCAGTACGTTCTCGGCTGAACTTGCCTTCAGTTCCGTGGGCGCAGCCTCGATGAACGTTTGCGTCACAACCCCGTCGTCGACGAGGAGCGCAAAGCGCGAGCTGCGTGTGCCCATGCCGAATCCCGAGGCGTCGATTTCGAGGCCGAGTGCCTTCGCGTAATCGCCGTTGCCATCGGCCAGCATCGTAACCTTGCCCTCGGCACCCGCGCTCTTGCCCCAGGCGTCCATCACGAATACATCGTTCACCGACAGGCACGCAATCGTGTCGACGCCCTTCGCCTTGAGCGCTGCCGCCTGCTCGACGAAACCCGGCAGGTGTTTTGCCGAGCACGTCGGCGTAAATGCGCCGGGAACGGAAAAAAGCACGACTTTCTTGCCGCCAAACACCTCCGCCGTCGTCAGCCCGCCGGGACCTTCACCCGTCATCACCGCAAATCCGCCTTCCGGCATTTTGTCGCCTACTTTAATCGTCACTGGTTGTTCTCCGTTGATTGGGCGTAAAACAGCAATTGTGCCACTGCACCCGGGCGCTGAATAGGTCCACTGCTCAGGCCGCGTTCAGCGCCCGGTCGAGATCCGCGATCAGATCGACCGGGTCCTCGAGACCGACAGACAGCCGAATGAGGTTCTCACCGATCCCGCAGCGCTCCCGATCAGCGGCGCTCACGCGGCTGTGGGTTGTGGTCGCCGGATGCGTCACGATACTGCGGCTGTCACCGAGGTTTCCCGTGATCGAGAACAGTCGCAGCGCATCGATGAACCGCCATGCGTCGCGGCGATCACCGTCGATCGCGAACGACACGATGCCGCCGAACCCGCGCTGCTGACGTCGCGCGATGTCATGCTGGGGATGGGTCGGCAGCCCCGGATAGTGGACCGTCCGGACACCGTGTTCAGCCGCGAGCCATTCGGCGACGGCGGTCGCACCGCGGCAATGTTGCTGCATGCGTAACGTGAGTGTTTCCAGCCCCTTGAGAAAAACCCAGGCATTGAACGGGCTCATCGCCGGTCCGGCCGACCGCATGAACGGGATCAGCTTTTCCTCGACGAGCGCCTCATCGGCGACGATCGCGCCGCCAACGCAACGCCCCTGACCATCGAGGTATTTCGTCGCCGAATGGATGACGATATCAGCGCCATGCGTGAGCGGCTGCTGCAAAACCGGCGTGCAGAAACAGTTGTCCACGACGAGCAATGCGTCGGCGGCGTGGGCGAGTTCCGCGAGGGCGGCGATGTCCGCGACTTCGGCGAGCGGATTCGACGGCGTTTCGAGAAACAGCATTTTCGTTTCCGGCCTGATCGCCCGAGCCCACGATTCCGGGTCGACGAGATTGACGAACGTGAACTCGATACCGAAGCGCGCGAGAATATTCCGGCACAGATTTATCGTGCTGCCGAAAACACTGTACGACACGACGACGTGATCTCCGGCGCTGAGCACACTCATCGCGAGCGTAAGAATCGCGCTCATTCCCGACGCCGTCGCCACACCACGCTCACCACCTTCGAGCATTGCGAGACGATCCTCGAAAGTCCGCACCGTCGGGTTCGTAAACCGCGAATAGACGTTGCCTGCCTGTTCGCCGGAAAACCGCGCCGCCGCTTCCGCGGCATTCGCGTAGGCAAAACTCGAGGTGAGAAATATCGGGTCGCTGTTTTCGCCTTCGGCCGTTCGCGCAGTGCCGGCGTGGCATGCGATCGTTGCCATGGCGAAGTCTGTCTCGTGATCTGGAATCATCGGCTTGTCCTGGCTAGCTCGTTCAAAAAATCGCGCGCGATCGGCGACGGGGAACTTGCGGGACCGGACTGGACAACCGGGACTAAAGCAGGAATGCTCGCTTTAGCTGTTCTTTTATAGCGCCCGCAAGCTGATCGTCAAATCGGCGCTGCCAATGGCGCGCACGTTATAGCGATCGCTGCGGGAAGTCAACGCGCCGTTGCCCGCGGACGCGCGGATCAACCGTCGACGGACAGCTCTTCCGAGGCATGCAGATCATTCAGCGAATTCTCCGACGCCGCGCGCTTCGCCTTTGCCTCGTCGGATCGCAATGCCCCGATTCGATTCAGGTAGCTCGCGTTGATATCTCCGGTGACGTACTCACCATTGAAACAGGAAAGGTCGAAGTGCTCGATCTTCGGGTTACCGCGGCGCGCGGCTTCCACGAGGTCGTCGAGATCCTGATAGACGAGTCGGTCGGCGCCGATCTCGGCGCAAATCTGTTCAACTGAACGGTTGTAGCCGATCAGTTCCTCGCCCGTGGGCATGTCGATACCGTAGACGTTCGGGAATGCCACGGGGGGTGATGCGGACGCGAAAAATACCTGGTTCGCACCGGCGTCGCGGGCCATTTGGATGATCTGGCTCGAGGTGGTTCCACGCACGATTGAATCATCGACGAGCAGAACGTTTTTGCCTTCGAACTCGAGATCGATCGCGTTCAGTTTCTGGCGCACGGACTTCCGGCGCAGCGCCTGCCCGGGCATGATGAATGTACGCGGAATGTAACGGTTCTTGATGAAACCTTCGCGGTACTTCACCCCGAGTTCGTGCGCGAGTTCGAGCGCCGCCGTACGTGAGGTATCCGGGATCGGAATAACAACGTCGACATCGTGATCGGGCCATTCGCGCTGGATCTTGCGCGCGAGTGATTCGCCCATACGCATACGCGCCTTGTGGACCGAAATACCGTCGATGATTGAATCCGGACGCGCGAGATAGACGTGTTCGAAAATGCACGGCGCCATTTCCTGCGCCGGGGCGCATTGGCGACGCTGAAGTTCACCTGCCTTGCTGATAAACACGACTTCCCCCGGCGCGATATCGCCGAGCAGTTCGAATCCGAGCACGTCGATCGCGACGCTTTCCGAGGCGATCATATATTCGGTGCCCTGCTCGGTTTCACGCTTGCCGTAGACGATGGGGCGAATGCCGTGCGGATCGCGCAAACCGATAATGCCAACGCCGGTAATCATCGCCACGGCCGCGTAGCCGCCGCGGCAACGCTCGTGGACGCGTTCTATCGCGGCGAAAATGTCGTCGGCGTCGATCCGGATCTTGCCGATACGCTGCAGTTCATGAGCGAACACATTGAGCAATACTTCGGAATCGGAGTCGGTGTTGATGTGACGCAGGTCGTCTTCGAACAATTCACGTTTCAATTGTTCGGAATTTGTCAGATTGCCATTGTGGGCGAGCGTGATGCCGTACGGAGAGTTCACGTAGAACGGCTGCGCTTCGGCATGTGAGGACACGCCGGCGGTCGGATAGCGGACATGTCCGATGCCCATGGCCCCCTTCAGGTTCAGCATGTGGCGGGTGTGGAAAACGTCCCGGACCAGGCCGCTCGATTTGCGCAAAAATAGCCGGCCGTCCTCATACGTTGCAATGCCGGCGGCATCCTGACCCCGGTGCTGCAATACCGTCAGTGCATCAAACAACGACTGATTCACCGCCGTCTTCGCAACGATTCCGACTATTCCACACATTTTAAAATGGCTCCGTTTCGGCGTACGCTCAGGAATAACTGAAGTGGGACATCCAGTCCGGGGGCAGGAAGCTGATGGCAATCAGCGCAAGCTCCTGGAAATGTCCCATGAGTATCGATTCGCTCCACCACGGATCGCGAGGTACCGGGGTGAGACCGGCGAGAAACACAATCACCCCGACAATCGCCACGCCGCGTACGATCCCGAAGACCATTCCGAGCATGCGGTCGGTGCCGGTTAGTCCTGTCTTGTCGATCAGTTTAGCCACGAGATGATTCAGGATGCCTATCACGAACAGGCTCGCAACGAGGAGCACGACGAATGCGGCGACATAGCGCGCTGACGGGATCGAGATGTAGTCCGTCAGGTACGCGGCACCGCGTTCCGTGAACGCAAATGCAACCCAGAATGCCATCACCCACGCCGCGAGCGACAGCACCTCCCGGACGAAGCCCCGAAACAGGCTGAGCAGTGCGGAAATACCGATAATGGACAGAATGGCGATATCGGCCCAGTTCATACGTCGGGTCGCGGTCGGGGGAGCAGGGAGTTTAGCAAAGAGGGCAAGTCAGGGGTACCGCATGACGATACCCTCGAGTTCGATATCTTTTGCAATATCGTCGCGAATTCGCTCCGCCGTCAGTTTCGTCAGCTCAGGACCTACGCGTACCCGGTATGTCGGTTTGTCGCCATCGCCGAGCGGCTCGATAAAAGCGGTATAGCCGGCCTGCTTCAGGCGCTGGACAAGTCCATCGGCGTTCGCCTGCGTCGTAAAACTGCCGACCTGGACCACCCACGCCGTGACCCCCGTGCGTGGTGGGACCGCCGGTTGCGACGCCGTCGACGGTGCCTGTTCAGCCGGTGCCCGGGTCTTGTCCGCGCCCAGGGACGGCACCGGCGCTGGCGACGTCTCCGGTTCCGCATCCGGCCCCGGTTCCGGTTCCGGTCCGGCTTCAGCCGCGGGCTCGCCGGCCGGCTCGATTTCGGAATCGTCAGCCATCGCGTCCGACGCGGCATCATCCACGCGTGCCGGTCCGGTGAATTCGTCCGGCGTGGCGTCCAGCGCACGCCCTACCCGCTCCATCGTCGCGTCGTCGATCGGGGTCACGCGGGAATTGAAATCCGCCGGCGCCGGCGATCCGATATCGAGATCGACCGCGGGACCCGGGTCGTCGCCGTTGTCGAGCATCAGTGGAATAAAAATCACGCCGAGCGCCACGAGTACCGCAGCGCCGACGACGCGTTGTTTCAACTGCGCGTCCACTATTTCCTCACACTCTGTGTCATGGTCGGCGACCCTTCATGATGCAGCCCGCGAACTCGCGATCACTTCGGCGACAACGAGAAACGAACCCAGCGCGACGATGCGGTCGCCGGGCACCGCCGCGGCCCTGACCGCGCGAAACGCGCTGGCGACGGAGTCGTAAGTCTGCGCCTTCGGTCCATTGCCCAGTACGCGCCGAAACGACTCGAACAATTCCGCGCTCGTCGCGCCGCGGCGCGCAACGACGGTTGCCAGGTGCCAGGTATCGGCAACCGGCGCCAGTGCCTCGATAACACTTTCGCGGTCCTTGACCCTGAGCATGCCCAGGATCACGTGCGTGCGCCGCGCCGCGGTCTGCTGCTGCAGCGTGTCGACGAACACGCCGACCGCCTGCGCATTATGGGCGACATCAACAATCGTCTCGACCACGCCCGGCAAACGCTGAAACCGACCGACGAGTTCAACCTCGAGCAAACCGCGTCGCAATTCGGCTTCCGACACCGGCAGGCGAGCCGACAACACGTCGACGACGCGCACGACCCCGGCCGCATTGCTCAACTGGTATGCTCCGGTCAGATTCGGTTTTGGCAGTTCCGCGTACACGGTGTCGCCCGACCACCACGACCACACCGTACCGTCGTCGCTGAAACGATACGTCGTGCCAAGCACGTCGAGCGGTGCGCCGAGTTTTGTCGCGTGCGCCATCAGGCTCGCCGGCATATCGATGTCGGAACAAACAGCGGCCTTGCCCGCGCGCATGATTCCGGCTTTTTCGAGCGCGATGGTTTCGCGATCGTTGCCGAGAAACTCGACATGATCGATGCCGATCGTCGCGATCAGGGCCACGTCCGCATCGACGATATTGACGGCGTCGAGACGCCCGCCCAGCCCGACCTCGAGGATCACCACGTCGAGATCGGCGTCGATAAACAGGCTCAGCGCCGCCAGCGTGCCGAATTCAAAATACGTGAGCGGGGTGTCGCCGCGTGCCAGTTCAATCCGCTGAAACGCGGCGCAAATGGCCGCATCCGTCGCCTCGCATCCGTTCACACGAATTCGCTCGTTGTAGCGCAACAAGTGCGGCGAGGTATACGTGCCGACGGCGTAGCCCGCAGCGCGCCAGATCGAATCCAGCATCGCGACACTCGACCCCTTGCCGTTCGTTCCGGCGACGGTAACGACGGTGCGCGCCGGCGCCGTAAGCCCCATCGCATCGGCGACGATACGACAACGGTCGAGGCCGAGTTCGATATCCGTTACGTGCAACGATTCCTGCCATCGCAGCCATTCGTCGAGCGTGGTGCAGTTCGGGGTCGTCAGCGGACTATTGGCAGCCAAGTGCCGATCCTCCGCAGCGCGCCGTCACCCGCGGCGGGCTGGCCGCCGGTAACGTCCTTAAGTGCCATCGTCGGCCGGTTCTGTCGACGAATCGCCATCGACCGGGGCGTCATCGGAGACTGTCCCGGACCCGCCGCCTGGATCTGACGGTTCGTGTGCGACGTCCCAGTGCATCAACAAACGCAGGATCGATCCGAGGCGCGCGCGCATGTTGCGGCGGTCGAGGATCATGTCGACCGCACCGTGCTCGAGCAGAAATTCAGCGCGCTGAAAACCTTCAGGGAGTACCTGTCGAACGGTTTGCTCGATCACGCGCGGACCGGCGAATCCGATCAGCGCGTTCGGCTCCGCGATGATCAGATCGCCGAGCGTGCCGATGCTTGCCGACACCCCGCCCATCGTCGGATCGGTCAGAACCGACACGTACGGCAGGCGACTTTCACGCAACTCGGCGAGCGCGGCACTTGTTTTCGCCATCTGCATCAGCGACACGAGCGCTTCCTGCATACGCGCGCCACCACTGGCACAAAAGCAAATCATCGGACGGTGCTCCTCGATGCAGGTACGTATCCCGCGAACGAAGCGCTCGCCAACGACCGAACCCATCGATCCCCCCATGAATTCGAACTCGAATGCACTGACAACCACGGGCAGCGTTTCCAGCGTGCCTTTCGCGACCACGATGGCGTCGGTTTCACCGGTACTTTTTTGTGCCGCCGAGAGTCGATCCTTGTAGCGCTTGCTGTCCTTGAATTTAAGAAAATCCACGGGTGCCAGGTTCGATGCGAGATATTCCGCGCTGCCCTCATCAAGGAAATAATCGATGCGCTGGCGCGCCCTGATGCGCAGGTGATGGCCGCACTTCATGCACACGTCGAGATTGCGCTGCAACTCCGCCTTGTACAGTACCGCCTTGCATTCCGGACAGCTCGCCCAAACGCCCTCGGGGATCGATTTCTTGCCAGCACTGTCGATTCGGATCCGCGATGGCAGGAGCTTCTTAAACCAGTTCATCTCCATGCATCACCACCAGCAATACGGAATTTCGGGGTCAAGGGCGCGCGGCACCGGGATATAGAGCATCATCGCGGACACTCAGGCCGCACGGCTGCGATTGAGCGCACCGCGCAGGCTCTGAACGAAATCCGCGATCGCGCGGTTCATGGCCACCGGATCGTCGGCATGCGCCTCGACGATTTCAATAATTGCACTGCCCACGATCACCGCGTCACCAACATTCGCGACCGCCGCCGC
>CAXBJY010000144.1:0-7288 GCA_963976285.1 uncultured Gammaproteobacteria bacterium
TCGAACTCGAAGCGAGACTCTCGCAAGCGGCGATGGATATGCCGAACCGCGGCGCTTCGTTGACCGTCTCGGGCGGGAACTTCGTCATCGCCCGTCCCGCGGGGATTATCAATGGCGTCGATCTGCATTTCACCGGAGAGGTCCGCCGAATCGACCGGCAGGCCATCACGCGCCGGCTCGACGACGATGAACTCGTGCTCGTGTCGCCGCTCGGTTACTCGCCAACCGGTGAAATATTCAACCTGAATGCGCTTGATCTGGCGACCGCGGTGGCGTGTGAATTCCAGGCCGCGAAACTGATCCTGATGGCTGAGCCCCCGGGTATCGTCGATGCGAACGGCGTTACCGTCAGGCAACTGACAATCGGCGAAGCGCGCGAACTCGATACCGGACTCGGGTCATCGATGCGTCTGCTCGCATGTGCGACGCGGGCCTGCCAGTTTGGCGTGAGCCGGGTGCATATTGTCGACCGCACGACGGACGGCGTATTGCTGCAGGAACTGTTCACACGCGACGGGGTGGGCACGCTCGTGAGCCATACACCGATGGATCATTTACGTCGCGCGACGATCGAAGATGTCGGCGGTATACTCGCGCTGATCGAACCGCTCGAGCAGGACGGCGTACTCGTGAAACGTTCGCGCGAAAAACTCGAAATGGAAATCGATCATTATTCAGTCATTATCCGCGAGGGTACGGTCATCGCCTGCGGGGCGCTGCACCCTTTCCCGAACGCAACCGGGGAACTCGGATGCATCGCGGTTCACGCGGATTATCGTTCGGGCGGGTTCGGCAACGATATCCTGCGTGCGCTCGAACGGCGTGCGGAAAGTGCGGGCCTGCGCGAAGTGTTCGTGCTCACGACCCAGGCGACGCACTGGTTTCAGGAGCGCGGTTATGCGCGCGCCAGTCTCGATGAATTACCGCTGGAGCGCCGCGCGCTGTACAACGTGCAGCGGAATTCCGTGGTCATGCTGAAAAGTATCTGATACGGCCTGCCGCACGGAGTGCCGCAGGCCGGGTTTCGAGCGCGCTTACGCTACAGGGCGTCCGCGCCCTCGAGTTCCTTTTCGTCGACTTCGACGACGAGTTCGCCGTCCTTCACGGTAATGAAGATATGGCCGCCACCCTGCAGCGGGCCAAACAACAGCTGCTCGGCCAACGGCTTTTTCACTTTCTCCTGAATCAGCCGCGCCATCGGACGCGCGCCCATGATCGGATCGTGTCCGTGCTCGGCGAGCCAGACTTTCGCCTCTTCGTCGATATCCATCGTGACCTTTTTCGAGTCGAGTTGCGTCTCGAGTTCGATCAGGAATTTATCGACGACATGGCCGATAGTCTCGGCGTCGAGCGGGCTGAACTGGATAATCGCGTCGAGCCGATTGCGGAATTCCGGGCTGAACATCCGCTTGATCTCTTCCATCGCGTCGCTGGAATGATCCTGCATCGTGAAACCGATCGACGAGCGACTGATTCGCTCGGCGCCGGCATTTGTGGTCATGACGATGATGACGTTGCGGAAATCGGTCTTGCGACCGTTCGTATCCGTCAGCGTACCGTGATCCATCACCTGCAGCAGGATGTTGAATACATCCGGATGTGCCTTTTCCATTTCGTCGAGCAGCAGCACGGCGTGTGGTTGCTTCATCACGGCTTCCGTGAGCAGGCCGCCGGTATCGAAACCGATGTAGCCGGGGGGTGCGCCGATCAGGCGCGAGACGGTGTGCCGCTCCATGTACTCCGACATGTCGAGACGGATCAGTTCGATACCCATCACCTGCGCCAGCTGGCGGGTGACTTCCGTCTTTCCCACCCCGGTGGGACCGGCGAACAGGAACGAGCCTATCGGTTTTTCCGTGTTGCCGAGACCGGAGCGCGACATCTTGATCGCGGCGGCGAGACTTTCGATAGCCGGGTCCTGGCCGAACACGACCATTTTCAGGTTGCGCTCGAGTTTCTGCAGCGAATCGCGATCGGTGCTCGACACGTTTTTCGGCGGGATGCGCGCGATCTTCGCGATGATTTCCTCGATATCGCCGACGCCGATCGTTTTCTTGCGCTTCGACGGGCTGAGCAGGCGCTGGCGCGCTCCGGCTTCGTCGATGATGTCGATGGCCTTGTCCGGGAGATGGCGGTCGTTGATGTAGCGTTCGGTCAGCTCGACGGCCGAGCGCAGTGCCTGGTTCGTGTATTTCACTTCGTGGTGTTCTTCGAAGCGGGACTTCAGTCCCTGCAGAATTTTCACCGTCTCATCGACGGATGGTTCGTTGACATCGATTTTCTGGAACCGCCGCGACAGGGCCCGGTCCTTTTCGAAGATACCGCGGTATTCCTGGTAGGTGGTCGAACCGATGCATTTCAGATCACCGGACGCGAGCACTGGTTTGATCAGGTTCGATGCATCCATGACCCCGCCCGAGGCGGCGCCGGCGCCGATAATCGTATGAATCTCGTCGATGAACAGCACCGCGCCAGGTTCCTTGTCGAGCTGGGACAACACGTTCTTGAGGCGCTTTTCGAAATCGCCGCGGTATTTCGTCCCGGCGAGCAGTGCGCCGAGATCGAGCGAGTAAATCGTCGCGTTCTCGAGCACTTCGGGAATGTCCTTGTCGACGATTTTTTTCGCCAGGCCTTCGGCGATCGCCGTTTTACCGACTCCGGCTTCGCCAACGAACAGCGGGTTGTTCTTGCGGCGGCGGCACAGGATTTGAATGGTCCGCTCGATTTCGTGCTGGCGGCCGATCAGCGGATCGATTTTACCTTTCGCTGCCTGTTCGTTCAGGTTCGTGGCGTACGCTTCGAGCGGGTTCTTGCCGCCTTCCGCCTGCTCACCCTCGCTGTCGGTGTTCACGCTCGCATCGTCGGCCGGTTCATCGTCGGATACTTTCGAAATGCCGTGGGATATGCAGTTAACGACGTCCAGACGCGCGATGTTCTGCTGGTTCAGCAGATACACGGCCTGCGATTCGCGTTCGCCGAAAATCGCGACGAGGACGTTCGCTCCGGTAACTTCCTTCTTGCCGGAAGACTGCACGTGGAACACGGCGCGCTGCAGTACCCGCTGGAAGCCGAGTGTCGGTTGCGTGTCGCGGTCTTCATCATCGGGCAGCAGAGGAGAGCTTTCCTGGATGAAATCCGTGAGCTGGCGTCGCAGTTGGTTCAAATCGGCGCCGCATGCACGCAGCACTTTCGCAGCCGTTGGATTATCCAGCAGCGCGAGCAGCAGGTGTTCAACGGTCATGAATTCATGACGCTTCTCACGTGCTTCCTTGAATGCGAGATTCAGAGTGACTTCGAGTTCTTTGCTAAGCACTATGGTTTCCTAAAGTGTCTGCGTTACAGATCCGGCTGCTGTGTCTAGGCAAGTTCGAGCGTGCACAGTAGCGGGTGTTGGTTCTCTCTTGCGTACTGGTTGACCTGAGAAACCTTCGTTTCGGCAATCTCGTGAGTGAACAACCCACACACGCCTTTTCCGCGTGTGTGGACCTCGAGCATGATCCGGGTTGCAGTGGGCCGATCCACCGAGAAGAACTGCTCGAGGACATGCACGACGAATTCCATCGGGGTGTAGTCGTCGTTCAGCATGACAACCTTGTACAGCGGCGGCTTCTTCGTTTTGGGTCGCGCTTCCTGTAGCGCAACGCCTGAATCCTGATCGTTTTGATTGTCGTCTTCTGCCATCTTCAATCGTGTCGTCGTAGTGTACGAAAGGCCACGCGCGCCTCGTCATTGAGTATACGTCCCGCGCCGCGAATCGCCAAAGCGGCTGGCCGCATCATTTGTGATATGAGACGCGGAAAATTTGCCAAGGTTTACATTTTTTTCGACGGCGCCGTGCGCGACGCGTTGCTGTGTCGGGGCGTTTCAGGATTCCCGAGCAGATTCGGGCGCTTAGACGTTCGGCACCTGCCCGTGAGTGGGGCGTGTGGCGGTTCGCGATGGGGATAATCGCGTGTCGCGCGCGCGCGGCCCGGCAGGTACGCCGCCATTGACAATTGGTGCGGTGCAACGTAAGTTGGGCGGCCCGGTTGCGGCGGGATACGGAAAAAGATGGTGAACTGTCTCCGGTTTCTGAGTTCGCGCGCGGGTGTTTTTCGCGTTTCGCGAAAGCACACAGCGTACGCACCGGGGACCTCTGCCGTCGACCTGTCGACGGCACAACCCGATTAGTTACAAGACTTAAACGATTGACGGGTCGTTGGAGCCACTCCGGTCGACATCACCTCGCGGTGTTGGTTATGAAACGGAGGCATCCGGCGATGCACCCGCACAGGCGAACGCACACGTTCCGACTGGTTAGGAGAACAAAACATGGCATTGTCGTTTCAGGAGCAGGTTGATCAACTCAACGCGGAGTGGAAAACCAATCCGCGCTGGCAGGGAGTCCAACGCGACTACACGGCGGAAGACGTCGTCCGACTGCGCGGCAGTGTACCGATCGAGCATTCGCTCGCGCGGCGCGGTTCGGAAAAACTGTGGAAGCTCGTTAACGAGGAAGACTTCGTTCCGACGCTCGGCGCGTTAACCGGCGGTCAGGCTGTGCAGCAGGTGAAAGCCGGGGTCAAGGCGATTTACCTGTCCGGTTGGCAGGTAGCCGCGGATGCGAACACGAGCGAAACGATGTACCCGGATCAGTCGCTGTACGCTGTTGATTCGGTGCCGACGATCGTTCGTCGCATCAACAACGCGTTTGCGCGCGCCGACCAGATCCAGTGGTCGAAAGGTGGCGGCGACATCGACTTCTTCGCGCCGATCATTGCCGATGCCGAAGCCGGCTTTGGTGGTGTGCTGAATGCGTTCGAACTGATGAAGGCGATGATCGAAGCCGGTGCGTCCGGTGTGCATTTCGAGGACCAACTCGCCTCGGCGAAGAAATGTGGTCACATGGGCGGCAAGGTGCTCGTGCCGACGCAGGACGCCGTGCAGAAACTCGTCGCCGCGCGTCTCGCCGCGGATTCGATGAACGTGCCGACGATCGTGCTGGCCCGCACCGACGCGAACGCCGCGGCGCTGCTCACGTCCGATATCGACGAGCGCGACGGCAAGTTCGTCACCGGCGAGCGCACCTCGGAGGGGTTCTACGTAACGCGCCCGGGTATCGAACAGGCGATCGATCGTGGCCTGTCCTACGCCCCGTATGCGGATTTGCTGTGGTGTGAAACCGCGGTACCGGACCTCGCGGAAGCGAAGCAGTTCGCCGAAGCGATCCGCGCCAAGTACCCGAACCAGCTGCTTGCCTACAACTGCTCGCCGTCGTTCAACTGGAAGAAGAACCTCGACGATGCAACGATCTCGAAGTTCCAGCGCGAACTCGGAGCGATGGGCTACAAGTACCAGTTCATCACCCTCGCCGGTATTCATAACATGTGGTACAACATGTTCGATCTGACCTATAACTACGTCCGCAACGGCATGACCGCGTACGTCGAAATGGTCCAGGAAAAAGAGTTTGCGGCAGCTGATCGCGGATACACGTTCGCGAGCCACCAGCAGGAAGTCGGCGCCGGCTACTTCGATGATGTGACGACGGTCATCCAGGGTGGGGCATCGTCCGTCACCGCCCTGACCGGTTCGACTGAAGAAGAGCAGTTCGACACGCCGGCCGCGGGTACCGCCTGATCCGCTGACGCGTTTCGCGTGACGATGAATCCCGGGTCTGTTCAGGACCCGGGATTTTTTTTGTCTCCGACAAGGTGTTCGAGAATACGTTCGTAGGTTGCCGACAGGCGATCGAGATCCGCGACGCTGACACATTCGTCGACTTTATGGATCGTCGCGTTGATCGGGCCGAGTTCCACGACTTCCGCGCCGATCGGCGCAATGAAACGACCATCCGAGGTGCCACCGCCCGTAGATGCTTCGACCGTCACGCCGAGCGTTTCGCGAATCGACTCGCGTACGGCGTCGAGCAAGGCGCCACCGGCGGTGAGGAATGGCTGTCCCGACACGTGCCAGTCGAGTTCATAGTCGAAAGCGGCGCCATCGAGGATCGCGGTGGTGCGTGCGATAAGACTCTCCACCGTGCTTTCCGTGCAAAATCGAAAATTGAATCGCGCGGTCAATTCACCAGGGATCACGTTCTCGGCGCCGGTACCGGCGGCGATATTCGAAACCTGGAACGACGTCGGCGGATAAAACGCATTGCCGTCGTCCCATTTCGTCCGGACGAGTGTCGCCAGCGTCGGTGCGACGAGGTGGATCGGGTTCGCCGCGAGATCGGGGTAGGCCACGTGGCCCTGGATTCCGTGCACCGTTAGCTTCCCGTTCAGGGAGCCCCGCCGTCCGTTGCGCACGACATCCCCGAGCGTATCGCGCGAACTCGGCTCCCCGACGAGACACCAGGTGATCGGTTGTCCGCGCGCGCGCAGCGTTTCGATAACCCTGACCGTGCCGTCCACAGCGATGCCTTCTTCGTCGGACGTGAGCAGGAAGCCGAGCGTACCGGCGTGATCGGGATTGGCCGCAACGAAGCGTTCCGTCGCGGTTATCATCGCCGCGATACTGCCTTTCATGTCGGCGGCGCCGCGGCCGTATAACAGGCCGTCGCGAATTTCCGGTATAAACGGATCGGAGCGCCACGCCGCCGGGTCGCCGGTCGGCACGACATCCGTGTGTCCCGCGAACGTGAACACGTCGCCGGCTCCCCCGCGCGTCGCCCACAGGTTGTCGACGTCGCCAAAGCGCAGGCGTTCGAGGCGAAAACCGAGTGCTTCGAGCCGCGCCCCGATCAGGTCGAGACAACCGGCGTCGTCCGGCGTCACGGAACGCCGCCGGATCAAATCTTCGGTCAATGTGACGGTAGGCGAGTTCATTCAGACCCCCGCGGGCACAGCGTCGGCATCTGCAGCGGCGAGACGTTTCGCGGCGAGACGCGCGTATTTCGCATCAATTTCGCAACCAACGAACCGACGTCCAAGGGCGAGCGCTGCGACGCCAGTGGAACCCGAACCGGTGAACGGATCGAAGACCCGATCGCCGGGCTCGGTACTCGCGGCGAGGCATTGTTCGATCAGCGCGAGCGGTTTCTGCGTCGGATGCTTGCCGTGCAGTTTCTCGTCCGACCCGGGTGCCGTGAATCGCCACACGTTTTTCATTTGTTTGTTGTCGTTGCGTCGTTTCATTTCCTGGTAGTTGAACGTGTAGCGATGCTGGCTACCCTTTGGTGCCTTCGTTGCCCACAACAGCATTTCCGTCGCATGCGTAAAGCAACGACAGCCGAGATTCGGCGGCGGATTCGGCTTTTCCCACACGATATCGTTCAGCAGGCGAAACCCGAGCTGTTGCAGCG
>CAXBJY010000145.1:0-7056 GCA_963976285.1 uncultured Gammaproteobacteria bacterium
CGGTCGCCCTGCTCAATCGAATCATCGTGCTCAAAGCGCAGCGCGGGCAAACTGCGCAAGCGCAGTTCCTGCCCCAGCGCATGACGCAGTCTGGGCGCCTGCTCATTCAGTCGCTTGAGTGCATCGGGGACATCCTCGCACCCGTAAAGGCTGACGAGGACGCGGCAACTTTTCAGATCCGGAGAGACATCCACGTCCGTGATCGAGCCCATCCCGGCCGCGTTTTCCCGCGTCCAGTCGCTGATCATCGGAGCGAGTGCGCGCCGAATCCCTTCAGCAACCCGGACCTTACGGCTGAATTCGCGCGGCATGTGGCGACCCGCAGGTCAGGCGGTTCGCGCTATTTCAACGCGCTCGAAGACTTCGATCTGATCGCCCGGTTTGACGTCGTTGTAGTTCTTGACCCCGATCCCGCACTCGGTGCCCGAACGGACTTCGTTGACATCATCCTTGAAGCGTCGCAGCGATTCGAGTTCGCCTTCATAAATAACCACGTTGTCTCGCAACACGCGAATCGGACTGCTGCGCTTGACGACACCGGTAGAGACGATGCACCCGGCGATAGACCCGAGCTTCGAAGAACGGAATACGTCGCGCACTTCCGCCACCCCGATAATGGTCTCGCGGATTTCCGGAGCGAGCAGATTCGTGACCATACCGCGCACGTCATCGATGACATCGTAGATCACGCTGTAGTAGCGTAAATCCAGACCTTCGTCCTCGATAATCTTGCGCGCCGTCGCGTCCGTACGGACGTTGAACCCGATGATCAGTGCGTTCGAGGCAAGCGCAAGATTCGCATCCGAGCCGTTGATTCCGCCTACACCGCTGGAGACAACTTCGACCTTCACTTCGTCGTGCGTCAGCTTCTTGAGCGAATCCACGAGTGCTTCCGCGGACCCCTGCACATCGGCCTTCACGAGAACCCGCACGTGGGACAGTTCGCCGTCTTTCATTTGCGAGAACATGTTCTCGAGCTTCGACGCCTGCTGACGCGCGAGCTTCGTCTCGCGATCCTTGTCGCTGCGAATGCCGGATATTTCCCGCGCCTTGCGTTCGTCGTCCACGACAGCCGCTTCGTCACCGGCATTCGGCGTACCCGACAGACCGAGTATTTCAACCGGGTCCGATGGCCCGGCGGAATCGACCTGTTCGCCGCGGGCATCAATCATCGCGCGCACGCGACCGAATTCCGTCCCCGCCAACAGGATATCGCCGCGGCCGAGTTTGCCACTTTGCACGAGCACCGTCGCAACCGGACCACGCCCCTTGTCGAGACGCGATTCCACGACGACGCCTTTTGCCGGGCCCTCTTCCGCCGCTTTCAGTTCGAGCACCTCGGCCTGCAGCGAAATCGCTTCGAGCAGCGCATCGATACCCGTACCGGTTTTCGCGGATACCGGCACAAACTGGATATCACCCCCCCAGTCCTCGGGAATGACTTCGCGACCCGCGAGTTCCTGTTTGATCTTGTCCAGGTCGGCGTCCGCTTTGTCCATTTTGTTGACCGCGACGATCATCGGCACCCCGCCCGCTTTCGCGTGCTGGATTGCTTCTTCCGTTTGCGGCATGACGCCGTCGTCGGCCGCGACGACAAGGATCACGATATCCGTTACTTTCGCGCCGCGGGCGCGCATCGCGGTGAACGCTTCGTGGCCCGGAGTATCGAGAAACGTAATCGAACCGTGATCGGTGTTCACACGGTACGCGCCGATATGCTGCGTAATCCCGCCCGCTTCACCGGCAGCGACTTTCGAGTCGCGGATATAGTCGAGCAGCGACGTTTTGCCGTGGTCGACATGGCCCATGATCGTAACGACCGGTGCGCGCGGCGTGACATCGCCTTCGATCTGGGCGGTTTCCAGCAGACCTTCTTCGAGCGCGTTCTCGCGGATGATCTTCGGTTTGTGGCCCATTTCCTCGACCACGATTACCGCCGTTTCCTGATCGAGTACCTGGTTGATCGTCACCATCGACCCGAGCGTCATCATGACCTTGATCACTTCGGCCGCTTTTACCGACATGCGCTGCGCGAGTTCAGCGACGGTCATGTTCTCGGAAATCGCGACTTCGCGTATCACCGGCGCGGTCGGCCGCTCAAAGCCGTGCTTCGCATTCGCCGGTGCAACAACCCGGCGGCTGCCTGGCTTCTTGCGTCTACGTCCGGACTTATCGCTCGCGACATGCAGTTCCTTGCGACCGTAACGGGTCGGACCTTTGGCATCGCGTTTGTCCGCACCCTTGCCACGCCGCGTATCGCCTGACGGCGGCGGCGGGGGTGGCGCCGGCGCTTTCGCCGGTGCCTTCGTGTCCGCGGTCGAAGAGGCGCGCTCGCGCGCGGCTTCGGCGTTCTTCATAGCGACCTCGGCTTCGGCACGCGCCTTCGCTTCAGCTTCCTCGGCGGCGCGACGCGCGGCCTGTTCAGCTTCTTCCGCCGCCTGCTTTTCCCGCTGCAGTGCTTCGCGCGCTTCTTCCTCGGCGCGCAACACTGCTTCTTCTTCAGCCTTGATCCGATCCCGCTCGGCTGCTTCTTTTTCTATCCGGGATGCTTCTTCCTCGGCAACGACGCTGCGCTTGACGTAAGTACGCTTTTTCCGGAACTCGACGCTGACGGTTTTCGACGGGCCGGCCTTCGGGCGTGAACGCGCGCGCGAGCGTTCCGTCGGAACACGCAGTTCGCTGACCGTTTTACGCTTCAGCGTGACTTTTGTCGGCTCGGTACCGGTTTCTTCCTTGCCGTGCATGCGGCGAAGGTAGGTGAGCAACTGGGTTTTTTCCTCGTCGGAAATCAGGTCCTCCGATTGTTTATCGGATAATCCGGCCTCCTCGAGTTGCGCGAGCAACCGATCAGTGGACACGCCGACAACGTCGGCAAATTGCTTGACCGTAACTTCAGCCATCTACACCCTCCGAGGACGCTTCGTCCGCTTCCGCGAACCACGGCGCGCGTGCCGCCATAATGAGTTCACCTGCCCTTTCGGCATCCATACCTTCGATTTCGAGCAGGTCGTCGACAGCCTGTTCGGCAAGGTCTTCCATCGTTACGATGCCGGCGGCGGCGAATTTGTAGGCGAGATCTTCATCCACGCCCTCCATCGCCAACAGATCATCGGCCGGGCGCGCGTCGCCAAGCCGTTCTTCGGATGCGATGGCTCGCGTCAGCAACAAGTCCTTGGCCCGCTGCCGCAATTCCTGTACGAGTTGCTCGTCGAATTCTTCGACGTCGAGCATTTCCTGCTCGGGTACATAGGCAACTTCTTCGATCGACGTGAAGCCTTCCTGCACGAGGATTACCGCTATTTCCTCGTCGACGTCGAGTAACTCCATGAATACTTTCTGGTTTTTCTGCGTTTCTTCTTCGCTCTTCAGTTCCGCGTCGGTCTCGTTCATCACGTTCAGATCCCAGCCCGTGAGCTGGCTCGCGAGGCGCACATTCTGACCGTTACGGCCAATCGCCTGGCTCAACTGATCCTCGACCACGGCGACATCCATGCTGCCGGCGTCCTCGTCCACGAGGATCGACACGACCTCCGCCGGCGACATCGCGTTGATCACGAATTGCGCCGGATTCTCGTCCCACAAGATGATGTCGACACGCTCACCACCGAGTTCGTTCGACACCGCCTGCACGCGCGAGCCGCGCATACCGACGCAGGCGCCGACGGGGTCGATGCGCGGGTCTTCGCTGCGTACCGCGATTTTCGCCCGCAGCCCGGGGTCACGCGCGGCGCCGAGAATCTCGATCAAACCTTCGCCGATTTCCGGGACTTCAAGTTTGAACAATTCGATCAGCAGTTCTTTCGCCGTTCGACTGACAAATAATTGCGGTCCACGCTTTTCGGAGCGTACATCGTAGAGATAGCCGCGAATGCGGTCGCCCGGACGGACGAGTTCGCGCGGAATGACATGCTCTTTCAGCACCGCGGCCTCGGCATTACCGCCGAGGTCGATAAAGATGTTGCCACGCTCCACCCGCTTCACGACACCCATGACGAGTTCGCCAACCCGGTCCTGAAACGCTTCAACAACCTGCGCGCGCTCGGCTTCGCGGACTTTCTGGACGATTACCTGTTTCGCCGTCTGCGCCGCGATGCGGCCGAAATCCGCGGCTTCGAGCGGCTCTTCGACGAAATCGCCGGCGACGAAATCGGGGTTTTGCTTAATCGCGTCGTGCAGCCAGATCTGCCGTTCGGGGTATTCGAGGATGACATTATTCAGATCCTCGACTTCGATTTCTTCGGCGAACGCGATCTTGTCGACTATCTCCCAGCGTCGAAACGCGTCGTAGTCGCCGGTTTCACGGTCGATAGCGACGCGCACGTCGATTTCATCCGAATAGCGCTTCTTCGTGGCGCTTGCCAGAGCCGCTTCGAGAGCCTCGAATATGATGTCTTTACCAACGCTCTTCTCGTTCGAGACAACGTCGACAACCGTGAGGATTTCTTTGTTCATCGCCGCGATTTATCCACCGCTCCGAGCAGCACACGGGCCGCTTACCGGACCGTACAACCGCTTTACGTTACTGCCACTGGGGATCGAGACGCGCCTTTTCAACGACGTTGTAGGCCACATCGATCAGTTCCTCCCCAATTTGAATCGTCACTAATTCTTCTTCCGCCCTGACCAGTGTTCCGGCCAGACGGCGACGCCCGTCTACGAGCGTCCGCAGGCGCAGCTTTACCGCTTCGCCGACATGTGCCTGAAACTGTTCGCGCGTGAACAGCGGCCGATCAATGCCTGGCGATGACACTTCGAGCGTGTACTCACCCGGGATCAGGTCCTCGACATCGAGCAGGTCACCGATCTGGCGCGAAACGATTTCGCAGTCCTCGATGCCAATACCTTCTTCCCGATCGATATACAGTCGCACGAGCGTGCCGCCACCTGCCGTTCCACGCTCGATCCCCAGCAGCTCGTAGCCGAGGCCGTGAACGGTGGGCGCCAATCGCCCGGCTAGCGGGTCAATCGCCACCACGGCTATGCTCCAAAAACAAAAAGCCCCGATTACCCGGGGCCTTTATCGAAAAAGTGGTAGCGGGGGCAGGATTTGAACCTGCGACCTTCGGGTTATGAGCCCGACGAGCTGCCAGACTGCTCCACCCCGCAACTGAGCAGCCGCGATAGTAATGATTAGCTACTGATTTTTCAAGCGGATATGCCGACCGACTCAACTATTCGCCGTTGTAGGCCGGTGCCGACGGTCGCAAACGGCCCGGGAACCCGGCGGCGGCGGGAATCATTCAGCGCGGCCGGCATACGCCGACCGAGCCATTGGCACACGTTTTCCCATCGACCCAGATCGCGTTCGACAACTGCGCGCCATCGAACAGCGCACCCTCGATGCGTGCATTACGCAGATCGGCGAATTGCAGGTCCGCGCCACGCAGATTCGCGTGGTTCAGGCTCGCTTCACCCAGGTTCGCGCCGACGAGCCGCGCATATCCGAGGTTGGCAAGTGTGAGATTCGCCGACCGCAGATTCGTGTACGCGGCGTCGGCCTCGACGAGGCTTGCGCCCGCGAGGTCACTGGCGGAAAGATCGGCATTCTTCAATTGTGCACCGCGCAAATCGGCCTGACGCAAGTCCGACTGCTCCCGTCGGCACGCGGTCCAGTTGACGTGCGGCGCGGCCGTTTTCGCGCAATCAACCGGGCTCGGCGACGGTGGAGTCAGTTTCACGCCGAGAAACAGCGCCACCGCGCTCGCCGCCGCGACGACCAGCCACGCCATCACGTTGCGCGGTTTCGGCTCCGCGAGACTTTGCCAGACCGCGCGCGATTTCGCGCGCCGATTACGGATAGCCCCGGGTTCCTCGCGGCGCCGATCGTGCTCACGGCGAGCAGCCGCACCGGGCGTCGCATCGTCCGTCCCGGCGTGGCGACGTTCCACCTGCCGTTCATCAACGCGCGCGAATTCCGGGGAGCCGGGCGCGGCCGCCTGCACCTGCGCAAACACCGGGATCTCCGCCGGCGCGCACCAGGTTTGTGCGTCCGTACTCAGCCTTGCGGTTTCGCGGATTCTTCCGAGGACAATATCGCGCTTGATCTGCCCGGTCGGGAACGGGCCGGTGACCCGTCCGTCGCATTCTAGGTACCAGCTTGCTCGCATCGCCACAGGCCCCGTCCGCCTTCAGTTTCGGTCATTCGGGCCGCTCCAGTCAGCATGCAGGTAAATCCGCCCGTCATCAGTCTCGAACTGCCTCGCCAGCTTCCCGCTGCCGTCCGCGGCTGGATGCTCGGGCAGGTGCTTGATGCTGTTGTTATCGGCCGCGACGGGCAAAACTCGATGCGCCTGAACGTTGCCGGTACGGAAGTGCGCGCCGCCACATCGCTGCCATTGCGCAGCGGCGATGCGCTGAGTTTGCGCGTCAGTCAGTTGCAACCGGTGGTTACCCTGACCGCATCAGCACCGGCGTCCGTCCAGGGTGCCGCCACCGCGGAGCAGGTCGCGTTGCGCGGTGCCGTTAACCAGACGCTTCCGCAGCAACAGGCGCTCGCGAAATCCTTCGAGCATCTTGCACGTGTCGTCGGCCCGGCACCGGCGGCAGAGACTTCGGGCAGCCCGCGCGCAGCGCTGCCGGCACCGATCACGCAGCTTGCGGTCCGCTTGCTGGCGTCATTGCCGCGCTATGCCGAGGTGTCGGATCCCGCGCGCTTGCCCGGCATACTCCAGCGTCTCGGGAATTTCGCCGAAAGTACGCTCGCGAAATCCGCGCTGGCGCACGACGACGTTGCCGTGAAGCCGGAGCGCGATCTGAAATTGCAACTGCTGCAGCTGCGCGCCGAACTCAACCGGTCCACACAACTGCCGGTGCACGCGACGAATCAGCGCAGCCCGGAACTCGCGCTAAAGTTTCCCGCCGGTGGGCGGGTTGCTGCAGGCGCATCAGAGCTGCCACCGTCATTGGTAAAAGCCGGCGCCGACGACGCGGGCGAGGACATAGAATCGCTCCGCCGGCTTACGCGACTCGTCGACGGTGCGATCGCGAAAATAGAAACGAATCAGTTGAAAACCGTCGCTGCGTGGTTTGACGGCGACGCACAGCTGCACTTCGACC
>CAXBJY010000146.1:0-7023 GCA_963976285.1 uncultured Gammaproteobacteria bacterium
GTCCCTGGCCCGTCAAAATCGTGTTCAGCATGCCGGTGCCGCAATAGATATCGGCGACGCACTTTGCGTGGACGTCTTCGACGGACATGCCGATCTGGGCGGCGGCATCGCTCGTCGACTGGCGGTAGCTCAGCGGCTCGTCTTCGCGCCGCGAAATCGATTTGCCAACCGTAAAGCTGCCATCGGGTTTGACCAGGATCGCATCGGTCATCGTACCGCCGGCATCGAGCGCAAGGATGTACTGTGCGCTACTGTCGGCGGACATGGTTGTATTCGTCATCGCTTAGTCCTGTGTCGAGTTTGCATGCCCGGCTCCGGCAAGCCCGCCGGGTCTGGTCGTTGTGTTGCTTTAATGTTTACGCGGCGGCTTCCCGCCGCGCCAGTCATGTCAGCCCGCGCCCTGTGCCCAGGCCTGCGTGCGCTTGTGCGAGTGATCCTCATACCAGTCCGGTGCCGCATCGGGCAGCGGGTGCCCGAGATAGGTTTCGTAGAACTTGTCCAGATCGGGCAGCATTTCAAACACGATAGGGTAGCCCGGCGCGACGACCTCAACGGCGAGCTGGCTCGCGCATGAAGGACAGAAAAACTCGCGAATTTCCTGCCAGCCCGGTTCCGGCACCGCGGGCGCGGGATCGTAAACCTGGCTCATTTCCTCGAGCGTCTTGCGCGTGCGGATCCTGCAGCCTAGCTTCCAGTTCCGGCGGTAGTCACCGAACTCGTGGCCGCAGGCGCATTTCGTTACGCGTTGCTTATTCGCGTTGATCACGACGTAGACCTTGTCGCCAAGGCGCAGCAGGATCTGATCGGACCATTCGACCCGTTCCTGCAGCACCGCGATGTAATTGAAGAACCGCTCCTTGTCCTTGCGCTCCATCCGGATCAGACGGGTCGCGTTCTCCGCATCGATCGTGCCGTCGATGAGTTGTTCGATAAGTTCTTTCGAAACGCCTGCCGACCCGCTCATACCTCGACTTCTCCCGGTGTGTAGCCCGCTTCAAGCTGCCAGAAACCGCAGAACTCGCGGTTGAACTTCCCGAAGCTCAGGCTTTGCGCATACATTTCCCGTACTTCCGGCTTGAAATCCTTCGCTGCGATCAGGTCGCGTTCGCGCCGCCACCACGTCTCCACGTCTTCGGACTCATCGAACCGCGCCTGGCGCAGGGCGGCACGCTTCTCGAGCGTCGCCGCCTCGTCGAGATGCCATTCACCGCTATCGTCCTGCGTTGCAATGACGCCGTTCATTTCGCGCACGAATTCATAGTGCGGGGTCGTGCCGTCGTTCAGATCCGCGATCACGAGTGCCGGGTCGCGGTCCAGCGGATCACCCCAGCCGCCGGAAGCGCCGGCCGCATCGACGAACAGATCGTTGTTGTGAAGTGCGAGTTCAGGACAATCCGTTTTCCAAATCTCGAGTTTGTCGACTTTCAACTGGCCACTGTCGACCATTTCGAGCAATTCGCGCGCATCGCGGGGTGTTTCGCCTTCGGCGATCAGTTCGTCGAGGTTCGTGCCGCGAGCGGAGATCATGAACGAGCCGGGCCCCGGATAGGCGCCGCTCATGCCGAGCCCGACGGACGGGGTACATGACAGCCCGCCGTTCGGACGCGTCAGTGCGACGTGTTTTCCCGGTTCGACGCACCAGTGCACCGCCGAGTTGCCGGGTCCGCCACGATACTTTCCGTAACCGAAATAACCTTTCAGTAATTTGCGCCCGAGATAGAACAACGGCGGCACGGTGCTTTCGAACTCCTCGGCATCGCCGATCGTCGCAAGTTGCGACCACGCCGCCCACACGAGCGGTTCGCCGTCGCGATAACACCACGCGCCGCGGCCCGTGCCACCGAGCCACTCGAAGTTCGTGAAGCCGTAATTCGAACCGTCCGCGGTCGTTCCCGCGCCCTGGAACGCGCCCCAGTTGCCGTCGATCGTGAACGCTTCTTCGAGGTAGCCGCGCGAGAACTGGGCGCGCGAGATTGCGCCGAAACCGATACTGTTCAACGACACGGTCTGCGCCCACAGATTCGCGTTGCTCGCGTATTCATTGTCCGGGTTGTAGATACTGCCTTTCGCGTAGTGGCGCTGCACTGCAAGCTCGATCCCGGCGGTCACTTTCGTGTTGTGCGAGAACGAGTTGATCATGCCAAGGAACACGGCGCAATCAGCACCGCCCGGGGTCGCGTTGTAGGAGTGGTAACCCCACTTCGAACTGCCTTCCGTATCGAGCATGAGACCGGTGTCGTTTGGTTCGACGCTGGCGCGCACATGGATGAGCGTATTCTTGTTCGCGTGCGACCAGACGTTCTGCAGGCCTTCGTATTTCACGAGCCGGAACGCGCAGCCGTTGTAGGTGCCCGGCACGAGCAGCGATTTCATATTGTCGACGACCATGCGGCGGCTTTCTTCGATCACTTCGCGAATGGCGCGCTTGTAATACGCCATGCCGAATTCGTCGATCAGCTTGTGTACTGCTTCGTGAATCATCGCGCAGCCGGCGAGGCGCATTTTGTCGTCGAGGATGTTCATCGTCGCGGCACGGGTGCGTCGCTCCCAGATTGCCTTCCACCACGATTCCTGTTTCAACTTGCGGCCCGTGCGCATCGGCGGACACACGAGCCCGTCCATGAACGTGTCGACGGAGAACGTTGCCCAGCTTCCCGCCACCGGCGCACCGTTTTCCATCAGGTGATTGATCCCGATCGCCCAGCTGACGACTTCACCCTCGACGACGATCGGTACGAACGAATAGAAGTCACCCGGATGCGGGACCCCGCCGGTGAGTCCGTCGCTGACCGCGTAGACGTCGCCGTCGTCGATCCCGTCATTGATGTCGTAATCGTTGTCCGCCATATAGCGGATCGACACCGGGAAGATTGCGGTGTGGGAGAGAAAGCCGAGTGAGACCGCGAGGGTGTCGCCTTCCGGGGTCGCGAGGCCCCAAAGTGATTCGCCCATTTCGCGCGAACCGGGACTTGCGGCAACAAAACGCGCCGATTCGCGCGCCGCGAGTACCGCGGCATGCATCTTCGCGTAGAAACGTTCGTACTTGATCGGGTCCGCGTCGCGCAGTGACAGTTCCGTAACGCCGTAATAGTGACCCGTGGACTCCGTCAGTTCATCACGCGTGCGGATGAGTTTCGCAAGTGTCGGTGCCGCGGTTGCCCGGCTTGCATCTTCGGGTAGGGATCCCTCGCGTTCACTCAGTGCTTCAGCCATTACAGATTCTCCGATTCGACGACCGCGGTCGTGCCTGCTTGTGCTTAATATACGCCGCCGCATTGTATAGAATGACCTGATATCCCGCCAAGCCGTTACCGCCTCGGCAATGCGTGCGGAGCCGCATCGCGCACAAGGTTAAATCGCGCACCGCGCAGAGACTCCGCGCCGCGTGTTTCTGTCATGAACGAAGCAGAAATTTTGCAGCGCATCATTCACGTCCAATAAAAAGAAAGGAGACCGTTGTTGAAAATCGCTTTTATGCCCGACACACACTTCGGAGAATATGATCAAGCTGTTCCGCCAACGCCGGATCAGGTCGCCGACGCGATGGAACACTGCATCAACGAAGCGGAACTCGCGGAGAAAGTCGGCTTCGACGGGGTCTGGGTTCCGGAACGTCACCAGCGTCCTGAAACCTGGTGGCCGAATGCGGAAACGCTGCTGATGGCGCTCGCGGCCCGCACGCAACGCGTGCAGTTGGCGTGTACCGTGATGCAGCCAACGTTTCACGACCCGATTCATCTTGCCGAAGCGCTCGCCGCGGTAGACAACCTGAGCCGTGGTCGCTTCGTCTTCGGTGCCGGTGTCGGTTACCACGAGGACTATTTCCGCTGCTTCGGCGTTCCGTTCACGCGGCGCGGCAAGCGCTTCGAGGAAGTGATGGAGTGCATCATCGGCGCGTGGACACAGGACGAATTCAACTACGACGGCGAGTTCTTCCGCTACGAAGGCGTGCGTCTGACCCCGAAACCGTATCAGCGACCGCGGCCGCCGATCTGGATCGGCGCGTTTGCACCGAAAGCGATGGAACGGGCACTGAATTACGAAGGCTGGTGCCTGTGGTTTCCACCACACGTCGACGAACTCGGACCCGCCGCGAAGATCATGCGCGAGCGCGCCGCCGAACGCGGCAAACAGGATTTTCAGATCACGGTCGGTTTCGAAGGCTGGCTCGGTGATGAACCGGACATCCGCGAACGCCACGGCCACCGCTGGGTGAAAGAGTGGAGTTTCTATGCCGAGAAGGGGCTGTCCCCGGACATGGAAGCGAAGGAAATGCTGGAAACGATCGAAAGCACGTTTTTGTGCCTCGGTAACAAACAGCAATGGGTCGACCGCATGGGTGAAATGAAAGAAAAGGTAAACCCCGATCAACTGTGTATTCGCACTCGCAATCCGGTAAACCCCGGCCAGTATTACCCGTCACGCACGGAATGCCTTGAACAGGTCGAACGGTTTGGCGAAATCCTCAAAGACATCCGCTAGCCGCGCGGACAATCCGGAATTCACCGGCGTCACGGTGGCGCCTTGCACAGGACACAGGTTATGAAAGTTGGACTGATGATTGGCTACTCGGGCGCGAAATATCGGCTGCCTATGGATTTGATTCTCGAGGCCGAGGCCGCCGGCTACGACTCGGTATGGTCGGCGGAAGCGTGGGGCTCCGACGCGATCACGCCGCTCGCCTGGATCCTCGCGCGGACGACAAAACTGAAAGCCGGCACCGCGATTTGCCAGATTCCCGCCCGCACCCCGGCGAACATGGCGATGACCGCGATGACGCTCGACCAGTTGTCCGGCGGGCGTTTCATACTCGGAGTCGGGCCGTCGGGACCGCAGGTGGTGGAGGGCTGGTACGGCGACGCCTACGGCAAGCCGCTCGCGCGCAGTAAGGAATACATCGCGATCATTCGCAAGATACTCGCGCGTGAGGAGCCACTCACGCATGACGGCGAGCACTACCAGATCCCCTATCGCGGCGTTGGCAGCACCGGTCTCGGCAAGCCGCTGAAAAGTATATTGCACGGTAATCCCGACCTGCCGATCTATACCGCATCATTCACCCCGGCCGGCGTACGCATGGCCGGAGAAGTGGCTGACGGCTTCTTCCCCGTGTGGATGGATCCGGATCGCTTCGATTTGTTCGAAGGGCCGCTGAACGACGGCTTCGCGAAAGCCGGCGGGGGCAAGTCACTCGCGAACTTCGATGTCGCGCCGTTTGTGAGAATGGCCATGGGTGACGATATCGCGGCTTGCCGGATGAAGGTGAAACAGGGGCTCGCGCTGTATATCGGCGGCATGGGTGCGCGCAAGAAAAACTTCTACAACGACTACGCAAAAACGCTGGGCTACGAAGAAGCCGCCGTGAAGATCCAGGATTTATTCCTCGGCGGCGAGAAAGAGGCCGCCGCCGCGGCGGTGCCGGACCAACTCGTCGACGACACCGCGCTCGTTGGTCCGCCGGGGCACATTCGCGAACAACTCACTCGCTGGAAAGACGCCGCGGCGCGCGGGCACGTGGGCACGATGATCGTCTCGCTCGGCGCACCGGAAGAAGCGCGTTTTCTCGCCGAAGAACTGCTCTGAACCACACCGGCACGCGGCGTGCCGGTGCGCCGCGAGCGGATCTGCTGTCGCGCGCCGCCGGCGCCCTGACACCCGATGCCGCGACGACGGGTTACGGCTATCATGCCGGCAGACCGGCCAACACGCGGACAGGGGGCAGACCATGACGATTAGCTGCGAAGACCAGGGTGCCGTGCGCACGATCATCCATGACCGCTATCACGCACGCAATGCGATGGACCCCGACAGTGCGGATGCCTTACACGCTGCATTTCTCGACTTCGAAGCGAACCCCGACCTCGCGGTCGCCGTGTTGTGGGGCGCCGGCGGCGCGTTCTGTGCCGGCTGGGATTTGAAGTTTGCCGGCACGCTCGTCGGCCAGGACGATCCGCTCGCCGCGCTCGATTTCAAAGACGGCACAACGAATGACCCGCGCGCCCCGATGGGCCCGACCCGGCTCGAACTGACAAAGCCCGTGATCGCAGCGATCGAAGGACCGGCCGTTGCCGGCGGCATGGAGATCGCGCTGTGGTGCGATCTCCGGGTGATGGCACGCGACGCCTACATGGGCGTGTACTGCCGCCGCTGGGGCGTTCCGCTGATCGACGGCGGCACGATCCGGCTGCCGCGGATAGTCGGTCGCGGGCGGGCGCTCGACATGATCCTGACCGGCCGCAAAGTGCCGGCCGAGGAATGTTACGACGTCGGCTTGTGCGAAAGGCTCGTCGAACCCGGTACCGCGCGGCGTGAAGCCGAGGCCCTGGCCGGGGAAATTTCGCGCTTTCCCCAGGGCTGCCTGCGCGCCGACCGTGCATCGGTCTTCCGCCACAGCGGCACGACGATCGCGGAAGGACTGCGCGGTGAATTCGCCGGTGGCAAGCAGGTGCTCGCCGAAGAGGGGGTCACCGGCGCGGCGCGGTTTGCATCCGGCAAGGGGCGTCACGGAAATTTCGACGATATCTGAAACGACACGTTCGTCCCGGGTCACGTGCAAACCATTCGAAGCCGCTGAGGCAGCATGATGCCGCACAAGCAGATGGCCCTGATTGGCTTCGTCCAGGCGCAGAACTGTTCGAACTACGTCGGTTCGTGGCGCCACCCGCAGGCGCGCCAGGATTTTCTGAGCGCCGATTACTACCAGCACATCGCGCGCACGCTCGAGCGTGGCAAGTTTCATCTGCTGTTCTTCGACGACCGCCTGGCCATGCCGGACATTTTCGGTGACGACCACGCCGCCTCGGTCGAGAACGGTATTCGTGTCGTGAAAATGGACCCGCTGCCGATTCTCGCGAACCTGAGCGCGGTGACGAGCCGGATCGGGCTCGGCGCCACTTTATCGACGAGTTACTTCGAACCGTTTCACATTGCGCGCCAGTTCGCGACGCTCGATCACATGAGCGGCGGACGTGCGGCCTGGAACGTGGTTACGTCACTGAACGACTCCGAAGCGCGCAACATGGG
>CAXBJY010000147.1:0-6908 GCA_963976285.1 uncultured Gammaproteobacteria bacterium
GCGCCGAGATGCGCGTGTCCGTCCTTGCAGGTTGCAAGCAGGCGTCCATCGCGCCACAACTCATTGCGGATGAAGTCGATGGCCGCGTGCGCGGCATCGATCGCATCGGCGCGATTGAATATTTCGCCGGCGACCGCGAGCCCTTTGATCATGAGCGCGTTCCAGGACGTGAGGATCTTGTCGTCGAGTCCCGGTCGCACACGCTGCGCGCGCGCCTCGAACAATTGCCGACGCGCCGCTTCGACAAGTGTTTCGTGGTGTGCGGGATCGCCGCCGAGGACGTTCGCGATCTCGTGATATTGCGCCACCACGTGGAGGTGCCAGTTCCCTTCGAAATTCGCCTTGCGCGTAAGTCCGAAACGGCGCGCGAACGGCGCGTACGCCTCGGGACCGATGATGTCTTCGATCTCGCCGGCCTGCCACGCATAGTAGCGACCTTCGACGCCTTCGGAATCGGCGTCGAGGCTCGAGTAGAAGCCGCCGGCGGGTGCGGTCATTTCACGTGCGACCCAGGCAATCGTTTCATCGACGACGGTTGCGAAGCGCGGGTTGCCACTCAGTTGCCAGGCGTGCGCGTACAGGGCGAGTAACGGCCCGTTGTCGTAGAGCATCTTCTCGAAGTGCGGAATCATCCACTGATTGTCCGTCGAGTAACGGTAGAAGCCGCCACCGAGGTGGTCGTAGATCCCGCCGTCGGCCATGCGCTGCAGCGTGAACGTGGCCATGTGCAGGGCGTGTTCGTCCGCGCCGCCGCTGCGCGCGTAATCGCGCAACAAACGTTCCAGGCTCGTCGGGTGCGGAAATTTCGGCGCCCGACCGAAGCCGCCGAGTCGATGGTCGAACGCTCGCGCGGCCTGATCGCGGGCGGTGGCGAGCGGGGTGTCGTCGAGCTGTCCGGTTTGCGTCGTGTCGTGTGTCTGCATTTGTGTGAGCGCGGCGAGAACTTCGGTATTCTGCGCGCGGATGTCCGCCTCGCGTTCGGCGTAGGCGGCACAAACACGCTGCAGCAGATCGCGAAACGCTGGCAGTCCGTGACGCGGCTCGGGCGGGAAATAGGTACCGCCGAGGAACGGCACCTGGTCGTCCGGGGTCAGGAACATCGTCAGCGGCCAGCCGCCCTGGTTCTGCGTCAGCAAGTACTGCGCGGTCTGGTAGATTTTGTCGAGGTCCGGACGCTCTTCGCGGTCGACCTTGATGTTGACGAATCCCTCGTTCATCACGGCGGCGGTGGCGGGATCCTCGAACGATTCGTGGGCCATCACATGGCACCAGTGGCACGCCGAATAGCCAATCGACAGCAGGATCGGTTTGTTCTCCCGCGCCGCTTTTGCCAGCGCCTCGGGCCCCCAGGGGTACCACTCGACCGGGTTATCGGCGTGTTGCAGCAGGTAGGGGCTCGTCTCTCCGGCGAGTGCGTTCATCGGCGTTTTCCAGGTTGATGTTAGCGCGGGTATGGTCGCGTTCGAAGGCGCGCGGGTCTCGCCACGGATGTCGCGCATCGTGCAATTGCGCGCTCCGGGTGCGGAAACCTGCGGGCCCTGGACCGGAATCATAGCGTATATGGCCCGCGCGTCCGCCCGTCCCGGTGCGCGGAAGAGCGGACGTTGCGTGGTGGTCCGAAGTCTCTTCACCCGGCGCGTCGATCCGGCGAGCGCCGGGCGGGAACGCGATTCGCGCCGTGCTAGAATCCGCGCCTGCCATGCTGCCATTCCCGACCATCGATCCCGTCGCCGTCAAGCTGGGCCCAATTGCGATCCACTGGTACGGGCTCGCGTACCTGACGGGCATCGGCCTCGGCTGGTGGCTGTTGCGGCGCGCGGCCGATCGCAGTGCGTCGCTGTGGTCGCGTGACGATGTTGCCGACGTCGTATTCTTCGCGGCAATCGGCGCGGTTCTCGGCGGACGGATCGGTTATGCGCTGTTCTACAATTTCGGCGATTATCTCGCGAATCCGCTCAGCCTGTTCGCGGTATGGCGTGGTGGTATGTCATTTCATGGCGGGGTCATCGGTTTCATGATCGCGATCGCGCTGTTTGCCCGCGCGCGCGGCCGGCCGTTTCTCGCGGTCACGGATTTCGTCCTGCCGGTCGTCCCGATCGGGCTGTTTTTCGGCCGTATCGCGAATTTCGTCAACCAGGAGTTATGGGGCGCCCCGACCACGTTGCCCTGGGGCGTCGTGTTCACGCACCCGGCCGCCGGGGGCGTTGCGCGTCACCCGTCGCAAATTTACGAAGCGCTGCTCGAAGGCGTCGTGCTGTTTTTCATTCTCCGCTTTGTTGCCGCCCGCAGCACGCGAACCGGCGTCGTTTCGGCGACGTTTCTGCTTGCCTATGGCATCATGCGGGCCGGCATCGAATTCGTGCGCGAACCCGATCAGCATATCGGTTACCTCGCGTTCGGGTGGGTGACGATGGGACAGATCCTGTCGTTGCCGATGCTGATCGGGGGATTGCTCATTTTCGTGCTCGCAGGCCCACGGCCCGGCACACGCGCAGGATAGGGACATGCAGATTTATCTCGATTTGTTACGACATGTTCGCGAACGCGGCGTGCCAAAAGATGATCGCACCGGCACCGGTACGCTGAGTACGTTCGGCTACCAGATGCGCTTCGATCTCGCGCACGGGTTTCCGTTACTGACGACGAAAAAGCTGCACTTGAAATCGATCCTGTACGAATTGTTGTGGTTCCTGCGCGGCGATTCAAACATCGGTTACCTGCGCGAGCACGGCGTGACAATCTGGGATGAATGGGCCGATGAGAACGGCGATCTCGGACCCGTTTACGGCGTGCAGTGGCGTTCATGGCATGGTGCGGACGGTCGCGTTCACGATCAGGTCGCCGACGTCGTCGAGGCGCTGAAAGTGAACCCGGATTCGCGCCGGCATATCGTCAGCGCGTGGAACGTCGGGGAGATCGATCACATGGCGCTGGCGCCGTGTCACGCGATGTTCCAGTTCTATGTCGCGGGCGGTCGTCTGTCGTGCCAGTTATATCAGCGCAGCGCGGATGTGTTCCTCGGCGTGCCGTTCAATATTGCGTCTTACGCGCTGCTGACGTTGATGATCGCGCAGGTCTGCGGCTACGAACCCGGAGATTTCGTGCATACGCTCGGTGATGCGCACCTGTATCTGAACCACCTCGACCAGGCCGATCAGCAACTCGCCCGCACACCCGGCCCGCTGCCGACGATGCATCTGAACCCGGCGGTGCGTTCGATCTTCGATTTCACGTACGGCGATTTCGAGTTACGTGAATATCATGCGCAACCGAGCATCGCGGCGCCAATCGCTGTCTGAGCAGTCGTCACCGTCGTGCCTGACGGGCGCGAATTCACGGGGTTTACATGCGGATAAATATCGTTGTCGCGAAGTCCGAAAATGATGTCATCGGGCGCGATGGCGATCTGCCCTGGCGACTGGCCGCGGACCTGCGGCATTTCAAGGCCACCACGCTCGGTCACCCGCTCGTGATGGGACGCAAGACCCACGAGTCCATCGGTCGGCCATTACCCGGGCGACGCAACATTATCGTGACCCGGCAGGCGGATTACCGTGCCGAGGGTTGCACGGTAGCCGGTTCGCTCGAACAGGCGCTTGCCGCAGCGCACCCGTCGGTGGAGGTTATGGTTATCGGTGGCGCATCGCTTTACGCGGCGGCCCTGCCACGCGCCGGGCGGATCTATCTGACGGAAGTGCATACGCGACTCGCCGGCGATACCCACTTCCCCCCGATCGATCGCAATGCATGGCGCGAGGTTTCGCGCGAACGGCACGACGCCGACGACGCGAACGATCACAATTATAGTTTCGTGGTTCTTGATCGCGTCGCGTGAGGGTGCCGATCAATCCGTGATCGGGAGCGCGACGGACGAATCGACGGCGAAAAATGCCTGATCTTCGAGTCGCAATGCCGTCAGTGTGCCACCCCACACGGCGCCGGTGTCGAGCGCAAAGATGCGCATCGTGCGCATCTGTTCGCGCGACAGGTGCAAGGCGGACCAGTGGCCGAACACGATCGCCTCGCGGGAATCCGGCAACTCATAGAACTCATACCACGGCACGAGCGTGTTCGGTTGCGTACCGAGCGGACCTTTGAACTTGAAATCGATGTGGCCGTCGGCGGATGTATAGCGCAGCCGGGTGAGGTAATTCGTGATCAGGCGCAAGCGATCCCAGCCGGCCAGCGCCGGATCCCAGTTATCCGGCTTGTCCCCGTACATGTGCTCGAAGAACGCGACGGGATTATCGCCGCCGAGCGCCGCGGCCACTTCCGCGGCATACGTTTCCGCGGCGTCGAGCGACCAGTGTCGCGGCAGGCCGGCGTGGACCATCGTGTAGCCGAGTTTCCGATCGCGATGCAGCAACGGTTGGCGGCGCAGCCAGTCGCTGAGTTCATCGGCGTGCGCGGAGCGCAGGACATCACCGAATGTATCTTTTTTACCTGGCGAATATCGGTCGACATAGGCGCACGCAAGCAGGTGGAGATCGTGATTACCGAGGACGACGATGGCGGCCTCACCGAGACCGCGTACGAACTCGACGACCGCGAGCGAGTCCGGACCGCGGTTCACGAGGTCGCCGACGAGCCATAAGCGGTCAACCGCCGGATCGAAGCGGATCCGGTCGAGCAGGGCAACGAGTTCGTCGTAACACCCCTGAATATCGCCGATTGCGTAGGTCGCCATGTCTCGGATGCGCTCGTCGCGGGCTCGGGGGTGGAGGCTTAGTGGAGTACGTTTGGTACGGACAGGCGGAACGCCGCGATCGGCGCGTCAAACGACGTGCCGTCGTCCGCGGCCATGTGATAGCTGCCGTGCATCGTGCCGACTTCGGTTTCGAGCATCGCGCCACTCGTGTAAGTGAACGACTCTCCCGGCGCGAGGTGCGGCTGTTCGCCGACGACCCCGTCGCCACGCACTTCCTGGACATGGCCTTTCGCGTCCGTGATCACCCAGTGCCGTGAAACGAGGCGGGCGCTGACGGTACCGGTGTTCGTGATCGTGATCGTGTAGGCGAATACATAGCGATTGTCCTCGACGGAAGACTGTTCGGCGACGTATGCCGTCTCGGCGTCAATGTGGATTTCGTAGAGCTTCGTTGTCATGCGATGTATCAGTCCGGGGCCGGGATGCACTGTAAGCGAATCGTCCGGACGGGGCAAAGGGGCGGGCTCGCATCAGTTCAGGCGTCTTCGCCGGCGCCGGCGCGGTCGAGCCGGCGGAGGTTCAATGCTTCGGCTAAGTGCGGTAAGGCAATGTCCGCCGCACCGGCAAGGTCGGCGATCGTGCGGGCCACTTTTACGATCCGGTGATAGGCGCGCGCGCTCAGATCGAAGCGCTCGAATGCCTGCCGCATGAAAGCGCGCGATGTGGCGTCGAGATCCGCATGAAGCTGCAGTTGATCGTTTTGCAATTCGCTGTTCAGGCAGCCCTGGCGCTGCTGCTGCTGTGCGCGTGCGTGCAGGACCCGCGCGCGCACGGTGGCGGTCGTCTCATTCGCGGCGTGATCCGCGGTATCGAGCCAGCCGCGTTCGCGCGCGATTTCGATTTGCAGATCGATGCGATCGAGCAGGGGGCCGGAGATTCGCCGGCGATAACGACCGATCTGTTCCGGCGTGCACACGCAGCGACCCGACGGATCGCCGTGGTAGCCGCAGGGACACGGGTTCATCGCGGCGACGAGCTGGAAGCGTGCCGGGAACGTCATACTGCGCGCGGCACGCGAAATCGTGACGTGGCCCGTCTCGAGCGGTTCGCGCAGGACTTCGAGCACGCGCCGCTCGAACTCGGGTAGTTCATCGAGGAACAGGACGCCGCGATGCGCGAGTGATACCTCGCCGGGGCGCGGGATCGTGCCGCCGCCGATCAGTGCCGCCGCGGAACTCGTGTGGTGGGGGTTGCGGAACGGACGGACGCGCCAGTTCCCGGGAGCAAAACCCCGCTCGCCGAGAGCCTGTACGGCGGCAGCTTCGAATGCTTCTTCTTCGTCCAGTGGCGGCAGCAAGCCGGGCAGACGTGCGGCGAGCATCGTCTTGCCGGTGCCGGGCGGACCGAGCATGAGCAGGTTGTGGCCGCCGCAGGCCGCGATTTCCAGTGCACGCCGACCCTGGTATTGGCCGCGTACGTCGGCAAGGTCGGGATATTCGCCGCTGCACGGATTGGCCGGCACGCTGTGCGGGGTAGCGGCCAACGGCGCACTGCCATTGAGGTGCCGACACGCGGTGTCGAGGGTATCGGCCGCGTACACCGCGAGTGAGCGCACGAGCGCGGCCTGGATATCGTCGCCCGGGGCGCTCAGCATTGCGCGTTCGGCGCGCTTGCACGACAGGGCCGCCGACAGTATGCCCCCGACGGGACGGAGATCGCCGTTCAGCGCGAGTTCGCCTACGCATTCGACCGCGGCGAGACCGGCACCGTTGATCTGCCCGCTGGCGGCGAGAATTCCGAGCGCAATCGCGAGATCGAAACGCGTTCCCTGTTTCGGCAGGTCACCGGGTGCGAGATTGACCGTGATCCGTCGGGTCGGGAATTCGTATCCGGAATTGATGATCGCCGAGCGTACGCGATCCTTGCTTTCGCGTACCGCGGTTTCCGGTAAGCCAACGAGGTTAAACGCCGGCAGGCCTGGGGTCAGATGCGTTTCGACGCTGACGAGCGGTGCGTCGATCCCGACGCTCGCCCGCGAATAGACAATTGGTACGGCCATGTGTTGCGCTCCGTTGCAACATCATTTGATGTACCCGTCATTCCGTGACGGGGTGTTTCGTGCGTGAAAAGTTTAACGCGGATGCCCGCCGTCGAACATCCGCGCCGGATCAGCTTTCCAATTCGGCCACGAGCCGTTCGAGTTCCTCGAGTTTTTCGCGCGTGCGTCGCAGGAGCAGGGTTTGCGCGTCGAATTCCTCGC
>CAXBJY010000148.1:0-6519 GCA_963976285.1 uncultured Gammaproteobacteria bacterium
ATCTCGCGATTGCTGTACAGCGAATTGATCACGAGATTCAGGAGCTGGTTGACTTCGGACTGGAAGCCGAGAGTTTCTTTTGCGGTATCTTGGGCCATGGTCAAGTGTTAACAAAGTTGTCCAAATGAATTCGGTGGCGCGAAAGGTAGGGACTGAGTCCGTAAAATTCAAGCCGACAACCGGGCTCTGAATCGTACGGGCCCGCTTGAGGTGGAATGAAATATTACCGTTAATTCTTGTTGGTCAGGCAAGTACGACGCATAATACATGCGTTAGGCGAACAGTTCCCGGCGTTGGGCCCGAGGGGGTTCGTTTCTTAATCGATCGATCCGTTGGATGAACAGACTACTCACATTGAGAGGAAGCGCTATGAAACGATTCACTCGACAACTCGGCCAGGGCATGACGGAATACATCATCATCGTTGCGCTGATCGCTATCGCGGCGATTGCGGCCTACGGTTTCTTCGGCGACACGCTGCGCAGCCAGGTCGGCGGCATGGCCTCCGAACTGTCCGGCGCTTCGGGTTCCGGAGCGGTCGGCTCGGCGCAGGGCGCCGCAGGGTCGGCGGTGGCCGAATCCGCCGCGGCCGGCCTGTCGAACTACGCCGGCAAGGCAACGTACGGCGAGTAAGCGCTTGATACCCGCGTCGCGATCAGCTTGACCCCGTCCCGTTGTGGCAGCGTCCCGGGACGCCGTTAGCGCTACGCAAATTCGGGCAGCACGGCGTCCCCGTGCTGCCCCCGCCGGCGCACGCGAACGCGGCCAGTCCGCCGTCTTCGTTCTCCTGTTCCTCGGTATCCTGCTGATATCGTTAAACTTTCTGTACAAACAAGGACGTATTACGTCCGACAAGATGGAAATGCAAAACGCGGCCGATGCGATCGCGTACAGCATTTCCCTGTCCGAGGCCCGCGACCTCAACTTCGCGGCCTACCTGAACCGCGCCATGGTGGCAAACGAGGTGGCTATCGGCCAGCTCATGGGTCTCGCTTCGTGGGCGCAACTCGTTAAATCCTATGGGGATTTTTTCACCGCCTATGTGAAACCGCTGGAACCGGTGCCGATCATCGGCCAGGTCGTGCCGCCGATCGTCGGCGGGGTCGCGAGTGTGTTCAAGACGGCCGGCGGCACACTCGAACGCTTTCTCGGCCTGCTCGGCAACGTCGGCACGACGTTCATGCACATCTCCAATACGGTCTACAGCTGGGCCCAGTGGGGCTACCACGTGGCAACCGTGTTCGTATCGACGGGCCTGATCAGCGAATTGCTCGATAAGAACGCGCCGCCCGGCACGAGCGTGTCGAACTGGGGCTGGATGTCGCTCGTGACGCATTTCGCGAGTTACGGTTCGGCGGGCAATGCCCTGTCGCGGATCTCGGGCGGCCGCTTTGACGACGTCTCCGTGCTGCCGGATTCCACCCCGGAAGAAATCAAGAATCAGTTTTCGAAGTTTGTGCAGTACTACCATCCGGCGCGCCAGGTGCAGGCGTCGGATTATGAGAACGGCGACAAGGGTGCGGTCGAGGGCTTCGAGCGCTTCGCCGCGATCGTGCGCGACTCGGGGGATCCGTTCACGCAGAACCGCAGCTGGGAACTGAAACCGTTCGATTTCATGAAGCCGCTGATCGACCCGCTCCGGTTCCTGTCCGTGCAGGACGGCAACATCAATTTCGATCTCGAATTCGATATCAGCCTGTGTGACGACCTCGGCATCTGCCTCGGGGTCGATGTGCCGCTCGTCGGCTACGTCGGGGTCGATGGCGGGGTCGAATTCGACCTGAATTTCTATTTTGGCATCGGGGTCGTGCGCGAAGGTGCGAGCGAACTCCGGCTGCTGATCCCGAAAACCGGCCGCTTCGAAGCCGGCAGCGTCGCGAACTGGTCGAGCGCGGATACGAGTTCGCTCGCCGCCTACCTCGGCGCGAGCGTGGATTTCGCCGTCTGGGTCCGGCTGCCCGTGGTTGGCCGTCTCGAAGTTGGCGGCGATGCAGGTTTCGCGCTCGGCGACGAACAACTGATTTTCGACGGCATCAATGTCTCGATCGGGCCGTTCGATATCACCGTATTTCCGGCTTTTACGAGCCCGTTCCCGACCTCGGCCCCGTTTGGTGCCGCGTTCACGGAAGCGGGCAAGACGAGCCCGAACAACCAGAAAATCGCGACAATGACGAACACGCTCGTCGGCGGCAAGGTACCGCTTGACGCCTACGGCGGCGCGGCGAACCGCACCGCGGTGTGGAACCTGCCCGGCGTACCGCCCGTCGCGTTCCCGCCCCAGGGTGTGATCCTCGGCCCCGCCGGTGGGGTCGTGCCACCCGGGGTCGTACCGCGCTCGGATACCGCGATCGGCACGTTCTATGGCGACCAGACGAACCGGGTGAACAAGAATTACCCGGGTCTGCCCGGTTACATCGATACGTCGGGCCAGGAACAAACGGTGTTCGGGTTCGGTGCGCCGCAACTGACCGTGAGCCTGGTCCTCGACGAGGACGAACACGACCTCGATCGTGCCGAAGCGCTGATCGATACGTCGACGGCCGGGAATCATCCGGAGATGGGTTCGCCGGACACCGCGCTCACGAGCAATGGATTACGCCTCACCGACAGCATGGCCGACGGTCTGATCGGCAGCAATCCGAAACTCCACACCGTGGCGCGCTCGGAAGTGTATTTCAAGCGTCCGAACGACCTCGACTGGTTCACCCGCCTCGATGGCCGCGAGGAACACGGCAGTGCGTTCAATCCCTACTGGCAGGCACGCCTGACGGAAATGCCCTACCTCGACAGCGTCACCGCGCTGATGATGGAACAGGGCGAGGATTTTACCGGCGCGACGGAAATCATCAGCACCGTGCTCGGTGATCTGAACGATCTGCTCGGACCGGTGACGGATTTCCTCGACGACATCGGGCTTGGCCTGCTGTTCCCCGGAGGTGGCGCGTGAGACGACGAGCATTACGTCCGGGGCTTCGCGCAATGCGCGGCCAGGCGATGACCGAGGTTGTGATCACGGCCACGTTCATTCTCGTCCCGCTGTTCCTGATCATCCCGGCGTTCGGCAAGTTTATCGACATGCGCCATGCGTCGATCCAGGCGGCACGCTATCAGGCCTGGGAATACACCGTGTGGTACGCGGAAGATTGCGAGCGCCAGGTGTTCACGTTCAACGTCGCCGACCCGGAAGAATGCCCGATGGGCGGCTTCGAGGCGCACAACTCCCTGCCGTTCAAGGAACGTGCCGACACGCGCCGCGAAGCGATCGTGCGCTTTCTCGGATCCCCGAACGGCTCCCCGTTGCAGGCCGTCGCGCCGGATGTCGGTACGCTCACCCCGACGAACCTGCTGTGGTACGACCACACGGCGACGAAAATGGTCGACAACACCGTCGGCGGCGGCGACCCCACGAGTTCGCGCTCGCCCGAGGGCCTGCCCGTGATCGATACGATCCTCGACGTCGTGCTCGGGGTCGTGAAAATCGTCTTTGGCGCATTTGCCGATGTCCTCGGCTTTCTCGGTAGCGACGCGGGCTTCGATGCGATCAACACCGACGGTATGGCCGAAGCCGAAGTCAGTATCACGATGGATTCCACCGCCGTGAAAACGCTGATGACGCTCGACGACGGACCCGATCTCACGTTCACGGGCAGGGCTGCGGTGCTGACGGACGGCTGGAACGCAGGCGGTCGCGAGCACACTTATAACCAGGCCTCGGGCATGGTCGTCACGAGCGGACTGAAAGCGCTGCAGAACCTGCCGGTACTGTCGACCGCGTGGGACATCATCACGGCAATCCTCGCGCCGGAACTGCGCCGCTGCAACGTACCGAATTACCTCGAGAACCCGTTCAATCTCGACGAGCCGCACTGGGACGACGACGTCGGCAGCCTGTGGTTCGGCCATATCGACAGCGAGGCTGTACATCGCGATCGTCTCGACGACGGCAACGACACCCATGCGTGTGACGAAGCGGGTCGTTGCGACTTCTCTGACACGTTCACGCGCCAGAAGGAGTGCATTCCGTGATCACAGCGCGCTTATCGAGGACATTATCGGCTGCGATCCTGCTCGGTCTGCTCGCCGTCGCACCGGCGTGGGCGAAACAACCGGAAATCCCGCTGCCCGACGATGCCCGTGTCGCGCGCCTCGGGCAGACGATGCGCGTGAACGGCAACGATGTCGTCGTGCGCACGTTCACGACGAAAGAAGCCACCGAGGATGTAGTTAATTTCTACCGCGACGAATGGGGTGAGCTGAACGGCGAGCCCGGCTACACGATCATGAATCTGAAGGAGCCGTGGGTCCTGATCACCCGCATCGAGGACGACTACCTGATGACCGTCCAGGTACGGCCAACGGCCGATGACGGCACCGAAGGCCTGCTCGGGATCAGCCGATTGCCAGATCGCCGTCGCCCGCCTAAACTCGGGGAGGGTTTCCCGACCGTCGGCGACAGTGAAATTCTCAACGAGGTGGTCAGCCACGATCCGGGACAATCCGGGCGCACGATGTGGTTGCGAAACAAGCACGACCTGCGGACGAACATTGATTTCTATCGGGATCGCTACCAGTCTCAGGGCTGGGCGCTCGATATCGATCGTTCCGTCGGCGGTATGATGCACGTGATCGCCGCGCGCAAGGGCCGCAATCGGGTAAACCTCGTATTGTCGGAAATCAAGAACGGCAGCCAGATTGTCGTGAACGAAGTGACGCACGAATTGCTATGAACACAGCGCGGCGCCAATTCGGACAGGGCATGGTGGAATACACCATCGTCACCTCACTCGGCATCCTGGTCCTGCTTGGCCCCGGTGCCGATGTGATCGCCTGGACGATGTCGGCGATCAAAAGCAACTACGCGGGGTATTCCTACGCGATGTCGCTGTCGCAATGGCCGGAATTCGATATCCGCTCGGCCGACCCCATCGAAATCCAGTCCGGCTGGGACCCGACCCGCAACAGTTCGATGGCCGATACCGGCACGCGTACGGCCGGCAATATCCCCGTTTATGTTCCCCCGGATACGCAGCCGGAAGATTTCTTCGTGAACAATTATCGCCAGTGGCTGATCGCGCAGGGCGTGTCCGAGGAACGCGCGACGCTGCTCGGCGGACCGGATATCAGCTCGCAGGTGGACGCAATCAGCACGTTTTACAACGATGCACTCGGAATATTCGATCGGCTCGGGCCGGATCTCATCGACGACGCGATCGATTCCGCGCTGCCGCCCGATTTTTCGGATTTGATTGGAGGGTTTCCGCCCTTGTAGACGGTTACCCGCGAAGGTGCCGCCGCTGGGCGCCCGCGCAAACAACAAACAGACCGGCCGCCAGAGCCGGCACCATACCCACAACCGAAGCACAAGACTTCGGAGCCTGAGAAATTGCACGCTGCGTCCGAGTGGGCGCACGACTGGTTTTAATAAAAATTGATGTTTGGGAGCTTACTATGGCATCGGAACGGGGTTCTAAGGTTTGGCTGCTGCTGGTTGGTGCCATTGGGTTCGGTGTCGTCGCTGCATTGTTTTCCGCGCTCTATTTGAAGAGCCGCGAGGAAGCGATACGGCAACGCCTCGAAGGCGACAAGTTACAGAACGTCCAGGTCGTGGTGGCGGCGGAAAACCTGCCGCGCGGCACGCAGGTCTCACGCGGTGCGTTCGCGGTGCGCGAAGTACCGCGCGAATACGTGCACAGCAGCGTCATCTATCCGGCCTACTTCGAAGCGAATGGCCACCGCTTCCTCGCCGAGGATCTGGAAGCCGGCAAACCGCTGCTCGAGACGTTTCTCGTCGACGAATTCCCGATTGATTTCTCCGATCTGATCGACCTCGGTCTGCGCGCGATTACGATCAATATCAGCGACCAGGGCTCGCAGGCGGCGATGATGCGCCCGGGCAACAAGATCGACCTGTTCGTGAATATCCCGACCCGCGAGTCGGGGGTCAGTCCCCTGCCGATCGATGAGGAAGCCGTCAGCGATCTGATCGCGGCGCCGTCGTGGATGGCGGTCGCGGAGAAGGTCCGCGAAATCCCGCCGTCGGACATCATCATCCCGGTCATCCAGGACGTCACCGTGCTCGCGACGGGGCGTGAACCGTATGAAGAGCATCTCGACGATCTGAACCTGCCGCAGCAGCGCGAGGACATGCGTTATTCGACGATCACGATCGCGGTGAGCCCGAAACAGGCAGTGCTGATCCGCCTCGCCGAAGACAAGGGCGAGTTGCAGGCCTTCCTGCGTAACCGCGAAGACCGCAGCCTCGCGGAATTCGTCGGCGTGACCCCATCGGATCTGTTCGAGTTCGCGACGCAAATGGCCGCCGACGCGCAGTTGCGCGCAGCCGCGGCCGCCGCCGGCGCGACGATCGACGAAAACGGTAATTGGGTCGCCGCCGACGGCACCGTCATCGACAAAAAGGATCTCGTGATCTCCGACGACGGCACGGTGACGACGAAGAGTGGCCGCCTGCTCGCGAAAGAAGGCATGACCGTGAACGAAAACGGCGAGTTCGTGGACAAG
>CAXBJY010000149.1:0-6500 GCA_963976285.1 uncultured Gammaproteobacteria bacterium
CTTGTCCAGTAACTGTTTTAGCGCGATCCTTTCATCGGCCATTGCGTTCTCCTTTTGGCTTTCAGGTTGGTTTGTGGTGAACACAACCCTAGCCGGGGAGACGCGATGGCCGCTAGACGGCCTTCGAAGATAAAATCTTAATTTCCACCACTTCCGGGGACGCTAACTACCTTTCAATGACTTAACTACTGTATGCTTTTTTGTTTGGGGCATTACCGCGCTTATAACAATACTTTGTGCGGTCCCTTTCCTCTGAACCGATCCAGTCGATTCTTTCGCTGTTCCACTGCAAAAACGTCGGGCATACCCGGTAAAAGTCGTTTTCGTTGAAGTACTTGCCCGATGGGCTAAGCCCGATGGTTGCGATCAAGTCGATGGTGACTAATGAAAGATCGTGCGTTCTTAGCGCTCTCGTTGTGTGCGTTGCTCGTTCCCTTTTTGACCGCGGAGGAGAACGCCAAAAGTTCGCAAAACGTGTAATGCACGTTGTACGCCAGTGGCGTACCATTAGCCAATGGTCATCATCGAAACATCGGTCTTTACGCGATGCGTGAAGGAACTGTTGGACGATGATCAATACGCGGAGTTACAAGCAGCCCTCGTCGTGCGGCCGGATGTCGGCGACCTCATCCCCGGTAGCCATGGTTTGGTTTGCGTAAGCTACGGTGGAAGATTGACGGTGGCGGGAAACGCGGCGGTATGCGAGTGATCTATTACTGGCTCACCGCCGATGAACAACTCTACATGCTATACGCGTATGGCAAAACCGAACGCGAAGACTTGACCCGGAAACAGCTAAGGCAGCTCGTGGAAATCGTCAAGACGCGGAATGATGGATGACAAACTGTTTACCGATCTCCTCGAGAGTGTTGAGGAAATGGACAAGATCCGCCACGGTAAGAAACGTGCGTCGCGGCGCACGGTCGTTAAAGAGATCAAGGTAGCAGAAGTACGCGAGAAAACCGGTCTGTCACAAACGCGCTTCGTTCGCCTGATCGGTGTGAGTAAACGAACGGTAGAGAACTGGGAGCAAGGTCGACGCTCGCCGAGCGGTCCGGCCCGAGCGTTGCTCAAGATCGTGGCACAAAACCCCGAGGCTGCCGTCCGTGCATTGCACAGCTGATGTGTAATCGCCGTCTGCTCGAACCTATTGGTGATATTCCGCCTGCTGAATACGAGGCGATGTATTATCAGAACGAGGCTAAGGCGGTGGCCGCCTGAGTCAAATCAAAAACTCTCCGGCAAAACCGGGGCGATTCACTAGCGTAACTGTCTGCTTCGCTGTTTTCCCGGCCGACGCGGGCGACGCGGAAGCGCCGGCAGCGCCGCGCTTGCCGCGATGATCTGTTCGCGCAGCCAGCGGTGGGTCGCGTCTTCGTCAAATTGCGAATCCCAGTAAAGGTTAATTTCAAGTACGGGATATTCGACTGGCGGTACTACGAGTTTCAGTGGCATGCCGGCGGTCATGAAACGCGCCAGGCGCTCCTGCATGATCGCGACCCCATTTGACGCCGACACGATCATGGGCAAAGCCATGTAGTGGGGTGTAAGGATGCGATTGTGGTAGCGCACGCCCAGTTCCGCGAGATGGCGTGTTTCGTGACTGAACAGCACGCCGGGTGCCGCAGTGTAAGTAGCCTGCGGCAATTCAACGAACGCCTCAACTGACATGCCGTCGTAAACCAGATCGTTGTCCTCTGCCGCGACACAAATATAGCGGTCCTTAAACAACGCGCTGTGTGACAGACCGGCCGTGTTGATCGCGTCTTTGGGCACGATGAACAGTTCCGTTTCCGCGGTCCGGCGCCCATTCGTCATGTGGGGTTTGACGTCAACCAGATATAAGGTCAGATTTGGTGCCTCGTCCCCGAGCAATGCCATCAATTGCGCGCCCAGCAGCCAGTCGATGTAGTCAGCGGTGGCGATGGTGAAGTCCCGCCGCGCCTTGCGTGGATCGTCGAATTCAAATTCGAGTGTGTCGTTGACCTGATTGATGATCGCGCGCACTCGTGGCGCCAACGCTTCAGCGTGAGCCGTCGGCTGCATCTCGCGCCCGTTCCACACAAACAGCGGATCATCAAACGTAGTGCGTAAGCGATCGAGCGCCAGGCTGACCGCCGACTGCGTACGGTGCAATCGCCCTGCCGCGCGGCTCACGCTGCGCTCCGACCACAGCACGTCGAATACGGCGAGCAGGTTGAGATCAATGTTGCGCAGCAATCCGGCCATACCAGCTATTATTACCATCAATAATAAATATTCAAATCATCAATTAGACTGATAGCAAGAATACCCTCGATACTTGCCGGGCCTGCTGTCGTGATCGACGCGTTCGAGCGTCGCCACCGGGCAGTTCAAATGCGGGGATGCTGGCCATATGGGACGCTCGTGATGCGAGCATCGCGGAACGGGTGCACCACTTCTCCGAACTGATTCAGTACGTTCAGCACCGATGGGGGCCGCGGCATGAACAAGGTTACGGAACTCGGGTACGTCGGCATCGAGGCCTCGGATATTCCCGCCTGGGAACACTTCGCGCTCGAGGTCCTCGGACTGGTCCGCGGGGAAACCAACGACGACGCCCTTTCGCTGCGGCTTGATGACCGCGTCCACCGCCTGATTGTCGAATCCGGCCCGGCAGATGACATGCGGTTCATCGGCTACGATTGTGGCACCGATGCCACGCTTGAAGCGATCGCCGAAAAATTACGCGCGGCCGGTCACGAAGTCGCAGATGGCGGAGAGACACTGGCCGCGCGCAGGCAGGTTCGCCGCCTGTTGGTGACGCAGGATCCGGGTGGCAACGGCGTTGAACTCTACGTCGATCTCGCGCGCGCCGAAACGCCCTGCGATTCGGCCCTCGTGCCCTCCGGTTTCCAGACCGCGAATGGCGGCGCCGGGCACGCCTTCATGCCAGCAGCCGAACGCCAGGTCATGCTCGATTTCTATGCCCTGCTCGGTTTCCGCATGAGTGACTTCATCATCGAGGAGGTTGCGCCGGGGATGGTCGTCGACGCCGCGTTTATGCATTGCAACGGCCGCCATCACACCATCGCATTCGCCGCCATGCCGGGGCCGAAAAGGATGCACCACTTCATGATCGAAGCCAACGACCGGGTCGACGTTGGTTGTGCCTACGACCGGGTGTTGAAAGCGGGCATTCCGATGGAGTTGACCCTCGGCATGCATCCCAACGATCACATGTTCTCGTTTTATGTGAAGACGCCGTCAGGTTTCGCCATCGAGTTCGGCGCGGACGGCCGTGTGATCGAGGACGAGGCATCGTGGGAGGTTGTGACCTACGACCGCCTCAGCATCTGGGGCCATAAACCACCGGCGCAGGTCGTTGAGGCACTCTCCTGAGCGCGCGCCGCGACCTAAACCAATCATCTCGGACAAAGGAGCGTAGCGCGTGACCATGAGCCAGGAATCGACCAGTCGCACGGTCAGAACGAAGGACTGGAATCTCCACTACCATGAAGCCGGCAGCGGCGAGCCGCTGATCCTGCTGCACGGCTCGGGTCCGGGCGCCACCGGCTGGAGCAACTTCTCCGGTAACCTGCCGCAACTCGCCCGGCACTTCCGTGTGCTGGCGGTTGATATGCCGGGATGGGGCGCCTCTGATCCCTGCCCGGTCGAACGTCTCGATCACGTCGATACGGCGCTGCAATTCATGGATGCACTTGGCCTCGACAAGGCCGCCTTCATCGGCAATTCGATGGGTGGTATCACCGCTGTTCGACTCGCCGCCGAGCACCCCGAACGGGTGACGCATCTGATTACGATGGGCGCGGCGCTCAATCGCGGTCCGCGCCTGTATGGTGCCGGCGATGGACCGAGTGAAGGCATCAAGATCCTGATCGAGGCGTACCGCACGCCAACCACCGAAACCATGATGCAGCTGGTCGAGATTATGTGCTTCGACAAGCGCTACGCCACCGAAGAACTGTGCCAGCTGCGGGCCGAGGCCGCGAGCGCGCAGCCGGAGCACCTTGAAAATGCCCTGGCCGGACTAAAGCATGGCTGGCCGGCGCCGAGGTTCGCGAGCCTGGAACAGATCGCGGGTATCAGCGCCCCGTCATTACTGATCCACGGCCGTGACGATCGCGTCGTGCACTGGGAACACACCCTGCACCTCGTCTCCCATATACCGAATTCGCGCCTGGTGCTCATTAACCGCTGCGGGCACTGGGCCATGATCGAACATGCCGATGAATTCAATCGTCTGGTGATTGACTTTGTGACAAACAACTGAGTATTGCGACCATGCATGAAACCGTTAAGAAAATTCTCACCGCGGAAACGCTCCTGCGTGAGGAACATGCCCGCTGCGACGAGGCGGGCCAGCTTAGCGAGCGCACCGCCAGGGCGCTGCGCGAGTCAGGTGGTATTCGGCTCCTGCAATCACGGGATCACGGCGGGTACGAAGCCGACCTGCGAGACTTCTATCACTGGGTGCGCACCACAGCGCAATTCAATCCGTCAGCGGGTTGGGTCGCGGGCGTGGTTGGCGTGCACCCGTGGGAAATTGCGCTGTGCGACGAACAGCTGCAGTCAGAGATCTATGGCGACGATATCGACACCTGGGTCGCTTCGCCCTACGCGCCGTTTGGTCGCGCCAGGCCGGTCGAAGGCGGCTTCCTGCTGTCGGGGGAATGGCCCTACTCCACCGGGACTGATTTCTGCGAATGGACAGTGCTCGGTGGCATGTTGACCGGTGCGGATGGTGAAGTGCCAATGCCGCCGGACGTCCGCCATTTCTTCCTGCCCCGTCCCGACTACGAAATCGTCGAAAATTCCTGGAACGTGATGGGGCTGATGGGTACCGGCAGCAAGAACATACGGGTTAAAGATGCGTTTGTCCCCGAGTACCGCACCGTTGGCCACGTCGCGATGTGTGAAGGTGAATATATCCCTCGCCGGCCGGAAACGCCGATGTACCACCTGCCTTTTGGCTGTGTATTTTCAGCCGCGATTTGCTCAGCCACCTTCGGCATCGCGCGGGGAACGATCGAAGCCTATCGCAGCCAACTACCGTCACGCGTCTCGGTCACAGGCGTAACGGGCACCGGTGATCCGTTCCAGCAGGAGGCGCTGGCCGCGGCTGAAGCCGACCTTGCCGCCGGCATCGTGCACCTCGATGCGATGACCGTCGACATGCAGGCCCACGTCGAGCGAGGCAACCCGTTGACGGCGGACATGCGGCTTGAATTCCGTCGCAATCAGGTCCGCGCCATTCAACGTGTACTGCACTCGGTTGACCAATTGCTTTGGCGCGCCGGGTCTGCGCCGATCTGGTCGACGAAACCGATCGAGCGCTATTGGCGCGATCTGCGCACGGCCGCGACACATGTGTGCAACGTCACCGATGTCATCTACGCGGCCTGGGCCAACGAAGAATTCCGTCTTGGTGGACAAATCAACGCGCTCTATTGATTCAGTCGTGGTGCGAGGACAAAACCGGCGGCTGGCGGCCTTGAAGGAGTAATTGGAAGCATTGTCGTTCCTAAAAAAACGAACGCGTTGAAGTAATCGACGGTTTCGTCGGTCGGTTTGAGCATTGGAAGAATGGTATTCGCGCGAATTCGAACATTAGTTGCGTCGCTGTTTTCGTCGCTGAAGCCGCAATACGAACTGGCCCTGGAGAATCCTGCCCTTCGACAGCAAGTCGTCATGTTGAAGCGCTCCGTGAAACGCAACCGTCCGAACAGGACGGATCGTTTGCTCTGGACTGTGTTCTACCGATTTGTCACGAATTGGCGCGACCACATGATCGCAACTCATACGGACATCGCAGTTCGATGGCATCGGGAGGGTTTACGCCGATATTGGACTTGGAAGAGTCGCCGGGCTGGTGGGCCGGCCATTGATTCCCAATTGCGTCAGTTGATCCGCAGAATGCAATCGGAGAATGTGACTTGGGGTGCGCCAAGGACCCATGGTGAACTACTGAAACTAGGCTACGACGTTTGCGAGGTACCAGTTTCAAACTATATGCGGCGACATCGAAAGCCGCCATCGCAAAGCTGGCGCACATTTCTTGCGAATCATAGAGACGCAATCGCTGCTATTGATTTCTTTACCGTCCCGACCGCGACGTTTTAAGGTTCTGTATGTTCTCGCCGTTATTGAACATGCACGTCGACGGGTGGTCCATTTCAAGACTACAGCTCATCCAGCAGCGAAATGGATAGCGCAGCAACTAACCGAAGCATTTCCATTCGAGTCGGCGCCGAGGTATCTGATTAGAGACGGCGACGCAAAATACGGGACCACCGTTCAACGACTGATCAGCGCACTGGGGATCAACGATATCGTAACGACGCCAGCGTCTCCGAGGGAGAAAGCATATGTCGAAAGGGTGATCGGTTCCATCCGTCGGGAGTGTCTTGACCAGGTTATTGTTCTGAACGATCGGCACCTGCGACGCGTGCTAAAAAAATTTGGTAGCGTCCCCGTGCGTGGTGTAAATCCGTCTCCACGAATCGGGTCGTGTTCGA
>CAXBJY010000150.1:0-6458 GCA_963976285.1 uncultured Gammaproteobacteria bacterium
ACATTAACTGTGTGAAATCACTAACTGGCTCACACACAGAAATCAGGACACCCTCTCAGCGCCTGCTTCAACAGCATGCGCTCCGAGGACGCACGGTCGATATAAACGCCGCGCACCATCTCGTCCTCGATGCGCCTCGCCCAGTCGGCGGCATCGCGCCGCAAACGAAACGTCTTGATCACCGTCGGCCATCCGCGCTTGCGGATCACTGCTTTCCAGGTGGCGGACGGCGTCCTTGCTATCGTCGCCATGGGTCGTTCCGGAACACGAGTGATCCGAAACTGTACCGGGCGACACAGGGACTACCAGATGAAAGTCCGCAAGGTGATGATTTGATTGGTGGCCGGGGACAGAATCGAACTGTCGACACAAGGATTTTCAGTCCTCTGCTCTACCAACTGAGCTACCCGGCCGTGCTGTGAATTGCGCCGGGATGGGACACCCGGTGGATCCAGCAGATGCGTCGGTGGTGCAACGCAGCGCGCTATTTAATAGCCTACGTCGCGGGGAGTCAACCCGAACCGCTTCGGCTTGCGCCGTTACCAGTTGACGTTACCTGCCCGAACGACCAATATCGCGCTTTGAGTGTGAATTCGGAGAAGCCCCTATGCCCACGCCCTGGTCCGCATCCGGTGAATATATGGAAGCCTGCAGCTGCGATTTCCTGTGTCCATGCATTCCGAAAAATTCGACGACCCCCGCAACCCACGATTTCTGCAAGGTTGCGCTCGCGTTTGAAATTTCCAAAGGCACGTACGGCGACACGGACATGGCCGGTGTGCGTTTCCTCATGGTCGCGCAATCAAAGGCCATCATGTCGCATGGTGAGTGGATTGGGGGGCTGATCATCGACAATTCCGCGTCCGACGAACAGGTCGCCGCCGTCGCGGCGATTGCCGGGGCCGAGGGCAATGGTCCGCTCAGCAAGTTCGCGCCGCTGATCAGCGATTTTCGCGGGGTCGAGCGTGCCGACATCAAGTTCGACAAGACGGATACGGGCTGCAACGTCGTCGTCGACGGGATGGTCGAGCAGAGCGTTGTCGGGGTGGAAAGCATGTCGAAACCCGGCGAGTTCGTGTGCATCGACAATTCCTTCCATCCGGTGAACCCGCGGCTCAATTTCGCCACGGCGGTGAAAAATGTCATCCGCTGCTTTGGTATCGAATGGGAAGACAAGGAACAACGTACGAACGGTCATTTCGCGCCATTCGACTGGGCCGGAGAAGCGGCCTGATCGCGGATCCGCCCACCCCGGCTTAATTGACTAATCATGGCGCCGCACCGCCGGCGCCCGTTTCCCCGCCGACACTTTCGCCGGAATTCGCGTTCCGGCGTAGAGTCCAGCTAGCCCTCACGTTCGTCGCGCTCGCGGCAACGGCCGCGGCCGGCTGGTATTTCCTCGTTGCCACGGAACAGGCCATGCGCGTGATGCGCGGCGACGGCGTGTTCATGGAACTGATGTGGATGATGATGCGGCCGAGCGCCGCGGGTCCTTATCTCGGCGCGACCGCGCTCATGTGGGTCGTCATGATGATCGCGATGATGGTGCCCGCGGTCATGCCGATGCTGATCGTTTTCCGCGGGCTCAACCGCGGTCCGTCGAGCGGCGCGGATCCGCTGCTGTTCGCGCTCGGATACCTGCTTGCGTGGACGTCGTTTTCCATCATCGCGGCGCTCGTGCAGTGGCTGTTGCATGGCGCGGGGTGGCTGGGCGGATCGCTGTTGTCGCTGCGGCCGCTCGCGGCGTCGGCAATTCTCGTCTTCGCGGGTCTGTATCAGCTGACGCCGCTGAAAAACAGTTGCCTCGAAAAATGCCGTAGCCCGATGGGCTATTTCCTCGCTAACTGGCGCGACGGTCGCCTCGGTGCGATCGCGATGGGGCTCCACCACGGCTGGTTCTGTATCGGTTGCTGCTGGGTACTCATGCTGATCATGTTCGTCGGCGGGGCCATGAATGTGATGACCATGGCGCTGCTCACGGTATTTATCGTCGCCGAGCGCGTGCTGCCGGCCGGGCCGTGGGTGGCACGGATCCCGGGGCTGCTGTTGATCGGGTGGGGCGTCGTGCTCGCGATGAGCTGACGGAGTCTACTCCGGCTGGACGAAATCGTCCGGCAGTTTCGAACCGTCACCGAAAAAGAATTTTTCCATTTCGCCTTCGAGAAATTTCCGGTCCTTCGGCTCTATCGGGGTCAACCGGTACTCGTTGATCAGCATCGTCTGGTGCTGCAGCCATTGCTGCCATGCCTGCTTCGAGACGTGTTCGAAAATTCGCTGGCCGAGTTCGCCCGGGTACGGCGCCATTTTCAGTCCCTCGGCTTCGTGGCCGAGTTTGATGCAGTTGACGGTACGGGTCACGGGCGGTTCCTTTTCGTTTGTTGCGTGGATTGCGCACGCTGCAACAGCGTCGCTACCGGTTTTGCGAGACCGACTTCGTTCGGTTCGTCGACGTTATACCAAAGCCACCGGTCCGAATCCATGACCGCACCGGAATGGTCGACGGCGATTTCCAGCGGCGTAATCGTGAGTCGGAAATGCGTGAACGTGTGCTGCACCACGGGTTGTTCAATCGGGTCCCCCGCGGGTCGCAGGCCATGCACGGCACACCAGCGATCGAGCATGTCGTCGGGATCGAGTTCAGGAAAGCTCCACAGTCCCCCCCAGACGCCGTGCGGGGGGCGTCGCGACAGCAGGAAGCGGTTATCCTCGTCGCGCGCGATGACAAAGCGGGTGCTGCGTTCCGGCAGGACCTTGCGTGGTTTGCGGCCGGGAAAATCGCTCTGCGTAGCGTTCGCGAAGCCGACGCATTCGCCGCGCAGCGGGCAGGTCTCACAACGCGGCCGGCTGCGGGTGCACACGGTCGCGCCAAGATCCATGATGGCCTGAGTGTATTCGCCGACCCGCGCGTTCGGGGTGTGCCGGGCGGCGTGCTCCCACAGCTGGTTCGCGACGCGCGTTTCCCCGGGCCAGCCCGCGATCCCGTGGTAGCGGGCGAGTACGCGTTTTACATTGCCGTCGAGGATAGGGTGCGGATCGCCGTAGACGAGCGACAGGATCGCACCGGCGGTGGAGCGTCCGATCCCCGGCAAGCCGAGCAGCGCGTCGATGTCGCGCGGAAACCGCCCGCCATGATCGGCCACCACGACGTTCGCCGTGCGGTGCAGGTTGCGCGCACGCGCGTAGTAGCCGAGGCCGGACCACAGGTGCAGCACTTCGTCGAGCGGGGCCGCGGCGAGTTGCCCGACACCGGCAAACCGGTTCGTGAAGCGTTCGAAGTACGGGATCACCGTTGCCACCTGGGTCTGCTGCAACATGATCTCCGACAGCCACACCCGGTAGGCACTCACATCGTGTTGCCACGGCAGATCGTGCCGCCCGTGTCGCTCGAACCACGCGAGCAGCGGTTTACTGAGCGCCGGCATTCTGCGCCTCACGTTCGATATTGCGACCGGTCTCGCGCACTTCGCGAACGAATGCGCGTTTGAATACGAGCGGACCGATCACCGGCGGGATCCAGAAATCCGGGGTCTGGTTTGCTTCGACGGAGATACGCGTCGTGGTTTCGTCGAGCGGTTCGAGTCGCCACACGGACTGCCCGTGCGAAAAATTACTTTCCGCGGGGATGATCGTCGTGCGAATGCGGCCATCATCGAGCAGGTCGACGTTCTCGACGAAGTAGAGATCGAAGCAGAATACGAGCAGGCAGTGGTTGATCCACATCCGCCGCTTCAGCCGTTGTTCGTCATAGCGTTCGAGGACCCGGCTTTGCACAACATCGTTATTGATTCGCTGCAGGTTGTCATAGTCCGTGACCACGGCCCGAACCGCTTCGAGCGGCGCCTCGACGTCGACGGCGAAACGGTAGTGGTACGTTCGCCCCTCGAAATAAATGGAGCTTTCGTGAACCTCGCTCGCGACCGCGGCGGGGAGAGAATGCATGGCAACCGCGAACGCGCACAGCGCAATGCGGATTAGCCGGCTTACGGGAGATGCCGGGCGCGTCGTATCGCAGGTACCCACAGCGGATGCATCCACCGACGTTTCAACCGATCCCGTCACCGGGGATCAGAAATTCAGCAAGTTCTTCAGCGCCTTTCCCGCATCACCGCCGATCGCCTTTTCTATCTGCTTGCCGACTTCTTTCTGCACCGCGTTCTTGCCGATCTCGGCGATGATGTTGCCGGCGTCGGGTTTGCACGCATCCGCGCCGAGCTTGCCGCGACAACGGATCGGAACCGAGTAACCGCCGAGATTGTAATTGCTCTCGCCGCGTTGCGCGGAGCCCTTGTCGACCGACACCTCGGCGTCGTACTTCATCGTGTCGTTGTGCAGGTTTGCGACGATGCCCTTGCCGGTAATCCTGAACCCCGAGCCGTCGAGCAGCAGGTCGTTGTTCGAGCCGACCCCGTTGGCGAATTTTATCGTACCGGACAGCGACTGAAAGCGGGTTTCCCCGCCTTTGCTCAGCGTGCCCGGTCGCTTGCTTTCGATCATCAGTTCGATCTGTTGCAGCATCCGCGCGACGTCGATACCGCGGTAAACCCCGTTGTTGACAGAAAATTTCAGTGGCCCGTTCAGGCTTCGTTTCATCGCCGTCGTCTTTCTGCCCCGGAGCTTCAGTTTCGCGTCGAGATTAGCGACACCCGACAGTGAGCGGTCGCCGGTCATGTCGAACAGCAGGGGTTCGATGTTGACCCCGGACAGGTTCGTGTTGATGTTAACCGCCGGCGCCTGTCCTTTCGCATTGATGACCATGGCGCCGTTGTATTTGCCGCCGTACAGGGCCGCGGCAATCGGCCTCGCAACGATCTTGCCACCGTTCGCGGTAATGCTCAGTTTGGCATTCTGCATTTTCGCCCCGGAGATTTGCAGCGAGCCGATCAGCAAATCCCCTTTCAGCTTCAGCGCGCGCAACGCCTTCACCGGGAGTTGTGCCGCACCCGCGGCCGCGGATTCCGGCGTCACGGGCGGCGCGCTGCCTTTTGCCGCCGGCGCCATGTAGTTGTCGGCGTTGATCTGATCGATACCGAGACCGAACGCGATATCAGGGCCGGTGAAATCATTGATCGTGATATCACCTTTCAGCGTCGAGGTGTCGAGCTTCATCGTCAGATCCTCGAGCGCGAGGCGCTTCTTCGAACCGGAGAACGCCGTGTTCAGACCGAAGCTCGACAGCGCCTGGCGGTTCTGCATTGGCGGCAGTTTCGTATTCAGATTCGTCAGCACATTGCGCAGATTGAAGTTCGGCACGTTCAGATTGCCGGTAAACTCCGCGTCACCCTTGATCTTCGTTGCTTCGACGGCGCCGCTGATGTTCATACCGAGACCTTTCAGCGTGAGGTCCCTGACGCTCAGCGTTTCCTTCGCAAGATTTGCCCGCGCACTGTCGGCGGTCAGCGTGACGGGTACGGGTTTCGGCTGGCCCGGCCCTTTGATGTTCGCCACGAGCTTGAGCGGGCTGAACGTCATGTCGCTCATCGTGCCCTTGATGCCGGCCGCGACATCGATCGCGCGGACGGATTGCGCCAGATCCTTGTGCCCGAGTGCCGTGAGCAGCGGTGCGACATTGTCACCGGTCACGCTGAGCTGGCCGTCGAGTGTGCCATTGTCGTCGTCGAGGTTCTGACCCCGCATACGGCCGTCGATCGTCAAACCGAGTCCCGTCGCGGACAGCTGCGGCAGGTCGATTTTGCCGGATCCGCCATCCGTGGAGAATTTGCTGTCGAGCGAGAACGCCTTGTTCGGCGCTCCGGCAAGTGATTTCGACATGTCATGCAGTCCGCTTTGCGGTCCCTGAAACGTCGCCGCAATCGCCAGCAGCGAGGGCAGGTCCGGGCCCGAAGCCGTGACCGAACCGTTCAGCGCGGACTTGTCGCCGCCGGCACTTGCCGATGCAACATTACCGGAGATTGTATTGCCGAGCAGTTTCGCTTCGAGCTGCGGCACATTGATCACACCGCTGCGCATATCCGCGTCGAAATTCGTTTGCACGGAAAACGACTTGTCCTTCGTGCCGCGCAGCACGGTAACGAGATTATCGAGCGTCTTCGCTTCCATTCCCTGCAACTGGCCGAAAACGGCGAGCAGTGCCGGCAAATCCGGGCCGGCAGCGTCGATCCGGCCTTTCGCGGCGGGTTTGTCCGTATCCGCGCGCTGCGCTTCCAGCATGGCGTCGAGGGTCGCGCCGAGCATGTTGCCGCTGAGTTTCGGTACGTTGACTTCGCCGCTTGCCATGTTCGCGTCGAACTCCGTCGCAAGCTCGAAGCCGCGCTTGTCGAGCCGTGCGATCTGTTTCGCGACCGGCAACTCGAGCGCGGCGAACACGGCGGCAAGATCTTCACCGCTGAGTTGCAGCGTGCCGCGCGCGCCGGGACTCGCCGACTCGATATCGGTTGCCGTGATCGTACCGTTCAGCGACGAACCGAGTCCGTTTATCGACAACTCGCCGATCGTCGCCG
>CAXBJY010000151.1:0-6209 GCA_963976285.1 uncultured Gammaproteobacteria bacterium
TCAAAAACCCGATCGCGTCGGTAAAGAAGCCGGGGGTCAGCAACAGCACGCCGGAAACGAGCAGGATCAGTCCCTCGATGAGCTCGACCGCGGGCAGCTGGCCCGCCTGGCTCGCGGCCTGCACCCGTGCCAGCGTTCCGAGCCCCTGCAGGCGCAGCAACCAGGCGCCGAGCACGGCGGTGACGATGACGACGAGGATCGTGGCGCCGGCGCCAATCACGCGCCCCATCGAGATTAGCAGGTAGATTTCCAGCAGCGGGACGCTGATCAGCAGCGCGAAGACGACGGCGAAAGGGGAAAAGCGCATACCTCACTATATGGGGCTCCGTAGCCGGATTACAATGCACCGGCCGCGGCCGGGTGCCGTTTACATGGAGAGCGTGCGAGTGACCGATGAATACGCGGGCAGATGACTGCATCGTCGTGTTGTGCACGTGTCCCGACGGCGACACTGCGGCGCGGCTCGCACGCACGCTCGTCGAGCAGGGGCTGGCGGCCTGTGTCAACGTCATCGATTGCGTGCGCTCTATTTACCGCTGGCGCGGCGAGACGATGGAGGATCGCGAAGCGTTACTCGTGATCAAGGCACCCGCGGCACGCTATGAACGCCTCGAACAGGCCATTGTTGCGTCCCATCCTTATGAACTCCCTGAAATCATCGCGGTCCCTATCGAACGCGGTTTCGAGCAGTACCTCCAATGGATAAACGAGCTTTAGGCCTGCTGGCAGTCCTGTGCGCGCTGCTCGGAGCGGCCGGCAGCGCCGGTGCGGGTGTGCTCGACCGCCTCGGCAGCCTGTCCGGCGAGGCACCGGAATTCCTCGACCCGGCGGTTGCGTTCCAACTCCACCACCGGGTCGTTGCGGGCGATCTCGAGCTCGCGTTCGACATTGCGCCGGGCTACTACCTGTATCGCGACAAAATGACGCTCGAGGCCGCGGATCCGGCGATCGCGCTCGGGGAATTGCAGCGTCCGCCCGGCGAAATGAAAGACGATCCCGAGTTCGGTCCCGTCGCGATTTACCGCGACGAGGCGAGCCTGCGCGCGTCACTCGGCGCCGCGGCCGGCGGCAGCGAGCCGCTTGCGCTGACGGTGGGTTACCAGGGTTGTGCCGAAGACGGCATTTGCTATCCGCCGATCAAACGCGTGATCACGCTCGGCGCGGCCGAACTCGCGGCGAGCGGCGCGACCCCGGCCGCGGCCGGGGGGGACGGATCGCCGCCGGGCGGGCGTTTGCTATCCGCCGACGATATCGCGTTGTCGTTGTCGGATCGCTCCCTGCTCGCGGTTTGCGGCACGTTTTTCGTGTTCGGCCTGTTGCTCGCGTTCACCCCGTGCGTGTTTCCGATGGTCCCGATCCTGTCCGGCATCATCGTCGGTCAGGCGCAGCCGGTGTCCAGCGGACGCGGTCTCGTATTGTCGGCGGTGTATGTGCTCGCGCTCGCCGTTACCTACGCGCTCGTCGGACTGATGGCGGGCCTGTTCGGCCACAACCTGCAGGCGACGTTCCAGCAACCGCTCGTGATCGTCGGTTTCAGCCTCGTGTTCGTCGCCCTCGCATTGTCCATGTTCGGATTCTACGAGCTGCAGTTGCCGGCCGCGCTGCAGACCCGGCTCGACGCGCTCAGCCGATCCCAACGCGGTGGCAGTCTCATCGGGGTTGCCCTGATGGGCCTGTTGTCGGCGATTATCGTCGGACCCTGCGTCGCCCCGCCCCTCGCGGGGGCACTGATCTATCTGAGCCATGAAGGCAGTGCCGTGACCGGCGGTGGTGCGCTGTTCGCGCTCGGCCTCGGCATGGGTGCGCCGCTGTTACTCGTCGGCGCGTCCGCCGGCCAGTTGCTGCCGCGCGCGGGCGCCTGGATGGACGCGGTGAAGAAGGTTTTCGGGGTGTTGCTGTTGGCCGTCGCGATCTGGTTTCTCGAGCGCATCCTGCCGGGCCCCGTGACCCTCGGTCTGTGGGCCGTGCTCGCGATCTGTTCGGCGGTGTATCTCGGCGCATTCGATGCACTCGTCCCGGCCGATCCGGGCTGGCGCCGCTTGTCGAAAGGATTCGGACTCGCGATGCTCGTCTACGGGGTCGTGTTGCTCGTCGGTGCCAGCGCCGGTGCGGAAGATCCGTTCAGCCCGCTGGGTCCGCTGGCGAACCGCGAAGCGGCGGCGACCGCAGAACTGCCGTTCGTAGCCGTCAAGGGTGTGTCGGGTCTCGACGCCGAAATCGCGCGGGCGCGCAGCGCTGGCCGCCCGGTCATGCTCGATTTCTACGCGGACTGGTGTATCGAGTGCAAGCACCTCGAGCGCCAGACGTTCCGGCACGCAAGCGTCCAGGCCGCGCTGCGCGATGTCATACTGCTGCGCGCCGATGTGACGGCGAATGATGCCGCCGACCGTGAATTGCTGCAGCGTTTTCAGTTGTTCGGCCCGCCCGCCGTGTTGTTCTTCGATAGTAGCGGCGCGGAATTGCGCGATAATCGCCTGCTCGGATTCGTCGGTCCGGCGGATTTCGCTGCCCACCTCGAGGGATTGCAATGACACCAATGCAGCGCGGCGTGTTCGTGCTCGGCACGACCCTTGCCGTGTGCGCCGGTTACGCGGGTTACCTGTTGCAGACACAGCACAACGCGCGCGAGCCGACGGCCGCGGCAACGGCAACGCCGGCGCCGGTGACCGCCGAGCCGCTTACGCACTGGTCGTTCAATGATCTCGACGGGCGTGAGCGGCACATGAGCGAATGGGCCGGCAAGACCCTCGTGGTGAATTTCTGGGCCACGTGGTGCCCGCCCTGCCGCAAGGAAATTCCGGCATTCATCGCCCTGCAGGAGCGCTATGCGGCCGACGGGGTGCAATTCGTCGGGATCGCGCTCGATCGGTTCGACGCGGTCCGCGACTACGCGACGGAACAAGGCATGAACTACCCTGTTCTCGTCGGTGAAACCGCCGTGGCAGACTATATGCGGGCACTTGGCAATACGATCGGCGCGTTGCCATTCAGTGTTCTCATTGGCCGTGACGGCGCGATCCTCGAGACCCACCAGGGCGAATGGCACGAAGCCGAAGTCGAAGCCGCACTGCAGGCCGCGAAGTAACCGCCGCGCGGTGACGAGCGGCGCGGACGCAACAGCGGACTTGAAGCGAAATCGCGGGTATCGGCGACGATCACGCTCGTATTTGCGCCGATAACGTGATATCGTCCGCGACCATACTAGACCCGGACAACCGCACCCGAAGGCCATGGCGCGCATCCTGCTGATCAACGGACCCAACCTGAACCTGCTTGGCCGGCGCGAGCCCGAAACCTACGGCGCAACGACCCTCGGCGAGATCGAACAGGCGGCCGCGGCAACGGCCCACGAGCTGGGTCACGAGCTCGAGGCCTTTCAGAGCAACGCCGAGGCGGCCCTGCTCGACACGATCCACGCCGCTGCCGGCCGGGTCGGCTTCATCATCATCAATCCGGGCGCTTTCACGCATACGAGCATCGCGCTGCGCGATGCCCTGCTCGGGGTCGCGATCCCGTTTATCGAGGTCCACCTGTCGAATGTCTACGCCCGCGAGCCGTTCCGGCACAAATCCTACCTGTCCGATATCGCCGTCGGCGTAATTACCGGCCTCGGCGCCGCGGGCTACGGGTATGCCGTGCAGGCAGCCGCGCGCGCGCTCGCGCCGGCGCCGGCGTGATCCGGCCTCATTAACCTATTGACGAGCGACGTAACAGAGCGATGGATATACGCAAAGTAAAAAAACTGATTGAGCTGCTCGAAGAATCCGGTATCGCCGAAATCGAGATCAAGGAAGGCGAGGAGTCGGTCCGGATCAGTCGTGGCGTCGCGACGCCGACGCAATACGTGAGCGCACCGATGCCGGCGACGGCCGCCGTACCGGTGAGTGCGCCGGACACGCCGCCGCCTGCATCCGAGGCACATGTCCACGAAGGGCATGTCGTTGCCGCGCCGATGGTTGGCACGTTTTACAATGCGCCATCGCCGGAAAGCGATGCGTTCGTGCAGGTCGGGCAGGCCGTCAGCATCGGCGACACGCTGTGCATCATCGAAGCGATGAAAATCATGAACCCGATCGAAGCGGACCGGGCCGGAACCATCACGGCGGTGCTCGCCGAAAACGGGCATCCCGTCGAATATGAGCAACCGTTGTTCGTGATCGATTGAACGGAAGCAGCATACCCATGCTCGATAAAATCGTCATCGCGAACCGCGGTGAAATTGCCCTGAGAATCCTGCGCGCCTGTCGCGAACTTGGCATCAAGACGGTCGCCGTGCATTCCTCGGCCGACCGCGATCTGATGCACGTACGGCTCGCCGACGAGTCCGTATGTATCGGGCCGGCAATCCCGACGGACAGCTACCTGAATATTCCGGCAATCCTCAGCGCGGCGGAAGTTACCGATGCGGTCGGCATTCACCCCGGCTACGGTTTCCTGTCCGAGAACGCGGATTTCGCCGAACGCGTGGAAAAGAGCGGCTTCACGTTTATCGGGCCACGGCCGGAGACGATCCGTTTGATGGGCGATAAGCTGTCCGCGATCAGAACGATGAAATCCGTCGGCGTGCCGTGTGTCCCCGGTTCCGAAACCGCGCTCGGCGAGGACATGCAGGAGAACCTGCGCATCGCGCGCGAAATCGGCTATCCCGTGATCCTGAAAGCGGCTGGCGGCGGCGGCGGGCGCGGCATGCGTGTCGTGCACGCCGAAGCGGCATTGCCGAACGCGCTGGGCCTGACGAAACGTGAAGCACTCGCGGCGTTCCAGAATGACGCGGTCTACGTCGAGAAATTCCTCGAACACCCGCGTCATATCGAGTTCCAGGTGCTCGCCGACAGCCACGGTAACGTCGTGCATCTCGTCGATCGCGACTGTTCGATGCAACGGCGTCATCAGAAAGTGATCGAGGAAGCGCCGGCGCCCGGACTCGATGAACCAACTCGCCTGCGTATGGGCGAACTGTGTGCCGACGCGTGTCGTGCAATCAACTATCGCGGTGCCGGCACGTTCGAGTTTCTGTACGAGAACGGTGAGTTCTACTTCATCGAAATGAATACGCGTGTGCAGGTCGAACACCCGGTAACGGAATTGATCACCGGGATCGATATCGTCCGCGAACAGATCACGGTCGCCGCTGGCGAGCGTTTGACGTTTACGCAGGACGACGTGCAGATCCGCGGACACGCGATCGAATGCCGCATCAATGCCGAACACCCGGTGTCGTTCCGGCCCTCGCCCGGACTGATCACGCAGTTTCATCCGCCCGGCGGGCCCGGCATCCGGGTCGACTCTCATCTGTACAACGGCTATACGGTGCCGCCCTACTACGATTCATTGATTGCAAAACTGATCGCGCACGGCTCGAACCGTGAGGCGGCATTCGCGCGGATGTCGACAGCACTGACCGAGATCGTCATCGACGGTATCGACACGAACCTGCCGCTGCACCGCGATCTGATCCACGACGCCGCGTTCGCGGCCGGCGGTACCGACATCCACTATCTCGAACAAAAGCTCGCGCATTCGGAATGAGCAATACCCGCGGACTGTCGTGAGCGTCGGCCAGCGCGCGACCGTGAGGCGAGCCCTCCCGTGACCGCGGGCAGCGCTTGGATCACGTGCACGTGCACCGTCCGGGAAGCTGATGTGGCGGCGGCGGAAGCCGTGTTCGAAACCGCCGGCGCGCAGGCGATCACGTGCACCGCGGCCGGCGACACCGCACTGCTCGTGGATGAACTCGACGGCCGCACACCGTTGTGGCCGGTGTGTGATGTCACCGGCATGTTCGATCCCGCCGGCATGCCCGCCGAGCCGGAGCGGCTGTTCAGCAACGCCGGGCTCTCGGTGCTGAATGTCCGCACACGCGAACTCGCCGAGCAGCAGTGGCAGTCCGTGTGGCGCGACCACTTCGAACCGCAGCTGTTCGGTGGCCGTCTGTGCATTTGTCCGAGCTGGCGCGAACCGCTGGCCGCGTCGGAACACGTGATCAGGATCGACCCGGGCATGGCGTTCGGCACCGGCAATCATGCGACGACGGCGCTGTGTCTCGAATGGATTGCCTGCGACGAGGATATCGCCGGCAGCCGCGTGCTCGATTACGGCTGCGGTTCCGGGATCCTCGCGCTCGCCGCGGCGGCGCGCGGTGCCACGCTCGTCCATGCGTGCGATATCGACGACGAGGCCCTGTCGGTGTGCCGGCACAACATCGCGCT
>CAXBJY010000152.1:0-6205 GCA_963976285.1 uncultured Gammaproteobacteria bacterium
GATTGCGCAACAATGACTCCCGGCGCGACGCTACTTATTTTTGAGACCGCTTCTATAGATTTCATGGATGCGGTCGATCTAAATCTGACGCGTATGCCGGCGTCGATCCGTTGCAGTCATCTGCGTGCGCATGTTCGCGTGCCCGGGGCCGTAGTGGCCAGTACCGACGCGCGCCAAACGCCGGTCGGCGGGCTACAAGAGGTATTTCGACGCGCTTACCCGAACGCACGGGCGAGTTTGTAAGAATCAGCGCATGTTATTCAACTCCCTGACGTTTATCGTCTTTTTCCTCGGCGTCATCGCCGTGAACCGACGTCTCGGGCATGGTGCGCAGAATCGTTTTCTGCTCGTGGCGAGCTACGTTTTTTACGGTTGGTGGGATTATCGTTTCCTCGCCCTGATCCTGTTTTCGACCGCCGTCGATTATTACTGCGCCGGGCGTATTCATGCGGCTGTGGATAAATCCGCTAAAAAGCGCTTCCTCGCGCTCAGCGTGCTCGTCAATATCAGTAGTCTCGGCTTCTTCAAGTATTTCAATTTCTTCGCCGACTCGGTCGTCGATCTGTTTGCGTTGATCGGTTTTCAACCCGATCCGTTTACCCTGAACATCATTCTGCCGGTCGGGATTTCTTTCTATACGTTCCAGTCGCTCAGTTACACGATCGATGTTTACCGGGGTGAGCTCGAACCGGCCGACGATTTTTTCGATTTCGCCCTGTATGTGTCGTTCTTTCCACAACTCGTGGCCGGCCCGATCGAACGCGCGACGACCCTGCTGCCGCAGATTCAACGACACCGCAGCGTCAGTCTCACGGACATTTACGAAGGGCTCGCGCTGATCTCTGTCGGCTTCGTGAAAAAGCTCGTTATCGCCGATCGCTGCGGCCCCGTTGTCGCTACCGCGTTTGACGGACCCGTGATCGCGGGCAACGGGGCGGAAGCGTGGACGTTCCTGTACCTGTTCGCATTCCAGATCTATGGCGATTTCTCCGGCTACTCCGATATTGCCCGCGGCTGCTCACGCATACTCGGGTTCGACCTCGTGCGCAATTTCGGGCGACCGTATTTCGTCACGAATCCTTCGGCGTTCTGGCGTCACTGGCATATCAGCCTGTCCACCTGGATCCGTGATTACATCTACATCCCGCTCGGAGGGAATGGCAGCGGTATCGGCATGACGTTTCGCAACCTGCTGTTGACGATGTTTCTCGGCGGGTTGTGGCACGGCGCCGGCTGGGCCTACGCGTTATGGGGCGTCTATCACGGCGTGCTGCTGATTTTCTACCGTGTGATCGATCTCGTGAATCCGCTCCGCGGTGGTGACTCGCCGAACGCGATCGTCGCCGGCGTGTCGAACTTCGCCGCGACGATCATTTTCTTTCACTTCACGTGCATAGGGTGGTTGCTGTTCCGTACCGGTGCGCTCAGCAGTGACTACAGCCAGCTCGGCTTTCTCGCGAACTCCTTCCCGTTGTTGTTCAAAATGCCGGATCTGAATGTTGTCGCCCCGTTATTACGGCTGGTGGCCGTCATGTTCCTGCTGGTCGCCGCGTTGCAGGTGCTGGGCGGGACGCTCGAAAGTACGGTGGCGAAAAGGCCGCGGCTCGGGATCGGCCTGCTCGCGACCTGCTGGCTGCTTGTGCTGTCGTTCGGGGTGTTCAATGGCGCTGAATTCATCTATTTCCAGTTCTGACATGCGGGCTACAGGGAACACACCCATCGTTGCCGGTATTGCCGCCCTGTGGGCTGCGTACTTCGTGTTGGGGACGACGGTATCGCGGGTGCTGGACCGTATCGCGGGTGACGTCGTTGCCACGAAAACGCGTGGCCTGATCCCGGACGCGGAACGCTTTTTTCATACGTCGCTGCGGGAAACCGCGCTCATTGCCACGGCAATTCTGATTGCCGTAGTGGTGCTGCGCCTCGCAAGTGCAGCGATGAAACGATGTGAGTTCACCGCGCCTGGTCGCTACCTGGCTTTGGCGGTGTCGTGTTTCGTGTGCCTTAACGGCTTGTTCGCCGTGGCCGGTACCACCACAATATTCTGGGTCAGCGGCTACCTGGCGTACCCGAACTACAAACAGGCGTTTTTCAACACGAATAAAGCGCTGCTGGAAAATTCGCTGGCGATGACGAAGGTTGTCATTGCCGGTTCAAGTCAGGGACATTCGCAGTTCGACGCAGGTTTGCTCAACCGATCGTACTATCCCGATGTACAGTTCGCGAATCTCAGTTACGCAGGTTCGAGCGCGTGGGATCTGCGGCTTACGCTCGGCCAGTACGCAAACCTGCAACCGGATTATGTCGTCACCTACATCAGCATTATGAATCTGTACGACACGAATCCGGGGGGCAGCCGCATCATACCGCTCATCACATGGTCTACGTGGCCCGATGTGCTGGAGTATCGGCGCGACGGTTACATTGAGCGCGAGGATGTATTCCATGCCGCACTCAGCCTCGCGTTTCCGGCCTTCAAACTTAGACGCAGCCTCGATTTATCCATATTCGGCCCATTGGCGGAGAAGGGTTTCGCACGCCCGCGCATGGCGGCGCCACAGCCGGTGGTGCGACGACCCGGTGCATCACGCTACGCCGACCGTTACGAGCTTGGCGAGGGTTCACGTTATCAGCGTGCAGCGTTCAAGGCATTTCTCGAACGCAATATCGCCGCGCAGGTCCAGCCGGTCGTCGTGGTGGGCCAGGTGAACCCGGCACTCGAGCGGGCGGTAGATCCGGCCATCATGGCGGATTTTCGGCGCTTCGTTATTGAACTGCAGCGCGACTACGAAAGTTCGGTGACGTTCGTCGAGCGCGAGGAACTGCAGCATGGAATTGCCGATTACGACGATTACATGCACATCAGCAATGACGAGCGCCGCCGGTTCACGCAGCAGTTCGCAGACTTGATGGACGGCGTGTTCAGGCCGCGATGAGACGTCCAATAGTGCAGTACGAAGCAAACAGGCCAACGCGACCAGGCGATGAACCCCGGACCTTGTGCAGGGTTGTCCCTTGAGCAGATTTACGCTCGCGGTCGTTATTCCCGCTTACAACGCCGCGGCGTTTATTACCGAAGCGCCCGATAGCGTCGCTCGCCAGGCGCTCGCCCCGACGGAAATCATCGTCGTCGACGACATTTCGACTGACGCCACCGCGGCTACGGTACGTCGCTGGGCGGAAACATACGCACCGGCATTGCAGCTAATCACACAAATGAACGGTGGCACGGCTGCCGCGCGATACCGGGGCAGCCGTGCTGCGACGTCTGATTTCATTGCGCTGCTCGATGCCGACGATGTCATGCATTCAAACCACCTCGCGACGTTCGCGTCCTTGTTCGAACAAGCGCCAGACGCCGTGCTGTGCTTCGCCGATGCCATTCGCGAGCGTAACGGCAAACCGGACCCGGAGGGTTTTCTTGCCGGCAACGCCTTGCTGGATCTCGCTTTCGTTGAATCCGCCGGAGGCGGGCGCGTCCGCCAAAAAAACAACCGGGGTCTCGCGCGAACGTTTCGAACGGGAGTTGATGCCTGCCTGAGTCTCGGTGCCGATATTATTGTCAATACTGACGGCGATAATCAGTATGCCGGCAAGGACCTCTGCAAACTCGTCGCGCCGATCGTTCGCGGCGAAGCGGATATCGTCGTCGGCGATCGGCAAACGATGAAAATCGCCCATTTTTCGAAAGGGAAGAAAATGCTGCAAAAATTGGGTAGTGGCGTTGTGAGATTTCTTCCCGAAACAAACGTGCCCGATACCGTCAGCGGTTTTCGTGCGATATCGCGCGACGCTGCATTGCAATTAACTATTGTCTCGCCTTTCAGCTATACGATTGAAATGGCCATTCAGGTCGGTAAGAAGCACCTGGCAGTTACGTCTGTGCCGATCGAGACGAATCCGAAAACCCGCGAATCGCGGCTGTTCAAAAGTACCCCGAAATTCATCCAGAGCCAGCTGTCGACGATCGTTCGGATGTATTCGATGGACCAGCCGCTACGGGTGTTTTTCTACCTCGGTCTGACTCTATCGGTGATTGGCAGTATACCAATCCTGCGTTTCCTGGGGTTTTACTTTGTCGGCGATGGTGCGGGACATTTGCAGTCACTGGTTCTCGGCTGGGTTCTGCTTACCATGGGGTTCATTACGTTCATGATTGGCCGCGTGGCCGATATCATTTCCTTCAATTGCCAGTTGATCGAGATGGCGCTCAAACGGGTCCGGCGGATGCAGCTGCAAATGGAGACCGACGAGAAGGACGGGATTGGCGAATAAGGGAAATGATCTCGCACGTGTCTAGTAAAAGATCGGACGTAATTCGATCGTTACAAAATATTGGGTCAAAAATGATTGGACGGGCCTTTTTACTTTAGAATATTAACGCCTAAAGGATTCTTAATGACAAAGCTACGATGTGCGATTTGTGATGTTCCTGATCACTATAGGCAATGCTTTAAATACTCGATTGAATGGGGCCCAAGGATACAAAAACGTCAGGAAGAGTTAGTTTTTGGCTACTAAACTGAATGTCGTCAAACGTTCGCTGATTATTGCGTTTGCCGAGCGGTACAGTATCAGCGCCCTGCAGTTCATTTCAATTATGGTATTGGCGCGAATATTGACGCCCGAAGAAATTGGGATTTATACCGTCGCACTGGCAGTAATAAGCTTCGCGCAGGTGTTCCGTGATTTCGGTGTCTCCCAGTATCTTGTTCAGGAAAAAGTCTTGAACAAGAAGAAAGTCGCCGCGGCGCTTGGCGTCACTACGGCTATTGCGCTGCCACTCGGCATTTTAGCGTACGCATCCGCTCCAGTTATTGCAAATTACTACGATGAACCCCTGATTAGGTCCGTGATAGAAGTTTCAGCCATTAATTTCTTCCTCCTTCCCATAGGTGCGCTGGCGCCAGACTTACTAAAACGAGGTATGAGTTTCGGAACGAGGTCCAAAATAAATCTTGGTTCGGCAGTTACCCACGTCACTATGAGCATCTCGCTGGCGTTGATGGGGTTTGGCGTGATGAGCATGGCGTGGGCGACGGTCGGTTCGTCGGTAGTTACCGCTGCTCTCGGGCAATTATACTTGCCAAAAAAATACCGAGTGCTTCCTAGCCTGCGGGGCTCCCGGGCGGTTTTTAGTTTCGGGACTTACACACTGGGGTCGAACATTTCCGAACAAATGGGAACAAGCGTTGCGGACATGTTGATTGGCCGCGTCTTGGGGTTCAGTTCACTTGGTCTGTTCAGTCGCGCGCGCGGGTTCAACAAAATGTATGCGAGCATTTTCAGAAAGGCGACTAACCCGGTGATTCACGCGAACTTCGCCAGAGAAAATCGAGGTGAAAATGGGATCGGGCCGTCTTATGTTCAAACAATGGATTACGTCACGCTGGTCGGTTGGTCGCTTGCGGCATTTATGGGATGTATGGCTGAGCGAATGATCTATGTCCTATTCGGTGAACAATGGCTCGGGGCGGCGCCGATTGCGTCGGTGCTGTGCGTTGGATTGCTAATCTCAATCGTCAATGGCATTAATCAGACAGCATTGGTCGCTATGGGTGAAGTGCGATTGATTTTCAATGTTTCACTGCTTTTTAACGTTTTACGGTTAGTGATTGTATTGATGACGGTTAACAGCGGTTTGCTCGCGGTTGCCGCCGGAATGTCGGCGGCGTTCGGTATTCGGTTCTTGATCGATAGCGCTGTAGTTTATCGGATCGTGAACATCGAAATAAAACGCGTTCTGAAAATTTATGCTAAAAATCTGATGTCGGTAGCGATTATCTGCGCGTTGCCGCTGTATTATTTATTAAACCCTATGACGGACGAGATTAGCATTCTTCCTGCGATCAAAGAATTGGTTTTCGCTGGGACGTCATCGCTTATTGCATTCGTGTGTGTGGTGGTTGTGTCGAATCACCCTGCTAAGAGCGAGCTCGTGTCACTTATAGAAACGTTCTGTCGCGGAAAATCGGGTCGGCCCGCTGACTAACGTTAACGTGTAGAAGTTCAGACCCGATCGGACAGTTACCGATTTTGAGGAGCTGTCTGTCAGTCGAAGTCTAGGCTATTTTCTTCGAGGGTGTCCTGATTTCTGTGTGTGAGCCGGTTAGTGATTTCACGCGGTTAATGTGAAGCGCTCGCCGAATAGGGGAGTGTCCTGATTTCCGTGTGTGAGCCGTTTGATGAACTCACGCCGTTAGCG
>CAXBJY010000153.1:0-6067 GCA_963976285.1 uncultured Gammaproteobacteria bacterium
TCGATCGTCGTTATCGCCGATGAACTGCGCGCCGTTGCCCCGCGCTGCACGTCCACTGCCTGGTGCCTGTGGAACCACCTGTGTACGTTCCACTTGTTTTGCGGCGTACTCGGCCCGGAGTACGCGGAATTCCTGCGCGGCATCACGCAACGGCGCGAATGGGTGTGCTTCCCGGCCGGCGCGTCGTCTTCCGTCGAATACCGCCACGACGGTGATGAAATCGTCCTCAATGGCAGCGCCGCGTTCGGTTCCGGTGCGCGTTACGCGGACTGGGCCGGGGTGATTCTGAAACCCGGTGCGGGCGCACCGGAAGATCGCTTCATCCTGGCGGATCTGCATGACCCGAACGTCCGCATCGACCCCACGTGGGAAGCGATGAGCGTGCGCGCATCCGCCACCGACCATATCTACTACGAAGATGTCCGCGTTGCGGCGGATCGGGTCGTACCGTTTCCGGTGCCCACCCGCATTGCATTCCGCGCGCCCGATACGCCGGTCGTGCATCCGCGTTATCGCGAGGACTGGGTGGCATTATCGGTGTTGTGGCTGGGTGCGATGGCGTGCGGGCTTGCGGAAACCTCACTCGAGGAAACGGCCGCGAGTATCCGCGAGCGGATCGCGATCTTCGGGACGAAAATGGTCGAAAGACCCACGATCCACGTGAATCTCGGCCGTGCCCGCGCGCTCATCAGTGCCGCCACGGACACGGTCTATGCCGCGTGTGCTGAAACGGACGCGCGCATTGTCAACGCCACGCCGCCGCTTGAATCCGATTACCTGCGCCAGTGCGCCGCCGGCATGCAGGCGGTACTCCTGTGCGAAGAGGCGATGAAACTGATCCTGCGCGTGCTCGGCGGCAACGGCTTGCGCGAAGGCACGGATTTCGAGCGTCGCTACCGCGACTTCCAGGCGATGCCGCTGCATATCAACGGTCACATCGACCGCATCACCGAGCAGGTCGGGCGCCATGCCGTCGGTCTCGAGACGCTGAATCCGATCTGAGCGCGCGGTTCGCGGCCGGCGACCGCGGCACCGAACGCGCCCGTTCATGCGGGAAACCGCGATACAGGAGGACGTATGGATCTTGAGCTGCTGCAGTTTCCGTATTCGACGTTCAACGAAAAAGTGCGCTGGGCACTGGACTTCAAGGGGCTGCATTACACCCGTCGCAATCTGTTGCCCGGGCCGCATATCGCGCTCCTGAAACGCCTTACGGGTAATACCACGACGCCGGTGCTGCGGATCGGTGAGCGCTACATCGATGATTCGGCGCGCATAATCGCTGAACTCGAACGGCGATTCCCGGAACCCACCCTGTATCCGCAAGACGCTGACGAGCGGGCGGAAGCGCTGCGCATCCAGTCGTGGATCGATACCGACATCGGTCCGCGCACCCGCCGCAGTATCCTGCACCGGATCATTGCGGATGCGCGCTATACCGCTGAACTGTTCGGCGAAGGCCAGCCGCGAATGATCCGGCGCTTGTACGCCGTGACGTTTCCCCTGGCCAGGGGTTTGATCCGCCGCGGCAACGGGATTACCGGGCCCGCGTCGGTTGCCGACGGTGACGAGGCGATGGTCGCCGCGCTCGAGTTCGCCGCGGACCGGACCGCGGCGACGGGATTTTGCGTCGGCAGCGCGTTCTCCGTCGCCGATCTCGCGCTCGCATCGATCCTTGCCGGCGGTGCGAACCCGCCGGGCAGCACGATGGACCGGCCGCGGCCGCGCCCGGCGGCGCTGGAACAGTGGACCGCCCGCTGGGCCACGCACCCCGGGATGGCATGGGTACTGCGCATGTACGCGGAATTTCGGCCGGCATACCGCCGCGCCGGGTGATATTTGCCGCGACCCGTGCGCCCGGTTATGCTCCGCATCCACCGCGAGAGCCGACCGTAGTGGTCGCAAAACCGTGAGGAAGGAACAATGCCGCTATACGATTATCAATGCCGTGCGAACGGCGTCCGGATCGAGATTCACCACTCGATGAAAGACGTGATCAAAACCTGGGGCGAACTGTGCGAGCGCAGCGGTCATGAACCCGGTGACACGTCCCCGGACGAGCCGGTCGAGAAAATGGTCGGCGCGGGTAACCCGACGCAACCGGCGCCGAACTGGGATATCAAGAAAGACCAGACGCCGTTCAAGGGCACCGCCATGGCGCCGATGCGCACGAACAAATTCTGACGCGGGACCCGCTACGCGCCGCTACAGTTTCGCGACGCACTTGATTTCAATCAGCAGGCCCGGCATCGCCAGCGCAGTGACGCCAATGCCGGTCCACGCCGGGAAGTCGCGCGTGATGTAGCGATTTTTGATCGGAATAAAATTCGCGAGATCCGAAATGTCGACGTGGTAGGTCACCATGTCGACCACGTTCGTAAAGTCGGCGCCCGCCGCGCTCAGCACCTTCCCCACATTCTCGAACGCCTGTACGTATTGCGCCTCGGCGCCTTCGAGTACGTTCAAATCCGCATCACGGCCAACCTGTCCGGCGATATACAGCGTGTCGCCGACGACCACGCCGGGGTTGTAGCCGAAACGGTCGCGGATGATTTCCATCCCTTTCGGCACGATAAAGCGTCGTTCCATTGCGGGTCTCCTGAATTCTGCGGGTAACAATTTTTTTCGATCGAGCACGCGAAATGCCGAGTCGCGCAATGCGGCCCGGCGCCAGACGACGATAATCGACCACGTCAGTCAATGTTAACAAGGAATTCAAGCATGGCATCGATCGCCCCCGTCGTGGAACCCTTATTCGACGAACCGGCACTCATCACGCTGCAAACTCACATGCTCGACACCGAACGCACGACCCCCGATTCCGATGGTGCGTTGTCCTGGATCGTGTCGGCGCTGTCGATTTCCGCGAAGACGATTTCGGCCCGCCTCAAGCGCGCCCGTCTCGAGGACGTACTCGGAGATGTCGGCAACCGGAACGTCCAGGGCGAGGCCCAGCAAAAGCTCGACGTCATTGCGAACAACGTCATGATGCAGGTTTTGCGCGGGCGCGACGGGGTCGCGGTACTCGGCTCGGAGGAAGACGATGAATTGCTGTGCTTCAATACGGGCAATGCGAGTGGTGTTCGCTACGCGGTCATGTTCGACCCGCTGGACGGCTCCTCGAACCTCGATGTTGCCGGCAGTGTCGGCACGATATTTTCGATCTTCAAAGTCGATCCGGCGCGCACGGAAAAACTGCAGCCCGGACGCAGACAGGTTGCGGCCGGCTATGTCCTGTACGGCTCGTCAACCGTCTTCGTACTGACAACCGGCGCCGGGGTGCACATGTTCGTGCTCGATCCCGCGGTCGGCGCGTTCATACGCGTCGCCGAGTCGATCCAGATCCCGGAATTCGCGCCGTCGTATTCCGTGAATGAAGCGAATGCAAACTCGTTTCCGCGCGGCTACCGGCGCTATCTGCGACAGTGCCACGACGAGGATTTCACGATGCGTTATGCCGGCGCGATGGTGGCCGACGTCCACCGGGTGCTGCTGCAAGGCGGCATTTTCATGTACCCGCCAACCGAGAAGGCGCCGGCCGGCAAGCTCAGACTCATGTACGAAGCGAACCCGATGGCGATGCTCATCGAGCAGGCCGGCGGGGTCGCGACGACGGGGCGGGAGAATATTCTCGACGTCGTGCCGGCCGATCTGCACGAACGCGTTCCGGTCGTTCTCGGCAGCCGCGACAATATTGCCGATCTGCTGTGCTGTCTCGCTGAATGATCCACCGGCGTACCCGGGCTGCGGCTTTCGCGGTCCGGGTACGCCCGCGGACGAGCTGAACGTCGGTTCCACCCGCGAAACGTCCGGCGCTTTGCGGAAGTTAACAGTCTCTGTTGATTCGTAACAATTCACCTCTGTGATTTCGCCGACCCAGGCGCGAAGATATCGCTCAAACCAGAACAACAAACAGCCCACGACAGTAAGGTCAGGCCAGCGTTCAACGTTCAAGCAGGAGACAGTGATGTCCGAGTTGGAACTCGTGTGGATTCGGGAGTGCGAGATTTGTGGCCGGGAACACCAGCAGTGTGAAACCCATGATATTCGTTCCGTCGACGAAATAGAGGCTGAGTCGAAGGCGTTCAAACAGCGTTGCGAGGACTGGTACAGCGCACATATCCGGGTGTTGCTCGAAGGCCAGCCGGCGGCGTCGACCCCGCTTACCGATTAAGGCACGGCTCCACCGGCCGCCGTGACTTCACGCGTCCCGTCCGAGAATTGCTTCACGGTAACGGCAAGCCCGGTGCCGACCACCGCTTGAGCGCCCGGTGCGAATACGCGCGCGCGACCCCCGTCAGGTAATTCGACCACGACGATCGCGACGCCGGCCGGCTCCGCCGCGCGACCGCCCGGGCCCACAATGATTTCAACGACGGTTGCGTTGACGCGTTGTTCGCCGGTCTGCTCCACCCCGTGCGGCACGAACAGCAGCCATGCAATCCCGAAGGCTGCCGCGAGTCCCGCGGACACGGCCAGCCGGTTCTTCCCGGCGCGCTGCGACAATCTCCCCACTGATGATCATCCGGTGCCTGTCACGACGTAGTCTCGTTGTGCGTACCGGCGATTGCAATCCGTCGCCGGCAACCCGGTTCCGGCGCCAACGGGTCTACGGTAGACTGCCGGGTTCGTCGTCGCGCCGCGCAACCGAGCCCTGATCGACCCTGTCCCGCATCGACCCCGAACGGGTGGAAGGCTTCGATCCCGCCCGGGCAGGCGGGGAACAACCAGGGCTGTATCGTGCCGGCAAGGCCGATACGGCGGACATGAACTCGGGAGACGCCCTATGAACATTTACGCAGATAATTCCCAATCGATAGGCAACACGCCGCTCGTCCAGCTGAACCGGGTTGTTGATGGCGGGGTACGCGTACTCGCGAAAATTGAAGGGCGCAACCCCGCCTACTCGGTCAAGTGCCGGATTGGCGCCGCGATGATCTGGGACGCCGAACAAAGCGGTGTACTGAAACCGGGCATGGAAGTGGTGGAACCCACGAGTGGCAATACCGGCATCGCGCTCGCTTTCGTGTGCGCGGCGCGCGGCTACCCGCTGACCCTGACGATGCCCGAGACGATGAGCCTCGAACGCCGCAAGGTGCTCAAGGCCTTCGGCGCGAAGCTCGTATTGACGGAAGGCGCAAAGGGCATGCCCGGTGCCATCGCGGCGGCACAAGAGCTCGCGGCGCAGGATACGTCGCGCTACTACATGCCGCAGCAATTCTCGAATCCGTCGAACCCGGCGATCCACGAAAAAACCACGGGGCCGGAAATCTGGAACGACACGGACGGCATTGTCGATGCGATCGTCGCCGGGGTCGGCACGGGCGGCACGATCACGGGCGTCGCGCGCTATTTCAAGCAAACCCAGGGCAAGTCGATTCTCACCGTTGCCGTGGAACCGACGGCGAGCCCGGTCATCACCCAGACCATGGCCGGTGAAACGCCGCAACCCGGACCGCACAAGATCCAGGGGATCGGCGCCGGCTTCGTACCGGACAACCTCGACGTTTCGCTGATCGATCGGGTCGAACAGGTGTCGAACGAAGATGCGGTCGCGTTCGCGCGCCGACTCGCGACCGAAGAAGGCATTTTGTGTGGTATTTCCTGCGGTGCCGCCGGGGTCGCGGCGGCGCGTCTCGCGGCCGAACCGGACATGCGGGGCAAAACGATCGTCGTGATCCTGCCGGACGCGGGCGAGCGCTATCTGTCGAGCGTATTGTTCGAGGACATCGAGGCGTAAGCAGCGCTGTCACCCGGTTGAGAAACACGGCGAACGATGGCGCCTCCGGTTCCGCCGCGGCGCGAGATACCGGGCGCGGCAGTTTTGCGGCAGCGGGCTAAATACGTGCTTCAGATTATGCAGCACTGACGTTGATGGACCGGGTATCGTTCGCGTCAAATCGAGGGGACGGGACGGGGATGGAGTGTAGACCGTGGTTCCGGTCCCAAAGCCACAGCGTCGCAGATTTTTGAGACCGCTTCTAGAAGCGGTCTCAAAAATAGAGGATGTCGCGCCGGGAGTCATTTTTGCGCAATCCAAGGCACGAAGAGCGTAGTTTAGCCGGGC
>CAXBJY010000154.1:0-6054 GCA_963976285.1 uncultured Gammaproteobacteria bacterium
CTCACCGCGATCTCGGGCTTTGACGACAACGTCTCCGGGATCAACGGACGGATCCGCGTCACCGCGAGCGATGCCGGCAGTGCGATTGACCTGTCAAATGTCACAACTCTCACCACGGCGGATGTCACGGTGAACGACGAAGCCGCAATCGACCTGCGCAATCTCGGCGCTTTCAACGACGGAACCCTGGCACTGACATCAACCGCAGCAGGTGCCCGGGACTTTCATGTCGCCGCGACATTCGAACTCGGAGAGCTTGGGATTATCGCGGTGGCCGACAGCACCGCGGCCGTCGTGGTCGGTCCCGGATCCCCGGCAGGTGCGGCGGACGGATCGGTAACGGTCACGGCCGGCGGGTCGTTCAGCGGCGCCGGTAGCGTCGTTGGGACGTTGATCAATCTCGGCAGTCTCGCGCCGGGACAGTCGCCCGGAACGCTCAGCGTCGACGGCGCGTATGAGCAGGGTGCGGCGGCAATCCTCGCACTCGAAATCGGCGGCCTGAGCCAGGGCGCGGCGTTCGATTTCCTCGACGTATCGGGAACCGCGTCGCTCGCGGGCCTGGTCGAGGTGTCGCTGTTCGACGGTTACGTGCCGACGCTTGGCGCGACGTTTGAGTTTCTCGAAGCCGCCGGCGGGATCAGCGGCGTATTCGACGGAATCACCTGCGCTAATTGCGGCGATGTTGCGTTCGAACTCGTGTATGGCGCACATACCGTAAGTCTGAACGCGGTGGCAGCACCGGTGCCCCTTCCGGCTGCCGTGTGGTTGCTTGCGTCCGCGCTCGCGGGCCTTGCAGGCACACGCCGACGCCGGTCCGGTTCGGTCGTTACTGCAGGCTGAACACGCGGCCCGCGCCGGCATGAGCCTTACGCAGGTTTGCTCAGGGCTGCCGTTAGGCCGGCGGGCGACGTAAGCCTCTGCCGCGCGACGGGGCGCGCCGTGAGCGAAGCGACCGCAACCGGCCGTCGCGCAACGACGGCCTTGTGCGACCGGCTACGAACCGCAACCGGACTCAGAACTCGCCGCGAATCGTGGCGAGATACTCGAACGTGCGATCGAACGCGCCCGCGTCCACTTCCGCGATCGCGGCATTGAAATCCGTCGCCCCGGCATCCCGGATCCGCGACAGGCCGTCGCGCAGGGCCTGTTCGTCACCGACAATCGCGAGATCGGCGGGGCCCGCTGCGCCCTCGCGATCGAGCATGGCGCGGTAACTCGGCAACTCTCCGTACAGCGCGAGCCCGGCGGCGATGGCGGCGCGCGCCGCGTCCGGTTTGTTCGTCAGCACGATCGGAAATCCCGCGACGATGCGCGGCGTAGCGCGGCCCGCGGCCGCAGCGGCTCTACCGATCGCGGGACCGATGTGATCTTTGAGTGTTTGTGTCCCCACCATCCACGTGATCGTGCCAGACGTATACCGGCCCGCGAGTTGCAGCATCTTCTCGCCAAGCGCGGCGACAATGATCGGCACCTCGTCCGCGCCCGCGGCACCGACCGTCAATCCGTGCACGGAATAATGTTCGCCGTCGTAGTCCACACTTTCGCCGCGCAGCAGCGGCGCCAGAATGGCGAGGTAGTCCTTCATGTGCGATGCCGGCTTCGCGTAGGACATGCCGAGCGCATCTTCGATCATGATCTTGTGCGCGAGACCGATGCCGAGTGTGAAGCGATTGTTCGTCGCCGCGGCCGCGGTTACCGCCTGCTGTGCAATCGCCGTCGGGTGACGCGGGTAAGTCGGGGTCACCGCCGTCCCGACTTCAATCGTGCTGGTATTGTGGCCGGCAATCGCCATCGTCATGATCGCATCGAGCGCGAAGACATTCGCCATCCACACCGTGTCGAATCCGGCACGCTCGGCGCGCTGCGTCAGTCCGATCTGCTCGGCGATCGTCGTTGAGCGACCGATCGCGTTAACGTCGGGACTGTTCGAACGTCCCCCGGTCATGATGCCTGTTTTCATGAAGACTCCTCGTTACAGGTGATACGCGCAAAGCGCGCGATGCCGTCAGGCCTGTCGTGCGCTGCCGGCGTGAAACGTTTTTTCTGACACCGTATATCCACGCGGTATTGCGTGCTTCTCGCACCGGCGCGCACAACCGCGTTGAATCACCGGGTGTCTTGCGGTTCGCGCAAGCGCTAATGCAGCAGACGCAGCGCTTGCAGGCACGCCCTGGCAAGCGATTCCCGCAGCGGCGCCATGGCCGGATCGCGCATGTCCAAATTGAGCGCGAACGCATGGTCCGTTCCCGCCGCGTGCACCCATCCGACCCACCAGCCAACCCCGACTCCGGGCGCGTTCTCCCAGCCGGACTTGGCCCACAGGCGCCACCCCTGTCCTTGCGCGTTGAACATGATTTCGTGCACTTGCGCCTGCACCGGTTCGGGCAGTGGCAGGCGCTTTTCCGCGAGCCTGGCGAGGAACACGGTTTGTTCCACGGCGCTGATCCGCAACGGCCCGTCCAGCCAGAATCGATCGACGGTTTCGCCGAGCAAGCTGTTGCCGTAATCGAGGCGCCGCACATAGCGCCCCATGTCCTCGAGTCCGATGCGGCGAGCCAGGGTCCGGTAGATCGCGACATTCGACATTGCGATCGCATCCCTCAAGCTCATATCCCGTTCCCACGCCGGGTAGGGCTGCGGACGTCCGCCGTACTCGAGTACTTCATCCACGTTTGCAACCGCTCCCGTTGCAACGCCGATTAACGAGTGGGCAATCTTGAACGTCGAGGCAGGGACAAAGCGGGTTCTGGCGCGCGCTTCATTATAGCCGGCCATCGCGCCAGTGCGGGGATCGCGAACGACAAACGCACCGTCGACGTTCGCGGTGCGAAACAACGCGGCGAGGTCCGGGTGCTCCGTCCATTGGGCTGAACAGACCAGCGGGGCGATCATCAGCAAAACTAGGCACATCGCTTTGTTCATGGCGTATCGGAGTCCCGTCGCAACGAGCGTCGTCGCTGATCGTCCGGCGCGCTGACGAATACCGTCGCTGCCGGGTGTTCCCCGCGCCCCAGGCGAGCGCATGGATACGTCACGGCTTGCGTCCGAGCACCGCACTGCAATCGTGATAGAACTTGAACTCCAGCAGATTGCCCGCCGGATCCCGGAGCAAGTACTTGCCGGTCTCCGCGGCGGTGCCGGCGCCCGTCAGCTCCGGCGGGGATTCAAATTCGACGTCACGAGCGTGCAGCCGATCGGCCAGGGCCTGCCAGTCGGATTTACTCAGAATCGGTCCGAAATGATCGAGTCGGCCCGATTGGATAGCATCCGCACCGGCGTGAATCGTGAGTTGATGTCCGAAAAACAGCACATCGACCCAGGTTCCGTGATCGCGCCCCAGGGAGCAGCCGAGTACGTCGACATAAAACGCTTTCGCCGCGTCCAGATCCGGCACGGCAAACGAAAAGTGAAACGGGTTCAACATGAGTCCACCGACCTGGCCGCGTTCGTTCGCATCCGATGCCGCCGCGAACGAGCGAACATTACCGCACGCGTACGCAAGGGGGTCCGCCCGTCGCGCTGACGAGGCATCCGCGCCCGGACGTCGCCCGGGACAGGTCACCAATTGCGGCACGTCCGTCGTTGCACCACGGCGCGTTCAATCGAGCCACTTGTCAATCAGCGTCGCCATCTCCGTCTCCGTCATCGTTGGCGCCTGCAACGGAAACCAGCGGACGGCGGATTGCATGATTAGTTTTGCGATCCGTTCGCCGGCGACGAAACCGTGTTCGTCACGGCAGCGATCCGGCATGCTGGCTACGAGCGCGAGCGCCGCACCGAGTACGGCTTCGGTTTCTTCCGGACGCGTCGACACAGCGGCGCTCTCCGCCGGATCGGGCGCGGCGGTAAGCGTGGTTTGCCTGATGAAATCGTACAGGCGCGAGAAACTCGCCGGCATTTCGACCTGCTGCGCGCGGAAGAACGCCACCAGTTGATCCACGGCCACACTATCCGATTCCGTGGCGATACCGGCTTCACGTTGATACACGTCCCACAGTGACTGTTCCGTCGCGGCAAGTTCCCCGGCTTCGAGATAACTCCGCCACAGCGCAGGGTCGACCCCGACGACCAGGGGTAATGCTTCGCTACGCGCAGCCCAGCTGTCGCTCTTGAGCCAGTGTTCGTAGAGCATCTGGATCTCGACATTATGAGAACCCAGATCAACGCCGGCGCGTAAAGACTCGATGAGATGCTGAATCGTACTCATTTATGCTCAGCTCCGTCAGGTGGTCCGCGGCTGCGGAATAGCTACAGCCGCGCGGGAATTGTGCGTAAATGCGGCGCCACTCGACGGAATCGCGATCAGGTTTGCCGGCATGGAATCTTACGTTAAGGCGCGGCGGAAACCGCCGCGTTCCTTGTCAGATCTCCTGCGAGACCTTCTCCGTCGTCACCGAAAGCCGGTGTATCAACGTGCGCAGGAAGACTTTCAGGAACCGCACCTGGCAGTTCAGCGAGACCTGTGAGATTACCGTTGAATTCACTTTCAGTATGGACGTATCGCCGTAGGCGACGATCGTTGCCGTGCGTTTCGTTTTCGCCAGATAACCCATTTCGCCGAAGCAATCGCCGGCAAGCAAAGTGCGAAGATCCTTCGCGTTCTTTCGCACCGCGACTTCACCGTGCACGATGATATAAAACGAATCGTCAAGCTCACCCTCAATGATGATCTCCTCACCGTCCCGGTAGTCCTGCCATTTGCCGGCACGCACGATTTCCCACACTTCCGCATCGGGGAAACCCTGGAAGAAATCGAGCTGCTTCACCGCCGCAAACTGCTCCTGCTCCGTAATATTTTCCTGCGGTTCATCGAGCAGTGCGTCGAATGCCCGGCTCAGGTCGGAGGCAAGGTCAAGTCCCATTGCGTAGCGGTTAGCGCAATCTTTCGCCATGGCCTTTTTTACGATCCCGACGAGCGCGTCGCTGACGTCGCTGCGGAACTCGCTGATTTCCGGCGGCTCCTCGTTGAGTATTTTCTGCACGAGACGCGAAAAATTGTCGGCCGCGAACGGGTGTTTGCCGGTGAGCAGTTCGTACATCACGATGCCGAGCGAGAAAATGTCGGTCTGATTCGTGATGATGTCTTCCTGGATCTGCTCCGGCGACATGTAACGGGGAGACCCGACGAGCCCCATCGGCATCGTTTCGGTGGAGTCCATCTTCGTGATATGAGCGATACTGAAATCGCCGATCTTCACATCCATGTCTTCGGTAACAAGAATGTTCGTCGGCTTGATGTCGCGATGAATCACACCCTGCTTGTGCGCGTAATCGAGCGCCTTCGCGCACTTGAAGACGATCTCGACGACTTTCTCGATTGGCAGCAAGGCATCTGCTTTCGTGTATGGCTTCAGGGTCTGACCGCCCTTGATGTACTCCATCACGATGTAGCAGGATTCTTCGTCGACCCCGGCGTCGTAGATCCCGATGATGTTAGGGTGCGTCAGCCGGCCCGCCGTGTGGGCCTCGTTGAAAAACATTTTGCGATAACGATCGCCCGATTCATCGTCAGCGAGTTGCTCCGCGTGCGCGACCTTGATCGCAACCGGTCGGTCGATATACGGATCGTGACCGAGGTAGACCGTACCCATGCTGCCGCGATCGATCTCTTCGACGACTTGGTATTTTCCTAGACTTTCGGGGCGGTCATCGCTCATTATTTATGTCGCTTAGGTATTGGGTGTACCGCTTGTCTGGCGCCGCCTCATTGTTTTTATCGGCGCCGCCGGTCGGGCATGGTTGCTCCAACATAGTAATTGAAAAACTGTCTATCGCCTAGCCGTTTATAGTCGAAACGTTATCCAGTTACGCATCTGCGCGGTTCGTTGCCGCCGGCGCGCAGATCATGACTCGGGGCGATCGATTCGAAATTTATCCAGCACCGATCACGGAACCACCAGCATGCGACTGAATGAACTCCCCGCCTGGAAGGCACTCCACGACGATGCCGCGCGCCTGCGCGAGGGCCGTACCGATTCGTTGTTTGCCGAGGACCCCGGGCGGCTGTCCTGGCTCGCGCTCGACGCCGCCGGTCTGCACGTCGATCTGTCGAAA
>CAXBJY010000155.1:0-6035 GCA_963976285.1 uncultured Gammaproteobacteria bacterium
TTTACACGAGGTTGCCTGTTGAAACGCAAGCCACGTGTATCCTGCTGATATTACAACGGGTTTTCATCTGGCTTGATTCTTGCAAAATTCAACATTGGCCAGTTCCGGGCATCGCTGGATGCAACGCGCATCTGAGCCCAAGATGGCACGATATTGCCCAAGCAGACATTGTTGCCCTGGTTGAGCGGCCAAACGCCGAACGAATTCCCGGTAATTCAGGCGGGCCCTTAACGTTTGTGATTAGGAGAGATTCGAACATGGTTAAATTGCTCGCCTCAATGGGAGCGGTCATAGTGATTGGTTTCTCGAGCGGCAGCAGCGTACACGCGGCGTCGATTCACCAACCGATCGGCGTATCGACCGATATGGGCAGTTTCGCCACGTTTGAACCCATCTTTACGATCGATCAATCTGGTCTGGCCGCCGGATACGTTTCCGGGGTTACTGACTTCGATACTTTCGTCGCTGCAACGAATACCGTCAGCGGCGGAGGTAGTTTCAACACCTGGTTCTCACAAAGCGGTGACACCACCGGTAATTTGGACTTTGACCTTGGCGGAAGCTTCGCGGTTGATTCGCTCGCCCTGTGGGCAGATCCCCAGGGAGCCGGGCAAACAGTCAATAACTTCAATTTGCTGGCGGACGATAACGCATTGTTCTCTTCGCCGATCTTGCTTGGCAACTTTTACGCTGTTGACGGTACAAGCGACGCAACGAATTTTGGGCAAATATTCGCATTTTCTACGGTAGTCGCTTCCCATTTCCGCATTGAAATCTTGTCGAATCATGGCAGTACGCTGACTACCGGGTTGGTCGAGGTTGCGTTCGAAGCCTCGCCAGTCCCCGTCCCGGGAATCGTCTGGGCGTTCGTATCCGCGTTAGGACTTCTCTACAGCGCCAAGCGAAATCGACTCTAGAGCGAAACATCATTAATCGGACCTGAACCCGCCACGGCGGGTTTCTTTTTGCGCGGTATATGGGAAGATCAGCGCATCCTACCCCACATAGACGTGCGCACTCACCGCCAGAAATGCCCATTGCCCGAAACTCAGTCACCGGCTTTACGCTAATCGAGATTGCCGTCGTGCTGTTTATCCTTAGCTTGCTGCTGGTTGGTGGCCTAAACATCATCGCTACTCAGCGCAGCAACTTGGGCTTCAAGCAAACGATTAATCGTATGGATCGATTATTTGAAGCCATGCAATTGTTCCTCGTGAGAAACGACCGCCTTCCCTGCCCGGCGATTCCTACGTTGGCAAAATCCGATGCGCAGTTTGGCCTGGAAAGCATTGATGAAACGCCTTGCGAAGCTGATCAGGAAATCGGCTCAACGGGGGTCTATTGGGGAACGGTTCCCTACCGAACGCTGAATCTCGCGGCAGGCGAATATGCTGATGGTTGGGATAATCAGATTTTTTACGTCGTGAACGGTGGCGCCGCGTCCGATAATTCGTTGAACGCCGGGCGCTGGGACGTTTCAAATTCCATTCAGCTGCGGGACCGCGCGACCGCACCCCCAACTCCCCAAGTGCTCATCTCGAACGGCGTTTTTGCGTTGATTTCGGCTGGTCCTAACGGGAGTGGTGCGTACAGCTTGAACGGCGTGGAAAGGCCCGCTCCTATTGCGACGTCGCTGGATGAGCTTGATAACCTGGATAACGATGTACAACTTGTCTCTGCGGATTATTCTGAAAACGAGCGGCGACCGTTCGACGATATCGTACGGGTGTACACGGAGGATCAGATACTTGCGTCTATCATTCGTGATGGTGCGGCGAAAAGTAAACGCGCACAGACAATCGAATCAATGGATGTAATTGCGCGATCAATTATTGGGTTCGTTGCTAACGATGAAAACGACCCTGATGGCCCCGCTATATACACTGGCGGCGAGGCTAATAGCGAAGATCCGTGTGTGTTCGCGCCCGCCCCCGTCCCCTCTTCGACCCCGGGGTATCTCCACTATCCGTGTAACAGTCTGACACGAACGGCGCATCGCCGAGTTCCTCGCTCTGACACAAACGACGATGGACTCGGAGACTCCAATGCAGAGGGTCAGGTACCTTATACAGACATCAATTTATCAAACATTGATGTAATTGATAGCTGGGGCACCGCGATCCGCTACGATCCTGCAGACCAAGCTACCGCTGAGGGGCTTTGGTCTGGAAGTTTGGATTCCGACGGGTTCGTCCTGACCTCGTACGGGCCCGATGGTTCCGCTGGAGGCGGTGACGACATCACGACAAGTTATAGTCGAACGCGAATTATGGGTATCTTGGCCGCATCCGGAATTAAGTTCGACTAACGAAATACGTGCGCTATCTGATCATATTCGTCGGGCTAATCCTAATTGCCTGTACCGACTCGGCAAGCGAACTCCACGCGGACGGTATGAACGCTTATATTTCGGGCGATTACGAAACGGCGGCAGACTTGCTTCGCAAATCCGCAAATCTGGGCGACCACGACTCTCAAGCCATTCTGGGCTCAATGTATATCCTTGGCCAAGGCGTCTCGCAAGACCGTGAGAAAGCAGCCATGTTGTTACTGCCGGCAGCGGAAAGCGGGCATCCATACGCGGAAGTCTACATGGGCGTGCTCTATTTTACCGGCGATGGAACCGCGACCGACATCGAGCAAGCGCGTTACTGGTTGGAAAAAGCAGCCGCTAAAGGCGATAACGAAGCCACTGACCTGCTGAGCAGACTCCCGCCTGAATAACGGGCCACCGGGCCGTAAATCTTCACGGTACAGGCCTTCCTCGGCGGCATCGAATTCACCGTCGTGCCGCTGCCGGCGCCCGCCTTGCTGCTCGCCTCCGGAGTCTTCGGCCTGCTCGCGCACCGGCGCAAACGGGTCTAAACCACCACCTCGGCTTTGATCTGCGCCGCGAGGCTGCGACCGTGGCCGTCGCCGCGCGGGATATCGTCGAAACCTTCAGGGCTCGGGCGCAAGCGCGGGAACGCCGGGTGCCGAAACGGATCGCCGGACTGCAGCGCGTCGTGCAGACCCGCGGTCAGCGGCGCCGGGGCCGGATCCGGACGCGCGGCATACACGGCATCTTCACCGAAAAACCGTAGCGACAGCGTGCGACGGCGACTCGACGTCGTCGGTGCGCCACCGTGCAGCATCGCCGGATGGAACACGACGACATCGCCCGGATTAATCTCGAACGAAACGATATCCCACGCGGACCGATCAGCCTCGATATCCGGCAAGCGCGGCAGACCATGACCGTAAATCGGCGAAGTGTCGTCCGCCTCGTCGAACGCGGAACCGTTGTACAACGGACCTTGGTGCGAGCCGCGGACGAATTCGAGCGACTGTGATTGGGCGACCGGGTCGAAGTTGATCCACATAACGGCGAGTTCCTCACCGTCGAGCGCCAGATAGGGCGAATCCTGGTGCCACGGGGTGCGGCGCATCGCGCCGCCCTCTTTCAGAAACACCTGCTCGTAGAGAAACCACACGTCCTCGCGCTGCCACAGCGCGGCGATCATGTCCGCGACCGGCGAGTGTTCGAGAACGTCACGGTAGGCAAACGCCGCCTCCGGATGACACAAATCCTGGTAGAACCGACCGGGTTCGCTCGGGTAGAACTCGCACGCGGATTTCGTCGGGTGCGCGAGACTCCATTCGAACGCGCGCCGGGCCGCGTTCAATTGCTCTTCAGACAGCGCGCCGCGCAGGCAAATCACGCCGTCGTTGCGATACGCCGCGGCGTCATCCGCAGTGATGTTCACCATAGCCGTTTCCTGTTCAAGCCCGAACGGGCATTGTGCGCGCCCGCCGGAGCCGTCGCAATAATCCCGCGGGGCTAATGCTCGCCGGCTCGTGTGCCGCTAACCCGGTCGAAGGATTTCCGGTTTTTCAAGACAATGAAACATGCTCCGCTGACCTGCATCGTGCTGTGCGCCATCGCCCTGCTTGGCGCCTGCACCGACGATTCCGACACGGCCGGCAACTGGGAGCACTCGCGCAGCGGCCTGTACGCCGCTGCCGTATCGCACGATGGCCGCTTCGCGGTCGTGTCGAGTTCATCGGATGGTGCGAGCTTCTGGGACCTCGAACGCAATGAACGCCTGTACGACTGGAAACACAGCGACACACCCGAGTACCCGATCGCGCACGTCGCATTCTCGCCGGATGACAGCCACGTGATCACCGCCGACGCGAACAGCTTCGTCATCTGGGACACGCGCCAGGGCCATGCGCTCGGCTATTTCAGCGTCGACGCCGGCATCAACGCGGTCGCGCTGTCGAACAATGCACGCAGTGTCCTGCTCGGCCTGACCGACGGCCGGGCTATCGTGATCGATCAAGCGACACAACGCCGTCTCGAAGTCGTCGCCCATCAGGGTGAACGCGTCGTCACCGTCGACCTGAGTGCCGACGGCGCCGTCGCCGCGACCGGCGGCAACGACGGGCGCGTCATGGTCTGGCGCACGACGGACGGCGCGGAACTGCACGCGTTCAAACATCGCGGCCGCATCGCGATCGTCAGGTTCGCGCCGGGTGACCAACGCCTGTTCAGCGCCGGTGAGCAGGGTGGTGCGACGATCTGGGATATCGACAGCGGCAAACCCTATGCGGAGATCGAACTCCCGACCCGCCAGAGCGTGATCAGCGCCGCGCGCTTCTCCGCTGATGGTTCGCGCCTGTTGCTCGGCTTTCCCGGCCGCGACGTGCGTTTGTGGGACAGCCGCGCGGAGCGCGTGATCAAGACGTGGCGTACGCCGGATCGCAAGCACGGCTGGGTGCCGCAGGGTTCGACCGTGTACGCGGTCGGTTTCAATGCGAGGAACGCGACGGTCATCGCCGAATCATCGAATGGCCTCGGCCGGGCCTGGCGCGCGGCGACGGTGAACTAGCGGGACTGGTGTCGCGCGCCGTGAGCCACCGTCCGGGGACCGCGGCGCCCGCCCGCACGGCCGTGCAGGCGGCGCCGGATACGACTCACCCGCCTTTCAGTTCCCGTACGACGGTTTGCTCACCCGTCGTGCCCCGGTTCAGCCGGTTGCGCGTCATCTGCGCCTCGTACGGTTGCCCGTAACGCTGCCACATGTCGGGACCGATCGCGGTCAGGCCGCCATCGACGATAATCGCCTCGCCCGTCACAAACCGCGAATCATCGCCGGCGAGAAACAGCGCGGTGCCGGCAATGTCGTCACCCGTACCGTGATCCGGCCACGGTTGCAGTCCGTCAAGATGTTCGCCGGCCGCCTGCTCGGACAGCTTCGGCGATTTCGTCAGTCCGGTGAGGATGAAGCCGGGGCAGATCGCGTTCACCCGGATCCGCTCGGGCGCGAGTTGCACCGAAGCGCCCTTGCTCATGTTCACGACGGCCGCTTTCGCCGCGGAATACGCGAGCGGACCGCAGCCACCGCTCAGGCCGGCGACGGATGCGGTGTTGATAATGGACCCACCCTCGCCCTGCGCACGCAGGACGCGCGAGCCATACTTGATGCCGAAGAACACGCCTTTGACGAGGACGTCGAACGTGTAATCCCATTCGTCCTCTTCGACATCCCAGATCGGACCGATCACCCCGCCGACTCCCGCGTTGTTGAAGACGATATCGAGACGACCGAAATTGTCGGTCGCGCAGTCGATCATCGCGCTGACGTTCGCTTCGTTCGCGACGTCGGTCTTGATGAAGCGTGCGTTGTCCGCCAGCCCGGCATCCGCGGCGAGGTCGAGCGTGGCCGCACCTTCGCTTGCATTGAAATCGGCGATCACTACCCGCGCTCCCTCGGCGAGAAAGCGTAGTACGGTCGAGCGCCCCATGCCCCCGGCGCCGCCCGTGACGACGGCTACCTTGTTTTTCAGCACCATAATTTTTCTACTCTTCGTGGTCGTTACGAACCGCGAAGAGTAGCAAGCCGTGCCGCGCGGCGTCACGTAAACGCCGGACCCGCCGCCGGCAGCGTGCGGCGGGCCACCGTCCCGGTCCGGCGACACCGGGCCTGCCCCTTTCCGGCAACTTCGGTTACAATCAGGCGGTTACGGCCCGCAGGTATCGACCCGGCCGT
>CAXBJY010000156.1:0-5773 GCA_963976285.1 uncultured Gammaproteobacteria bacterium
GTATCGGCGGTCTCGATACACTCGTATTCACCGCCGGCATTGGCGAACGCTCCGCTGTGATCCGTGAACGGATAGCCCAACAATTCACCTGGCTCGGGGTCGACATCGATATCGGGGCGAATGTCGGGCAGGCGCCGATCATCAACTCGGCGAGGTCAAAAGTGAATGTGCTCGCCATCCCGACGAACGAGGAAATCGTAATCGCCGAAGCGGCGGCCGAGTTCATCGAACGTGGCAGCAGCGCTAACGTTTCCTGAGATAGCGGCAACCCCCGTACGTAGTTACGGGGGCAGTTTACTGAACCCCTGAAAGATAAATGAACGGTCCCCGGAACTACGCATTGATGCGAAAAAAGTTCCATCCTCACGACATCGGAAAAACCGGAGTCAGATGTTTCTTGCTCGCCGCGTATGCACTAAGTACGGGACAAAATCTTCGCGGAAACGGATTGCGCACTAATGCCGCGCGCTCCTGCGTCAATCGGTCTGTACATATTGGATTGCGCAATCGACGAGTTAAATATTGAATTCAAGGGCTTGAACGAAAATTCTCGTCTGTGCTGCTGTTGGCCCGGAATTTGCTCGGTTGGGTAGGTAAATATTGCGGACAGCTGTGCAGGACAATACCCGAACACGCATTCTCGTGCGGGCCGTCTAAGCAGACTGCACTAGCGGGAGTGACAGATGCGGCGACGACAATTCCTTCTCAACACGGCTGCCGGCGGCGCGGGCATGACGATGAGTGTATCCGCCGGTGCCCTCACTCAGCTTGCCGCGACGCCAGTCACCGGCTTTCCCGCACTGTCTACGTTCGCCTTCGAGTCCGTGACGGTCGATCGACGTGGCCACGTTACCGCGCGATCGGTGCACGAGGCGCGCTATTTCACGCAAACACTGAACGGCTCAGGCAGCCTCGACATGATCGCCCTCGACGGTAGCCTGGCGATGGTGGGCAGCACGGATGGAGATCACAGCGCCGGAACTTACGAATGCGCCCCGCAGTGCGTCGAGGTCGAATCGCTGTATCTCGGCCGCACACCAGTCACCCAGGATCAGTGGCGCGCGGTCGCTGCGCTGCCGGCGATCTCACGCGAACTCGTGTTGGAACCCGCCTGCTTTACCGGCGGCAAACATCCTGTCGAGTGTGTCTCATGGCACGATGCCGCGGAATTCTGCAAACGACTATCGGTCGATAGCGGCCGCAACTATCGTCTACCCACCGAGGCAGAGTGGGAGACAGCCTGCCGCGCAGGCACGACCAGCGCTTTCCATGTCGGTCCAACCCTGACCTCGGAGCTCGCCAACTACAGCGCACGGCATGCATACGACACCGAACAGCCCGGCACCTATCGACGCAGCACGACGCCAGTCGCACAGTTTGCGCCGAATGCGCATGGCCTTTATGACATGCACGGCAATGTCTGGGAATGGTGCGCCGATGCCTGGCAGGACAGTTTCAGTGACCGGGGTGCGCAAGCGTCCATTGGCGAGAGCAAGCGGCGAACATTGCGCGGTGGGTCCTGGGCCGATGCGCCCGCGAAGCTGCGCTCGGCCAGCCGCACGGGCTACGCCGCAGATTCCCTGAACCGCATCATCGGCTTCCGCGTCGCGCTGTCGTTGAGCCCGGCATGAAGCGCTCCGCAGTGCTCACACCAACCCAGGGACGCGACGCATGAACCCCTCGAAGCGCCTTCCAGTCACGGTACTTACCGGCTATCTCGGCGCCGGCAAGACCACCCTGTTGAACCGTATCCTGACTGGACAGCACGCCTTGCGCGTCGCCGTCATCGTCAACGAGTTCGGCGAAATCGGCATCGATAACCAGCTCGTGATTGACGCCGAGGAAGAAATCTTTGAAATGAACAACGGCTGCATCTGTTGCACTGTGCGCGGCGATCTCATTCGCATCATCGGTAAGCTGATGGAGCGCCGCGAGGATTTCGATTACCTCCTCATCGAGACCACCGGCCTGGCCGATCCGGGGCCGGTGATTCAGTCCTTCTTCGTCGACGACACCATGGCGCGCCGTACCGAACTCGATGCCGTTGTCACCGTCGTCGATGCGCGGCACATCGCCGAGCACTGGGACAGCCACGAGGTGCAGGAGCAGCTCGCCTTCGCCGACGTCATCGTGCTGAACAAACGCGATCTCGTCGACCCGGATGAACTCCAGCCGCTTGAGCAACGCGTCCGCGCGATCAATGCATTGGCGAAAATCCACCACGCCGAACGTTGCGATGTCCCGCTCACGGCGGTGTTGAACGTCGCCGCCTTCGATCTGAAAAACGCACTCGCGATCGAGCCCGACTTCCTCGAGGAATCTGCGCACGAACACGATCAGAGCGTGTTTTCGGTCGCCCTGAACGATCCCGGCACGGTCGATAGTACGCGCTTTAATCGTTGGCTCTACGAACTGGTACAGGCCGAGGGCATGAACATATTCCGGCTCAAGGGCATTCTCGATATGGATGCCGAGGCGCGTCGCTTCGTCGTGCAGGGCGTGCACATGACGCTCGAAGGCCGGCCCGGCAAACCGTGGCAGGCTGGCGAAACGCGCGGCAACCAGCTCGTATTCATCGGCCGCAACCTCGATGAAGCCAGCCTGCGTGAGGGCTTTCGTGCCTGCATCAACGCGGACTCTCACGCCCGGCAGGCGCAATCTTTTCAACGGTATGTGTCCCTACCCTCGGAGGTAGTCAATGAAGCTGCAACATAATATCGGTGGTATCGAGAATCTAGGTCCGGTTGATTTCCAGAAGCGGGTATTTGTCGCGCCCTGGGAAGAGCGGATCTTCGGTATCCACGTCGCGATGATGGGTCTTAGCAAACACTTGTCGGAGTCGTTGCCGAAATACGCCATCGAGAAAGTGCCGACGAAGTTCAAAAGCTTTTGGACCTGGGGTCATTTGCGCACGGGTGCCGAAGGCATGAATCCGTTCGACTATTTCAAGTTCCGCTATTACGAGAAGTGGCTGGGCGGCATCTCGGGTTTCTTTGTGCAGGAAGGTTACATCACGCAGGAAGAACTCGACGCGCGCACGGCGGAGTATCTCGCGGATGGCAACGTCGACGATGCGCCATTGCCGACAGGCGGCAGCCCGGCGATCGATACGCAGGTGATCAAATACCTGCTCGAAGGCGATTCGCCCAAACGTGAGGTCGGCGCCAAGCCCAGATTTGCGGTCGGCGACAAAGTCACGATCAAAGACGTGCCGCCGAACGATCACACCCGTTTACCCGGCCATCTGCGCGGGAAAACCGGGGTGGTGAGTGAAGTTTACGCGGGTGCGTATACGTATTTCTTCCCCACAGGGGATGGCATCGGTACACCAATGCCTTGCTACGCGGTCGGGTTCAAGCCCGCCGATATCTGGGGCACGAAGTTGTCTGATCCGAAATCAACGTTCTACGCAGATCTTTTCGAGACTTACATGGAGCCGGCCTGAGCCGGATTCAGCCCCGACAACCGCGGCCCAGCGTGCTCAGCCAAACACCATGAGCAGCCCGCACCCATGCCGAGGAGGCAAACCGTGAGTGATAAGAAAACGTTCAGCTACAGCACCGATCGAGAAATATACAGCGCGGCGAAAGTGCGCGCGCTGGAAGCGTTGCTGATCGAAAAAGGTGTCATCAGTGATAAGACTGTCGACAAGGTTCTGGATTTCTTCGAGACCGAGATGGGTCCATTCAACGGCGCAAAAATTGTCGCTCGCGCGTGGGTCGATCCGGCATTTAAAAAGCGCCTGCTGGAAGACGCCACCGCGGCCATTGCCGAGATGGATCTGCCGGCCGGCATGGCCGGCGCCGAGGGCGAACACATCAAGGTGGCTGCGAACACGCCCGCCGTGCACAACGTGATCATATGCACCCTGTGTTCCTGCTACCCCTGGCCGACCCTTGGCCTGCCGCCCTACTGGTTTAAAGACCCGACGTTCCGCGCACGCATGGCCCGCGAGCCACGCGTGGTATTGAAGGAGTTCGGTGTCGAGATAGCGGAAGACGTTGAGATTAAATTGTGGGACAGCAGCGCGCAGATCCGCTGGATGGTTTTACCTGAACGCCCGGCCGGCACCGAGGGTATGACCGAGGCGCAACTCGCAGCCTTGCTCACTCCTGAAGCCATGATGGGTGTTGCCAGGGTCGCGGCGTAATTTATTAACGTAGCGGAGCACCTGGCATGCAAACGAAATTCGAACACTTCGCCGCGACCAGCATGATGGGGTCGGAGGATTCCCCCCCGCGCGACAATGGCACGCTGCGCTTCGAGCGCGATTGGGAAGGAAGAGCGTTCGGCATAGCCATCGCGCTGTCGAAGGAAGGTCACTATGAATGGGAAGACTTCCGCCAGGGCCTGATGGGGTCGATCGCGCACTGGGAGACAACTCACGCGCTGGATGACGCGAGCTGGGATTATTATCAGCGCTGGTTAAACGCCCTCGAGCACGTCCTCGCGGCTCATGGCGTTGTCGATAGCGACGAACTGGAAGCCCGGACCACAGCCATGCTGGAAGGTCTGCAAACCTGTGCGGCGAAAGCGACGAACGGCGCCTGAGTACGCGAACGTCACAGCAACACTCTTAATCATCACTTCATCAACGAGGCTAACATGAACTATTTCATCGACAAGCAGACAACGGTCGGGCGTATACGGGTCAGGCTCATCACCACTGTCACCGGACTGATCGCCCTGCTCGGCGCCGCGGGCCCGGCGATGGCGCATCATCCGCTCGGCGGGCGCGCACCGGCCGACCTGTTCGAAGGTGTCGTATCGGGTTTCGCGCATCCAATTATCGGGCTCGACCACTTCGCGTTCCTGCTGGCCATTGGCTTGCTCGCGGTCGGCCAGCCTCGGCGCTACTGGGTACCTGCAGCGTTCGTGCTCGCGACGGTCGCCGGCACGACGGTACACCTGACGGGCATGAATTTGGTTCCGGTCGAAGCTGTCATCGCGCTCTCCGTCGTGCTGTCCGGTGCCCTGTTGGTCGCCTACCGTCGCTATCGGCCTTCGTTGCTGCTTGCGCTCGGCGGGGTCGCCGGATTGTTCCATGGTTACGCCTACGGCGAAGCCATCGTCGGTGCCGAAAATACACCGCTGTTCGCCTACCTGGCGGGCTTCAGCATTATTCAGCTTGTGGTGATGGCGACCGCGATATGGGCCGGCGAACGGGTGGTGCAAACGGTCAGCGAGCAAACTTCGCGAACGCTTGTTCGCGTAACCGGCTCAGCGATATCAGCCGTCGGACTCGTGTTTCTGGCGGTGGCGTCAGGATCGGTTTGAACGCAAACGCGACCCCGCGCGGCCTGCCGGGTGGGACGAGGCTGTCCACTTGAAAACTGAACCTGAAGGTCGAAACCCAGACCAAGTTCGGCGGTTAGATCTTAATAAAGGTCTTCTAGTCGAGTGCCGGGAATAAGCGGGGTCAGACAGGATTTTCCGGTTTGCTGGAAAGTCTTACCTGACCCCGTTTATTGCGGGGATCGGGCACTAGCGGGATCCAGCTTGCGGGCGGCAGTACGCGTTGTTGCAGGGTTCCGATCAGTAACGGCAGGTCGCGGGAATTCCGGGGGCGGAATACCGGGGACAGCTCACTTATCATTCGGCGCCGGACCCGGTTTACGGTTGCGGCAGCTCGCTCCAGTAACGACAGTGAGTTCGTCGAGAAGAGTGCCATCACGTGGCGGCCGCCCGCGGGTTAAGTTAACTGTCCCTGGAACTATGCGGCTTCACACCGTAACGTTCGATAAATTCGTCGGCAACAGCCGAGGCAACCGCG
>CAXBJY010000157.1:0-5716 GCA_963976285.1 uncultured Gammaproteobacteria bacterium
TAACCGCGTGAAATCACTAACCGGCTCACACACAGAAATCAGGACACCCTCGGTAACGGTACTGTCGATGCCAACGCAAGATTCGCGCCGGTCTCCGTGTCGAGGAACGTAACGTTATTGACCGGGCTGCCGCCGATGGTGACGTCGCTCAACCCGAGCCAGTAGGCGGAATTGCCACCGTCACTGGTCCAGTCCACACCCGCACCCGAGCCACTCGACTGCGAGCGGCCGTATGCGTTCATCTCGGCTCTTATAGACACCGATTGCCCGGTTACGAACGAGAACGGCACTTCCAGTACGTCGTTGAATCCGTAGCCGCCAAACCCTTGCGGGGACGTGTTGTTCACGACCGTCTGGTCCGGTTCACCCGTAGACATGCGCGTGACGCGCCAGAACCCGGAGCCCTGAATGAATGAATAGATACCATCGTAGTTCACGGCCGCGGCATTGCCGTTGACCGTGATCGAACCGCTGACGAATCCGCCGGCGCCGTAATTCCCCAACGTACCCTGGTTGTCCCATCCAAGCGAGCCGAGGACCGAGTATCGTGCAACGGCCGTTCCCGCGGTTCCGACGGTCACGCCGGGCACATTCACCACGCCGTTCGTAATCCAGGTCGACGAGGCGTTTACTTGATGGGTTGTGAGAAAGTCCGTACCGGGATTATTCGAATCGGCCTTCGCGTAAACGCGAAGACGTCCAGGCCTCGCGGTTGCCGATGCACCCACGTCGATATACTGGATACTCGGGTTCACGCTGAAAGCCGCGAGATCGTCGCCGTAGACAATACTCGACCCGCTGTCGGCAAAAACCGGCGCGCCCCGAAAGCCCGTTACAGTCAGCCCTGCGGTTGCCCTCTGCTCGGCATGGGCCGGTGCGACACAAATCAGAACGCTGGCGGCGGCCGCGAAGGCGGCAGTTACGGAAGGACGTTTCATCATTTTGTAGTCCCTTGTTCTCTCCGGTTGAACCAACCTTAAGGGATCACGATTGTGAGAACAACGCCACGGGCGCGAAAAATCAGAACTATTACCAGATTCGGGGCGGGATGAGCTTGGCGGAACACCCGGGCAACGGTCACGCCGCGGGTCACCTGTGGGCATAGAGCGCACGGTGCAATCGGATCGAGTTCCCATCCAGCGTTGCGCTCATCTGCTCATTACAGCGCGCATTGGAGCTGTGAAAATACCTGCCCACCGGAAATGCGCGCGGTAACGGATCGGCTGCAACGCTTTGCCAGGTTGGTCTAACACCGTGCGAAATCCCTTAAACAACATCTGCCGTAGGGATTCCTCACCTCGCACGCACACTGCAAGGAGGATTGTACAAACGGCCCGGTTGAACAATTTGTTGCAACGCGGCTCTCCTTCTTGCTTCATTTCGCGGCGACCACCTCGAGCTCGATCAACATGTTGGGCCAGACCAGACCCGGAAGCAGGGTTAGCATCGAAGCCGGCTTGCACTCCGCGAGATATTTTGCGCGTATTTCACGGTAAATCGGCAGGTCTTCTCGCCGGATTAGATGTTGTGTCACTTTAACGATATCGCCGACATCCATGTCCGCCTCAGCGAGGATAGAAATGATGTTACGCCATGCGAGGTCCGCCTGTTGCTCGAACCCTTCGGGCAGGTCGCCGTTTTCGGTGTCGATTCCGGGAGTACCGGAAACGTAGATAATTCTGCTCGCGCCCGAGATCTCAACCGCATCACTGTAAGTGCCTACGTGACGGGCTATTCCAGCGTCCAGCGTTCGGTTCATATGCCAAATACTCCCGTGAAATGCGATGCGCCTGAATTAGCCCCTTTAGCCTCGTGCGTTCCAACGTCGCATTCAGCTGCCCATTACAGCGCCTGGCTGGATGGAAGCTCTGGCTCGTTAAATCTCGCCAGCACCCCATGACAGTATTTTCGCCCGTTCGTTATTCCGCCTGCGCTTTCCTGGGCATCAGGTACCATAGAACAAACGCAACGAAAAACAGCGCGGGAATATCGCCGAGGAGATTATCCCGTTCCGTATCATCAACGAGCGCTTGAACGAGCATAATCCCCGCATGAACGATGCTCGACCAAATTGTGAACCAGATTAAAGCGGAATCTCCCACCGGATCCCTGGCCGCACGGATCAGAAATATTCCCAACGTAATGTAGACGCCCATAATCATCTGCTCGTACTCGGGCTGCGCAGGTGTCCAGCTCCAACCCGAGGGCCAGATCCACATCATCATGGCCGGTACACCAACAATAAACGTCGCACCAAACACGTAAAGTGCAATTTTCAGATACTGAAGTTGACGGTCTGGCTGCATCGCTTTTCTCCGACTGGGAAATAGTTAAAAACACCGGATAAAACACCGACGTTCATTAAATTGCCTGGGATTATCGGCATTTCCAGAAAATGCCACCGAGGTGTGAGGTGAGTCCCATCTAACGCAATGTTGAGCCGCACTTGACGGCGACGACCGGAGCGGTAGCGAAACGAGGAGCGGTCAAGTGTCGGCCTTGAACATTTCGTCAGGTTTCACGTTTCCGTGCTTGTTTCCGCATAGACACCTCGCACCATGAGTTCGACGAATCTCTGGTCCGCGGTCGTCATCGTAGACAGTCGCCGAAAACCCAGTTTCTCGTGAAACGCTCTCGACACCGGATTCGGCGGAACCTGGTTTACTTCGCAACACATCGTCGAAATTGCATTCTCATGTGCCATGGATCCAAGAGCCTCGTACAACAGTCTTCCGACCCCGGTTTCCTTCGATGCTTCCGCTACCGCAATTTGATCGATGTAGATATAAGGGGCGGATACGTTCTTACGAAAAGTACGAAACTCCTCCCCATCGTAATCCGCATCGTTATCGAACGCCAAAAGATAGCCAACAATCTCTCCGGGAGAGCGTTCTGCGACGATATGATAATTGGCGACGGAGCACAAACGGCGCAGTTCGGCACTATCGAGCGGCGCGACGCCAGGTCGGCTGCTCAGATTGATGGTGAGTACTTGGGACTCGTCTGATGATTCCAGTCTTCGTACACGCATCAAGGAGAACCTGACGTTGGGAAACTTGCCGGTAATTACGCGCTTTGGAAATGTGATAATGACAGCGCATTGGAAAAGCGCGCCGCAACCAGGCTGGTTGACCCGTTTGTTACGTGGCGGTGCATGTATCTGTGAACGGACCCAACAATCCGTGCCCACTCCGGTCCGGCGCGGGATAGGGCTTCTTGAACGTAAAGGCTTCGACTGACGGCCCTTCTTTGCGAAGTATCTGTAGCCTGGCCATCGCTTCTTCAATGGTCGGACGATGCCCTTCAGGTACCCACCACAGGACCATATAGGCTTCACGCATCCGTTCAAACCATTCACGGCGACGCTTCATGATCTCGACATGCGCGGATTTGTACACGTAGTTATAAAGTGAATCGACATCTTTCCAGATTGTCAGATTAACGATGTATTCATCACCCAGGGGCCGGATGTCCGTAGCATTGCCCCCGTCGGTCTGCAAACGCCATACATATCCAGGCGAAGTCTCCGCGAGCGTGTTTATGCGATCCAGGTTATTTACGAAGTCCGCTAACTCAGGCGAGTCTATCGGCGCGTTCAGCAGTGCGATGTTTAATTGCGCAAGAACATACCTGGACACTGTCGTCTCCTGTTTCTGCGGCCACCTGACGTCGCACTAAGCCGCCCGTTCCGGTGCGCTCCGGAGTTGTGAAAAGGCGAAGCCATATTGGAAAAAGCGCACGGTAACGTATCGGGCTTCATTGCCAGTCAGGCGGATCCAGCAGATTTGAATGCATATTTACTGGTTCTCTTACCGCACTAATGATCGTAACCGTCCCAATCCGTTTGGGACCAAATTGCTACTTCAGGTGTTCCGTCATAGAACTTTCCAAGATGCTCCGGCAAGTCCGGGTTGGACATTAATTTCTCCGCGCCGCCGATGTTTTCCCAGGTATCTATGACCATTAATTCTCGAGGGTTCGAAGCATTACGATAAGCTCGGTGGCCCGTGTTTCCGAGTGCTCGGCCAGGGCCTTTCAAATTGGCCAGTAGCAGATCGTGAGCTTCGCGTAATTCATTTTCGGGAAGGTCTTTCAATAAACCTCGAACGATTACTACACCCTTCATAGCCACCTCGATCTGTTTTTTTGTGATTGTCTGATTTCGTAATCCGCTTAACGTCGGGCCCCGTTGCTCGTTCCAGCGCGCTTCGGAAGAGTGAAAATATCTACGCTCCGGCAAAGCGCACTGTAATGGGTCAGCCGCAGAGCACCTTCTTAGGCGAACCCTTCTTCGGCTCGAAATCCATATCCACCCTAGAAAGCATTCAGCACAACGAGCACTAGATTCGCAATTACTAGGGCGAGAATCCCAAATAGAGTTAGTTGCATTCCTCGTACTCGCGGCTGTAACGCGGATCCTGCAGCACCCATTCCTAACGGATGCAATATTCGACCTATCGTAAACATGAGTGCGAGTGGCACGGTAACGAATATCGGCGCCGCATTCATTTCCAAACAAGCTATCAATATCAGTCCTATTGGCGCATATTCCGTCAGGTTGGCGTGAGCACGAATCGCCCGCAATAATTCTTCCTCGCCGCCATCCCCAACACTAACGCCGTATTTCCGACGATACTTTATTACGTTCAGGGCTAACCGGATGTACAGGGCACCCAATATTGAAGCGGAAATTGTCGTGACGATTAGCAATGTCATTTTGTCCGGAAGATGTTCGATTCAATCCGAGAATCCGCGCGCTATATCAGCGACTGCTCGATGCCGGAACAAAGAAGAAGATTGCGCTGATAGCCTGTATGAGATAACTGATCAATATGCTCAATGCGATGGTCAAAAACGGAACAGACTGGAACGAGAATTACGCTTGAACGCTTGCCTTCGAATCACAGTTGCCCGGTAGGCGAAAGTTTACTTTTCCACCAAATATTCGAACCCTTCCGTTCCGGCAAAATCCTCTACTCCTTCGGATTCTATCGCATGGCAAGCGGCCTCTATCGCCGCATCACTCGACCCAAACCGTTCCATCCAGACCGATCGGATTCCATATTCGTTTTCTACGTACAGTTCCCACTCATTTTCCTCGGTGAGTGTCGTGATTATTCGCAGAATGACGCCACCGACGTTTATCGTATGCATCCGTTCGCTTTCTTGCATTGATTTACTCAAAATCATCGTACCAACTCCTTTTAGTACAGGTGAGAGTCTAAAGTATAGACGAAGCTTGTCGAAGCGCATTCCCGCCTATCGTCGGGATGACCGGCCCGTTACAGTACGCTTTGGAGATTTAACAATACAGGCACACCGGAGAAGCGCACTGTAACCGGTCAGGTTGATCCCCTGGCTAAGCGGCAAACTGCACCGTTCTCCAGCAGTCGTTTCCTTTACACACTGCCCGTCAAGGTCGCCCGAAAGTGATTTCGCGGATTTTTAAACTCGACGCTTCGCGCGTTATAAAGACACTAAGACCTTGACCTTCGGCATCATCGGCGATTGAGACATATATAAAGGCCACGTCGGGTTCTTCGACCCAGTCCGTTTCCACCTCCATGATCGCGAGAGGACCGCGTATGTATTTGGGACGCAGATGTTCGGGCGGGGATTCCGCGTCATAAAACTCCTTCATATCTACAAATACCCAGTCGACAGCAGTGGACCCCGTCGATTGGACAGAAAGTAGACTGAATTAAGTGTCTTCCTC
>CAXBJY010000158.1:0-5315 GCA_963976285.1 uncultured Gammaproteobacteria bacterium
CGCCGGCTTCGCGGCGGATTCGCGCGCGACGACCTGCACCGGGTAGGGCGCGGGGATCACCGGCTCGGACTCGCCCTGGATCAGGTCGAGCAGCAAATTCGCGGCCCCCATGCCCATTTCATGTGCGGGTTGCCTTACCGTCGTGAGGCGCGGGGTCAGTAACGGTGCCATCGGGACGTCGTCGAAGCCGACGATGCTGACGTCGCCCGGCACGTCGAGTCCGGCCTGGCGGCAGTACTCGAGTGCGCCGATCGCCATCATGTCGTTCGCGCACAGCAGCGCCGTCGGTCGTTGCGCACGCGGCACACTGAGCGCTTTGTTCGCGAGTTCAAAACCGGAATCCTGTCGGTAATCGCCGATGAGTACGTCCATACTGTCGGGATCGAGACCACCCATCGCTAGCGCCTCGCGATAGCCGGCGAGGCGTTGCTCCGCGGTCCACAGTGCCGTGGGCCCGGCGATGCAGGCAAACCGTTTGTGCCCGAGTCCGACCACGAGTGACGCAACTTCGCGCGCGCCGCGGCGGCCGTCGGCCACTACCGCCGGCAGGTCGGCGCCCGGGATCCGTTCATCGACGAGGACTACCGGACCCACCGACTGCAATTCGAGCAGCGCGGTGTGGGATTCGTAGGAACCCGTCAGGTACACGACGCCGTCGACGCGCTGACTGCGCAGCAGCCTCGCATTGCCGGATTCGGCCTCCTCGGCACTATCGGAACTGCACAGCACGACGAGCACATCGCGCAGCGCTGCCGCGCGCACGACGCCGTGCGCGAGCAGGCTGAAGAACTGGTTCGTCAAATCCGGGATCACGAGCCCGACCGTGGCCGCGCTCTGGCGTTTCAGGCTGCGCGCGGATTCGTTCGGGGTGTAGTTCAGTTCACGGACCGCGTTCATGACGCGTGCCCGCCGGTCGGCGCTGACCGGCCCCGTGTTGTTCAGGACGTAACTGACCGTACTCACCGACACGTTCGCATGCACGGCAACGTCCTTCATCGTAGGACGATGGTTCGACTTGATACGGTTCGTGCGTGACATCCGCCTAGTTTACCGTCCCGCGGCCCACGAGACGATGGATGCCCACAATTTTGCGTAGTGCGGCCACGACATGAATTCCGGCGGCGCCCAGTGTGGCGCGACGTCCGAGGCGAACGCGACGGAGCGTCCCTTGCCGATTTCACTGACGGCGAGCAAGGCGTCGTCGTCGTGCGCGGCAATCACCGTCGCATCCGCTTTCGCACGCAGTTTGTTGTAGCCGAGCAGGATCGGCCATTGTGGCGGCGTGCCGCCGAGCGCGGGGTGATCCGGCACGGGAAACGTCGCCTCGAGGCCTTCCGGCGCTTCGACCCGATCATCGTGGTCGAGCATCGTTACCGGCAGCACGGCCGCCAGCGGCGTCGCCTGGTAACGGGCGCGACCGTCGATACCGGCGAACGACATGTAGCCGCCCACCATGAGCAGGCCGCCGCCGTTTTCGACGTATTCGGCGAGCAGGGCGAGCCGGTTGACGGTGCGCTCGGAACGCAGGAACGTCTCGTCGCAGAGCAGGAACGAGTTTGAGCCGATATCGCTCAGGATCACGACATCGAAGCGGTCGAGTTCGGCCCGGGTCGTCGGAAACCGCTGCGAGACTTCGTGCGCGCGGATGTAGGTGATGTCGTAGCCGGCGCCTTCGAGTGCGGCGAGAAATACGCCGGCGCCTTCTTCGTATTCGGTGGTATGGAACTGGTCAAACCCTTTCAGGTGCACCGTGTGCTTGATCCAGGATTCACCGACGACCAGTACGCTGATCGCAGCGCGTTTATCTGAAGCCATTGTTGTTATGCCTCCTTATGGTTGATTCGCGACAGCAAGCAAGCGCTGGCGGGCACAGTCGCTCGCCGTACGTCGTGGCCGTTGTGCTGGCTCTGCCTGCAATATCAGGGTGCGGGGCTCACGGAGAGATGCGGACGATGCGGATACGATTACTCTCGACCGGTGACGCGCGGCGGTTGCAGTTTTGGACCCTGCCATAGCGTTGTCTCCGGTGTGGGTTGCCCCAGTCAGCTGCTGTCACTCAATGGCCTGTTCCGTGCAGACTGGATCGCCGGTCTGTTTTTTGTGTCGAAGCCAGAGTAGATTCGTTTCTACTTTAATCGACCCGTGCTGCAATCGTCAAGGCAAACGGCAGATTCAGGCCGTCCGGTCGGCAGCCTCTGATGGGCCCGCTGCGCGGTCCGCTCATCGCCGCCGGCGGCGTGCGAAGCGGGGCCCGTAGTGGCGAGCACGATGTCCTCGCGGGGGGCTTGGAAAATGTCTCGCGCTCTGGCGTAAAATGGGGCGGAATCGCGCTTTCCGTCCTGCATTTACGGTGCGCGACCGCGGCCGCGAGGGGCAACGATGGCGAGTGGGACGGCACGCCGACAGCCACGGTCCGGGAGCCGGCCCGGCCGCCATCGCCGCCGGACCGGTGCGCGCCGAACCGGTCACGAAGACGATTATTGTTTCGCGGGCCAAGCGGTTAGAATCGTTTATTAATTTCTCCTTGTCGTCGACAACAAACGGAATGGAAACGAGGTTCGAAGCATGAATCAACGAAGCGTCGCGTGGCGCGAGGCGGCCGCCGCAGCGCGAACCAATGCCGGGCGCGCCGCTACGAGGGCCCGCCGGACCGGCGCCGTCGTGGTCAGGCGCGGCCGCAGCGGCAACAGCCCCGTCGCGCGCCGCGTCACGTTCAGCGGGCCTCGCCACACCGTGACCGTGCGCCGGACCGCGGGCAGAATCTCCCCCGAACGCCGGTACGCACGGGCATGAGTCCGCGATCGGTCATTATCGATTGCGATCCGGGACTCGACGATGCGATCGGTTTGTTGCTCGCGATGTCGGCGCCGGACGAACTCGAAATCCTCGGGATCACGACAGTCGCCGGCAACGTACCGCTCGAATTGACGCAACGGAACGCCTGCATCGTGCGCGATATCGCCGGACGTGGCGATGTGCCCGTGTTCGCGGGATGCGCGCGCCCGTTACAACGCGAATTGATCACCGCCGAGGCCATCCACGGGGCGACGGGGCTCGGCGAGATTGAAATCGTTACGCCGAAATATCCTGTCGAAGACCGCCACGCGGTCGACTTCATCGTGGAGACCCTGCGCGCGCAACCCGATGATTCGACCACCCTCGTGCTGACCGGACCGTTGACGAACGCGGCGACGGCGATCGCGCGGGATCGCGAAATTCTGCGGAAAATCTCGACTATCGTCCTCATGGGCGGCGCGATGCGCGAGGCCGGTAATTATTCTCCATCGGCAGAATTCAATCTGCTGCTCGACCCGCATGCGGCGGCCATCGTCCTGCAATGCGGTCGCCCGATCACGATGCTCGGGCTGGACGCGACCCACCAGGTGCTGGTGTCACCGGCGGTGCGTGACCGGATCGCAAGGATCAACAATGACCCCGGCCGCGCCACCCGCCAAATGCTCGATTACTACGCGCGTCACGACAGCGAGAGATTCGGTGGGGTCGGCGTGCCCCTGCATGATCCGTGTACGGTGGCGTGGTTGTTGCGACCCGGGCTGTTCACCACGCGTGATTGTTTCGTTGCCGTCGAAACGCAATCGGGCCTGACCGCCGGACATACCGCCGTTGATTTCTGGGGGGTGACCGGGCGGGCGACGAATGTCGCGTGGGTCTACGAGGTCGACGCCGACGGGGTGTTCGATCTTCTGATCGAGCATCTCGACCGGTTTCCCGCGACCTGAGTCCGGCGCGGATGCGCCCGCGGTGATCGGGGTGGCACCATCCACGTCGCGTTGCGCGGTGATATGAACCCGGCGCGGCAGGTGGCGGCGGCCATGATCCACTCCGTCGGCACCTCGCTTGACGGTCCGCGATGTTCTCTATATCGTCATATAAACGTTTCTATACCGTGCGATCTGCGGCGGCAGGGCACGGGCGATGCGATCGCCGACGCGCAAGTCAGCTCCATCCACGCCGGTCCGGCGCCAGGCGGTTGCGGCGCGACAGCAAAACCGCAGTTGCTGTGACCCCGCGGTATCGAATCACCGGGTCGGGCAAGGCGGAGAGCGATGCGGCAAAGGGTTTTAGCAAATTGACGGGATGACGGTCATGTCCGAACAAGTGGATCCGTACCGCGAGCCAAGGCCGGAAGGCCGGGGAACGAGCGGGGGACGCGCGCGGCAAAGCCCGATCGCGCGCGCGGTCAAACACCTTTTATCGATCGCGGCTGCCTGGCGGGCACCGCGGTTCGCGAAATTCACCGTGCGTACGCTGCATCGGCGAACGCGCGTTGCGGACGCTCGTGCGCGGGCGCCAGGTCGTTTGCGCACGCACGGCCTTGCAACCGCAACCGGGCGACGCAGCCCGGTCTCGAGCGAGCGTGCCGGCAACGGATCGCATGCGGCACACAGGCGCGTCCGCGTATTGCACTGCACGTTCGAACAGAACCGACGTCAGGTGCCGGCACGATGATGCTATTCGCCGGTAATGCCCACCCGGAGTTCGCGCGCGCCGTGGCAGCATATTTACAGGTGCGCCTCGGCAAGGTCGCGGTCGGCCGCTTCAGCGATGGTGAAGTGAGTGTCGAGGTCGAGGAAAACGTCAGAGGACGGGACATTTTCGTCCTGCAGTCCATTTGTCGACCGACGAATGACAATCTGATCGAGCTCCTCGTCCTGATCGACGCCCTGCGCCGGGCGTCCGCGGCCCATATCACCGCGGTTATTCCGTATCTCGGCTATGCGCGGCAGGATCGCCGAACGCGCTCCGCACGCGTCCCGATTACGGCGAAAGTTATCGCGAACATGATCGCGAGCGTCGGTACCGATCATGTATTGACCGTCGATCTGCACGCGGACCAGATTCAGGGCTTTTTTGATATGCCGCCGATCTGGCGATCATCGACAAGCGCAGGCCGAAGGCGAACGAAGCCCAGGTGATGAACATCATTGGTGACGTCGAGGGGCGCAGTTGCGTGCTCGTCGACGACATGGTCGACACCGCGGGCACGCTGTGCAAGGCCTCGGAAGCACTGAAGGACCGTGGCGCGCGGAAAGTCGTTGCGTACTGCACGCATGCCGTGCTGTCCGGTTCGGCGATCGACAACATTTCCACATCCGCGCTCGATGAAGTTGTCGTTACCGACACAATCCCGCTGTCCGCACGCGCGCTCGCGTGCGAATCCATCCGCGTCCTGACCGTGGCCGAACTGATCGGTGAGAGTATCAACCGCATCAATGATGGTCAGTCCCTGAGTTCGATGTTCGTCGAATGAAGCAGCCCAATGCCGCTTCCGGCACGGGCACGCACCGGTGTCG
>CAXBJY010000159.1:0-5221 GCA_963976285.1 uncultured Gammaproteobacteria bacterium
CCGGCGATCGCGGTCGCCGAACTCATGCGCCTGCTCGTCGACGAACACGATCTCGAGTGGGACACGGCGTGGTCGATGACTTCGCAGACGATGGCGTACACGAACCACACGCTGTTGCCGGAAGCGCTCGAACGCTGGCCGGTAGCGTTGCTCGGCCGGCTGCTGCCGCGGCTGCTCGAAATCATCTATGAGATCAATGCGCAGTTCCTCGCCACCGTCGCGCACGCCTGGCCCGGGGACAACGAGCGGCTGCGCCGGATGTCGATCATCGAAGAAGGCGACGAACCGATGGTGCGCATGGCCTACCTCGCGATCGTCGGCAGCTTTTCCGTCAACGGCGTCGCGGCGCTGCATTCGCAACTGCTGAGCCGCGGACTGTTCAGCGACTTCTACGCGCTGTGGCCGGAAAAATTCAACAACAAGACGAACGGCGTCACGCCGCGCCGCTGGCTCGTTGCCTGTAACCCGGATCTCGCCACCCTGATCACGGACACGATCGGCGACGGCTGGCAAACGGATCTCGAACGGCTCGCCGGTCTTGCCCCGGTGGCCGGTGACGCGGCGTTCCGTGAGCGCTGGGCGGCGGTGAAACTCGCGAACAAACGCCGCCTCGCGGCACTCGTCGAGCGGGAATGCGGGGTCACGTTCGACCCGCAGGCGCTGTTCGACGTGCAGGTCAAGCGCATTCACGAGTACAAGCGCCAACTACTCAACGTGCTGCACGTCATTCACCTGTACTGCCGGATCAAGCGCGGCGACTGCGCCGAGTGGACCCCGCGCTGCGTGTTGATCGGCGGCAAGGCCGCGCCTGGGTACGTACAGGCAAAACTCATCATCAAGCTGATCAGCAACGTGGCGCGTGTGATCAACACGGATGCGGCAACCGCGGGGCGGCTCAAGCTCGTGTTTTTTCCCGACTACTCCGTCAGCGCGATGGAACTGATCTGCCCGGCGGCCGATTTGTCCGCGCAGATCTCAACCGCCGGCAAGGAAGCTTCCGGCACCGGCAACATGAAACTGATGATGAACGGTGCGGTCACGATCGGGACGCGTGACGGCGCGAACATCGAGATCCTCGATGCCGTCGGCGCGGAAAATTTCTTCCTGTTCGGCCTCGACGCGGACGAGGTTGCGGCCACGCGCGCGCAGTACAATCCGGACGCGATCATCGACGCCGATCCGCAACTCGGTGAAGTCATGAGCCTGATCGAGAGCGGCCATTTCAACCAGTTCGAACCGGGTATTTTCGCCCCCCTGATCGCCTCGATCCGCGATCCCCACGACCCGTGGCTGACGGCCGCGGATTTCGGCAGCTTTGTGCGCGCCCAGTCCGACGCGGCCGCGGCGTACCGCGATCGCGATCGCTGGCTCGATATGAGCATCCGCAATACCGCTGCGAGCGGCCGCTTCTCGAGCGACCGTACGATCACGGAATACAACGACGACATCTGGGGGCTCGAGGCCGTGCACCCGATTCTGCCCGGCGTGCCGGATGCCTGAAGCGATACGCCACGGATTGCCCGCGCCACTTGGTGCGAGCTGCCGCGATGGGGGGGTGAATTTCGCCCTGTACTCCGCGCACGCCGAACGGGTCGAACTGTGTTTGTTCGATCGCGACGGGCGCGACGAAACCGCGCGCCTGACGCTGCCCGATTGTCGCGACGGTGTATGGCACGGGTTCGTGCCGGGGATCGGGGCGGGACAACGCTATGGCTATCGCGTGCACGGTCCCTACGCGCCGGAAGCGGGACACCGTTTCAATGCGCACAAGTTGCTGATCGATCCGTATACCCGTCTGCTCGCCGGTAATCTCGTCTGGTCCGATGCGAGTTACGGATTCCGCCAGGATGATGCGCGAGAGGATTTGAGTTTCGATACGCGCGACAGCGCGCCCGGCATGCCGAAAGGCGTGGTCATCGACCCGCACACCCGGCGCCGGGATGTCCACCGGCCCGCGACCGCATGGGCCGATACGACGATCTACGAGATGCACGTGCGCGGATTCACGATGCGCCACCCCGAACTGCCGGAAAAGGTGCGCGGCACGTTTGCCGGTCTCGCCGATCGTGCCGTCGTGGAATACCTGCGCGCGCTCGGCATTACGTGCGTTGAACTGCTGCCGGTACACGCGTTCGCCGACGATCATTTTCTCGTCAGGCAGGGGCTCAGCAATTACTGGGGCTACAGCACGCTGAATTATTTCGCCCCGCAGAGCCGCTATCTCGATGACGGCACGCTGTCGTGCATTCACCGCGCCATCGACACGCTGCACGATGCGGGCATCGAAGTCGTACTCGACGTCGTGTTCAACCACACGGCGGAAGGCAACCGCACCGGGCCGACGCTGAGTTTCCGCGGCATCGACAATCTCAGCTACTACCGCCTCGCGCCCGGCGAACTGCGCGAGTACGTCGATTTCACCGGTTGCGGCAACACGCTGAACTTCGATCACCCGGCCGTACGCACGCTTGCGCTCGACAGTCTGCGCTACTGGGCGGACGACATCGGGGTCGACGGCTTTCGCTTCGATCTCGCCACGACCCTCGCACGCGTCGATGGCGAATTCTCCGTCGAGGCGCCGTTCCTGCGCGCCATCGCCGACGACCCGGTGCTGCAACACTGCAAAATGATCGCGGAGCCCTGGGACCTCGGGCCGAACGGCTACCGCCTCGGCGGCTTCCCGCCGCAATGGGCCGAATGGAACGATCGGTTCCGCGACGCCGTGCGCAGCTACTGGCGCGGCGACCCGGGTGCCCTGCCGGAGTTCGCGCGACGCCTGCATGGTTCCGGCGACGTGTTCGGACACCCGGCCCGCGGGCCGTTCGCGAGCGTGAATTTCGTCACGAGTCATGACGGTTTCACACTCACGGATGTCGTCAGTTACACGCAACGCCACAATCTCGCGAACGGCGAATCCAATCGCGACGGCCACCACGAGAACTTCAGCGCGAACTACGGGGTCGAGGGACCGAGCGACGATCCCGGGGTGCGCGCGCTGCGCGATCGGCAACGCCGCAACCTGCTCGCCTGCGTCATGCTCGCGCAAGGGACGCCGATGCTGCTTGCCGGCGACGAGATCGGCCACAGCCAGTCCGGTAACAACAATGCGTACTGCCAGGACAACGAGACCGGGTGGCTCGACTGGGCCGGCGCGGAGCGCGAGCGTGAACTGCTCGCGTTCGTGCGCGAGTTGATCGCGCTGCGCGCGCGTCACCCGGTATTGCGTCGCACGGAATTCGCGCACGGGGAGGAACGCACGAGCCTCGGCGATTTCGCCGATATCGAGTGGCTGCGCGGCGACGGCGCGACGATGAGCGCAGGCGACTGGCAGGACCCGGCCCGGCGTTGTCTCGGGGTGCTGTACGCGGAAGCGGCCGCGGGTGCCGCGGACGCCACGGAAGATATCGTCCTCGTCGTCATGAACGCCGGCGAGCAGCCGTGTGAGTTCGTGCTGCCCGATGGCAGCGCGTTCGACGGCTGGTTGTGTGAACTCGCCACGGTGCCGGCACCTGCGGGCGTATTGCGCAGCTTGTCCGTCGAGCCGCGCGCGCTCTACGTCCTGCATCCCCGCCGATGAACCCCGAGTCCCTGCTCGCCCGGCTGGCACAAGCGTGCGGCATCGAGGCCGGGTATCACGATATCTGGGGCACGTGGCATGCGCTCGGCGAAGACACCGCGCGCCGCCTGCTGGCCGCGATGGGCATCGACAGCAGCGACGAACACGCGCTGGAAACGGCATTGCGCGCGCGCCACGAGGCGCGCTGGCTGACGCTCGCGCCGCCCGTGTGCGTACTGCGCGAAGATACAACGACGGGCGTGCCACTCGTTTATGCCGCGGACGCCGCGGACGATCCCGTCGCGTGGCGCGTCCGCACGGAACACGGGCACGAAACCACCGGCGAGCTGATCCCCGCGGCGCAGGCACTGATCGAAGAGGCGACCGTCGCCGGCCAGCACCGCCGCCGGTGCGAGTTTTGCCTGCCGTTCACGTTGCCGCCCGGCTACCATGAAGCGATGTTCACGAACGCGCACGGCAGCGTCCGGACCCGGCTCATCGTCACCCCGAAAGCCTGTCATGCGCCACCACCCGCGGCGTCGGGTCGCGGGCGCCCGTGGGGAATTGCGCTGCAGCTCTACGGCGTACGCTCGGCGCGCAACTGGGGGATCGGCGATCTCGGCGACCTCGCCCGCGCGGCGCGCCTGTTCGGCGAGCTCGGCGCCGATCTGATCGCGATCAACCCGCTGCATGCGCTGTACTTCGATGCGCCGGAGCGATCGAGCCCGTACAGTCCGTCCGCCCGTTGCTTCGCGAATCCGCTGTATCTCGAGGTGGAAGCCGTGGCGGACTTCAGCGTCTGCGCCGATGCCGTGGCGATGGTCGCGGCGACGGATTTCCAGCGCGAACTGCAACGCCTGCGCGACGCGGAACTCGTCGACTACGTCGCCGTGGCGAAACTGAAGCGCGCCGTACTCGGGGTGATCTATACGCAGTTTCGCGCCCGCCATCTCGCGCACGACACGGCGCGCGCGGCACTGTTCCGGGACTTTCAGCGCACACAGGGTCCGGCGTTGCGCCGCCACGCCATATTCGAAGTCCTGCATGAGAAGCTCGGCGATACGGATTGGGCGGCGGCGTTCCGCGATCCGGATTCCGCGGCGGTCGCGGAATTCGCGCATGCACACCGGATCGAGGTCGAGTTTCACGAATACCTGCAATGGTTGCTGAGCGAGCAACTCGGGCAGGTCCGTGCCGCGGCGCGCGCGAGCGGGATGCGGATCGGCCTGTATGGCGACCTCGCTGTCGGCAGCGATGCGTTCGGTGGCGACGTGTGGTCGGCGCCGCAAGCGTATGCCCGGGACATCAGCATCGGCGCGCCGGCGGATGATTTCAATCTGCAGGGCCAGGTCTGGGGGCTGCCACCGTGGTTGCCGGATCACCTCGTCGACAGCGCCTACGCGCATTACATTGCAACGCTGCGCGCGAACATGCGCGCGAACGGCGCCCTGCGCATCGATCACGTCATCGGCCTGCAACGGCTGTTCTGGGTACCGGACGGCATGAGCGCCGTCGAGGGTGCATACGTGCGCTACCCGGTGCGTGATTTACTCGCGATCCTGGCGCTGGAAAGCGTACGTGCCGGGTGCGTCGTCATCGGCGAGGATCTTGGCACCGTGACCGACGAGATGCGCGGCGTCCTGCATGACTACGGATTACTGTCGT
>CAXBJY010000160.1:0-5048 GCA_963976285.1 uncultured Gammaproteobacteria bacterium
CATGACTCAATCCTCTCAAAGAATTGAGCCTCCGAAAATCCCGGGGCGGTTCAAGGGCATGTGGGATATCCATTTACCCAGTTTGAGAACAACCGATTCCAACTTGGAGCCTCACCCTGCCCCGGGATCCCTGAACCTTAACGAAAAACGTCTTTTGCGAGCGAATCGAGTTCCCGCTGCATGTCCGCCGTGTTGTGGCTCTGCAACCATATCGTCAGGTGCTGAGCGCCCGCGTCTTCCAGCGCCTCGTATTGTTCCTGATCCCGATACTGACCATCACCGCCGATCACGGTGATCCGAATCTCCTTCGGATCGCGGCCGTACTCCGCGCAGAAATCCTCGATCTGCTTGCGCCCGTCCGCGATCATCTGCGGATCTGACACCACGGGGATCCACCCGTCCGCCCATTTCACGATGCGACGAAAAACCCGTTCGGCCCACTTGCCGCCGAAAATAATACTCGGCAGATAAATCGGTGGATGCGGTCGTTGCACGGGTTTCGGGAAACAACGCACGGGTGGGTGATCGTAGTATTTTCCGTGATGCTCTGATTCGTCCTGAGTCCAGGCTGCTTTCATCACGGCAACGGCTTCCCGGACCTGGGTCCAGCGATGCTCGAAATCGCCACCGAGGATTTCCGATTCCTCTTTGCACCATCCCGCACCGATGCCGAAATGAAACCGTCCGCCGCTATACGCATCCAGCGACGCAACCTCTTTGGCGAGGTGCAGCGGATGGCGTTCGGGCACCAGCAGAACAGCCGTGCCCAGCTCAATCGTCGATGTTGCCGTTGCCGCCCGCGTCAGTGCGATCAAGGGATCGGGCATTTGCCAGAGGTAAGCGGGCTCAGGGGTGCCCGGTGCCGCGCCCGGATAAGGATCGCTGTAATTCACCGGCAAGATGATGTGATCCGGCACCCAGTAAGACGAGAAACCGAGCGCTTCCGCGTGTTGCGCCACGATCGCCGGATCCGAATTCGCATCGGGTTGAATTGAAAAAACACCTACTTTCATTGAATTGTTCCCCTCGCGGTTGCCGGTGAGCGCCTGCGTTGCCAACCAAGCGAGCCGTGCCGGCATTGCCGGCGCTGGACGGGGCAACAGCGATCGGGCCGTCGTCGTCGAGCTTATCGGCGTCGCCTCTGTAAATATGCCCGGGAGCGCTCCAGGCTTCCCGGGCATTCAGAGGGCCCCCGGGGTCGGCCCACCCTGCTCCTGTGAAACTACAGCCCAAATGTCGAATCCTCGACCGTGAACGATAATCACATTCAAAACAAGGGCCCTTGGCGGGGCGCCGGGGTCACCGCCATTTGGAACGCGATACTGAAAGCCGGAAATCACAGGACAATATTCGGTCAAGGCAGGCTTGCACACGGTGTTGTGGGGGTAACGCCTGCGTGAATCAGCCGGATGAACGGGTCCGACCCCGGGTCCCAGCCCGTTCCGGCAGCTACCTGGCGTGGACCATTCGCGCGGCGCATCGACATTTCGCCGGGAACCCGAATCGCCGGCCGGACACCTGAACGTTTCGGGCTATACTCAGCCGGGGGGGGGACGAGCAATGACAGATGATTCAGCGGCCAGGGGAATGCCGATCCAGGATCCGGAAAGGCCGTCGCTTGCATCGATACGAGTGTGTACGCGACTGCGTCTGCGGGCATATCAAATTCGGTTGCGAGCTCCGGTTCGTAGCGTATTTGAAGCGTCAGGATTCCATCCCCGCGTTTTTCGAACACGTCTTGTCGCACCGCATCCGTACACGCCTGGGCGTCATAGTCGGTCTGTGCCAGCGCATTGACAAATACGATCATTGGCCGCGGCATCGGCGAGTTCCGCAGTTGTCGAATTGAACGATGAGGCTGCCGCCGCGAGCCCCGTCTCCCCATCATCAATGCTGTCAAAATCATGATCCCCGGTGGCATCGCCATCGAACGTTGCCGCGCTGACATCCGTGTATAGCGATTCGGCAATAATCCCGGCCGAGATCTCTTCAAACGGGGTAATGTCGGGAAAGCGCTGATCAAACCGCAGCTTGCCGGCTCCACTGGCATCAACAAAGGGCACGGACCGTGCGGTGCCAGACAACAACGCTGCGCCACCCGGTACGACTGTCAATACGATCGTTGATGCTCGCGGTCGTATGCGAAATCTGCATGAGGCCGGCCATCGCATTCGCGACCCGCTTCGTCGATGAGAAGGCAGTGATCGCGGTGAGCCGCAGACCGAACCGGCTCGACAGCTGACTCTTCGCCTGGTCGGTGGTTGCCAACACAAGGACGCCGACGATGACGCCGAACGCGAGCAGGATGACCACGAACAGTTGCTGCGGCAGTTTGTTCTCCACGTGGGCGGAGAACCGAAGCGCGACAACGCGATGCACGGCCTACACTGACACCGCAGTTACCGCTGCAACGGTCAGAACCGGGACCAGGCCCGGGAGACTGACCATCCAGCCTCGGATGATTCCCATCGCTCATCCTGTTCGCCGCCGCGGGCGTGCGGATTGATCTGCATCAGAACCTCGCGCGGCGACAGTCAGGCCGGGGCGTTCGAGCGACAGTTTACTCATCGAAAAACCACACGGTGCCGATTCTCGACTCGATTCGAATTAAGTGAGCGGTCCCCGGATATCCTTTCATTTCGAGCGGTGTCCTTACGTACTTTCCGCAGTGCGGCTAAGGGAAACTCCGACTACGCCGATGCCGTCCTGGCCTCGATGATTCGTACGGTCATTTCAACAAGCAACGAATCCTGCGTCGGCGTCACCATCGACTTGCTCAAGCGGATGGGTGCCAATACGAGGACCAACAGGAGTGAAGATGCAAGACCTCCCCCATCGCTATGCCGTAACGGCCACCACAACAACCGCGGAATACGTTGATATCACGAGTGCGGGGCTGGAGCGGATTGAATCCGCGCCGCCTGCCGAGTTTGGCGGTCCGGGTGATCGCTGGTCGCCGGAAACGCTGTTGGTCGCTGCGGTCGCCGATTGCTTTCTCCTGACGTTCAAAGCCATAGCCCGGGCATCGAAGTTGCCCTGGGTGTCGTTGAGCTGCGAGGTTGACGGTGTCCTTGATCGTGTCGATAGAACAACTCAATTCACGGAGTTTTCACTGCGAGTCGTGCTCGATGTACCGCGCGGAACAGACGAGCAAAAAGCCCGGCGTTTGCTCGAGAAGGCGGAGCACGCCTGCCTGATCACAAACTCGCTGAACGCCAGCACTCACCTCGATATGGAAGTGCGGATATCTGACGACGATGGTGCCTGAGAGCATCGGGCTCGTGCGACGAGACTGCAAAGATTCGAAGGTCCAGGGTCAGTTTACTTATTCTGAGAACCACAACGCGCCGACTCTCCATTCGAGTTAGGTGAACTGCCCCCGGCTCCAACAACTATTACCACGTTGATCGACGCCACCAATCACTCGGCCGGCGTACGCCCGACAGCCTGTACTGTGGTGCTGTCAGGCTGGCAGTTTAACCGGGGCGACATTTATCAGCGTGCCCAATTCCCGGGGCCGACTTCTGTAGCAGGACAAAATATTGAACGCGGACTCTGGAGATCCCTGCTACTTATAAAGGGGTAAACGGTCCTGCGCGACGTCTTGCGGCCGAAACAGCAAAGCGCCGCAGCAGGACTTACTGAAAAGCCTTACCTCGCTATAAGCTGTTGTTCTTTTTCCGTCGGCGTACCGTACTCAATCCAGCCAGACCCGCCACCAGCAAACTCAGGTCAGAGGGTTCCGGAACGTCGCCGTCGTTGGTTGGGAGACTTACGTTACGTTCTATCGTGTAATTCCCGAAACTGATGACGCTGGACTTATAGTTATTGAGACCAACGGGATTGTAGTGCAGCGACAGGTAGTTGGTGGAGGCTCCGTCTGAACGCGCAAAGAACGTTATGTGATCGTGTACGAGGTCGTTGTACATTCTGCCGTTAGTAGCTTGCGTGTAGAGTCGATCGTAGTTGATTGAGTTGAAATCGTAGAACGAGTTGAAATCCGCGATCCCGGCGACCATCTGGCTGACGATCGAAGAGATATCCGTCACCGTGTCTGCGGAGAAGCTATAGGTGCCGGATACGTTAATGGCACCGAGCAAAGTGTCGTCGGCTGTGCCGGCCATACCATCGGTACCATCGCCGTAGTAGTGCGATGATGTGGAGGCATCATCATAGGTCACTGTCCAGCTCACGCTGTCACCGACCGAAAATGCGGATGTGTTCACGACCGAGGTAATATTCGCGTGCCAGATATCGGTGATGATCTCGGCCGTGGCCAGGGGAGCCGCAGTCGCCAATACACCTGCAAGCACAGCCTTGAGCAGAGATGTCTGTAGCGATCGAGGTCTTTGTTTTAGATGTCGCCGGGATACCGATCCGGTTTCCTGCAATGTCGTTACGGTAAACAACTTCACGTACTTCATGTGGTTTTCCTCAATTGACTACATGGATTAATAAATAAAACTATTTGCCAATGCCGGCGGCATCCGTCGAAGAACAGGCAAAGAGCAAAAAAGGGCATGAATTCGTTGACGGAGCACATAGGAAGAGCCGGGGTAATCCCGGCGGCGACCGCCGCAGGGGAACAGAAAGGTAGCGTCCCCGTAGGTGGTGTAAATCCATCTCCACGAACGGGGTCGTGTTCGGTTATAACGCCGCCAGCTTAGCGACGTCGACGTTCTGATCGTCGCACACAGTCCCGATAGTCTCCAGCGTCATGTAGCGACGGGTCACCGCCCACTCATCGTTTTGCTCGAGCATCATGGCGCCGACCAGGCGGACGATGGCAGCGTCGTTCGGGAAGATCCCAACGACACGCGTTCGTCGTTTGATCTCTTTGTTCAATCGTTCCAGCGGATTCGTGGAATGCAGCTGCGACCAATGTTCCCGCGGAAACGTCTTGTAGGCGAGCACGTCGTGCTCGGCTTCGCTCATCAACTCGGCGAGCTTTGGGTGCGAGCTCTCGAAGACTTCGATGAGCTGCCGCCATTGAGGGGGGTGTAACAAATTCTGTGTTTTGAGCCATCATTCCCACAGGAGGGAAGCAT
>CAXBJY010000161.1:0-4944 GCA_963976285.1 uncultured Gammaproteobacteria bacterium
AAGTCAACCAGCTCCTGAATCTCGTGATCAATTCGCTGTACAGCAATCGCGAGATCTTCCTGCGCGAACTCGTCTCCAATGCGTCCGATGCCGCCGACAAGCTGCGTTTCGCCGCGCTGACGGACGACTCCCTGTACGAAGGTGACAGCGAACTCGAAATCACGGTCGATTTCAGCGAAAAACTGCAAACCGTGACGGTTCGGGACAACGGCATCGGGATGTCCCGCGATGAAGCGATTGAACATCTCGGTACGATCGCAAAATCCGGCACGAAAGAATTTTTCAGTCACTTGAGCGGCGATGCGCAAACCGACTCGCAACTCATCGGGCAGTTCGGGGTGGGTTTCTACGCCGCCTATATCGTCGCCGACAAAGTCGTCGTCACGTCCCGTCGCGCGGGTTTGCCCGAAGACGAGGGCGTACGCTGGGAATCCGATGGCAAGGGCGAATTCACGGTCGAGACCGTGAAACTCAAGAAGCGGGGCACGGAAGTCGTGCTGCATCTGAAGGACGATGCCACCGAATTCGCGAACGGTTATCGTCTGCGCAGCATCATCAAGCGCTATTCCGACCATATCGCCACGTCGATCAAGATGCCGAAAGAGGGCGATGACGCAACCGGTTTCGAGACCGTCAACAGCGCAACCGCCCTGTGGACCCGCAATAAGAAGGACATCACGGACGACGAATACAAGGCGTTTTACAAGCATATTGCGCACGACTTCGAAGACCCGATGGACTGGGTGCACACGAAAGCCGAAGGCAAGCTCGATTACACGACGGTGTTTTTCGTGCCGTCGCGGCCGCCGTTCGATTTGTTCGATCGCGATGCGCGCCACGGCGTGAAGCTCTACGTGCAGCGCGTGTTCATCATGGACGATGCCGAGCAGTTGTTGCCGAACTATCTGCGTTTCATGCGCGGTATCGTTGACGCGAGCGACCTGCCGCTGAACGTCTCGCGCGAAATTCTGCAGCACAACAAGGCGATCGATTCGATCCGCGCGGCGTCGACGAAAAAAATTCTCGGCCTGTTCGAGCAGATCGCGAAAGGCGAGCATTACGCGGATTTCTGGCAAAACTTCGGCCGCGTACTGAAAGAAGGCGTCGTCGAAGACGCCGCGAACCAGCAGCAGATCGCGAAGCTCCTGCGTTTTACGAGTACGCAAAGTACCGGCGACGTCGCCGATGTATCACTCGAAGACTACGTCTCGCGCATGGTCGAAGGGCAGGAGGCGATCTACTTCCTGACCGCGGAGACGCTCGCGACCGCGCGCCACAGTCCGCATCTCGAAATTTTCAACGACCGGAACATCGAAGTCCTGTTGCTGTGCGATCCGGTGGACGAATGGGTCACGACGCATTTGAGCGAGTTCGACGGCAAGCCACTGAAATCGATCCTGCACGGAGAACTGAACCTGCCCGGCGACGACAAGGACGCGGAGGAAGGCGACGACGCGGAACCAGCGACGGACAACGCCGCGGTGATCGAAAAAATCAAAAGCGCGCTCGGTGACTCGGTCAAGGATGTGCGCGCCACGGCCCGGCTGACATCTTCGCCGGCGTGCCTCGTGTCGGACGACAACGACATGAGCGCGAACCTCGAGCGGATCCTCAAAGCATCCGGTCAGAGTTTGCCGCAGGCGAAGCGGATCCTCGAAGTCAATCCGAAGCATCCGCTCGTGCAGCGCCTCGAGCGTGAAACCGATGAACACAAGCTCGGTAACTGGGCCGCGATGCTGTTCGAGCAGGCGCTGCTCGCCGAGGGCGGGCGACTCGACGACCCGGCGGCGTTCGTCAAACGTATGAACGACATGCTGCTCGAAATGAGTGCCGGGTAAACGCGCGCTGCCGCGACGCGGACGCGGAACCCCGCAACGCTACCCCCGTAGCCGGCGCCGTCGCGGGCATTCAATCCGGGGTCTCGCCCGGTGAGCCGCGTGCCGGCGGTTTCGACGCGCGTCATGCTCGTGCTGTTCGCGCTGTCCGGCTTTGCCGGCATCATCTACGAGTCGATCTGGTCGCATTACCTGAAGCTGTTTCTCGGGCATGCGGCGTACGCGCAAACGCTCGTTCTCGTGATGTTCATGGGCGGAATGGCGTGCGGCGCGTGGCTCGCATCGCGGTTCGATGCCCGGGTCTACGACCTGCTGAAAATCTACATTGCCGTCGAGATCCTGATCGGGATCGCGGGCTTCGTGTTCCACGACGTGTACCTCGGCGTCACGCAGTTCGCCTATTCGAACCTGTTCCCGGGGCTCGATGGCACGGCCAGCGCGGAGACCGCCAAGACCGTGCTCGGCGCAACGCTGATCCTGCCGCAGTCACTGCTGCTCGGTATGACGTTTCCGCTGATGACGGTTGGTTTGTTGCAGCGGGTGCCGGCCGGGGCCGGGCGCACGATCGCGTCACTGTATTTCGTCAACAGCCTCGGCGCGGCGATCGGGATCCTCGTCAGCGGGTTCGTCCTGCTCGCCCGGGTTGGTCTCCCGGGGACGATCCGGGTGGCCGCTACGCTGAATTTCGCGGTTGCGCTCGGGCTCGCCGGTGTGTTGTTCGCGCGCGGTCTCCCGTTGCGGTCACGCGCGAAAGCGCCGGCGGCGCCTGCCGCCGCGGTTCGCTCCGGCTTCGGCGCGGTCATGCTCATTGTTGCGCTCGGTACGGGGGCGGCGTCATTTATCTACGAGGTCGTCTGGTTGCGTCTGCTCGCGATGGTCCTCGGCGCGAGTACGCACTCATTCGAACTGATGCTCAGTGCGTTCATCCTCGGTCTTGCGCTAGGCAGCGCCTGGATCCGGCGCTACATCGGTTCGATCAGACATCCACTGGCGGTGCTCGGCTTTATCCAGCTGGCGATGGGGACGCTCGCGCTCGCGACGGTTATGTTCTACGACGCGAGTTTTTCGCTGATGTCCGCGGCGATGCTGACACTCGCGAAAACCCAGTCTGGCTATGTCGCGTTTACGCTCACGAGTCACGCGATTGCCCTGTTGATCATGCTTCCGGTAACGATCTGTGCCGGCATGACGCTGCCTCTGATCACGCACGCGCTGATTTCGGCGCAGCACGGCGAGCGCAGTGTTGGTCGGGTCTACGCGAGTAATACCGTCGGCGCGATCATCGGTGTGATCGTGGCCGTGCATGTGTTGATTCCCGCGCTGAATCTCGAACGCGCGCTGTATGCCGGCGCGGCCATCGACCTCGTCATCGGCGCCGTGCTGCTCGCGCGCTGGTTGCCGCGTACCGAACGCGGGGTTCTCGCGCCGCTCGCGGTCGCCGTGGTCGGACTGTTCGTGTTTTCGGTGATGTTCGTCGACGTCGATCCGCGCAAGATGGCAGCTGGTGTCTACCGTACCGGCGTTGCCGAAATCGGGCCGGAGGCCGCAGTCACGTTGCGTCGTGACGGCAAGACGTCATCCGTGACGGTGATGCACATTGACGAAACGCTGCGTGTGCTGTCGACGAACGGCAAGCCGGATGCGAGTATCGAATTCGATCCCGAAAAGGCGCCGTCGCGCGATGAAACGACGCAAATCCTTACCGGTCTGCTGCCGTTGATCGCCCATCCCGAGGCCCGAACCGTTGCGATGATCGGCATCGGTTCGGGACAGAGTACGCATGCCATCCTCGCGAGCCCGCACATCGAACGCGTTGATACGATCGAAATCGAAGCGGCAATGGTGACCGGTGCCCGCCGTTTCCTGCCCGCCGTCGCTCGTGCTTTCGATGATCCCCGCAGTCGAATCGTGATCAACGACGCACGCACGGTGCTCACGAGCGGTCACCACGAATATGATGTGATCGTCTCCGAGCCGTCGAACCCCTGGGTCAGCGGGGTGGCGGGTCTGTTCTCAACGGAGTTCTATCATCTCGTCGCCCGTCACCTCGCCGAAGGCGGCGTTTTCGCACAATGGATGCAGACCTACGAAATCGACGCGGCGCTCGTTGCGAGCGTGTTCAAGGCGCTGGGATCCGTATTCGGCGAGTTCGTGGTCTATGATACCGGCTCCGGTAATATGCTGATTGTCGCAGCGCCGGAGAGCCTGTCCGCGGATCGCGGCGAGGCGCTGTTCGACGTGCCTGCCGCACGTGCACTGCTCAGCCGGATCGACATCGCCAGTGACAGCGATTTGCTCGCGCGGCGCGTCGGCAACGAACGAGTACTGATGCCTTTGATGAACAGTTTCCCGCTGCCCGCGAACTCGGATTTCTACCCCTATCTCGACCTCGGCAGTGCCGCCGCCCGCTATCGCGGTGCGCGTGCTTCCGCGCTGCTGCGCGTTACGTCCGCGAGTGTGCCGCTGCGCGACCTGTTCGGAGGTCACGTGGAACGGGTCGGTGAACTCACGACGCCGGTCGCGGCGCCAACGGGGTCGACGACGGATCTGTTGATTGCGGTGAACGTGTACGCCTGGTTCATCGACGACGACGCAGACGCCGCCGCGCGCCTGCCGGATGACGTGCGCCGCCTGGGTGCGGCGCTGTTGGCGCGTGTAACCGGGTGTGGTACCGCGCTGCCGCGGCAGCGCGACCTGCTCGAATTTGCGCGACGCGTGTTTCCGCAGCTGGATGCGGCGCGCCGGGATCGGCTCGCGGCGATGCTTGGCGGGCACGGTGCGTGCGATGCATCCGACCCGGCCCTGCGCTTCGTGCGGGCACTCGCCGTCGGCGATGCTGCCGCGGTGCGCGACAATGCCGCTGTTTTGCGCGAGACGTTCGCCGGCGACTCCGGACTGTCCGCCTACCTGCTCGAGGCGACCCTGTTTGCAAACCTGCTCGAGGCGCGGCCCGAGGCGAACCTCGCACTCTGGCGCGACGTGGCGCCGGGGCACCGCGAGCGGTTGCTGCAGCGCCTGCCGTTGCGTTTGCTGCTGGCGCATTCGGGCTGGCAGGGCGAGTAATGTCGACACCACGGACAACGCCGAGCGCCCGCAGCCTCGTACTGGA
>CAXBJY010000162.1:0-4882 GCA_963976285.1 uncultured Gammaproteobacteria bacterium
GCCGCGTTGACGCTGATCGTGTCATGCGCCGCCGATCCGAAAAAGCGGGCGTCTGTCGGTTGCGGATTTTCGTGCAGCGAGATGCCGAGATCGCCGTTGCTGAAATTCACAATCGTCAGCGCCGCGAACGGATCGCTGTTCCCGACCGTTACCGTCAGGGTGCGGGCAGCCGGGTCGTGCCGGTAGGTGTAACGGCCGTCCTGGCTCGTGTAGGTGTGCGCGGGATTCTGAAGTTCCCGATACCCCGCCGCGAGTCGATGGTCGCCCAGCACCACCGTGCCGATGCCATCGAGGTCATCGATCACGTCGCGGAAATCCGCATAATAGGTATCCGCGCCGCGGCCACCGTACAGCAGATCCGCAACGCCATCGTCGCCATCGCCTGGCGCGTTGCCATAAAGCGTATCGTCGCCATCACCGCCCTCGAGGCGGTCGTCGCCGCGTTTGCCAATGAGCGTATTCGCGGCATCCGCGCCGTACAGGCGATCCGGACGACTTGATCCCGCAACCGTGGCGCCATCCGAGAACGTCACCCGCGCGACCCGATCAGCGGTACCGTCGTGCAAAACGAGATCGTCATTTGCCCGCTGTACGGTTATCCGCAACGGTGACGCTTCATGCAGTACCTTGCCGCTTGTCACATCAAGGTAATCAAGATCGGCGCCTGACAACACGACAGCCTCGCCGTCGGGAGTGGCTCGCGAGTGGGTATTCGCATCCGCGAGTCCGAGCAGGAAACTGGCCCGGTCGAACCAGTAGGCGGCGCTGTACGGCCCGGCCTCGACCACGCCGCTTTGCCCGTGACCATCCGGTTCGTGCTGTGCGTAGATCGCGTCGTTGCCGCTAATGACAAACGGGTTCAGGCGGCGCAAGGCGTAACGATACGCGACTTCCGTCTGCGCCCGTGCTGCCAGCGTCGCCGCATCAAACTCCGCAAGGGACAGGATCTTCAGCCCGGCGTAGGCCGGCTTTAGCGTACCGTCCTGAAACAGCGCGTCGCGCAGGCGCTCAACGTGGGCGTAGAACGCATCACGCGCTTCGAGGTCGGCGTACGCGCCCGGCGCGGCATTCCACGCGGTGGGTTGCCAGTCAGCGCCCAGCACGAGATGACCGAGACTGTCGAGCGCCACCTCCAGCGTATTGCCTTCGCTCCTTGGTGACACGAGCAGGCGCGCGCGCGTGTTTGTCATCGACTCGAACAGGCGATTCAGACGCATGGGCGGCGTTGCGGACGGGCCGTCGGACCCGAGCGACGGATCGATGGCCGCGTACAGATCCATCACCGCAAGTGAATCGGCGACGAGGGCGATACTGTGCGTCGGGCCGAAACTGCGCAAGATCGCATCGAAGGACGGCGGCAACAGGTCGACATCGGTGGCGAGCAGCGGCTGATCCTCGATGTAGATCGGCAGGTAGCTGCCGAAAAGCTGACCCGCACCCGCGGTCACTTCGTCGAGTACGCGCTCGCCGGAAAACGAATGACCGTAGAGGTTAGTTATCCTTTCGTGCGGCGTGATGCGTTCGCGCGTGTAGTTGACGGATTCGAGGATCCCGACCGCCGAAGCCCCCGTCGTGTCGTCGGGTAAAACGGACAAGGCGAGCTTGAAGAACGGATCGTCGTACACCCGCTCCGGCGGGGACTCCGCGAAAAGCGCATTTCTTAGTGCGGCGACGTATTCGAGCATTGCCGCCGTGAACGGGGAGCCGGCCACCACGTCCACGAACATACCACCCGCCAACGCGTCGGCGATGCTCACCAACGCCTCGCCGTCGAAACGGTCGACATAGCCGGACGGATCCGCCATAACCGCGTTCAGCGTGTCGATGCGCTCGAGAATCGCCGGTCCGTATTCCGTCAACGGATCGAGGTTCGCGATCGTTCCGATGCCCGCACCATTGAACGTGTAGGCGTGTGCAACAGCATCGGGATGCAGCAGCGTGAACACTTGCGCGAGATGGCTGCCGAGAGAGTAACCCGTGATATTGATTCGCCCGCCCGCCAGCGCTGTCGCCAGCGCCTCACCATCGTCGGCATTGCCGGTGGCGAGCGTGCCGGATTTCAGCTGCTGATAGTAGTTCTCCATGTCGCGCAGCTGACCCCAGGCGAAACCCAGCGAACCGATCTGTCCGTTGGCGCCGTTGAAACTGTCGCGTTCGACGTCACCACCGTCGATCGCGTTCTTCGATTCCGTGCTGCGGAAAGACAAGGTGTACGTGCCGGTAACTTTGTGTTTGAGCACCGTGGCCGAGAAACCGCTCGTCGTGTTCGGAACATGGTCGATGACCTCCCAGATATCGACGAAGTCCTGCGCCATCCGCGTGGTCATCCGGGTCGCGCTCAACGGATGCCCATCCCGTTCCTGCTGCTCAACATGGTTGTAATGATTCGCTCCGTTGCGCAACCGAATCTGCAGATCGGCCTCGAGCTTGAAGTCGAACGGTTCGGCCCGGGGATCGGACTCCGAGGGGTCGTCCAGATAGCTGTCCGACGCCATTTGTGCAAGCACGAATTCGTACCAGGTTTTTATGTTGTTCATCGCGAATTCCGGTGGTTAGGGTTTTGCGACCGAACGCGGTTTGAGCACTTTCTTCATGAAGATTGCAAACCGCTTGTCGCCCTTGTCGCGCGGGCAAATGGCTGCTCTGTCCGACAACGTCGCCCACAGGATGAACCCGCGCCTGACGGCCAGTTCCTCCGACGTTGCCAGATCGATCGCGATCAGTTCGCCGCCCCAGACACCGAATACCCGGTCCCAGAAACCGCGCAACTGACGCCACGTGAAGCCGTACCGGCTGCGGATGGTTGGCGTTTGCGCCGCCGTAATATTGTTGTGGTTCGCGTCATCGGCCGACGCATACGCGCGGCGATAGATCCAGTACTTCGCGCCGGTAAATTCCGGTTCGTTTTCGAAGCGGAAACTACGGTACGCCTGAAGCGCCTTGTCGGGTGCGACCGTCGTTTCGAAAAAATCGTAAGCGTTGCCCGAATCACGCCCGCCGATCAGCGGCCACCAGGGATTCTGTGCCTCCGTGTTCGTATGCCCGAACGGATCCTCCGGGATGTCCCCCTTGCGCACCCGATCGAAATAATCCCGCGGATCCCGCGCCCGCAGTTGGACAATGCCGGCAACGTTCTCCACCGTCCGGTAGATGAACTCCCCCGCCCGGGTGTCACACTGGTGGCGAAAATACCGGTAGGCAATTTCCCCCCAGGCCTGGCCGCCGAGATAAACCGCGACAATTGCGCCGGCGGCACCGAGCAGGATTTTCCGGTCCGGTGGCGCCATGCTCACCGCGCGTCCATGCACCCGGGTCGATTGTGCGATATCCCTTGCGGCCGGCGCTGCCCGGATCGCACGGACCCCGCACGAACGAAAATACGGCGTCGGTACGACCGGGTTCGTTTCACGGCACGTCGGGGCTGGAAATTCATACCGCGATTGTCCGCATGATCGGACACGGATTCGAACGCTACCGCGGTTCTTTCGGCGACTCGGGAGGATTTCACGGCGGGCCGTCAGCGGCAGGCGCGATCAGAGCGTCAGTTCGCGACCAGGGTCTGAGCCAATCGCGGATCAGTCGCCCTGCGCATCCCGCGCGGGCACGACCACCCGCCGCGCCGGGCTGAATCCGAGCAAGCCCGTTGCAGGCTCAGTACGCGCACGATCGTACGGTGATCGCCCAGACACCGGTTCCCACGGGAACCAGCGTGGCCCGCCGCGTAGCGGCCGTCATCCCCTCTCACGAATTGTAAAAATTTGTGTCCAGGAATTCGTGGTGGTGAGAGTCGAGCGTTTGCACCGCCAACGTGTTGTACCGTCCGCACCCAACAACAACAAGAATGGAAGTTGATTTCCGATGATCGATCCGCGTCACGCAAACAAACAACCTGTCTACCGCACGACCACCATCTACCGCAGCCTGCTCGCCGCACTGCTGCTAACCCCACCCGTGACCCATGCGCTCGACGCGAACTGGATTGCCGGTGACGGGACCTACGGAACGGCCACGAACTGGGATACCGCTCCCGACGTGCCGCTCAATGGCGGGGTCACCTACGATGTATTCATCGCCGGCAACGGCACCGACGTTACCTATGACGAAACGACGCCCGGCGCGGTGAACACTCTCAGCCTTGGGGCGGGGGTTACGTTTCTCACCGATCTGTCGTTCAGCGCATTCACCGCCGGTATGACGTTCGCGAACGATGCGAAGCTCGTCGCCGAAGATCGATCACAGTTGAACCTGGGCGGTGGAAACCTCGACCGTTCGAGCCTGATCGCGCGCAAGGGCTTCCTCGGCAGCGGTGGCGCCACGTTGACGACAACCGTCACGTCGTGGTCCGGTACGAACGGTTTCAACCTCGACCGCGAGTTCACCGCCGACGGGGCCGGTTCCTTGTTGGACCTGTCATCGCTGACGACGATCGAACGCAACGGCGGCAGCACGAGTTCGGATCTGAACATCAATGCATCGGACGGCGGTGAAGTACGCCTCACCGCGATCTCGGGCTTTGACGACAACGTCTCCGGGATCAACGGACGGATCCACCTGAGTGCGGTCGGGGCCGACAGCACGATCGATATCGCGAACGTCACCGTGCTCGACAATGCCTCAATCACGGTCCAGGACGGCGGCGACATCACGGCGCAACTGACCAGCCTCACCGGTCGCTCGCAACTCCTAAAGCACGGTGTCGACGACGCCGACGGCGACAGCATCGACATGATCGATTTAAGCCAGCTCACGGATGCCGACGATGCGACCCTGATCGCCGAAGACGGCGCCACGCTCGCGCTCGGTGCGACGAGTATCGACCGCACCGATCTGATCGCGCGCAAGGGCTTCCTCGGCAGCGGTGGCGCCACGTTGACGACAACCG
>CAXBJY010000163.1:0-4859 GCA_963976285.1 uncultured Gammaproteobacteria bacterium
GCGCTCAGACCTCGCTCCATTCGCGGACGAGGTTGTGATACAGCCCCGTCAGCCGGGCGACTTCCACTGCGACGGCGGAGGTCTCATTCAGGGACAAGGCCTGGATGCTCTGATCGAGATCGAACAACAGCGCGCGGCGTGCCGGGTCGCGCACGAGGCTCGTGATCCAGAAAAATGCGGCAACCCGGGCGCCGCGGGTCACGGGTGTGACCTGGTGCAGGCTCGTCGACGGGTAGAGCACGAGATCGCCGGCGGCGAGCCGGATCGTCTGCGCGCCGTAGTCACCTTCGATGACGAGTTCGCCACCGTCGTAATCGGTCGGGTCGCTGAGAAACAGCGTTGCCGACAAGTCGGTGCGGATCAGCGTCCCGTCATCCGGGTGGTGCATGATCGCATTGTCGACATGGGTACCGTAATGGCCGCCGTTGCGGTAGCGGTTGAACTTCGGCGGGAAGATCCGGCGTGGCAGCGCGGCCGACGTGAACAGCGCGTGCGTGCCCAGACGTTCGGCGATCGTAGCGCTGAGGCGCCGTGCCACGGGGTCGCGGTCGTCGACCTGTTCATTGCTTTTGCTGCGCGCCGCGAGACCGCCCGCGGTCGCGGCGCCGTCGAGCCACGTCGCGTTCGCGAGCGCGGCGCAAAAATCCGCGGCTTCGGCCGTGGTCAGGAGCGCTTCGATGACGGTCAGCATGTGCTTCGCGGCGCCTCCCCCGTAGCGGGTGTGAACAGGGCTTGCGCATCGATGTCGGCGATCCGGGCGCAGCCGGCCAGTGCCATCGCGAGTTCGAGTTCTTCACGGATCAGGCGCACGACATGGGCGACCCCGAGGGCGCCGGCCACCGCGAGGGCGTGAATTTGCGGACGACCGACGAGCACCGCATCGGCACCGAGCGCAAGCGCGATCAGGACATCGCTGCCGCGGCGTATGCCGCCGTCGAGCAAGACCGTGGTCGTTGCACCAACGGCGGCGCGTACCGCGGCCAGGCAGTCGAGACTCGCCGGCAGGCCATCGAGCGTGCGACCACCGTGGTTCGAGACGATAACCCCGGCGAGGCCCGCATCGATCGCGCGCACCGCATCGTCGGGATGTAACACGCCCTTCAGCAGAACCGGCAGCGGCGATTGGCTGGCCAGCCATGCGAGGTCGTCCCAGCGCGGCGCGTCAGCCATGAACCCCTGAAACACGACGCTCGTACCGGACTCGAGCGTGCGCGGCGGTGCCGGGGTGGATGGCAGATTCGCCGGGCTGAGTTCGGGCGGCAACGCGAAGCCGGCGCGCACGGCGCGCTCGGGAACGTGTGCGACGGGTGCATCGGCGGTGAACACGAGCGCGCCGTAGCCCGCCCGCGCCGCGCGTTCGGCGAGTTCCATCGTGCGGGTACGGTTGTCGTGCCAATAAAGTTGAAACCACTGCGGGCCGTCGCTTGCCGCGGCGATATCCTCGAGCGTGCGCGAAGCCAGCGTACTGACGACCATGAGCGCATCGGCCGCCGCCGCACCGGCCGCCGTCGCACATTCGGCCTCGGCGTGAGCGAGACCATGATGGGCGACCGGCGCCAGCATGACGGGATGGGCGAGTGGGGTGCCGAGCACGCGGGTTGTCGTGTTGCCGGCCGCGAGGTCGCGCAGTACCCGGTTGATCAGGAAGCGCTGCGCGAATGCGGCAGTATTCGCCGCGAGCGTGCGTTCGTCGCCGCTGCCGCCATCGATATATGCGCGGATCGGTTCCGGAATATGCTCGACGGCGAGGCGACCGTAATCCGCCGCCGTGATCACGGCAGGCGGAATACGGTCGAGTTTCGGTTTCATGCAGGAGGCGTTGTTCACGCAGCAATCGTCGCGGCAATGCGGGGCTCGTGCAAGCCCCGCACTGCGCGTCGATCAGAACGAGTACGTCAACGTGACCCGCGCGTTGCGCGCATCACCGATGTAGGTGAATGCGCCGCTGCGGTAGCCGGCGAGGTAGTAATCCTCGTCGGTGACGTTGCCGACGTTCACGCGCACCTGTGCCTGCTCCGTCAGGTCCCAGGTCGCGAACAGATCGAGCACGGTGTAATCGGGGACTGTGTAGGAGTAGTCGTTAATCGCCGTGTTGTAACCCGCGGCGGAGTCCGGCTGACCCGTATACATCTCGCTCGAGTACGACACGGTCGTGCCGAACGCGATCTGCGGGGTCAGTTGGTAACGCAACTGCCAGAACAGGCTGTCGTTCGCGAAATTGCTGAGCCGCAGCCCGACATTGGCCGGGTCGAACGAGTCGCGCACTTCCGATTCCATGATCGCGAGGCCGAACTGCGTGCTCAGTTCGCGCGTGATGTTGCCGACGAGCGAGAACTCGAATCCGCGCACCCGGTTCTCGCCGGTATTCAGCGTCCCGAGCGTCGCATAATCGTCGCCGACGTTCTCCATCACATCGTCTTTCGTGATCTGGAACAACGCCGCGGTTGCCAGCAGTTTGCCACCGAGCAGGTTCCATTTCGTGCCGAGTTCGAGGTTCGTCGTCATCTCCGGATCGCTCGACGGCACCTGCGCCGTGTCGCCGCACAGGCCGCCGTAACCACAGTTACCACCGACATCGGATTCGCCGCCGTTGATATTCGCGGACGTACTCCAGGTGAAATAGACGTTCGCGGACGGTATGAACTGGTAGACCAGGCCGGCGTGTCCGTTCCACAACTCGTCGGAATAGGCATACCGGGTCGACACGCCGCGACTGACCACGACATTGTTGTAGTCGAAACTGTCGAGGCGCACCCCGAGGAACAGCGACCATTGATCCGTCAGGTCGATCGTATCCATTAATGCTACCGAGACTGTCTCGATGTCGTAATCGGAGTCGAATGAACCGCGCTGGATTTGTCGTTGCAGCAAATCGTCCACTTGGGAAACGGTGTTGCCGCCCGCATCGAGCAGGCAAAACCCCGGCGAAGCGCCGCCGCGACCGGCGGTCACGCAATTCGTCGTGCCGTTGTTCGTCACGTTATACACACCGTTGCGCACCCCGAGATCGGAATACTCGATGCTGAACAGGGCCTGGTGATCCATGTTGAGGACGCTGAAGTCGGCGAACAGGTTCGTCTGGTTGACGAGATAGTCGACTTCCTGCCAGCCCTGATGCGTACTCAACGAGATCGTCGGCGCACCCGGTGCGAACGGATCACCGGGCGCGCGTGTCGTACCGCGGGCACCGGTGACGACGTAGCCGTTGTCGGTTGTGCCGTAGCGTGTCGCGTTGTGGATGTTCAGCCAGTCGTTCGCCGCGTAGCGAATACGGAACGTGCCCGTGTGAACTTCCGTGTTCAGAAAATCCTCGTCCTGCGTGTAGACCGGTATGCTGCCGACCGGGCTGCCGCCATTCGGCACGATGTAAGTACCGAGGTCGGGATCATCCTTCGCATTCAGGTAATAGTAGTCCGCCACGACTTCGAGGCGATCGCTGAACTCATACAAGCCGGAGACCGCCGCGCCCCAGCGCTTGCGGTCAGCGGGATTGCGATCGGGAACATCCTCGAACTTGTACAGCAGGTTCACGCGCGCGGCGAATTGCTCCGACAGTTTCTGATTGCTGTCGACGCTGAAGCGATGGTAGTCGTCGGTACCACCGCCGCCCTGCACGCGGGTGAAATCGTATTCCGTGCTGGCCTGTTTCGTGACGCTGTTGATCGCACCGCCGGTGGAACCGCGTCCGGCGAACGTCGAGCTCGGACCCTTCGTGATTTCGAGTTGCTCGACGGCGAAACTTTCACGCGTGGTCATGCCGGGATCACGCAGTCCGTCGACGAACACGTCGCTGCGCGCTTCGTGACCGCGGATCACGTAACGATCGCCGAACGCGTTGCCGTTCTCGCCGGTGCCGAGCGTGATACCCGGTTGTGCCTGCACGATACTGCGCAGATCCTGACGGCCCGATTCCTGGATCTGGGTTTGCGTCAGCACCGTGATCGTCTGCGGCGTTTCGGCGAGTTCCTTTACGTGGCGCGGATCGCCCGAGATCCGGGCTTTGTACGGTGCGCCGGGCTCGGCATACGGGTTCGTGTCGATCGTGCGCTCTTCAACCTGCAGCGTATCGAGTTCGATCGGTTCGGCGTCCTGCGCGTGGGCGGCACCGCCGCCGCCCGCGAGCGCGGCGGAAACGCCGAGCGCGAGTGCATTGCGGGTTGCGTGAGCGCTGTCCGGGCGGGACGGATGACGCAGGCTGACGGGACGGCGAACTACCGTGGAAGAGTTACTGGACATGATGGTGTTGGTGCTCCGTGTTGCTTACTTCGTGATGAGGGAAAATTCGATCGGGATCGCGAGGCTGAGGCGGTCGCGCGCGAGTGCATCGGGGATCGCGGGGACGGGGTTCGCGCGTTCGACCATGTCGAGCGCCGCGCGGTCGAGCGCGGGGTAACCGGAACCGTTTTTGACGTGCACCGAGAGTACGCGCCCCGACTGCGCGATCGTGAACTCGAGGGTGACGACCCCCTGGTGCTTCGCTTTCTTCGCCGCGATCGGGTAGGCCTTGTGGCGCGCGAGCCAGGCCATCAGTTCACGAAAGTAATCGCGCGCAGCGGCAGGATCGCCGCGTCCGCTCGCGCCGCGGCCCGATTGCGTGCCGCTGGCGGATCGTGTGGTGGTGGTCGATGCCGCTTGTCCGGTTGCGCGGGTCGCCGGCGGTGCGGTGTGTTCCAGCCTGGCGAGCGTACGCGAAGCTGGCGCCGGAGCAGGGGTGTGCGTCGCTGCCGGGCGCGGGGGTTCCGGCGTCGGCGAGGCCGGGTCCGCTACGTCGGCGGTTACCGGCGGAGATTCCACGGGTGTTTCGACGGGTGTTTCGACGGGTGTTTCGACGGGTGTTTCGACGGGTGTTTCGACGGGTG
>CAXBJY010000164.1:0-4732 GCA_963976285.1 uncultured Gammaproteobacteria bacterium
TTCGGCTTTTCCCACACGATATCGTTCAGCAGGCGAAACCCGAGCTGTTGCAGCGCCATGCCAACGCTGAGGTAAATATGATGCGTGCCGCTTACCCAGATCGTCCCCGCCGGGGTCAGCAGCCGGTGACACTGAGCAAGCCATTCGAGGTTGAACGCATGATCGGCATCGATACCCTGGCTCCGATCCCAGCCGCCCTTGTTGACACTCGTACGTTTACCCGCGATGCAGGTCGTACCGTCGTTCGACAGCAGGTACGGCGGATCGGTCCAGATACATTCGAACGATTCATCCGGTAATTCCTGCATCACCTGGAGCTGGTCGCCGCGCAACAGCAGCGAGGATTCGTCGCTGGATTGCCAAACCGTTTTCGGGAGCCGCGTGCGTGCCATCACATACTATCCGGAGTTGTTACGTCGTCCGCTCACCCGGGGTGGCCGCGTCGATACTGAGGGCGTGGATGTCGGTCGTCATCATATCGCCGACCGCACCGTATACGAGGCGATGACGCTGAATCAGCGAACGCCCTTCAAAAGCGCTTGCCACGATATTGACCCGGAAGTGGCCCAGTCCCGATTGGGCGCCGGCGTGGCCCGCGTGCAGGTGACTCTCGTCGATGACGTCGAGCAGGTCCGGGGACAGTGCCGTCTCGATGGCCTGTCGGATCCGTTCGATTCGATCGCCGGGCGAACTCATGGAACGACCTGTACGAAAGGCCGGACCGAAACCGCGGCAATGACCCCGGCGGTCGTATACACGTCTTCACGGATCCATTGCTCGGCGTCAGCCTGCGTCGGGAACTCGGCGACGATCAAACTCCCGGTAAATCCTGCCGGTCCGGGATCCGTTGCGCAAACCGCCGGGAACGGGCCGGCCACAACGACGCGCCCCTGGTCCACGAGTTCACGAATATGCTCGAGGTGTTGCGGCCGCACGGACTGGCGCAGCGGCAGGCTGTTTTCGACGTCTTCCCAGACAATGGCATACAGCATGGGGTCTTACTCATCCTCGTGTGATGGTTGCAGGCGCCGCCATGATCGCACAACTGCGACTGCGCGTGGGAGCCGCGCCGGATTATCGCGTCTGCGCGACACAACGATTCACGCTGTCGCGCTGGCAACGTAGAATCCGTGCATGCGACTGGAAATCCACCCGACCCATCCTCAGCGGCGCCTGATCGACATTGCCGTTACCGCCTTGCGCAAGGACGGCGTGATCATCTATCCGACCGATTCATGCTATGCGTTCGGATGCGCATTATCTTCGCCGGACGCCGCGGCGCGGATCCGCGCGATCAGACAAATGGGCAAACAACAGTTTCTGACCCTCGTTTGTCGCGACCTGTCCGAGCTCGCTGCTTTCGCGCGGGTCGATAATTCGAGTTACCGCCTGATCAAATCGCTGACCCCGGGTCCGTACACGTTCATCCTGCAGGCGACGCGCGAACTGCCACGGCGGCTGTTCGACCCGAAGCGCAAGACGATCGGCCTCAGGATCCCCGATCATCCGGTTACCCAGGCACTGCTCGAGGCGCTCGACAGCCCGTTGCTGAGCGCGACGGCCGAAGACGGATCGGACGGCGAACCCCTGTCGGATCCCGAAGAAATCGTCGAGCGCCTGAGCCGGCGGGTCGACGTATTTCTCGACGCGGGCGCCGGCGGGCTCGAACCGACGACCGTCGTGAATCTCGTGGGTGACGAGCCGGAACTCGTGCGCCGCGGTGCCGGCGAAGTCGACCACCTGCTCGGACGCTGAACCCGGTCCGCGCGCTTTGCTTTAGTTCGGGTGGACTGGGATAATGCGCCACGCCCCGGCGAATTGCTCGACGTTGAAACTGGCCTCCAGACACACCCTCAGTCCTCCGTGGCCGACCGGCCGCGTGTCAAGGTGACCGCACCTTCGGCCAGGGCGAGCCGCGCCGGACAAGTTCGTCCCGCCCGCGCAAGGAAATCGGCGGCGCGGTACAAGTAATTACCACCAGACGGATAAGCAGATTGTGAGCGTTATAGCGAATAAGCGCGTTTTGTCGGGCATGCGTCCGACGGGACAACTGCATCTCGGCCACTACCACGGGGTGTTGAAGAACTGGATCGAACTGCAGCACGAGTACGAGTGCTTTTTCTTCGTCGCCGACTGGCACGCCCTGACGACGGATTACGAGGACACCTCGAAGATCAGCGACAGCGTGCATGACATCGCGGTCGACTGGCTTTCCGTCGGGATCAACCCGGGGGAGGCGACGATATTCATCCAGTCGCGCGTACCGGAGCACGCGGAACTGCATTTGCTGCTGTCGATGATCACGCCGAACAGCTGGCTCGAACGTGTGCCGAGCTACAAGGATCAGCAGGAGAAACTGAAGGAACGCGATCTGTCGACGTACGGATTTCTCGGTTACCCCCTGCTGCAGACCGCGGACATTCTGATTTATCGCGCCGGCCACGTCCCCGTTGGCGAAGATCAGGTTGCCCATATCGAGATGTCCCGCGAGGTCGCGCGACGGTTCAATTACCTTTACGGGCGTGAACCCGGCTTCGAGGAAAAAGCGGAAGCCGCGGCGAAAAAGATGGGCAAGCGCAACGCGAAGCTGTATTTCGAGATCCGCCGCAGTTACCAGGAGCACGGCGATGCCGAGGCGCTGGAAAAAGGCCGGGCCTTTCTCGAGTCGCAACAAAATATCGCGTTGAGCGACCGGGAACGGCTGCTCGGCTATCTTGACGGTGGCGGAAAAACAATCCTGCCCGAACCGCAGGCGCTGCTGACCCCGGAAGCGAAAATGCCCGGACTCGATGGCGAAAAGATGTCGAAGTCGTACAACAATACGATTGGGCTGCGCGAACCGCCGGAATCCGTGCAGCAGAAACTGCGCACAATGCCGACCGACCCGGCGCGGGTACGCCGCACCGACCCGGGCGATCCGGGTAAGTGTCCGGTGTGGCGATTTCACGAGGTGTATTCCGGCGACGACGTGAAAACCTGGGTGCAGGAAGGCTGCCGCAGTGCGTCCATTGGCTGCCTCGACTGCAAGCAACCCGTAATCGACGCGGTGTTGAAGGAACAGGCCCCGATCCGGGAACGCAGCGAGGAATTCCTCAACGACCGCGATGCGGTTCGCGCGATCATCGATGAAGGGTGTGAAACGGCCCGCGAAGCGGCGCGCGAAACGCTGGTCGAGGTACGCCAGGCGATGAACCTGGTGTACCGTTGAGGCCGTGATGACCGGACCCACCGATTTGCTCGACGAAGCGCGGCGGCCACTGCAAAGTGAGATGCCGTTTGCGGTTATCCAGGGCACGCCAATCAACGAACCGCCGAAGGATCTGTACATCCCGCCGCAGGCGCTCGAAGTATTCCTGGAAGCATTCGAAGGCCCGCTTGATTTGCTGCTGTACTTAATCAAGCGCCAGAATCTCGACATCCTCGACATTCCGATCGCGCATATCACCGAGCAATACATGTCCTACATCGAAATGATGGACGTGATCAAACTCGAACTCGCCGCGGAGTACCTCGTCATGGCGGCGATGCTCGCCGAAATCAAGTCGCGCATGCTGCTGCCGCGTCCGCCATCGGACGACGCCGAGGAAGAAGACCCGCGCGCGGAGCTCGTGCGCCGCCTGCAGGAATACGAACGCTACAAGAAGGCGGCCGAAGACCTGGACGCGCTGCCGCGGCTCGAGCGCGAACTGCACAACGTCGTTGTGTTGTACGAACCCGATGGGGTCGAGCAGGATCCGCCCGATGTCAGTCTCGACGCGCTGCTCGATGCCTTCAGGGATGTACTCGGACGCGCGGAGATGTTTGCCGATCACCGCGTGCAACGCGAAACCCTGTCCGTGCGCGAACGCATGGCGCTCGTGATGGATCGCGCTTCGTCGAGCAGCTTTATCTCGTTTGGCGAACTGTTCACGGTTGCGGAGGGCAAGGCGGGGGTCGTCGTCACGCTGATCGCAATACTCGAATTGCTCCGGGAATCGCTGATCGAGATGGTTCAAAATGACGAGCGCGGCCCGATTTACGTGAAGCTCGTGGCCTGAGGATTGAGCAGGAATGGAACTCGAGAAACTGAAACAGATACTCGAAGCGTCACTGATGGTTGCGAACGGACCGCTGAGCTTCGAGCGACTCAATGCCCTGTTCGCGGAAGATGGCGAGCGCGCGCCCAGCCGCGAACAATTGCGCACCGCGCTCGAAGAACTCGAAAATGACTACCACCACGCGGGTATCGAGCTCGTGCAGGTGGGCAGCGGCTACCGCTTCCAGGCACGGGCCGAAGTCGCCGAATGGGTGAACCGGCTGTGGGATGAGAAAAAGCCGCGCTATTCGCGCGCGCTGCTCGAAACGCTCGCAATCGTCGCCTACCGGCAGCCGATCACGCGCGGCGAAATCGAAAATATCCGCGGGGTTGCGGTGAGTACGAACATCATGCGTACGCTGCTCGAGCGCGAATGGCTGCGGGTGGTCGGACACCGTGATGTGCCAGGCAAGCCGGCGGTTTACGCGACGACGAAACAGTTCCTGGACTACTTCGGCCTCGCGTCGCTGGCACAATTACCGAGCCTCGCCGACCTGAAAGACATCGACGACATCAACGCGGATCTGTTCGCCGACGGGGAAGCCGCCGCGCGCGATGAGGAAGGCGCCGAGGCGGGCGAAGACGCCGAAGCGGGCGAAGTGGGCGAAGCCGCCGAAGCCGCCGAAGACGCCGAAGACGCCGAAGACGCCGAAGACG
>CAXBJY010000165.1:0-4714 GCA_963976285.1 uncultured Gammaproteobacteria bacterium
CGTAGTAATACGGGTCGTAACGGTAGAAAGGCGCCGGCCACAGCGGGGCGCCGAAATAGATCCCGACATGGCTGCGCGGGTGACCATGCCAGCCACGTGCGTCGGCGCTCAGCGCAACGCCGCTGAGCAGGATGCCGCAGAGTATCAGCGTGGATGTTTTCTTCATGACTTGATCGTGTCTCCTGGAATGCCAGAGCAATGGCGCGCGATTCACGCGGCATAGTCAGGCTAGTCGACTTGCCTGTAACGTTGGGTAACGGCGGTGTAAAAACCGGAAACGGTCAAAGCCCGGTGCTGTGGCCGCCCGCGTCCTTCGTTCTGGCACGGGCCTCGCCATGTGTTGCCCGGTGGCGGTTCCGCCGGGCGCGGAGAACAGGCCGCGGCAGCGCCGGATCGCCGCGCCCACGCAACGACGGGTTCAGCGCAACGCGAGGACCCGCATGACAGACGGGATCCGGCATGGAAAGCGCCCGGGGCCGGCACTTTCCGCGCCGTCCACGGCACGGCGACGGGAACGACGCGCGGGGCCAGCGCGGCGCAATCGCCGCCCGCGTGGCCGCGGGGGCGATCCCTGCCGGCGTGCGCGCGGCGCCTAGCCCGGATCCGCGATCCAGCGACTCAGGACGTTCGCGGTGATGCGTGAGACGTCGTTATTGCCGTCGTTCCACGGCAAGGCCTGACCCCAGGCGATCGATCCGGTCGAGAACACCGCGCCATCATTCGTCGTTGCGGCGTACGTCAGATCGGCACGTACCTGAAAGTCCTGCGTACCACCAAGGCCCGGGTAATTGAACGCGATTTCCTCGCTCACATGCGGGTAATTGTCGGAATGCTGCCCGTAGGAACTCGCGAGCAGCCACGTGTTCGGCGGGGTCCCGAGCGCGAGGTCGTAGCGATCGAGTTCGATGCCGGCGGCACCGTCGTGGGCAAGACCGAAATCACCGAAACAATCGCTCTCGACGCCGGCGAAAACCCACGCGATCGCCGGGTCGTAACTGTCCGGCAGGCGCCGGTACGGTTTCGACTCATCCATGCCTTCGCTCGTGAAACCGACGCCGGTAAGTTTCTGCGGCGTGCGGCCACGGTTGCGCCAGATCCCGCCCTTCTCGCCGTTCGTCGCCATATAGTATTCGCCGGGCGCGGCCTGCCACGCACGTGAGCCGGCGTCGAGCTTGCGGATCTCCATGCACCACGGCTCGTCGTCGCGGAACGCGACCACCCAGTAATAACCGTTCGCACCGAGGTAGGCGATGTGTCCGCCGGCGGCGAGATACGCTTCCGAGGCGTCCATCATTTCTTCCGAGTAATACTCCGAATGCGTCCCGTTCAGCACCGCCTTGTACGGCAGCAGACACCCGACGCCCTCGCGATGCAGATCCTCGTCCGTGATCACGTCGTAATCGAAACCAAGTTGCTCGAGCCAGTACACGATCGAAAGATCGGCGGGAAACTGCCACGGGATCCCGGTTGACGCCATGCGGTGCTTCGGTCGCAAGCCCATGATCGGGCGTCGGCAGGACGTGTAGCACACGCCCGCGCCGTCGGCATGGTGATCGTAGCTCGACAGTCCCCATTCGGGATGCTGTCCGAGCAGGTAATCCACGTCGTGAAGGATCAGTGTGTGTCCCGTGATCGCCTCGACCCCGGTCGCGTCGAGAACGAAATGCTCGTTCGCGTACGCGAGATAACTCGCGGTTGGCATCAGCATCGCGATCTTCGCCGTCGGCGTTTTCGGGCGCACGAAAAACACGATGTGATCTTCGAGTTCACCGGCGCGCAGGCGCGCGGCATACACGCCGCTTTTCAGATCGTCGGCGACGGTCCATTCGAACGCAGGTTGCCAGCGACAGTCGATGATCGCATCACTGTTGTAATAGATGCCGCCGTACTGCGCCGGCGCGAGACGGAAGCAATCATCGCGCCCGTTCCAGTTGTAACCGGTCATCGCGCGCACGGGACGGTTGTAGCCATGGCCGTGCATCGCATGCGGCCCGCTGTCGTGCAGCGTGTCGCCGATCCCCTGATCCGTGTATCCGACCGTCGGGTCCCAGTAGCTCAACAGGCCGGCGGCCGGCGGCGCCGCACCATCCCTGATCGCCGCAAGTTCCGCGCCGCTGAGGGTCCGGGCGTGAATGCCCGCGCGGTCGATTTTACCGTTGTACAGGCCTTCAACCCCGGCTGCGCCATGAAAACCCGCGAGCAGCAGTGACACATCCGGTGCGACAGGGGTCAGCGCGACGGAACCGATGCCGGACCAGGTGTCGTCACGCGGCACGATGGAACTGACGCGTGAGTTGTACGCATTGATCACGGCTTCCTGACTCAGGGTCAGCTCACCGCTCGCCGGGTCGTAGGCCGCGCTCACGAAATACCAGGTGTGTGAGGCCAGCGGCACGTCCGCGGCGACGGTCGACGTGCCCGCACCGTCTCCGAGCGACACGGCGAGACAACCATTCTCATTGATCATGAGCGCCGCGCCCTTGCTGCCGTCCCATCGGGTCACGATGCCCTGCGGCCCTTGCGCGGGGGTCGTCGGCCAAATGAACGCATGCACGGTGAAGCCCGCGGCCGGATCGAAATGCTCCGACCCGTCGATCACCATGAAGCTGCCAACCTGGGTCGTTTGTTCCGCAACCGCGATCGTGCCGTTGCACGAGGCGTCGATTTCACGTTCGATGAAACCCGGACCCGCGGGGTTCTCGTCGCCATGGATCAGACGCACGATTTGCACTTCAGCGGTATCCGCGCCGTGACCGCTGACCATGAAGCTGAGCCGTTCGCCGTTCTTGACGCCGAGACGGTCACAATAACCGGTGAGATAAGGTAGACGCATGATTATTCTCCGCCCGCGTGCTGACGCAACATATCGACATGCCGCAGGAATACGGCATGCAGGGCTTCGGTCTTGTCGTAATAGACCGGCTCGTCGATCGGCTCCGGCACACCGCCGGGTGGTACCGGTAATGCGATGACCTGGTATTCGTGACACGCGACGCGTGAGTACAGACCGAAGTGCGGTGGACGGCGAAAATAATTCAGCACGCGCTCGAGCGCATCGCTGTGCTGCCCCAGCGGCTTCTGCCGGTGTTCTTCGATTAATTCATCGGTGATCAACGAATTGATCTGCGCGCGCAGATCTCCGTCAAACCGGTTAAACACCTCGAGCTGGCGATCGCCCGCGGGTGGCGTAATTTCGCTCATTCTTCCCCCTGATCCTGTTATCGACTCATTGCGCGCGGCGCCGCGGACTGTTGTCAGCGGGCACCGGATGTTTTCGTGAAACAATACCAGAACCGGGTGGCAGTCGTGCAACCGTGCGTGTGCACGATCAGATGCATTAATCCGGTGGTCATGTCAGCGACTCATCGCGGCGTGCGCGAAGCCTGCCCGCGCGAACGACGGTCGTGTTGGGCGGGAACGTTACCGGTTCGGCGTGCCCGCGTTCATGCAGGCGATGCGCCGTCGATGCGCCCGGCGAGCACGCTCTGGTGCCAGCACAGCAGGGTCCAGGCGTCGTCGACGAATGCCCACGTCAGCGTAAAGCCCATGAAGCGCTGACGGAAACCGCAGTCGCGCGGTTTGCCGCGGAACGTCGAGAAGCCCGCGACATGGCCCGTGTGCCCGACAACGACGACGTGCAGTTCACGCGGTATCCACTGAAAGAATTCCCATACGCCCTGGCCGCCGTTACTCGTCGCATGAAACCCGATGTGGTCGATGAAATCTGTCTTCGTCATGCGCCACGGAAAATCCTCGTCGAGGATATCGGCATCCGCATGAAAATAGGCATAGAAATCGTCGAGCCGGCCTTCGTTCAAGGCCGCGGACCAGTCGTTAAACACCTGCTGCAGTGATTCGCTGCTCGGATTGTGTTGCATCGTCGTTGCCCCTGGGGTTGTTCGCGGTGGGTAGGTTCGTTGATCGCAATGATGCCGGTCGAGGACGCTGCCGCGGTTCGATCAAAATGTTTCCGGTCGTCGGGCATGCCATTGCGTTGCCGACTGGTAGGCGTGGATCACGTTCAGGATCCGGCCTTCCTCGAACGCGGGCCCGACGATCTGCAGGCTGATCGGCAGACCCTGCCCGTCGAATCCGCACGGCGCCACGACCGCCGGCAGTCCGCTCAGGTTGAACGGCTCGGTATTGCGCAACAGCGCACCGAAGACGCCGTCATCGACACCGTTGATCGCGACGGATTCACACCCGATCGGGGTCGCCGTGACGGGAGTCGCGGGCACGGCGAGCACGTCGACGTGTTCGAATATGCGAACGAGCGTCCTGCCGAGCAGCGTTCGATAACGCTGCGCATGCAGATAATCTTTCGCGAGGATCTGGTCGCCGAGTTCGAGGAACGTACGCACCTGTTCCGAATAATGATCGGCGCGCTCATCGAGCGTATCGTCGTGATAGGCCGTCGCCTCGGCGAGATACATGACCATCGCGGCGGCGGCGGCCTGCTCGATGTGCGGAATGTCCACCGGCACGAGTACCGCGCCGAGTTCGACGCACACGGCCAGCGCGTCATCGACGCTGCCCGCGACCGCGTTGTCGGCGCGGTCGAAGAACAGCTTTCTCGGCACACCGATACGCAGGCCCTCGATCCTGCCGTCCAGCAGCGCGGCATAATCGGGCACCGGCGCCCGCGAGGATGCGTCGTCACGGGGGTCCGAACCGGCAACCGCGCGCAGGAACAGCGCCGCGTCGAGCGCCGAAT
>CAXBJY010000166.1:0-4691 GCA_963976285.1 uncultured Gammaproteobacteria bacterium
TCATCACCGATTTCTGGGTGCAACGCGACACCCTCTATTTTTGAGACCGCTTCTACACACCGGAACCGTTTCACCGCGCGGCGGTCCATGGCCATGCTTGATCGAGCAAGCGCGACACCAGGGTAACGGACACGACCATTGAACCGTAACGACAGCGAAATATCGGCCGTCGATCGCTATCTGGCGGACGTTTTCGAGCGCCGGACGCAGGACAGCACGCTGCAACAGGTGCTCGCGACGTTTCCCGAGTCCGACCGGGCGGAACTGCTCCGCCACGTGGACATGCTCGCGCGCCGGCTGAACTCCCTGATCGAGGCGACCCACAAAGCCCGCGAGTCGATGTCGCTCGACGTCATCCTCGTCCGTCTCGTCGCGCTGATCACGGAGGCCTTCGAGGCCGACCGCAGCTCCCTGTTTCTCTACGACTCGGAAACCGACGAGTTGTTCTCCCGCGTCGCCCAGGGCGCAGGGGTGAACGAAATCCGCTTCGCCGCCGCATCCGGCATCGCCGGCGCGGTCTTTCAGAGTGGCGAGACCCTCGTCATCGACGATGCCTACGGCGATCCGCGCTTCAATCCCGCGATCGATTCGCAAACCGGGTACAGGACGCAATCAATTCTGTGCGTCCCGGTGCGCAGCCGCCTCGGCGACACGATTGGTGTAGCGGAAGTACTGAACAAGCAGACCGGCCGGTTCAACAACGCGGACAGCGCCTTGTTGCGCGCGTTCACGACCCACGTTGCGTCGGCGCTCGAGAACATGCAGCTGAACGAACGCGCCCAGGTCGCGATCCTCGAAGAGTCACGCATCATGGAGGTGACCCAGGCGATCTCTTCGGAACTCGACATCGATCGCCTGCTGCGCAAGATCATGAGCATCGCGACGGAACTCCTCGACGCCGAGCGCAGCACGCTGTTTCTGCACGACCCGGTTAAGGACGAATTATGGTCACGGGTCGCGGAAGGACTCGACAGCAGGGAGATCCGCATACCCACGGCGCTGGGCATCGCCGGCGAAGTATTCAGAACCCGGACGCCGGTGAACATTCCCGACGCTTATGCCGATCCCCGCTTCAACCAGAGTGTCGACCGCGAGACCGGCTTCCGTACGCGCTCAATCCTGTGCGTCCCCGTGATCAACAAACATGGCGTTCCGATTGGCGTGGTCCAGGTACTGAACCACAAGGGCGGCCCGTTCACGGTTCACGACCAGCGACGCCTCGACATGCTGTCGGCGCAAAGCGCGATCGCGCTGGACAATGCGCGCCTGTTTCGCGAGGTGCTCGAAGAACGCAACTACAGTGAAAACGTACTGCGCAGCCTCTCGAATGGCGTACTCACGTTCGATACGCGGCAAAACGTCGTCAAAATCAACGACGCCGCGGCGCGTATTCTGAAGCGCGATCCACAGCGCATCCTCGGTGCCAACGCGAGCAGCATCTTTATCGCGGAGAATCTCTGGGTCGTCGAGGCGATCGAAAAAGTGACGCAAACGCAGCGCGCGGAAGTCGCGCTCGACACCGAAATCATCACCGGGACCGGCGCGCCCTCGGCGGTAAACCTGAATCTGAGCCCGTTGTCAGACTCCACCGGCCGCTTCCTCGGTTCGACCATGGTGATCGAAGACATCACGAACGAGAAGCGCGTGCGCGCTACAATGGCCCGCTACATGACGCGTGAAATCGCCGATCAGGTGCTCGAAACAGGAGCCTCCGTACTCGGCGGACGTTCGCAGCTCGCGACGATCGTTTTCACCGACATCAGGGATTTCACGAGTCTTTCGGAACGCATCGGGCCGCAGGGAACCGTCTCCCTGCTGAACGAGTACTTTACGGAAATGGTCGAAATCGTGTTCGAGCACAAGGGTATTCTCGACAAGTACATCGGCGATGCAATTATGGCGGTGTTCGGTGCACCGTTCACATCGCCCCAGGACGCCGACAACGCACTCGCCATGGCGCTGGCCATGCAGCGCGCGGTGCACGCGTTCAATGCACGATCACAGGCATCCGCGCGGCCACCGATCGAGATCCGGATCGGGATCAGTTCCGGCCAGATCGTCGCCGGCAATATCGGTTCCGATCGACGCATGGACTACACGGTGATCGGGGACGAGGTTAACCTCGCCGCGCGTCTCGAATCCGCGAACAAGCAGCTCGGTACCGGACTGCTGATCAGCGGAACCACGGCGAACCTGCTGCAGAACCGCTATCACATGCGTGAACTCGATTACCTGCGCGTCAAAGGCAGACAGATGCCCGTACCGATTTTCGAGGTTTTCGGCCACGCGAACGAACCCCTGCCCGATCTCCGCGCGCGCACGCTGTCGCGGTTTGCGAAAGGACTGAAGGCCTACCGTGAACGTGACTGGGATGCGGCCGCGACGGCGTTCGGCGGGGCGCTGGACATCGCACCGGACGACCATCCGAGCCGTATATTTCTCGAACGCGCGCGCAACTACCGCGATACGCCGCCGGCCGACGACTGGGACGGGGTGTGGACCTTGTACGACAAGTAGCGCGCCGTCATTCCGGCGCGCGCGCCTCGAAGCGCCCGAAGTGCAACATCACCGACGGCATTACGAGCAGGTTCAGGACTGCCGACGACAGCAAACCACCGATCACGATCGCCGCCATCGGTCCCATGATCTCGCGCCCCGCGTTGTCGCTGTCGATCGCGATCGGCAGCATCGCGAGCGCCGTGACGAGCGTCGTCATCACGATCGACGGAAACCTCTCCTGGGCGCCGCGTACGGCCGTGGCGAGGTCCCAGGCTTCGCCCTGGATGGTGACGAGATGACGATAATGCGAAACGAGCATGATGCTGTTGCGCACGGTAATACCGAACAGGGTCACGAAGCCGACGACGGAGCCAATCGACAGGCTCGCTTGCGTGATCGCGACCGCCAGGACGCCGCCGACGAGCGCGAACGGCAGGTTTACGGCGACGAGTAATACATTGCGCAGGCTGCCGATCGCCACGTAAATCAACATGAACACCCCGATCCCGGCGAACAGGGAGTGCAGGATCAGATCGCTGCGCGCCTGCGCCTGTTCGATTCCGGCACCGGCGTATTCGAGATGCATGTCGGTGGGGATGTCGATCGCTTCGCGCACACGCCGGCGCAACTCATCGACGACCCCGGCGGGATCGCCGTGCGTTACGTTTGCCGTAACAGCCTGGATCCGCTGGCCGGCGCGACGCAACACGTTGTAGCGTCCGGTCACCTGTTCGATATCGGCGACATCCCCGAGCGTGATCATGGCTCCGCCCGCGCCGCGGATCGGCAGCGTCGCGAGTGACTCGAGGTCCCGCCGCGTCCCGGGGTTGAGAATCACCGTCACGTTCGCGACGCGATCGCCGTCGATGACCTGGCCGACAACGGCGCCGGCATACGCGCTCGCAACCGCATCGACGATTTCCGGCAAGCGTGCGCCGGCATGGGCCACGCGCGCGTCATCAACCACGATCTGGACCTGTGGCGCGGTCGCCACGGCACGGATCCTGACGTCGACCGCGCCGTCGATCGACCGCAGCACGCGGGCGATTTCGAGAGCCTTGCGATCGAGCGCGTCGAGATCCTTGCCGAATACATTCACGACGACCGCGGCCGCGTAGCCGGAAATCGTTTCGTCGACCCGCTCGGTCAGAAACGTGTTCGCTTCGAACAGGATCCCCGGGTAGGCGGCGAGAATCGCCCGCAACGCTTCGAGCACACGTTGCTGCTCTGTGCCATCGAGCGGTTCGAGAGCAACTTCGTACTCGCTGTAGTGACTGCCGTAGGTGTCCGCGCCACGTTGCGCCCGCCCGGCCCATTGCGACACGGAACGGACGCCGGGCACCGCGAGAAATTCATCGGTCAGCAGGGAGCCGACCCGGATCGATTCGGCCAGTGACGTGCCGGGCAGCGCGGTCGTGTGCACGATGTAATGCCCCTCCCGCAGCGGCGGCAGAAACTGCGCGCCAAAGCCCGGCAGGATACTCGCGACCCCGATGCTGGCGGCGAGTACGAGCAGGATCGGTATTGCGGGGCGCGCCGCCGCGGCGCGCACGAGTGCGCCATACAGCGGCTTGACCGCGCCGATCAGTGGTGGGTCGGTGTTCCTGATCGAACGCGAACCGAGCAGCAGTGCGCACAGCGCCGGGGTCACGGTCAGGGCGACGAGCAGCGAGGTGAGCACGGCGAGGATGTACGTCACTCCAAGTGGCGCGAACAAGCGCCCCGCTACACCGGTGAGCGTGAGCAGCGGCACGAACACGAGAATCACGATAAAGCTCGCGTACACGACCGATCCGCGAACTTCGAGCGATGCATCGAGTATCACCCGCGTGACCGGCAGCGGCTGCGTGCGCGCCTGATTCTCGCGCAGCCGTCGATAGATATTTTCCGTGTCGATAATGGCGTCGTCGACGACTTCGCCGAGCGCGATGGCGAGCCCGCCGAGCACCATGATATTCAGGTTGATTCCGGCGCTGATCAATACGATCACGGCTCCGAGCAGGGACAGCGGGATCGCGATCGCGGAAATGAACGCCGCGCGCGCATCGAACAGGAACAGGACGAGGATCAACACGACGAATCCGCCGCCGAACATGATGTGCTCGGAAATGTTCCCGAGCGACGCCTCGATGTAGTTCGCCGGCACAAACAGGCTCGGGTACAACACGACACCGCGCTGCCCGAGCTGGTGC
>CAXBJY010000167.1:0-4673 GCA_963976285.1 uncultured Gammaproteobacteria bacterium
TCGAGTTTTTCGCGCGTGCGTCGCAGGAGCAGGGTTTGCGCGTCGAATTCCTCGCGCGTGACGAGATTCATCCGTGCGAACGCGGATTCGAGCACAATCCGCACGTTGTCCCGGACTTCCTCGCGCAGCTGGGTTCCGCCCGCCGGCAGGACTTTCGCAATGCTGTCCACGAGTTCCTCGATTTTCTTCAATTCGATCAACCGCACTTACTCCTTGCCCCGGGGTTGTGAACCGCCATTACGACCGGCCCGTCATGCTGCGACGTTCGGCGGGCCGTGGCGCCGACGTGCACGGAAGCCTACACACCCCGGAATCGAAATAAAACCCGCGAGCCCGGACAGGATCGGGTCGCACCGCATGTCGCGCAATGGTGCGTAGTCGGTGAGAACCGATCAGGTGATTCGCCGGGCATTGCGCACCGAACTGGTGCGTCGATGGAATATTTGAACCGGAATCGGGCGCCCGAACCAATGCAGGGCGGCGATCCGCTTGCTTACAGGCATAGCGGATCCCGGTTAAGCGTATGAATAAAAACAATAAAGTTATTGTGGCATGTCTCGTGCATAGCCGGTGTACCAATCACTTATTCAACGACGATTAATTCACCGACGACTAATTCAGTCGCACAGCGCGATAGGGGACAAAATGACATGAAACTCGTCACCGCAATCATTAAGCCATTCAAACTGGATGATGCGCGAGAGGCGTTATCCGCGGTTGGCATCCAGGGACTCACCGTCACCGAGGTGAAAGGGTTCGGGCGTCAGAAAGGGCACACGGAACTCTATCGCGGCGCGGAGTACGTCGTCGATTTTCTGCCGAAATCGAAACTTGAAATCGCGATAAACGACGATCAACTCGACGCCGTGATCGAAGCGATCTCGAATGCCACGAGCACCGGCAAAATCGGTGACGGCAAGATCTTCGTACAGGACCTCGCTAACGCAGTGCGTATCCGCACCGGCGAAAGCGGTCCCGAAGCCCTCTGAACGGACTTGCGTGTGCATGTCCCGGTCAATTCTGAAACCTACTTTTATCAAAAACCTCTAGGAGGGTGCTTCAATGGACGCTTCCGTTGTTGAGCTGAAATACGCGCTCGATACATTTTATTTTCTTGTTATGGGCGCCTTCGTCATGTGGATGGCGGCCGGTTTTGCCATGTTGGAGGCCGGACTCGTTCGCGCCAAGAACACGGCGGAAATTCTCACGAAGAACATTTCGCTGTATGCCGTCGCCTGTATCATGTACATGCTGATGGGCTACAACATCATGTACCCGGGAGAGGCAGTCAACAGCGTCTGGCCCGGTATTTCTTTCATGCTGGGCTCGGACAATACGGCTGAAGCCGTACTCGCGAGCGGGGGTGACACCTACTACTCCGGGCTGTCCGATTTCTTCTTCCAGGTGGTCTTTGTCGCCACGGCGATGTCAATCGTGTCCGGCGCCGTTGCGGAACGCATGAAACTGTGGGCGTTCCTTGCGTTCGCCGTTGTCATGACTGGCTTCATCTACCCGTTGCAGGGTTACTGGAAGTGGGGCGGCGGTTTTCTCGATGCGAATGGCTTCCTCGACTTCGCGGGTTCCGGTGTCGTGCACCTGACCGGCGCGACCGCGGCACTCGCCGGAGTCCTGTTGCTCGGCGCGCGCAAAGGCAAATACGGCAGCGATGGCAGCGTCAATGCCATCCCGGGTGCGAACCTGCCGCTGGCGACACTGGGTACGTTCATTCTGTGGCTCGGCTGGTTCGGGTTTAACGGCGGTTCGGAACTGAAAGTCTCCGATGTCGGTGAAGCGAATGCCGTTGCAATGGTGTTCGTGAACACGAACGCGGCCGCGGCCGGTGGTGTCGTCGCGGCACTGATCACCTCGCGGATCATGTTCGGCAAGGCGGATCTGACGATGGCGCTCAACGGTGCACTCGCGGGCCTCGTCGCCATTACGGCCGAGCCGTTGACCCCGACTCCCGGCATGGCGACGCTAATCGGCATTCTCGGTGGTGTACTCGTCGTGTTCTCCATTGTCACGCTCGACCGCATGAAAATCGACGACCCGGTGGGTGCGATTTCCGTCCACGGTGTCGTTGGCATGTGGGGCTTGTTGGCCGTCTGCCTGACGAACGACGACGCGACAATCGGCGCGCAGTTGATGGGACTCGGTACGATACTCGTGTTCGTCTTCGCTGCTTCGGCACTGACGTGGTTCGTGATCAAAATGGCCATGGGCATCCGTGTCTCGGAAGAGGAGGAATACGCGGGCTGTGATATGGGCGAATGCGGGGTGGAAGCGTATCCCGAGTTCGTGACCGGCAATAGCTAGTCACGCCGAACCGTCAAACCTTGACCAATCCAGGGGCGCCGTGAGGCGCCCCTTTTTTTTTGCGGACGATAATAATGCTGGCGGTGTACCCCGTGCACTGAAATAATCCGAAGCTGGGAAAACGTCCATCAGGACCGGTTCGACGGATTGCAAACGGGAAGTTGAACTGCCTGACGGGCCGGGTGTGCACCAAATCAGCCAGCTGTCGTCATTCGCTGCGACGCGGTATTGTCGGCAGGGAATTGTCCGATCGCGTAGTGAGTCAGGTGCCCGAAACTGGTGCATAGTACGTGGCGCGGCATTGACGGCGGGTCGACGCTTAAAGAAGAATTAAAGTTGGCACCGCAACGCCCGCACACCATCGAACCGGGGGAAAAACGATGAAACTCGTAACCGCTATTATCAAGCCATTCAAGCTCGACGAAGTTCGCGAAGCGCTGTCCGAACGGGGAATTCAGGGCATGACCGTAACCGAGCTGAAGGGTTTTGGCCGGCAGAAGGGCCATACGGAACTGTATCGTGGCGCTGAATACGTTGTCGATTTTCTGCCGAAGATCAAAATTGAAGTGGCGATATCGAGCGCCCAGGCCGACGAGGTGGTGGAAACGATCCGCGCCGCGGCAAACACGGAATCTATCGGGGATGGCAAGATTTTCGTGCAGGATCTGCTGCAGGTCGTCCGGATCCGCACCGGGGAGACCGGCGAGGACGCGCTCTAAAGCGCAACGTGAAACCCGCGAGCGTGATGCGGCCAGCAGCCTGATTCCGTTGTTTTCGGCGGAACAGCACGCACGAGCCGCGACGCCCGGGTACTGATCAGATAATAAAAAACGGGCCGGTAACAGGCCCGTCAGCTGCGGGAGGGGGAAACATGCGTATGCGAGTGCGTTCGATCATTTCGACTTTTCTCATGCTTAGCGTGTGTGGCAACGCACAGGCCGACGGCCTGGACAGCGGCGACACGGCGTGGATGCTGACATCGACAGCATTGGTACTGTTCATGACCCTACCGGGTCTGGCCCTGTTCTACGGCGGGCTTGTGCGCGCGAAAAATGCACTGTCGGTGTTGATGCAGTGTTTCGCCATCTGCTGCCTGATGTCGCTGTTGTGGTTGGTCGCGGGTTACGGTCTCGCGTTCGGCGACGGCGGTTCGCTCAACCAGTACATCGGGCTCGGTAATTTCATGCTGTCGGACGTCACCCGCGAGGCGGTCAGTGGCACGATGCCGGAATCCGTTTTCGTCATGTTCCAGATGACATTCGCGGTGATCACCCCGGCGCTCATTGTTGGTGCATTTGCCGAGCGCATGCGTTTCGCGGCCGTCCTGCTGTTCAGCGTGCTGTGGTTCCTCGTTGTTTACGTACCGGTTTGTCACTGGGTCTGGGGCGGCGGCTGGCTCGCGGATCTGGGCCTGCTGGATTTCGCCGGCGGTACGGTGGTGCATGTGAATGCCGGGGTGGCAGCGATCGTGGCCGCGGTTGTACTCGGCAATCGTCGTGGCTTCCCGACGACGGCGATGCCGCCGCACAACATGACCATGGCGGTTACCGGCGCTGCGATGTTATGGGTAGGGTGGTTCGGTTTCAATGCCGGTAGCGCGGTCGCCGCGAACGGCGATGCGGGCATGGCTATGCTGGTCACGCATATTTCCGCCGCGGCCGGTTCGCTGGCCTGGATCGGGGTTGAATGGGCGAAACACGGCAAACCCAGTGTGCTCGGTATCGTTACCGGGATGGTTGCCGGCCTCGGGACGATCACACCGGCATCGGGTTATGTTGGTCCGGGTGGCGCGCTCGTGATTGGTCTGTCGGCCGGGGTAGTTTGCTATTTCGCAACCCAGTTCATCAAGCGCACGCTCAAGATTGATGATTCGCTCGATGTGTTTCCCGTGCATGGCGTCGGCGGCATCATCGGCACGTTGTTCGCGGGCGTATTCGCGGCGGAAAGTCTCGGCGGTGTTGGCTACGCGGACGGTGTGACGATGGGGCAGCAACTCGGTGTGCAGGCGATCGGCGTCCTCGCAACCATGATCTGGTGTGCTGTCGCGACCTACGTTCTGCTTAAATTCGTGTCGCTGTTCGTCGCGCTGCGGGTTGCGGAAGAATCCGAGGTGCAAGGCCTCGATTTGAGCGAACACGACGAGCGCGGGTACCAACTCTAGATACATTGCGCGGCCGGCCTGCCCGGGGCGTACCCCGGGGGCCGCGCAGGCCGGATGCGACGGCTGTCGTAATGCGCCGCGATCGGTCGAGCGCGGGTTTGGTTAAATTTTCATACAGAACGCCGGCGCAACTTTCCTTCGCCCGGGCGAATGCATAGAATAGGATGTTGATTTTCCCGGACTTCCAGCGTTTTCG
>CAXBJY010000168.1:0-4497 GCA_963976285.1 uncultured Gammaproteobacteria bacterium
ACGGGCGGTAACGGGGGAGTGCCCGTATTTCGCGCGCGTGATTTGGCGCTGCGGGACACTGCGCGAGACCTTCCGGGCGGAAGCCCTGGCACCGGTGCGAGGCCTCCTCGAAATTCAAGACCTGACCCCGATGCGTGAGCGTGAGCGTCTCAGCCAGAGGCCGATCGGATTGCGTAGATCACGGCGCCGACAATAAGGAGCAAACCGAGCCACAAAATGATGCGGGTTGCTTTGAACATAACGAGAAGGCTTGCCCCGATTGCGCCGCCGCCGAAGCCGAGAAATGCGCCAACCGGCCACCAGATATCGAACGCGGACTCTGAGGAAACACCCATGATCAGCGCCGTCAGCAAACCATAGGCCCAGACCAGAAACGCAGCGCCAAACGGATTATCCGGGCCCGGATCCGCCTCATCCGAACTGCCGGACGAGCGCGGACGTTTTGTCGGTGAGTGGCTGGCGTAGCGGTCCTTGCCGGTCCCCGCGCAGGCCGGGCAGACGTCCATGGCCATACCGGCACTTTGCTTGAAGCCGGTCTGGTTGAGGTAAGACGGGATTTTCCCGCTGCCATTGCACTTAGGGCAAGCGTTGGCCACTGGTTTCGTCCTCCGGTTTTGCGATGGTGGTGTTTAGCCGCTTGACCCGGGCGATGTCGTAAAACGGTGTTGCGACTCGCGCGGGTCTGCGATTGGGTGTTCGTTAATGTGGCTTGTCTCCCCCGGGCGGCGCAAGGCCGGGGCGGGACGTGTCGATGATGACAGACTCCGGGAACTCGGCATGGAGGAACAGCCGGTAGCGTTCGATACGGCCGTCGGCGAGATCGAAGAAGCTGAACACGGTCGCCCGGATCCGCTTACCCGTGGGTGGTCGACCAAGCCAGGGCCCGGTGTGCAGGCCCGTAAACGTCCACCAGGCCATCACTTCATCGTCGCCGGCGACGATACGTTCGATGCTGATCTGCGGGTCGCCGATATTGCGACGGAAACCTTTTGCGTGCGCGACGAGCCCGGCCCGGCCGGGCGGGCCACCGAACGCGCGGTTGACCTCGTCTATCATGTCCTCGGTCGCGAGTTCCTCGATCAGTTCCAGTCGCCCCCGGGCGACGACGTCTTCGAGAAAAGTCCGCATCAATTCATCAGGTTTCATTCCGGTCCCCTGCAATAAGCGTACATCCGCAGGCTTGCATCAACGGCGCCGAAGGCGGGGGCGTTCGCAGGGCCAACTCATGTTGCCATGCAGGTAACGCCGGTAGATTGGTCCCGCGGTACGACCGTTTCTTCCGCCCGACTCAACGAAGCCACATATTAAAACACGTGCGCTGCCTGACGCACCGTGATCGGCTTATTGCATGTGGCTTCGCCGTCGCGAGGAACTGCGAACGCTTCAGGAGGCATCGCACGTCGATGCTGCCGTACAGTGTGTGAACAAGCGCGGCGCCGCCCGAAATCGAAACACGCGATACATCCGGTAGCGACTGGCGTTCGATCGAGAAAACCCAATTCGTTCGAGGTTATCAATAGCACTGTGCTTTTGCTTCAGACCAGGCGTTCGCGATCGTGCCGGGTGATATTCAATGGCTTATGCACCCGTCGGTTACAGCGCGCATGGGCGGTGGCTGGCCTCGACCCACCTGGCACTGTGTTCACTGACACGCTGATCGGCGCCAGGCCGACAGAAATCAAGGGCGTTGCCGCGGCAGGGATCGGGCAGCGAGCGATTGATTTCGGCGTCCTCGAGGACAACCTCTACACGGTCCGCGCGAACGTGCTGGCGCCCGTGCCGCTGCCTGCGGCAATGCGGGTGTTGATCAGCGCGGCTGGCGAAGTCGTGGTGGCCGGACGCAAACGAATGCCGGGGTAATCGACGTGTGGGGCGCCGGTGAGCGCAGGTCGGGGCTATGGGTGGAAGCGGCAATGTGGGATGTTCCCATTTCTCCCTGTTCCACGAAGTCGGATGAATGAGTCGGGCAGCAGGCTCGCGCAGGCTTCGAGTATTTCAGTCTTGCTTGGCACATCCGGGCCGGCTAACGCGTTGCTCTCCGGAAGATCGGGAGCGCAGCGAGTAATTTTTGCGTGTGCAGCTGCTTGTTACGCAGGTATTTTGATTTGGGTATACGCAGTTAGCCAGCCGTGCCCGCACGAATTATTGGTTCAAAATACCTTCGATCCAATTTATAAATCTGGCTGCACTTCTGGTTTCGAAGCTGTCTTTATTTGGTACGTAATAGCAAAAGTCTGATTGGACCGAGCGGGTTTTAAATCGTTGTAGAAGTTTGGATTTTACCAGCCTGTTGGTGAGCGTCGTGGAACAGAACACAAGTCCATTTCCTGCCATAGCCTGCTGGATCCCGAAAAGCTCTTGATCAAAGTTTTTGAGCTTGATATCCGACCCGTCCAGCCCATTTGTTTCCAGCCAGGCGGCCAGCGGAGGATCCGGTAGGGATTTATTTTTCCACGCTGTTGTAAAAAGGGTAACGGGTTCGTTTGACCAGGACGGAGACGTCATTCCATAAGCGCCAAATACATTGAATGACTCAGAACCAATAACATCAGAATCCTCGGCGACTGAGACATCACCGAACCGGATTGGAATAATATATGACTGGCTATCGACCGATTCGCCGGTCGATATTTCCAGAGAAATATCGGGGTTGGCTTGTTCAAATTCATGCTGGGAAGGGATCAGCACCATAGCTGCAAACGATGATGTCGTCGTCACCCTGACCGCACTGCCAGCCTTCATCACCTCTTCCAAAGCGCCGTCAATTGTCCGAAATCCCTCCGAGGTTGCTTTGGCCAGTCTTTTACCTGTTCCGGTTAGTGATATTCGCCTCCCCAGTCGATGAAACAGATTTACATTTAACCGGCTTTCCAGGTTGCTAATGTGATGTGAGATGGCTGTTGGCGTCAGCGAAAGTTCTTCTGCAGCCAACTTGAAACTTCCGTGGCGGGCAGCCGACTCAAAAGCTTTCAGCGCCTGTAACGATACCTGCAAACTTAATCTCCAAATCCACAACTGGCTCATCGAGATAATAGATGAGTTAAATTCATCTGCAAGTGTAACTTTTTCATTTGTGACGTTCTATGAGGGCTCACAAAATAGCTCCTGTCATTAATCAACCAAGGTAATGAACATGAGCGCGTTATTACACATCGATTCAAGCGTTAGAGCGGCGAAAAACCCGAACCCGGATCACGATTCCATATCGAAAAATATCGCGCGGCGATTTGTTGATATATGGAAACAGAATCGGCCGGAAGATGAATATATCTATCGTGACGTTGGAGTGAATCCACCGGATTTCATTACCCAGGATTGGATTGGCGCGGTGTTTACCCGTGAGGAGGAAAGGACCCCGGCGCAGAAAGAGAGACTGGCACTATCGGATATCATGATCGCTGAAGTGGCGGCAGCCGATGTCATCCTGATTTCCTCGCCAATGTATAACTACGGTATGCCGGCCCAGCTAAAGGCCTGGTTTGATCAAATTATACGTATAGACAAAACGTTTGATTTCGATCTCTCACGAGGGGATTTCCCGTTGCAACCGATACTCGCGGGCAAGACATTGGTCATCGTGACCTCCAGCGGAGAGTTTGGTTTTGAAAAAGGCGCAACAAGAGAAGATTCTGGTCATCTGACACCGCACCTACGGACCCTGAGTAAATATTTAGGCGTGGACACGATGTATGAGATTGCCTCTGAATACCAGGAATTCGGTGACGAGAGACACCGCCTGTCAGTAGCCAAGGCAAACGATCGAGCCGAAAGTATTGCGTCAGAACTTAGTATTCGAACCCTGGATCCAGCATCAAACAATGGGATCACCAATGTGCGATCACACTATTGATGAACATATCAAAAACGGGAAACGTCGGTCGCACGGTAACCACGACGGTGCCGTCGATCGGGCAACCCGGCCCGATGGATCAGGTGAACCGCCAGTGCGAGGTTCACCGGCCGAATGCGCTGTGGGTATTTGATCTGACCTGTGTCGCGACAGGGCAAGGCTACGTGTATGTCGCGTTCGTCGTCGATGCGGAGCGAGCGGCAGGTCCCACCGTCGCTGAAATCTGTTCGAGTTGCTCGCCCGGATTCTCTTTGCCGGCGTAAATCATTCGCGCTTGCTCGTCGTTCATGACGAATGCCTCGCCGAGTGCCTGGTTACGGGCTTCCCGTTCGACGTAATTCATGCTGCGCGTCGTGCCCGGTTCGGACACCGACCGGGCTTGTCGCGGCTCCGGGGCGGGGGGCTCGAGGGCGGCCAGGATGTCGGTCGCGGCGGGTACCTGCGGGACGACGGCCACATCCGCGTCAAGCATTTGCCGAAGCTGAAGCTCTGGATGCGCCGACACGTAGTGCTATCCCTTTCGTCGTAGTGATCAACGATAACGGAAAGCATCACCAGCGCCCCACAGAGGAACGGTCCATACAAAACCAATGCCGGCCCGCCTTCGAAACGAAGTCCATGGCCACTTCCCCCGGGCAGATATAAAT
>CAXBJY010000169.1:0-4451 GCA_963976285.1 uncultured Gammaproteobacteria bacterium
TCTTTTCGCGGACAACAGCTCGAGATTATCGAAGCAACCGTGCGCGGGGATGACAGCCTCGTCCTCATGCCGACGGGCGGCGGCAAGTCGTTGTGCTACCAGATCCCGGCGCTGATCCGCCCGGGCATCGCGGTCGTCGTATCGCCACTCATCGCCCTGATGCAGGACCAGGTATCGGCGCTGCATCAACTCGGGGTGGCCGCGGAGTTCCTGAACTCGTCGCTCGGCGCGGAAGACGAGGCACGCGTTCATCGCCGCATCACGGCGGGCGAGCTCGATTTGCTGTACGTCGCCCCGGAACGCCTGCTGCAGGCGCGTACGCTCGAACTGCTTGCGCATTCCAGCATCGGCCTGATCGCGATCGACGAAGCCCACTGCGTTTCCCAGTGGGGTCACGATTTTCGCCAGGACTATCTCGAACTCGGTCGACTGCGTGAACAATTCCCTGCTGTACCCTGGATTGCGTTAACGGCAACTGCCGATCAACGCACGCGTGAGGAAATCATCGAGCGCCTACACCTGCACGCTCCGAACCGTTTCGTCAGCAGTTTTGATCGACCCAATATTTGCTACGCCGTGCAGACGAAGACGGATGCGCGGCGCCAGCTCGCCGCGTTTCTCGAAGGGCACCGTGACGAGTGCGGTATCGTCTACTGCCTGTCCCGGGCGAAAGTCGAAAGTACGGCCGCGTGGCTGAATGCCTCGGGCTATACGGCTCTGCCTTACCACGCCGGCCTGCAGGCCGAAGTGCGCAGTGAACACCAGCGCCGGTTTTTGCATGAAGACGCAACAATCATCGTGGCAACGATCGCGTTCGGTATGGGCATCGACAAGCCGGACGTGCGCTTTGTTGCCCACCTCGATCTGCCGAAAAGCATCGAAGCGTATTACCAGGAAACCGGACGCGCCGGACGCGACGGGGCGCCGGCGGATGCATGGATGATCTACGGTCTGCAGGATGTCGTCCGACTGCGCCAGATGCTCGACGCCTCGGACGCCGCGGAAGCGCAAAAGCGCATTGAACGCGGCAAACTCGACGCGCTTCTCGGGTGGTGTGAAATCACGAGTTGCCGGCGGCGCGCGCTGCTGGCGTATTTCGGCGATGAACTCGGCCGCGCCTGCGGCAACTGCGACACGTGTCTGAAACCGCCCGTAACCTGGGACGCGACGCTCGCCGCCCAGCAGTTGTTGTCGTGTATCTACCGCACGGGACAACGCTTTGGCGCCGGCCACGTGCTCGACGTTCTCATGGGCAAGCGCACCGACAAGGTCGAACAGCACGGTCATGAACAAGTGAGTACGTTCGGGATCGGCGCCGGGTTCGACGTGAAACGCTGGCGCTCGGTGCTGCGCCAGCTCATGGTGGAGGGCTATATCACGGCCGATCCCGAACGCTACGGTGCGCTCACCCTGACGCCCGAGAGCCGCCCGCTGCTGCGCGGAGACATCGAACTGCACTTGCGCGAGGATACGAGCGCACCGACGAAAGCGAAGCGCGGTGGCGGGAAACGAGCCACCGTCGACCTCAATCCCGCTGACGAAGCCCTGTGGGAGGAATTGCGCGCCTTGCGCACGCGACTCGCGAAAGACCAGGGTCTGCCCCCGTACACGGTGTTTCACGATGCCACGTTACGCGACATGGCGTCCGCTCGCCCGGCATCACTGGATGCCATGCGGGCAATCAGCGGGGTCGGCGAGGTAAAGCTCGAACGCTATGGTCACGAATTTCTCTCCGTGTTGAGAGACCACGGCGTCGGCGCCACTGCAAAATAATGCGACACCGCGGGAACGGGCATGTCGCTCGCGCATAATCGCTTTACGAGGCCCGTCGTCATCGGATTATGCGGGCTCGCCGGGGTACTGGTTACGGCGTTGTATGGCTATCTCGGCTTGAACAACCCGCTCATCGGCTTCCTGTCGGACGATGCCCTCTACCTGCTGATGGCCGATATTTATTCCGCGCGGCAGCCGCTCGAGTTACCCGTATACGAACATATCGCGCGCTTCACGCAGCTCCCGCCGATGTTTCCGCTCGTGCTGTCGATGTCGGGGGCAGGGTCCGAGAATCTGTGGCCCGCGCGTCTCGTCGTCGCCGTGTCGATGGGGCTGTCGAATCTGCTGTTTTATATTTGGCAACGGCAACTGGATACGCCGCGCGGCGAGGCGTTTTTGCTCGTGCTGCTCGTATCCATCCACCCCATATCACTCATTTATGTCACGGATCTGTGGAGCGAACCGCTGTATGCGTGCTTCGTCTGGTTATCCCTGATCGCGCTGCACACCGGCTCCAGGTCGCAAGGCAGCCGCATCGTGCTGTTCGCCGCCGGGACGGCGATTGCTTGCGCGCTGATGACCCGCACGATCGGGGTCGCGCTCGTGCCCGCCGCGGCGTACCTGGTCTGGCGAACCCGCCTGAGCAGCGGCGCGCTTGCTGTCGGCGCCGGTTTTATCCTCGCGCTGCTCGTGCTCGTTCCACTTGATCTGGGCGGGGAGGGCGAAAGCTACAGCCGCCTGCTACTGAATCAGTACACCCATGATCCGATCGCGACATTGTGGTCGCAATTAACGGTGATCAGCGGGTCGGCCTGGCATGCCCTCGGGTATGTCCTGTTTCTTTGGCGCGACTACTCGCTGCTGCAGCAACTCGTTCTCGTCGCATTTCTCGGCCTCGTCGTGTCGGGCTTAATCGAATTGTCCCGGGCTCGTCAGCATCATGTTGTCATTTACCTGCTTGCCTACAGCGCCATTTTCGCCATCTGGCCGTTTCCCGCGATCGCCGACCGCCTCATATTCGGGATTCTGCCACTGCTGCTCTACACGGCTTTCCGGGGTATGACGTTCGTGACAGGGAGACTGGCGATACGACCGCGAATCGCCGGGACGGGATTTATCATCGCCGTGACGCTACTGGCTTCGCCGGCGATCACGGCGTGCGCCGCACGTCTGATGCGTGACACGCCGCCACCCGAGTTGAGCGCATTTCGAACGTCCCGTTACTGGATCGATCCGACCCGGGCGGACGTGAGTGAATCCGGGTTCCGCTATATGCTCGGTGTTGTCAGCGCAAGCCGGGACATCGGCAACCACGTACCGGAAGCTGACTGCATCTACACGATGTTGCCGCAAATGGTTCTGTTCAACGCGAAACGCCAGGCCTGGCTCCCGCCAACGGAACTCCCGGACGGTGGCAGCGCAGAACTCGATTGTCGCTACTTCTACCTGACGGCAACGCCGCTACGGGGGAAACCCGCGTTTTATCCGTACGAACTGATCGAGGAACACACGGAAACCGTTGCCCTGTATCAACAGGCGGGAACGCAGGATTCCGGTAGTTCGCGACGCCCGGTCACCGGGTTACTGGTACGTTATCGAACGGCTCCGTGAGCCGGCGTGATGCGCGGGAATGTCCGGGCGGGCACAGCGTCCGCGACCGGAATCGAATGCGGCGCCGCCACGCTGGCGGCGCACGCAGAACAACCCGGGCTCGGGTGCGTCCGACCCGTCGGATTAGCAGACTTCGAACAAGCCGGCGGCGCCCATGCCACCACCGATGCACATCGTCACGACAACGTTTTTCGCGCCGCGCCGCTTGCCTTCGATCAGCGCGTGACCGATCAGGCGGCTGCCCGTCACACCATAGGGATGGCCCACCGCGATCGAGCCGCCATTCACGTTGAGCTTGTCGTTATCGATGCCGAGCTTGTCGCGGCAGTAGATCACCTGCACCGCGAACGCTTCGTTCAGTTCCCACAGGTCGACATCGTCGATCGACATGCCGACGTTCTTCAGCAGTTTCGGAATCGCGAAGACCGGTCCGATGCCCATCTCGTCGGGTTCACATCCGGCAACCGCGAAACCACGGAAAATTCCCAGCGGTGTCAGACCTTTCGCTGCCGCGGCCTTGTCGCTCATCACGACCTGCGCGGAGGCGCCATCGGAGAACTGGCTCGCGTTACCCGCGGCGATGACCCCGCCCTCGATCGCGGGCTTGATTTGTGACACGCCTTCGTACGTCGTGCCGGGCCGGATGCCTTCGTCCTGCGTAGCCGTAACTTCCTTCACGGTTTCCGCACCGGTTTCCTTGTCGACGAGTTTCATCTGCGTCGTCACGGGAATGATTTCATCGTCGAACTTGCCGGCTTCACGTGCCTGAGCGGCCTTGTTTTGACTGTCCACCCCGTAGCGGTCCTGGTCTTCACGCGCGATCTTGTAGCGCTGCGCGACCATTTCCGCGGTCTGCAGCATCGGCCAGTAGATCTCGGGCTTGTTTTCAGCGAGCCAGGCGTCCGCGAGCATGTGCTGATTCATCTCGTTCTGCACACACGAGATCGACTCGACCCCGCCGGCAACGAAAGTGTCCGCTTCGCCCGCGATGACCCGCTGCGCGGCGAGCGCGACGGTCTGCAGACCGGACGAGCAGAACCGGTTTACCGTCATACCCGATACCGTCA
>CAXBJY010000170.1:0-4270 GCA_963976285.1 uncultured Gammaproteobacteria bacterium
CTTCGAAGACGCGATTGAGGGATAACCGAAATTACAGAAGCAATGTTGCTTAATCGCACCGGACCCAGCGAAGCTTTTCGCATATGGGCTGACATTCGTGGATGTTTCATCGGCTATTGAAAGAAACAACAATAATCGCGGCGCGGGCTTTATTGAGAACAACGGTGCTCAATGGCTAATGAGGGTGCCCGGACAAGCCAATAGTCTCGAGGATCTCGGCGATATTGTTATCCGAGAAACCAAGGGCGTGCCCGTTCGCGTGAAGGACGTCGCCACGATCGGTTTGGGTCAGGAACTCCGCTCCGGTGCAGCGACGCAAAATGGGCGCGAAGTTGTGATGAGTACGGTGTTTATGCTGATCGGAGAGAACAGTCGCGCGGTCGCCAGCGGTGTGGCGAAAAAACTGAAGGAAATCCAGACAAGCTTACCCGACGGAGTCACGGCAACCGCTGTCTACGATCGCACTCGACTGGTCGATAACACGCTTCGAACCGTTCGGACGAATCTTGTGGAAGGAGCCTTGCTGGTCATCATCGTTTTGTTCATATTTCTGGGTAACGTCCGGGCCGCGTTGTTAACTGCCGCGGTCATTCCCATTGCGATGCTGATGACCATCAGCGGTATGGTTCAAACGAAAGTGAGCGCCAATCTGATGAGTCTGGGCGCGCTCGACTTCGGCCTCATTGTTGATGGTGCAGTGATTATCGTTGAAAACTGTTTACGACGCCTCGGAGAGGCCGGGCGTAACGGGAAGCTGCCGTTAGCCGATCGCTTGGAGATCGTATTTAACGCGACACGTGAGGTCATCAGACCCGCCCTATTTGGCGTCTTCATCATCACCGCAGTTTACATACCAATTTTTGCGCTTAGCGGGATCGAAGGAAAGATGTTTCATCCGATGGCAATCACGGTCGTGATTGCTCTCGTAAGCGCGATGGTATTGTCGATCACATTTATTCCAGCGGGTGTCGCGCTGCTGTTTCGTAAGCCAATCCGGGAGACGGAAGGTTTAATCATGCGAGTGACACGTTACGTCTATCGCCCCGTGTTGGTTTTAACCCTGAAGCTTCGTTGGCTCGTCATCATGGCGGCAGTTCTGTTCGCGGGTTTTTGCGCTCAGTTGGCGTTGAGTCTCGGGTCAGAATTCGTTCCAAATTTGGACGAAGGCGATATTGCGATGCATGCACTTCGCATACCAGGTACGTCGCTCGGCCAGGCGCTCCGCCTGCAGGAGCAATTGGAACTCGAAATAAAAAAGCAACCGGAAGTAGAGCGTGTGTTTGCCAAGATTGGTACCGCAGAGGTTGCGACCGATGCTGTTCCACCAAGCGTTGCTGATAACTTCATCATCCTTAAACCGCGCGCACAATGGCCGGATCCCAACAAAACAAAATCTCAAGTAGTGGATGAGCTTGAAGCCTTGGTAACCCCAATCCCGGGAAACCGCTACGAGTTTCTACAACCGATCCAGATGCGGTTTAACGAGCTCATATCCGGCGTACGCGCGGAACTCGCCGTAAAGGTATTCGGCGACGATTTTGAACAACTCGTCACGCTCGGTGACGAAATCGAATCAGCAATCGAGGCGGTTAGAGGCTCCGCAGACGTGGCGGTAGAACAGGCGACAGGGCTGCCGTTGATGACGATTGAACCGAATCGCGCGGAACTCGCACGCTACGGCATTAGCATTGAAGATTTACAGGATCTCGTCGCGAGCGCGCTTGGAGGCCAGGTCGTCGGTCAATTTTATGAGGGCGATCGTCGGGCAGATATCGTCGTGCGACTTCCGGAAGCGTTACGGACAAATCCAGACTGGTTGTCCAACCTCCCGGTACCATTGCCGAACGGCGGTTACGTTCCGCTAGGAGAGGTGGCGAGTTCGAACTTGACGACCGGCTTCAATCAGGTCTATCGCGAGAATGGCAAGCGACGCGTTGTCGTCAGCGCTAATGTACGGGGTCGCGATCTGGGCTCCTTCGTTAAAGACGTACAGCGCACTGTCCGTGCAAATGTCGAAATTCCGCCGGGCTATTGGCTGGAGTATGGTGGGACATTTCAACAATTGGAGTCAGCGACGCGGCGCCTTGCGATTGTCGTACCAGTCACGCTATTGCTGATAGTTGGCTTGCTCGTGATGGCGCTGGGCTCGGTCAGAGATGCGACCGTTATATTTTCCGGTGTTCCGTTGGCGCTTACCGGCGGAATTATTGCGTTGGTCATGCGGGACATACCGTTTTCAATTTCGGCCGCGGTTGGGTTCATCGCGCTCTCTGGTATAGCAGTTCTCAATGGCCTCGTTTTGGTAGCGTTTATCCGTGATTTGCGCATAGCAGGGCACACCATAGACGACGCGCTAATAGAGGGGGCATTGACAAGACTACGGCCGGTATTAATGACGGCATTGGTGGCCTCTCTCGGCTTCGTCCCGATGGCGTTGAATACTGGAATAGGTTCGGAGGTTCAGCGACCGTTGGCGACAGTAGTTATTGGCGGGATAATCTCATCGACGATATTGACTTTGCTTGTGCTTCCCGCCCTCTATCGATTAGCTCATGGTCGCGATAAATCAGCTCCGGTCGAAGGGAGGCTCGCTCAGGCTTAGCCAACATGATTTACTTCGTAACTAAGGTCATCTTAACGGCTACCATTATCGTGGTTGTCACCGAGGTCGCTAAGCGAAATTCGGCGATCGCTGCGGTAATCGCTTCGTTACCACTAATCTCGCTACTGGCGTTCGTGTGGATGCGTTATGAATCCGTCCCGAATTCGCAAATCGCCGACCTCTCAATACAAATATTTTGGCTTGTTATTCCGTCGCTGGCTTTGTTTGTTATTTTTTGGTGGCTATTACGTAGTAATTTTGAGTTCTGGTTCAGCCTGGTAGTTTCATGTGGTGGAACGGTTCTGCTCTACTTATTTATGTTTGCGATTCTAAGGCGGTTCGGGCTTGAAAACTGAAATTCCACCTTGTTGGAAACGATTATGAAGAATTGCGCCCTTGGAAAGCAGCTCGTTACCCAAGCTTCTTTGCCAAATCCTCAGCTTTCAAATGCGTGTGCCGCCGCAACATCGCTAAATCCTTGTGCCCGGTGATGCTCGCCACCTCCATGATGTTCAACCCCTTCTCGAACAAGCGCGTCGTCGCCTCATGACGCAAATCGTGAAAGCGTAAACCTTCTATTTCAGCGCGACGCAGCGCGCGCATGTACGATCGTTTAATGGCCTCGGCGGTCATGCCGCGGAATACATTGGGGTGTTTGCTGCGGGGAAGTTTCCGGAGTACCGACACCGCAATGGACGACAACGGAACCGTTCGAGATTCGCCGTTCTTTGTATCTGGCAGGAAAGCAATCTTACTGTCGAGATCGATGTGCTCCCATTTGAGGTTGAGTAATTCGCCGCGCCGCATTGCGGTCTCGAGAGCGAGTTGCACGATCGGAAGCAAGTAAGGGTTTCGAGCGTTGCGACACGCCTGCAGCAACCGTTCTTCTTTCGTGCCGGCTTCGTGGTCGCCGATCTCGAGGCGCCGGGTTCGCGCATTCCCGTGCTGCGGCAGTTTGATATCGTGGACCGGATTCAGTATGGGATTCCCCACTCTTTTCGCGCGACCTCGAAGAGATGCGAGATGGTCACCAAATCTCGTTTTACTGTTGCGCCGCAAACCTTCTTCAGACGCTCGTCTCGAAAACGAGCGATGTCCGCGCCGCGAATGGTAGCGACGTAACGTCGCGATAAATGATGTCGAAGAAGGGCGCCTATTCGAATCGATTCCGTAACAGCGCCTTTTTTATTCGGCGTAATATCATTGCGATATTTCTTGAGCAAGTCACCGAGCGTGGTGGTTCCGCTTCGGCACGCGAAAAATACACGCCCTGGTCCATCTCGTGCTCGGGCGCGCGTGCCCAGGCCTCGGCCGCAGCCTTCGTTTCAAACGTTTTGGTTTGTAGCGGGTAGCCCTTTATTCGGACTTGCGCTTGCCACTGGTAGGGGCCGCGTTTTCTGAAGGACGCCATCGTCACTCTCGACGAATTCGCGAACGAGTGTGACAACGCTGTGACAAATACTTTTTAGGAAACCCTTACACGGGTTGCAGTAGTTTCTAAGTATTTGTTCTAAATGGTCGGGGTGACAGGATTTGAACCTACGACCCCTGCCTCCCGAACGCGTTAAAACACTTTTTCTGTTGCAGATGGTTGGAGATCGACACGAGCGTTAACAACCACATAGCGAGTGTTCGGGTAACGGCAGATCACGCTGAATTTCGTTCGTG
>CAXBJY010000171.1:0-4270 GCA_963976285.1 uncultured Gammaproteobacteria bacterium
GCGATCGAGCGTTTCGCGAAGGAAGTTATGCCGGCGTTCCGCGATCGGTAGGTTTTCGACCCCCGCCGGACGCGACGCGCGCGACGTCCGGCGGGATCCCGCGCACCGCTAATGCGGACATCCCGTATCAAGTAACGCGGATGTCCCACAGCCAGGCCAGCCCGGCCGTTGATGGGACATACTGCATTCAGGCCGAAACGCGCCTGGCGACAGGATCGCGCATTACGGGTGATTCGTCCTGCGCACGTTCAGTCAACGGGCGCAGGTGTCGCATGAGTCGCCGCCAGCACGTTCGCGGTGCCGGAGTGCAGCGTTCTACTCCGCAGCAGCGAACCGTGAGCGGATCAGCGCTCGCAGTTGCCGCGGATAGGCGACGCACAGCGCCTCGAAAGTCGCTTTGCCGAACATCTGCGTCAGTGTGGGTTCAGACATTCCCAGGTAATTGATTGCCCCGAGGAGCTGATACACAACCGCCAGGGCTTCGGCGTCGCTGAAATTCTCCTGGTGCTCAATGCGCTTCACGATCGATGCCAGCGCATTCAGGTAGGGCTTTAGATACCAGTTCGTCACCTGTTCCGCACGGTTCTGGTTATCCAGCAACTCACGCATTACTACGCGGGCATCGTTGTGGTCCGCGCTCTGCTGGCTCAGTTGGTCGAGCATCAGTTCCTCGAGCTGCTGTCGCGGATCGGAAATTTCCAGTTGTACCTGGAATATCCGTGCGACGTAGCGGCCCGAGATCTCGCTGAGCACCTGTGCGTACAGCTTCTCTTTCGTCCCGAAGTGATGCAGCAGGGCTTGTTTGCTCAAGCCCAGTTCGTTCGCAATCCCTGCGATGCTCGTGCCGTAAAACCCCTTTTGAGCGAACTGTCGGCGCGCGACCTCAATCAGTTCTTCACGAGTATTCTTTGCCAAATTACACCTGAAAATTAAGACCAGTCGGTAAGATGAAAATAATAACTATGTAATTAATAAGCAACTTGGTTAGTAATTTTCATAATTGACAGCTTACCATTAGGTAAGATATAACCTACCAAACGGTAGGTATCCAGAGTACGTACGACACCAGTGAGAACGCCATGGCAGTACCCGAACCAGTGATCTACGAATGCGTGGACGGCATCGCGACGATCCGCCTGAATCGCCCGGACAAATACAACACATTGCGACCCGAGATGATCGATGGCCTCAAGTCGGGTCTCGAGGCGGCGAACCGCGATAACACCGTCCGCGTCATCGTCCTCGAAGGGGCCGGCGACAGCTTTTGTGCGGGCTTCGATTTCTCGGACGGGCTGGAGCACTTCGAGGGCATCGGCGAAGACGGCTACGACCCGGGCGCGGACGCGATTGGCGTGACGAATCCGTACAGCAGTTACATCACGGCTTTCATGGGATTGTGGCGTGGCCTCAAACCGACGATCGCGAAGGTTCACGGTTATTGTGTTGGTGGCGGATCCGAACTCGCGTTGTGCGCGGATCTCGTCGTCGCCTCGGATTGCGCGCGCTTCGGTACACCGTACTCGAGGGTGTGGGGCTGCCATTTGACCGGCATGTGGGTGTACCGCCTGGGCCTCGCGAAGTCGAAGTATTACGCTCTCAAGGGCGAGTCGATCAGCGGGGAGGAGGCTGCGGCGGCAGAGCTTATTAATTTCTCCTGTCCGCTCGAGCAGCTCGACGACGAAGTTGACAAACTCGCGCGCAAGATCGTCACGATTCCCTCAACCCAGTCGATGGCGATGAAGCTGATCGTCAATCAGGCCTACGACAACATGGGACTGCAGGGCACGCAGACACTGGGCCCCATCATGGACGGCATCATGCGCAATACACCGGAAGGCAGAAGTTTTGTTCGTTTCGCGCGCGACAGCGGGGTGCAGAGTGCGGTTGCACGACGCGACGCGCCGTTTGGCGACTACAGTCAGGCACCAACGGAAGCACAACCGAGGAAACGCAGCGAGCTGAAGCTGTAAGTACGCGCTTTGCGGTCATGCAAACCACAAGCATCCGTACATCCCCGAACCCGGGTACCGATACACAACTGAATCAGACGCACGTTTGGAGGCACAGTCATGGAATCCGTAATCTACGAAAAGCGTAACCGCATCGCGTACATTCGTCTGAACCGACCGGAAGCGAAAAATGCGATCAACCCCGAGACCCACGCCCGACTGTGGCAGGTATGGGAAGATTTTCGCGACGACGATAACGTTGACGTCGCAATCATCACCGGCACCGGTGATGCGTTCTGCGCCGGCGCGGATCTGAAGTCGTATATGAACCGGTGGCCGGGCGCGAGTTCGGAAGCGGTGCGCAAGAACGTCGCCGACGGGCTTGGCGGCATCACGCGCGGCTTACACCGTCTCCCGAAACCGACGATCGCCGCGGTGAACGGCTGGGCGCTCGCGGGTGGTTGTGAAACCGCGCTGGCGTGTGATATTCGCATCGCGTCCGAGCGGGCGATGTTCGGCTCGTTCGAAGCGCGCCGCGGATTTCACCATGCGGACGGCGGGATACCGCGATTGGTCAATTCAGCCGGCGTTTCCGCCGCGATGTATATGTTGCTGACGGCGGAGCCGATTTCCGCCGAGCAGGCGTTGCAATGGGGGCTTGTTGCCGCGGTGGTTCCCCACGACGAACTCATGGCACACGCTGAACTCGTGGCGAATCAGATTCTGCGCAACGACCAGGTTGCCGTGCGCTCCGCGAAAGAAACCATCCTCGATATGGTCGGCCGTGATCTCGATGAACAACTTCGCCTCGAGGCGATGAACGGCTACAGCGTGGCGACGCGTCCGGAAGTGTCTGAGCGCCTGCAACGCTTCTATAACAAAACCGACAGCGGTCGCCACGGTGTTAATGCAACCCGGTTAATCTGATCCGGTTGTCGCGGGCCGGGGCGAGAGCCGGTGAACGGGGTAAATGGGGATATCCCGCATTTCCTCGTCGTCCGCGTTGTCAGGTTCGAGTCGCACGCGTTGTGCGGCAGCCAGGTTGCTGAAAGCACGCTCGATTAGAACGCGGACCGCGACGGCACCGCGCGATTACGGTGCCGTTTGCGTGCCCGCGTTGCACGCTGCGGCGAACCCGGGCTGTTGATGCGGGCGAGATGCTTCCTTTTCTGCCTCTGCAAAAAGGAAACGGGCTCTTGTTGCAAACGGCGTGTCGCCGCCCCGGTGGTTTAGCTGGCCGGCGCGGCTCGCTTACCGGTCGCCCGCAAACCGGCAAGACCGATCACGACCAGCGACAGCGTGAGCGGCTCGGGTATCCGTCCCACCAGGGTGAACTGGGCGACCGGTGCGGCCAGTACGGTACTAGCATGGGGTTGCCAGTTGTTCGGAATGGAAAAGCTCACGCCGCGCACCGTCGAGCCACCGCTGTCCTGCACTCCGAAGTTGTTCACCGTAACCCCGGTGCTGAAGATCCGGACGAGGTCTGCTGTCGTTGCGTTCAATGCGGCGTTAATCGCGTCGCGTGCCATCGTCGCACCGGCGGTATCGCCGACGAATGTGCTGTTTGCGACGTTATTGAAGAACACGTCGTAAATGAAATCACCGACGACGAGACCGGTGATGGAATCCGCGACGCGCGGCTGGCTTAAATTGACGATCGGAACCGCCGTCGCCGTGTGGCTAAAGAAAACGACGAGGGCCAGGCCCATGAGCATCTTTTTGGCAATTCGAAGTTTCATTTGCGTTTCTTCCTCCGCTTCGCGGGTTTCCCGACTTTACGGTTCGAAAGCGCTACGGATCGGTGGTGAGTCCGCAACGTTATTCGGTGCCAGCGCAGCCGTGCACGATTCGCGCCGAATCAGAAAACTTCCTGTAAAACAATTTTTTACGGCCAGAACCTTGTTGCGGGAACGCACCGACAAGCGCGATGTGTAAAGTTTTCTGACACAAGTACCGCGACCCGGCAGCGGACAACGAACGCAATCGCGACTAAAGCTCTGTAGAAACAAATGGTTACTTGAAAATTCGTCGTGTAATAATTATTGACGAACGCCGCGATCAGCGCGCTGAGATGAGACTTCCCCGGGTTGCTGCCGGCCGCCAGGCACTCAGGTCATCTTGTTTCAACGCGGGGAAATGGGGAGCTTCACGGGTGTCTGGACGTCCTTCTTGCTTACCTGCTCGACCGCATTGGATTGACGCGCCGCGTACAAAAACACGAGTAAGCCAAAGGAAAAAAGCACAGTACCAAGGCCGGCGGTAACGGAACCGGGTAGGGCGGGCTCGAAAGGAAGCTTCTTGATTTTATTTCAATGCTGGTG
>CAXBJY010000172.1:0-4254 GCA_963976285.1 uncultured Gammaproteobacteria bacterium
TCGTCCGGATCACCCGAGATCCAGCACTGCCGTCTGAAATACTCGCTCGGCTTGTGCTGTAAGCGGATGCTGTCGCCGAGCGACGTCGCATACGTCGTGTCCATGCGGTCGAGCGCGGCGCCGATCCAGCCCGCGCCGGATTCGAGCAGGATCGTCTTGATGTTCGGAAAGCGATCGAACAGGCCCCACTGGAACAGGCCGTAGAACGCCTGCTGCGGTCCCTGCATGCCGAGCGCGTTTTGCATCCAGCCGGCCTTGCTCATGCCGTCGAAACGCTGATACGTGCGGATTTTCGGATGTTCGGCCATCGGATGGATCGCCACCGGCACCTCGAGTTCCTCGGCCGTAGCCCAGAACCGGTCGTGATCCGGATGCGCGTGCGGGATCCGTGACAGCGTGTAGGGCGCGAGAAATGCCCCTTTCGCACCGGCACGGACTGCGCGTTCGAGTTCCGCCGCGGCGGCGTTCGGGTCGGCGAGTGAAATGTGTGCGGCCGCGATCAGGCGGCCGCCGGTGTCGGCGCAGAACTCACAGATCCAGCGGTTGTACGCCGTCGCGTAGGCGAGTGACAGGGCGGGATCTTCGACTTCGCATTCCCACACGAGGCCGAGGCTCGGATACAGGATCGCCTTCGCGATGCCTTCGCGGTCGAGCTGTTGCAGCCGTTCGTGCGGATCCATCGAACCGAACGGCGCGGTGCCCGGGTACGGCTCGTTCATCATCGCCGCGATCTCGTCAGCCGATTTGCCCATCGCGCCGAGCATCGTCAGCACCTTGATGTCGAAGAATTTCGACGCCTTGCCGTCGATCTCGAGGACGTCCTTACCGTCGTGCTGGACGATGCGCAACGCGCGGTCGCGAAACGCCGGATCGATATAGCGCTCCCAGGTGTCCGCGGGTTCGAGGATATGCCCGTCGGCATCGATGATGTTGTCGAAATTCAGCGCCATCGTCGTCGCTCACCGTGGTTGCCACGCGTCAGTTATACCGCAATCCGCCCCGCGAGCGCATTGCTCCCGGCCCACAGCGGTGGTTTCGCGCGCGTCTGCCGCAATGCAACACCCGGCGCGGCGGCGCCGTACCGTCGCGGCACGCGATGCGACGGTGATCACTCCGGCGCGGTAGCGTCCGGTTCCGCCTGTTCGTGCCAGCTGTCGACGACTTCCGTGATGCGGGCGAAAAAATCCAGCCCGTTCACGATTTGATTCGCGTTCAGTTCGTCGACGATCAATTGCACGTAGGCCGCGCCGCGCCGGATCATCTGTTCGAGGTGGGCCTCGCCCGCGCGGGTCAGGGTGACGATTTTCTCGCGACCGGATTCAGGGTCTTCGTCGAGGCGGACGAGCCCGAGCCGCGGTTGCGCCATCGCGCGCAGGGCTTTCGTGATCGCCGCATTCGAAATCTCGAACCAGTTGCTGAGCGAACGCACGATCGCCTTGCGGCTCATCCGCACCCCGCCTTCTCCCTCGGAATGGATCAGCCACAGGATCGCGACCTGATGGCGCGACAGGTCCTTGCCGCGCAGCGCATCTTCGACCCCGATCCCGGCCTTGTAGTGGATCGGGTAGTAGAGTTCGAGAAACTGGTAGGCGGCGTCGGCGGGAACCGGGAGCGTGGGGCGTTTTCGGGTTGGCATCTGCGTTGTCTGCGTCGGGTATCAGGTAATGATACGCGCGCGGGCGGCCGTGCGGTTAGCGCCGCACGCGAATTGCGGCTAGCGCGCGGGAGCGCGGCGCTGATCGAGCCCGAGGTTACCGGGTGACAGCAGGCCGCCCGGATCGATACCGCGTTTGATCAGCTCGAGCACATGAAAATAGGCATCGCAGGCCTGCACCTGGCGCGCCCAGATCTTGCCACTCTTGTAGGGAATACAACCGGCGCTGATCAGCGCTGTCGTGGCCGCGTCGATGGCCGCGAGCATCGCGTCCCATTCCGTCTGCTCGTCGTAGAACGCGAGCACGCCGCCGTGCAGGCCGCGACGGCAGACGACGGACGCGGCGCCCCAGATAAAGTCGGGCCAGCGCTCGCGCTGCGCATCGATGACGTCGACAAACGCGCCGAGCCGATCGCACGGCAGCGAGGACATGAGGATCGCGCAGCGCGAGCGCGAGAAATAACCGGCAAACGAATACCAGTAGCTTTCGTCGTGGCGCAGGCGGTGAAAATAGTGCGCATTGAACGCGGGGAACTCGTCGCCGCCGTGTTCGCGCGCGAGCGCGACGAGGCGTGCGTGGTCTTCGTCGATGGCCGCTTCGGTGCCGCCGAATTCCACCCCGAGGCCAAACCCCGGGATCGCCGTCGGCGCGAAATCAGGCTCCGCGGCGAGCACGCGCGCGCGCACGGTGGCGCCCTCGTAACCGGCGGCATACCAGATGTTGCGCGTAAGTTCGCGGCCCTGCAGTGCGCTGAGAAACCCGCCGGTGGTGTGTGCGTCCGGGAAACCGAAACTGAACGTCTTGCGCACCTCGGGCAGCGGATAGAGCCACAGGCACACGGCGGTGACAACACCGAACACGGCGTCGCCGCCGATGAACAGCCCCGTCAGATCCGGTCCGAGGCAGTAACGCTGAAAGAAACCGGCATCCTTGCACGCGGCGCTACCGGTGCGCAGGCGCGTGCCGTCCGCGAGCACGACTTCGAGTCCGGCGACGCAGTCACCCATGCTCTGGTGTCGCGGCGAACCGGTGCCGAGTGCATGCGAGGAAACCGCGCCACCGACGGTTGCGGCCGGCCCGGTCGATGGCACGATGCCAACGGTCTGCCCGTAGGGTGCGAGGTAGTCGAGCAGATCGGCGAAGCGGATCCCGGCTTCGACAACGACGATACCGCGCGCCAGATCGAGTTCGAGCACCCGGTTCATGCGTCCCAGATCGATGACCGTACCGCCCGCATGCGGATTCGCCCCGCCGGCGTACATCGTGCCGCCGCCGCGCACATAGACCGGCCGCGATGCATGCACCGCGTCGGCGATGACGGCCACCACATCATCGGCATTCGCCGGCTGTGCGGCGACCTCGGCGGTCCCCGGTTTCACGACCGAGCAGTCGCGGCGGTAAGACAGTAAATCAATCGGATCGTCGAAGACGGTCACGTGTTCGAGTCGACGCCCGGTGGTGGCGTTGCGGGTCGTGTCGCTCATCGGGTTCGGCTTGCCGCCGGGCTGGCTTCGAGGGTGAAATAGCGCAGCATGAATTCCGCGAAGCCGAGCACGGTTGCCGGCTTGTCCGCGGCGGATTCGCGCAGCTGCGCCGCGCAGCGCGGGTCGAGCGTTACCGCGATGCCGGCGTCCGGGAGCCGCGCCGCGGCCATGCGCCGCGACGCTTCGGGCTGCATCAGCGGCATGCCGTCACCGGCACCGCAGCACGGTGCGTGCGGCGACGGGTACAGCGGGTTGCAACACGCGATATCGAGTGTCGCGAACAATTCGCGCACCGCGTTCTCGTCCGTCGTTGGCGCCGTCGGCGTCCGCCGCTTCAGGGCGCAGGCTTCGAGCAGGTGGACGGCCGACGGTGGCGGCGGGTCGTCATTGCGCGTTACCACAATCGTGCCGTCGCGCACGGCGCCGAGCAGCCAGGCCGCCACGCTCAGGACCGGACCTTCGCGCCGCGGTTCGAGTTGTCGCGCGCAGTCGTAGCCGGCGACGATCACGGTGCGTTCCGCCGCGGCGAGGTCGGCGGCACAGGCGTTCGCGAGCTGGTCGCCGGTTGCGGGATCGCCATAGCCCGCGAGCGGTGCACCGCAACACCCGGTCGTTGCGATTGCCGGGGACAGGCCGGCGCGGCGTAACAGTTCGTACCCGGCGCGGGCTTCCTCGGGCAGTTGCACGGCGGCCGCGCAGCCGACGAAGTAGATCGGACCCGCCGCCTCCGGTGGCGCGGCCAGGTCCGCGGCCCATGCCGTGCGGGCGGATTTTTCCGCGCCGTACGGATTCGCCTGTGTCAGCACATTGTGTCGCGCGTCGGCAATCGGTTGCGGAATGCTGTTCGCATCGACGAGTTCGGCGCGCAGGGCTGCGCCAATCGATGCCGGGCGCAAACCGATCGGGCACGCGCTCTCGCAGTTACCGCACGACGTACACGTGAAAACGCGCTCGGCCAGCCGCTCGGCGTCGAGCGGCATACCCTCGAGCACCGCGCGCGCGGCTTCGATAAACCCGCGTCCCGAATACCCGGGCGCCCGTGAGTGGTGGGCCAGGGTGGCGCAGGCATCGTTCAGGCCGCGTTCCGGCCACACCGCATCGACGCAGTAATTGCA
>CAXBJY010000173.1:0-3911 GCA_963976285.1 uncultured Gammaproteobacteria bacterium
GGCACCGTGACCGACGAGATGCGCGGCGTCCTGCATGACTACGGATTACTGTCGTACCGTATCGTGTACTTCTCGAAACACTGGCACGGCGATCATTCCTTCATCGCGCCGTCGGAGTACCCGGCGCAGTCGCTCGTAACGGTTTCCACCCACGACCTGCCGACGTTTGCCGGCTACTGGACCGGGCACGATCTCGAACTGCGTGAAACGCTGGGCCTGTTCCCCGACGCCGCGACACGCGATCGATTGCTGAGCGAACGCGAACTCGATCGCACGCGCCTGCTCGCGGCGCTGGCGCATGAGAATCTGCACCCCGGGACGATCACGGACTGCGCTACGGTGCGGCCGGCACCGGAACTCGTCGCCGCGGTTCACCGCTACGCCGCGCGCGCGCCAAGTGCCGTGATGATGGTACAAATGGAAGACGTCCTCGGTGAACTCGAACAGGCGAACGTACCCGGCACCGTAGCCGAACAACCGAACTGGCGACGCCGCCTGCACGTGCCACTCGAGGAATGGGCACACCACGCGCTGTTGCGCGAACTCGCGCGCGAACTCGCGACGGAGCGACGCAGCGGCGAAGCAACTCACGCCGAGGAACCGTGATGCGGTTCGTGCAAACCCGAGCGTCGAGCGCGCACCCGCGACCCGTGTCGGCGCGGTGCCGGTCAACCCGGATCCCCGCGCGCGTTTGCCGGGAGCCGTCAGCACGGGCAAAGTGGGCGCCCCGATCACGCCGTCAGCAGGAGAGGCATGCCAGTTTTTGAACGCGTAAGCGTGCTGTGTACCGGCAATATTTGTCGCAGTCCGATGGCCGCGGCAGTGCTGCGTGCCGGCCTGCAGCCGCTGTGCCCCGGGGTCGAGGTGAGATCGGCGGGTCTCGCGGCCCTCGGTGGCCACCCGGCCGATCCGGATGCCTTGAAATTGATGGACGAGCGCGGACTCGACGTGCGTGCACATCGGGCAACACAGTTCTCCGGGCGGGACGGCCTCGACAGCGATCTGATCCTCGTCATGACCGCGGAACAGCGGCACACTGTGGAGGCCACCTGGCCACTCCTGCAGGGCCGCGTCTACCGCTTCGGACACTGGGGTAATTTCGACGTCGACGATCCCTACCAGCGCGGGGAATCCGCGTTTCGCAAGGCCTTGAAGTCGATCGATACGGGCGTGGAGCCGTGGCTGAAAATCATCGCGCGATAGTCTCGTTCGCCCGCCACGCACTGCTCGGGACGCTCGCCGGCGTGCTGCTCGGCGTGCTCGCCGGCATCGTCATCGAGAAGTTCATGCCGTCGCGATTCGAAGCAAGCGTGGTGCTTTATCATGCGCCCGGAACCGGCGGGTCGGATTCGGGGCGCGACTTCATCGCCGCGACGCTCGCCCGCCCGGACTTTCTGCCCGGGGTCGCGAAGGAACACGGCTGGGGTGCCGATGTCGCCGCGCAACTGGCCGGCAGGATCGTCGTCACGGCGCCCGATGCCTCGCGCCCGCTCGCGGAAATGCGCTTGCGCACAACGGACGAAACCGCGCTCGCGGCGACGCTCGACGCGGTCGCGCAGCACATGATCACGCTGCACCGGGGTCGGCAGCAGGAACACCTGCAATGGCAACTCGACGAACTCGATCAGGCGCTCGCGAACGCGCGCCGGCAAGACCTCGCGGTCAACGGTACGAGCCCCGACATGAGCACATTGCCGGGCGCGGCACATGACGCGGTCACCGCGGCGGCGAACCTCGCGCGCGAGCAACGCGAACTCGAACTCGGCAAACGTTTTCACCTGAGTCGTGGCTCGACGCTTGATAAGCGGCGGCGCGAGCTGAGCCTGCGCGGCCTCAGGCGACAACTTGAACGCGCGCAACAGGCGCTCGACAGGCACGACCCGACCACCGTCGCGGCGATCGAACGCGCCCGTGCGCTCGCGATCGCCGACGCGGAGATCGTCGCGCTCCAGCACACCCGGGACGGACTGCTGCAGGAATTCGCCGCGTCCTCACCGCTGCAACTCGTACGCGCCGCGGAAGTGACCCCGTTACCGGCGGATTTCTCGCCGGTCTTCGTGCTGGCGGCGTTCGGCGCCCTGGCCGGCTTGCTCGCCGGCGGCTTCGTCTGGTCGGCGGGTCAAGCCTCGCCGACGCAACTGAGCGCCGCGCTCGTGGAGAAATCACTGCGCGTCCCCGTGCTCGCGGTGATCCCGGAAGATCTCACGGGCGACCCGGCGCAGCGGGTACTGGCGGCAACCGCGCCGCGGCGTCTCGCGCTGGCGGCCATCCGCAGCCTGCGCATCGCGCTCGCGGTTCGGATCGGCGACGCCGATGCCGGCGCGCCGATAGTCATCAGCGGGCTCGCCGATCCGCCGGCCGCGTGTCTCGTCATTGCGAACCTCGCGGTCGTCGCGGCGCAGGCAGGCGAACGCATACTCGTCGTCGATCATGGTCAGGGCGACAGCGTACTCGCGCGGATACTTGCCCCCGAGACACACTTCGGCGACGGCTCGGTCCGGCTCGCACAACCGGATCGCGGCGACGGCACCGGTGAGGCACACGCACACGACGGGTCGTTTGATCGCGTGATCATCCATGTGCAGGACCCGACGCAGGCGCGCGAATTCGCCGCCGACGGCGGCGCCGGGATCACGCTGCTCGTGTGCAGCGTGACGCAGCGCCTCGCGGCATTGCGCAAAGCGCAGGCCGGCAAGCTGTTCGGGATCGTATTGTGCGGTGACCGGATCGACGAAGCCGCTTACGGCGGCGGCCACGTTTCAGTTCAGCCGGGCTGATTGCGAAAGCGAAACCGGCTGATCAGGATCACGAAGGCGACGAAACAGATCGCGCCCGAGAGGCGAAAAATCGTCGGGTAGTCGGTCACGAGCGCGACGTAACCGAGCAGGTAACAGCCGGCGGAAAAACCGAGGTTGAACGCGCCGTGAAACGCGGCCATCGCCTTGCCGCGTTCGTTTTCCCGCGCGAGATCGAGCGCCACGGCGTTGAACGCCGGGAAAAAGATCCCGTGGGCGAGCCCGAGCAACCCCCCGGTGAACAGCAGGCCGAGACGATCCAGCCAAATCAGTGACAGTGGGGTCGCGACGTACAGGATGAGTGCGAACTGCGCCACCCGCAGGCGTCCCAGCCGGTCGGCGAGGCTGCCGAGACCCACGCGCACGATCATGGCGCAGCCGGCGAACGCGATAAGAAAACCGGACACCTGCCCGAACCCGAGCAGCAGCGCCCAGGGCTGATAAAACGTGAACACCGCGGCAAACGCCCAGCCGACCATGACGGTAACGATCAAGACGCGGCGCAAGCCGGGGCGCATGATGACGTGGAACATGCCGGTCGGGGTTCCGTGCGCGCGCTGCCGACCCGTCTCCGGTATGAACAATGCGAGCACCGCCGCGAGGGTCGCGGTGACGGCCGTGCAGCCGAACACGATCGTCCAGCCGAATTCGTGCGCGCCCCATTCCGCGAATGCCGGGCCGAGCGCGTTCGTCGAAATCATCGTCGCACCGAACAGGCCGATCGCCTGCCCGAGCCGCTCGGGCGGTGACATATCGGTCGCGAGCGTCGACAGCGAGACGTAGAACAGGGTGAAGCCAAGACCCTGCAGGATGCGCAGCAACCACAGCAGCGGACCGACGCCGTCGATGCTCAGGAAACCCGCGCACGCGATCGCGAACACGGCCGCACCGAGACACGCAAACGGCTTGCGTCCGTGGCGATCGACGAGCACGCCGATGATCGGCATGAAAATCACCGAGGCGAGCAATGTGACCGCACTGACGCTGCCGATCGTGGCCGCGTCGGCCGCGAGCTCGAGCGCGAGGAATTTCGGCAGCAGGAAATAGGCCGAAAACGAGATGCCGAAAATTGCCGTCGTGATCAACAGCAAGGCGAATCGCGGCGTAAACAGCGGA
>CAXBJY010000174.1:0-3893 GCA_963976285.1 uncultured Gammaproteobacteria bacterium
CGATAGCCGCCTGACTCACACAAAAGAGTCTCCGGAATACCCGGGGCGGTTCAAAATCGTTCACGTATATACCGTAGCCGATGAGTATGATTCCGAGCACTGTGCTCAGAACGCGATGCTCTAATGGAACTTTAATCGGCGTGTACTTCATTTATCCTCGCCGGGACCTAACGCCGCGATGAGTCGCGCGCGATTGCCGTGCGCCTTAGGCGGAACGTTAGGGCAGGCTCAAAATGCGCTGCGGTCTCGCTCGCGTTGTTAGATGGAAAATGCGCCACTGAGAGCGTGCGGCCGCTTTCGGCGTCCAGTGCGAAGTTGCGCTTCTTTAATCGCGCCTAACTTGCCCTGCGTCTGAACACGAGCGCGGCAAGCGCCGTGCCAAATAAGCTGCGACCCGGCAACCGGGCGGCCGGTCATGGCTCCGGGGCGACTCAGGGTTAATGATTATCGCTAACCCATCTATCCCTGGCCGCGACCACCGCCTTTACAAACTCTCGATGCACAAATCCCAAGCTGTTCTTTCTTTTCGTTAACAGCTTGATCTTCACGACAGTATTAGCCCTTGCCCCGCGAACGGGAATCGATTCAAGCCGGCCCGCTGCGAGTTCCGTCTCAATGACTTCGCGATGCAGAAAACCGAATCCGATCCCGCGCAGAATGAGCTCCCTGGCGACAAGACTGTTTTCCGCAGTAACAACAGGAATCTTTTTGCGCGCTTCCGCAAGCATGCTTCGCGAGTTCCTCCGTACCCAGCTTGGATACGCGGCGAACTCTGACGGGAAATCGATCAGCGGTAGAGACAAGGTCTGACGAATGTTCTCGGGCCGTGGCCGTGATCGGAAAAAGTCCCTCGAGGCCACAGGAATCAGTGGCTGGGCATAGACTAACCGAGACGTATAGAACCGATCTTTCGGCGCCTTCGATACAAAGGCAATGTCGATATTGTTATCGGTCAGCCAGCCTACCTGGTCGTCGTCATCGCCAATCCTGATATCGAAGCCAACGTTGCCATGCTGCAAACAGAACGACTCAATAATTTCAGGCAAATAGACAACGCCCTGGGCAAGCCAGATCCCGACCTTGATAATGCCGGAGTCTTGCTCCTTCCCGGCTCGAATGTTTTCTACGCTCCGCTGTATCTCGGTTAATCTGGGCTTTACATCTTGATAGAAGATCTGCCCGGCGTCAGTCAAAACCACCTTGTTTCCGGTGTGCTGAAGAACGTTGAATTTTAATTCTTCCTCCAATTGCCTGATCTGAAGAGAGACGGCCTGCGGTGTCCTGAACAGCTTTCTCGCCGCCTGAGATATTCCCCCGTTATCGACAACGGCAACAAATGTTCTTACGCGATTGAGATCCACGGCGGGTTACCACTACAAGTGTTTTTGTCAAAGTTAAGGAGAAAAACTGGATATGCGTTCACTTACTGAAACGCTACGCTAGCCACACTTCGATTAACAATCAAGCGAGGACAATTATGGCTGCTTATATCATCGCGTTTGCTGCAGTGAAGGACCGCAACAAGCTGGCGGACTATTCTGCAAGTGCGGGACCAACGATAGGGCCTGCAGGCGGGGCATTAGTCGCGCGGACCAAAGTCATTGACACGATTGCCGGAGACTTCAGTGCGGACGCAGCGTTGATTCTGAAATTCGACACCGCCGACGCGGCCCGTGCCTGGTACGACTCTCCTGAATACCAGAAGCTCATCCCGCTTCGGGACGAAGGGATGGTAGCGAACTTCGTCCTCGTCGAGGATGTTTCCTGATCCCCGTCTCCGGGAAACGTACTATCGCCGACGATACTGTCCAGGCCCCGATGAACCAGTTCAGCGCCACCGAACATCACGAGAAGCGGGGAGAATGGACGCAATATTCCAACCCGATAGCAGATTAGCTGACCGTCCCCCTGGCACCTAACGCCGCGATGAGTCGCGCGCGATTGCCGTGCGCCGTAGGCGGAACGTTACGGCAGGCTCAAAATGCGCGTCGATCTCGGTCGCGTTGTTGGATGGAAAATGTGCCACTGAGAGCGTGCGGCCGCTTTCGGCGTCCAGTGCGAAGTTGCGCTTCTTTAATCGCGCCTAACTTGCCCTGCGTCTGAACACGAGCGCGGCAAGCGCCGTGCCAAATAAGCCGGGTGCGGGAGGAAGCGGTACAACGACATCAGACACCAGGAGATAACCGGCACTGGTCCAGGGGGAAACCTCAGCCCGTTGTCGCAACTGCGCGACTGAATTCGTCGCGGACATTCGGAGCAAATCGTAGGTGGTTGATGAGTCGATGGAGCCGTCCGGGTCGGACCAAATCCAAGTGGTGTTTGCCCCGCTGGTTCCCTCCGAGGGTACTCACCAACGTTGCACAACATGAACCACCGGACGCTATCGTTTGATTATCTCCGAGGGCGGTAAAGGCATCCGACGCGGTAACCGCACCATCATATGTAATGCCGGCCGCCGCAAAGAGATCATCCCATTCCGACGGTGTCGCCAGGCGCGCATTGGCATAGCTACCCTGAGCGTTAATCAGTGCGTGCGCCAGACTCAAACCATCGCTGAAAGACCTATCCAGGTAACGCAAACCGTCTGACGGGTTCGCCATATCGTTGATGATGTTCAAATCCCCGACTTCGTCGATGGAAGCAATCGCCGACGGGGCGATAAGAATTGCGAAGAGGGCGAGCGGAAGAAACAGCTTGAGTTTCATCGGACTTGTCCCAAATTGCGAGCTCGTAGCCGGGATTCTGATCGGCCGCGGACCTCATCGAATCAACGATCCCCGCAAGGAATTGCCGCAAAGACCAGGCCAGATAACTGATCCCGTCTAAATCAATCGCTTACCATTGCTGCGATAGACGATGTGTACAGAATTCAAGAAAGTTTGAGGCATTAGAGCAGGAATTTTGTAAAGAATTTTGACAAATTCGTCCGCCGCGATTCGATGCACCGTCGCTCGTGTCACTGTACCAGCGATCGTTGAGGCGTCATTCTAGACGCATCGATGCCGTTGCGATCCGGGTCGGGTTCCATCTAACGCCGCTTCTTCGCTTTGTCAGGCGTCAATCGTGTTCTCCTGGGTCTGCTCTCGGGCAACAGCGGACAGTTCACCACGCAAAGTCGTCACCTAGCCATCTTGCAGAGCGCCTGTATCCGAATTCCCCCTGCCCGGGCCAATCCTTGCCATTGGGGAATCGCACCTCAATTCCTTCGAGTTCTTCCAAGCGAAAGAGCTTCATGTTCACTCCAACTTGATCTGCTGAGGGGTGCAGGGCTTTGAAGGAGTCAGTGAGTTGGAAGTGAGTTGTCACCCCGCATCGTTTGCATGAGTGTACTTCCGACCCGGCGTCGGGTTTGTCGCGGCGTACGAATGAAATGGTGTCGCCTTGCGTACTCACGTCAGCGGACTTGTAATATCCCTACGCTGCACCCGTTTTGCGGCATAGACTGCAGTTACAGTCGTGGGCAAAATCCGGCTTGTGGCTGATCGAGACGGTCACATCGCCGCACAAACAATTCCCTGTCATTCTTTTTCCTCCGAGGCAAACACATGAGAAGAGCATTCATAACCAAGAATTGTATGAGGTTGCTATGCGGACGGCTATGGGTCGAAGCCGGGCATGCGAGGGAACCTTCGGTGACGCCTGACGCTGCGGTGAGCGGTACGTTACAGCGGGCATTTGCCGGGTGGCAATGACCCGGCACGCAGCAACATCCTGGATCGCAACGTCCGGCAGCTCGCTTCAGCGAATCGCCGTGGCTTTGAAATCGTCACTGTACTTATACGTTGTGCGTGGGCCTGGTATCGGTATCGGTATTGGTATCGGTAAACATTCCTGAGTAGTTAGCTCAGGGTGACCACTGAACCGTAGGAGCTATCCTTCGAATCACAGTCGCT
>CAXBJY010000175.1:0-3887 GCA_963976285.1 uncultured Gammaproteobacteria bacterium
TCGAGTGGATGCTGTCGTACCGCCTCAACAAGGAAGGCCTGTCGCAGGACCTCGCGGAAAAGATACGCGCCCAGTACATGTTTACGTTCGTCGCGCCGAATGATTTTCGCGGTCTCGGGATTTCGACCACGATCTATCACGGCGAGAAATTCAACGACGAATTTCTGTACACGCCCGCGGCACGGCGCGTGCGGCGTCTGCCCCAGGCGGCACGCCAGGACATAGTTCCCGGCACGATCGTGCGCTGGGAAGACTTTCCGCAGGTAAAACCGTTCCCGGACATCGACTATGAAATCGTCGGTTACACGCTGTATGCCGGGCAACCGGATGGCACGTTCGGATTTTCGTTCGAGACCGAGGGCGAAAAGATCAATATCGGTATCGATGGCGTGTGTGAACCCGCCTATATCCTCGAAATGAAACCGCAGTCGAAGTCGTACTGGTATGCGAAACAGCGCCGCATCATCGGCATGAAGACGGGCAGCAGCTGGTATGAAGAGGTGTACGACTCGAACGGCGAGATCATTCGCAAGCGGGTCAACCGCCGTGCGATCGCGACGTCGGACCCGCGCCTGCAGAACGCGAATGACGACCTCGAAGACTGGCAGATGATCTGGGCCGGCGAGTTCTTCTTCGAACCGAAGAGCGGATTTCGCATGGACTGGTATATGAACAAGTTCTGGGTCAACTACGACGCGATGCCGCGCAACGTCGTCAATGTCGACAACCTCGCGAAAGAGCCGGTTCGCAAAATCCTGTTCTGGGAATAAGACGAACGGATAGAAGCAGCACCGGATCAGACACACTACTATGGAAAAACTCGCTACGTTTCTGGTCCGGTTCCGCTTCGCGTCGCTCCTGGCGACGCTGGCCATCACCGGGGTCGCGGCCTACCTCGCTTCGTCACTGAAGATCTATGACGACCCGAACCGCTGGCCACCGGAAGACGATCCGGCGGTAGTCCTGAACGAGCAGCTGCAACGTAAATTCGGCGGCGCGAATCTCGTGACGATCATGGTGTCGCGCAAGGACGGGCAAAGCATCGTTCAGGCCGACACGCTCGCGAAGGTCAAGCGGATCACCGATGAACTGCGCGAAGTGCACGGCGTGATTCCCTATGCCCTGCGCTCACTGTCCACGATCAACTCGCGGTATCTGCGTGGTACCGCCGACACGCTCGATGCCGGGGTGTTGTTCGACAACCCGAACCGTGCGCCCGAAACCCCCGAAGAGCTCGAGCGCGTGCGCTTCGGTATCTCGAACAATGCCGCGCTCAATGGCGCGCTCGTGTCGAAAGACGGCAGCGCCGTCATCATTCAGGCCGACTTCCGCACGGGTCTGCAGGATCTGCGCGCAGGACTCGAGCTGCCGGTTACCGATCCGATCGCGATCTACAAGGAAGTTCAGCGCATCATCGGGCCGGAAAACGATGCCATCCACGATGTTACGGCCGCCGGTTCACCGATCCTGATCGGTTGGGTCAACAGCGATGGTCTGCCGTACATCTTCGGTGCGTTTCTGCTCGTCGTTGCCGGTATCACGACGGTCCTGATCTTCGCTTTCCGCTCCGTCGTCGGCGTCGTGCCGCCACTGCTCGTCGGTATCGTTGCTTCAGTCTGGGCGTTCGGTGCGCAGCACATCCTCGAAGGTGACGTACTCAATTCATCGGCCGCATTACTCGTACCGTTCATCCTCATGGCCGTTGCCGCTTCGCACAGCGTGCTGTTCATCAAGCGTCTGCTGACCGACGAGATGCACGAGGGCGGTTCGCTGCTCGAAGGTTTGCGCCAGACGCTGATCCACCTGACGAAACCGCTTGTCGTCGTGTTATGTACGGATCTGATGGCGTTCGTCGTGCTGTCGTTCGTGCCGTTCGACAACGTACGCGTGCTCGGCCAGATCACCGCGTTCGGGCTCGTCGCGATCATGGTGATCATCCCGACGTTCCTCGTAGCCGTGTTGTCACTCGTGCCGGAGCGGACGATACGCCGGGCCGTCGCGCGGGCCGAACAGGGGCGCGAGAGTTCACGCGGTCTGATTTACCGGGTAACCGCCGTGATCGTACGGCCACTGATCTACAGCCGGCGCGCGCAGTGGACGGTGCTCGGTATCGCCGGCGTGGCCGTCGCGATCTCGCTGAGTATCTGGACCTCGATTCCGCTCGGCGGTGACACCGCCGTCGGGCGTTTCCTTGCCGACGAGATCGAGACCGGACAGAACAATACGTACGCCGTGCACAATCTGCTCACACGCTCATGGAAAGACAATGAGCTGTATCTGATGGAGCAGGAAATCACGCGCCGATTCGGCGGCGTGTATACGCTCGCTATTCTCGCGAAGGGCGAGAACCCCGGGGACGTAAAAACGCCCGAGGCGCTGGTCGCGATGGACGGCCTGGCGCAACATCTTACCGAGGCGGAAGAGGTCTCGGCGGTGCTCGGTCTGCCGTTCTACGTGAAGATCATGAACCGCTTCCTCAACGAGGATAAGGACGAGGCGTTCAGGATCCCTGTTGAAGGTCGGGCGCAAATGGCCGTGAACGAGGCCATCTACTTCCTCACCGGTGGTATGCCGGGGGCATTCGATTTCGTCGTCGACCCGAACTTCCAGACCACGGCGCTGATGGCGTTCGTCCGCGATACGAGTCCGCATACCGTGACGAAACTCGTGGAGCGCGCGCGGAGCTACCTCGCGGCGAACTGGGACACGGCGAAACTGAACGTTGCCATGGAACTGCCCGCGGGCAACATCGGCATCGCGGACGCATTCAACCGCTCGATCAAGAAATGGATGGTGCTCGCGACCGCGCTCAGCGCGCTCGCGTCGTTCGTCGCGGCGGCGCTGATGTTGCGATCATTCGTCGGACCCGTGCTGTTGATGTTCCCGCTCGTCATCGGAATTCTGATCTGGATCCTGTTGATCCATCTGATTGGTATTGAATTCAATTCCAACGTGACCGCGGCGCTGGCAATCGCGAGCGGCGTGGGTATCGACGCCGAGGTCTACCTGCTTTACCGGTTCCGTGAGGAATATCCGAAAGACGGGGATTTCCACCGCGCGCTGTTCGATGCGTTCACGCTCGTGCGTGAGCCGCTGATCTTTTCGTTCACGGCGTTGTTCGCCGGATGCCTCGCGGTGTCGTTTGTACCGCTTTACGTCGGTTACGTCGGGTTCAGCATGGCGCTGATCCTGCTCGCGACATTTCTGTTCAGCTTTTTCGCGGCTCCCGTGGTCTGGAGCCTGATACAACCGCGCTTCCTGACGCGCGGTCTCGAGATGGGGGCGGTAACGACCCATTCGGGGCAGGGGCACAAGACCACGACGCAACATCCGGGCACGGTTTCGTTCGGGTCGGCGTCGTCAGGCACCAAGGGTAACTAGTTGTGGCGTCTCAGTTAATTCGAAGGGGAGAACTCATGAACAACATAAGTCGACACTGCAGCAATGCAGTCATCATGGCTATTGTACTGATCGCGATGGCGTGGTCGGGACTGGCCTCGGCCCGTATGACATTCGGTAACCTGGAGGTCAGCGGTGAGATCTTCTCGGCGGCTGAAATTCGTCTGTCCGGCCGTGACAACGGACCGCGCGAGTTTTCGCTCGCGGTCGCGCCGGGCGTATTCCTCGGGCCCGCGGACTTACCCGCGACCCGCGGTACCCCGAACCGCGATCGTTACGATACGCTGACGCAGTGGCGCACCGAGTTGTTGCTCGAGTTCTCCTATCACGGACTCTCGAACGTCACGCCGGTGTTGAAACTGCGCCCCTACTATGACGCGATGTTCGACATCAACGACAAGGGCAAGGGCATCTCCGACCCGTGGGAGTCGAACCTGGTCAGCGGCCTCAACGATGAATGGGATCCGCTGATTCGCGAAGCCTATCTC
>CAXBJY010000176.1:0-3706 GCA_963976285.1 uncultured Gammaproteobacteria bacterium
CGGGCGACGATCGCATGGCCGATATTCAATTCACCAAACTCCTCGACGGCAGCGATACGGGCGACGTTCTGGTAATGCAGACCATGCCCGGCGTTGACCTGCAGACCGGCTTTCACAGCAAGCGATGCCGCGAGGACGATTTTTTCGAACTCCGTTGCGCGCGCGGCATCCGATTGCGCATCGGCGTAATTGCCCGTGTGCAATTCCACCACCGGGACCCCGGCGTCCGCGGCGGCACTGATCTGGTCGGCGACGGGATCGATGAACAGGGAAACCTCGATTCCGGCAGCCTGCAGTGCGCTGCAGGCGTCCGTCAATGCCGCGCCCGCGGCGATCACGTCGAGCCCGCCCTCCGTCGTCAGCTCCTCGCGTTTTTCCGGCACGATGCAGCATTTTTCCGGGCACACGTCGAGCGCGAAAGCGAGCATTGACGGGGTTGCTGCCATTTCGAGATTCAGCGGTACGGTCAGGCATTCGTTCAGAAACCGCACGTCACGTTCCTGGATATGGCGTCGATCCTCGCGCAGGTGCACGGTGATGCTGTCCGCGCCGGCGTCCACCGCGGTATAGGCGGCCTGAACCGGATCCGGGTAGCGCGTGCCGCGTGCTTCGCGGATGGTCGCGACATGGTCGATATTGACCCCAAGTTCGATGGCGGGTTTCATCTGAAGGACGGTAAGTTTCGTCGAAAAAATTGCAGCCCGTTAGTTTAGCGTGTCCGCACGGCTTCGGACAGCGTTCGCTTACGGCTTCAGTCGCGATTGCCCGGCGCCCGGAACAGGGTTCGCGACGCCAGCGGTCGATCGCCGATGTAATGGTGCAGGACGAATCGCATCAGGCGTTTCGCGTCCGGCCAGCGTGCCGGCTCGAATTCGCCGCGGCCGTCGAGCGCGAGCAGGGTCGCGCCGCTGACCGTGATTCCGCGGTAAGTGCTCGGGTTGAGCATGGGCCCCTGCTCGACGACGTAGTGATAGTTCGTCCCGGCATCGATGGCAGCGCCGCTCTCGACGTCGGTGGCGAGTTGTAGTCCGTAACCGCAGGCATCGAGCAAGGCCTTTTCGAAGCTGCGTAACGTCGGCTCTACGGGGCACCCGGGGTGTCCTAGCTTGTGCAGCGTTTGCTCGTATGCCGCAAATACATCGGCGTTCGGGTCGTCGCGCCCGGTCAGGCGCATGACGAGTTCGTTCGCATAGAACCCGCTGTACAGATGGGTACCGTCGAGTGCGAGCGGCGTTCCTGCGGTGTCGTAGTCGACGAGCGTGTGTAGTTCCCCGCGACCGACCCATGTCATCGTGAAACGCTGAAACGCCTGCAGTGGTGCCGTCGCGCGCTTTTTGGGCCGCGCCGCGCCCTTGGCGATGACCCCGACCCGACCGTATTCGGCCGACAGGCAATCGAGCAGCAGGCTGCTCTCGCGATAGCGTCGTCGATGGAGGATGTAGGCCGTGTGTGGAAGGCTGCGCAAGGCGGCGCCCGCGTTATTCGCCGAGGTCGAGTTCGCGCAGCGCGTTGATATCGTCAGACCATTTGCGTTTCGTCTTCACCCAGGTCTGCAGGTAGACACTGCGCTGGAGCAGATTCTCGATGTCCTTGCGCGCGGCCGTCGCGATGGCTTTCAGGCGCTCGCCCTTCGCGCCAATCACGATGCCTTTCTGCCCTTCGCGTTCGACCCAGATTTCCGCATCGATTTCGACCCCGGTGGGTTTCTCGCGGAAGTCCGTGATGACGACTGAAACGCTGTAGGGCAGCTCCTCGCCGAGCCCACGGATGAGTTTTTCGCGCAATAACTCACCGACGAGGAAACGTTCGCTTACGTTCGTGACTTGATCCGCCGGGAAGCGGTGTTCAGCGACGGGAAGCTTCTCCGCGAGGATTCCGAGCAGTACGTCGACATTGTCGCCGGTGCGCGCATTCGTGGGCACGATGTCGTCAAACTCGTGGCGCGCCTGTATGTCCGCGAGCACCGGGAGCAGATCCGATTTCCGGTGCACGAGGTCATGTTTGTTCAGGGCAAGCACCTTCGGGCACGTAAGATCCGAGAACAACGTGACGACCCTGTCATCGTCCGCGTGCCAGCCGCGTGCCTCGCCCAGCATGAGGACGACATCGACGTCGCTGAGCGCGGCGTGGATCTCGCGATTCATCATCCGGTTGATTTGCCGTCCCGGGCGCTGCTGCCAGCCCGGCGTGTCGACAAAAATCATCTGCGAGGTGCCGGTTGTGGTGAGCCCGAGAATTTGCTGCCACGTGGTCTGGGGCTTGCGCGAGGTGATGCTGATTTTCTGACCGACAATGCGGTTCAATAACGTCGACTTGCCGACGTTCGGTCTGCCGACGATCGCGATCGTGCCGCAGCGGTTCGGGGTGTCAGGCATGCGAACTCTGCTTTTCGAGCCGTTCGAGCATCAATTGCGCCGCGAGTTGTTCGCCGGCCCGGCGACTGCGCCCGGTAGCGGTTGCGGGGTTCGGTTCCGATTCGACATGACATTCAATCGTAAATCGTTGATCGTGCGCGGGGCCGGTCGTACTCACGGCGTTGTAACGCGGTAGTGCTTTGCCGCGTGACTGCAGGTGCTCCTGCAGGCGAGTTTTCGCATCCTTCTCCGAGCGTTGCGGATCGACGGCAGCGAGCGCGGAACCGAACCAGCGGAAAATTTCCTCGGTACAGGCCGCGTGGCCGCCGTCGAGATAGATTGCGCCGATGACGGCTTCGAGTGTGTTGGCGAGGATGGAGTCGCGCCGCCAGCCGCCGCTTTTGAGTTCGCCCTCACCAAGCACGATGTGTTCGCCGAGCGAGAGTTCGCGGGCGACGCGGGCCAGCGTTTCCTTCCTCACGAGCAGCGCGCGGGAGCGGGTCAACTGCCCTTCATCGGCATCCTTGAACTGCCGGTAGAGGCATTCCGCGATCACCTGACCGAGCACGGCGTCCCCGAGAAATTCGAGGCGTTCGTTATTCGTCTTCGCGGCGCTTCGATGCGTCAGCGCAAGTTGCAATAACGCCGGGTCGGAGAACTCGTATGCAAGGAAGTCAGGCACGTTCTGGCGGGTTGCGGCAGCGTTCGACTCGCCCCTCATGCACTAGTCCGTCACGGGTACGCCGAGATCGAGTGTCCTGTTGTAGTTAAGGACAACGTCGAGGTCGCCGAAAAACGGGCCGCGTATTTCGTAATTCAGACTCATGGTCTTGCCCTTACCGCCTTTCTTCTTCTTGATCACGAGAATTTTCGCGAATTCGGATATACGCCAGCGGTCGACATCGGATACTTCGAACTGGCGTCCAATTAGATTCACGATTTGCTGCTTCGACATGCGCGCCGACTCCGGCTGTGCCGCGATCTTCTCAAGCGCGAAATCGACTTTTGTCTTTTCGTTATACAGCGGGAAAAGCTTCATCGCCGTTACGGCTACGACCCCTAAAATAATGCACAGATAAATCAGCCCGCTCAGGGTGATGCCGCGTTGTCGATAACTGCCAGTCATTGATAGATGCTCCCATGCCGGATGGCTGCGCATATGTGCGCAGCCGCATTGTCACGTTGTTTCACCGCTTCATCAGCGTATTTTAGACCCGATTCGGCTGAATGTCGGGCCGTTGTCCCAGTTCATCCAGATCATGAACGCCCGTCCAATCAGGTTTTCGTCCGGGACAAAACCCCAGTAGCGTGAATCACGGCTGTTGTCGCGGTTGTCTCCGAGCACGAAATAG
>CAXBJY010000177.1:0-3372 GCA_963976285.1 uncultured Gammaproteobacteria bacterium
ATATCGACACGTCATCGGGCTGCGGCGATGCTCATGTCAATGGCTTACAGGCGTTTCTTCATATCGAAAGGTTGGTGACCCGGTCACCAAGTGAACAAAAAATAGCCGCCTGCCGGGTATCGGCACCGGCCTGATTCTCCCGCCAAACAATCGAACTGTTAGTTATGAAAGAAACCAAATACTCAAGGTTACTAGCGCCGTCGCCACCGCCTCGGCGAACCGCTGGCAGGGCTCCGGCTCGATGTCGGGACCGTCCGCGCCCGACGGCAATTTCTACGACGCGTGCCACCCAGTCAATGCGGCCGGAGGCGCGCAGGGAAGGGCAATTCCGGCATGTCGGTCGCGTGGCCGAATCGGGGGTCGCCTCTACCGTGCCAAAAGCTTGAGGATGGACGCAAGGATTGCGCGAACATTTCGGTGTCGTCCGCGTCACTACGCAAGCGAAGCGCGGTAGTGACGCGGACGAATTCGGCGCTCCGGGCCTTACCCGTCGGGCCGATTCTTGGGCTGCGCACGAATGTCGCGCGAATTACGGTGGAAACCCCGCACGTCGGTGAATTGATTTATCCGGACGCCGGACTCACGCGAGCCTAGACTCATCGGCAGTACCGATTTTATCCGTGGCCACTGCGGCAAAGTGGCAACCAAGGCATCGTCGGACCGTGTAACCGATGCATCGGCGAAAGCCGCGGTCCATCTTCAAGCAAAGGGCAACCCATTCGGGGCGTCCATCCTCGCGGGCTTTGGCTTGCGATTCAATCGTCGAGTGTCCGAATAGCGACTATCGCTTAGTGCTCATTGTTCTATCACTGCAGCTTACCGCTGCGATCTTTAAAGGAGGTGTCTAACCATTGATGAAACTCACCCGGAAACGGGACCGTTGGATGTCGCGAGAACTTCTTCAACAGAGGAAAGCTCGCGTTGCCTGTCACCAGGCGCATTCAGGTTGATTGGGATTGGTGTCCCATGACCGTTCCGCTTTAGCGGTCTTGCCAGCTTCGGCTGTCAGGAAGGTCGGAAACACTTACCGGAATTTGGACGCACTGTGAGAAGCCTGAACTACCAACTGAAAATGCTGTGTCGTCACTCCCGCGAAGGGAGCTATGCGACTCAGACGAACCGCGAGCGGATGCTGACGCTGATTGCGAATGAATTGCACGAGCTCGGTTACCGGAAGATGACCGAGCGCTCCTTGAAACCGAAACACATCGAGGCGCTGGTCAAGCACTGGTTTGACCAGCACCGATCAATCGGGACGATCAAGAATCGAATGGCTGTTATCCGCTGGTGGGCGCAGAAGGTCGATAAGCAGAATGTCGTTGCTCGAAGCAACGAGCACTATGGGATCCCGGATCGGCGCTTCATCGCCGACGGATCTAAAGCTAAGTCCATCACGCAATCGCAGCTTGCGAAAGTCGTCGATACGCACGTGCGCATGAGCTTGGAACTGCAACAGGCTTTCGGATTGCGGCGGGAAGAGGCGATTAAGTTCCAGCCGAGCTTTGCCGACCGCGGGGAACAGATCGTCCTGAAAGCGAGTTGGACGAAGGGCGGTAAGGATCGTTCGATCCCGATCCGAACTGAAGCACAGCGAGACGTACTCGATCGAGCACGGAATCTGGCCGGCCTTGGTTCGCTCATACCGAGTAATCGAAATTACGTTCAGCAGATGCGGATCTACGAGCGCGACACGCTCCGAGCCGGTCTGTCGCATATGCACGGTCTGCGGCACGCCTACGCGCAGCATCGATACGAAGAAATGACTGGTTGGAAATGTCCGGCGGCTGGTGGGCCGGTGAAGGGATCACTGACGCTTGAGCAACGGGCGGTCGATCGCGAGGCGCGACTAACGATTAGCCACGAATTGGGTCACGAACGCGAGCAGATCACGGCAGCGTATTGCGGATAGCGACATTGCTCGAGAGGTGAAGATAGATCGCGCGATAAAATCGCGCACGATCTCGAATTGATTTTCTGCTGTCGGCCCGGTTCGCTCGTCGTAACCTCCGGTGAAGCACACTTAACCTACGCATCCATGCTCGAAACATTACTACTGACGATCCCCGAAGTCGCTGAACACCTGCGCGTTTCTACGCGGACCGTCCACCGTCTGATCGCCTCAAAGTCCTTATTGGCGTGCAAGGTCGGTCGCGCCGTTCGCATCAGAAGAATGGACCTCGAGCGATTTCTGGACCCCGATCCCACGACGCCGGATAATACGGCCTGCACGGGGCCGGGTGTGCGTAACCGAGAGGAAAACGTATGCCATACCGTCGCAAAGACAGTGCCGTTTGGTGGGCGTCTTACGTCGATGCAAGCGGACAAAGAGTTAGACGAACTACTGGAACAACGGACCATAAGGAGGCCAAAGCACTCGAAGCCAAATGGAAGCTCGAAGCGTTCCGAACAGAACAATGGGGCGAAGAGCCCAGCCGAACGTTCGCGGAGTTGATGGTGCCTTACCTGAAGGCAACAGCGACCAAGAAACGCAGTCAAGAACGCGAACGATACCTCGTCGCGAGATTGCGCGAATTCTTCGGCGAATACGATCTTCGGGCCTTAGGTCCGCGGGACGTCCGAGCCTACATAGAGCATCGCCAAGGCAAGCAGGTTGGGCCGGCGACCATTAATCGGGAACTGGGGCTCTTATCCGCGGCGATAAATTGGGCGAAGCGGGATCTGGAGTGGCAGTTACAGAACCCTGTTATGGGTCGGCGACTGCGGCCCCCGGAAGGACGGCTTCGCTGGCTCAGCCGGCAGGAGGCAGACCGGCTGATTGATGCGGCGCGTACGTACAGTCGGGCAGAGTACCTGGTCGATTTTATTGAGTTGGCCTTGCACACCGGCATGCGCCGAGGAGAGATGCTTGAGCTGGAATGGCAGCGGGTCGACCTTGATGAAGGACTGGTTTACCTGCGCGGCGTGCATCAGAAGAATGGCAAGACAGGTAGCGTACCGTTGAATGAAACCGCGAAAGCCGCATTGGTACGTCGCGATGAATTTCGACAGGAAAACTGTCCCTCATCGCCGTGGGTTTTCGCGCACAAGGATGGTGGGCGGATCGCGTCGGTGAAGAAGTCGTTTGCAAACGCGTGCGCCAGGGCCGGGATCAAGGATTTTCGGATCCACGATCTGCGCCATTGTTGCGCAGCCTGGCTTGTTCAGTCCGGGGTATCGATCCGAGCGGTCGCAGAGTTACTGCGTCACTCGGACATCCGCGTCACGATGCGTTACGCGCACCTGGCACCGGAAACCGTGCGTGCTGCCGTTGCTGTATTGGACACCGAGTCACGATCTGGTCACGGTGTCGATTTTGAAGAACGCGCAAGAGGGGGTTAACGCGTTGTTTTAAATGGTCGGGGTGACAGGATT
>CAXBJY010000178.1:0-3186 GCA_963976285.1 uncultured Gammaproteobacteria bacterium
GCGGATATCTACGTCGCGACCGAGCAAATTCTCCGCGAACTGCGCACCTGAGCGTGACCCCGCGCGGATCGGCGAAACCTGCCGGCCCGATCCCGGGGCGATCACCCACCGAGAGACCGTAGCCGCACGACGCCGCCTGCAGGAATGCGCGCGGTTTACGCGCGTCATCGCGTGCGCGCCAGCCTTGTTTACCCGTCGGCAACCGCCCGCGCGTGTGGCCGTGTCACGATGCGGCGAATATCCCGCGGCACCGCAAGCCCCGGGACGTTCCCGTTCACGAGTGCCGGTTAGTGTCTGATATAGAAACGATTATGTTCTATCGCCGTCCGTTTGGTTCAGCAGCCAGAATTCCATAATAGTGCATATAAAACATAAAGATATAGATATTTTACGAATTGATCCCTGCGCATTCGTCGACTTGGATCGGCGATATTGACGGCAAAGCATAGAAACGTTAATGTTTTGTCCAACATACCTGTTCCGCGCGACATACCTCGAGCTTGGCATGTTGCCCCGCCAGGGCTTCAGCGCTTTCGGGAACCGCATCAGCATCTGTCAGTGAGGCTTGCCATGGGTTTCGATCACAACATCATCATCAACGTCGACAACTACAAGCATTGCCACTATTCGCTCTACCCGCCGGGTACCGAGTACGTGTCGAGCTACATCGAATCGCGCGGCGGTGAGTTCCCGTCGACGATGTTTATCGGATTACAGGCATTTCTGCGCGAATACCTGATGCGGCCGATCACGCTCGAGGACATCGACGAGGCGGAGCACATCGAGCGCGAACAGGGCGTGCCGTTCAACCGTGATTTGTGGATGGGCATCCTGAACGATTACGGCGGTTTTCTTCCCGTCGAGATCGAAGCGGTTCCCGAAGGTACGGTACTGCCACCGCGCAACGTCCTCGTGCAGCTCGTCAATACGGATCCGAAATACTGGTGGGTGACGAGCTTTTTCGAAACCGCGCTGTTACGCGCAATCTGGTATCCGACGACGATCGGCTCGGTCAGCTGGTTGCTGAAGCAGGGGATCCGCGACACGCTGGAACACACATCCGATAATCCGCAGATGCTGCGTTCGATGCTGCACGACTATGGTGCCCGCGGGGTGAGCTCCATGGAGTCGGCGGCACTCGGCGGCATGGCCCACCTCGTGAATTTCAGTCAAAGCGACACGGTTCCCGGCATTCTCGCCGCGAAGCGTTATTACAACGCGGGCAACATATCGAACTCGGGTCCGAATTCCGAGCATGCGGGTTTCAGTGCCTGGGGCCGGGAGAACGAAGCGGCCGCGCTGCGCAACATGCTCGAAATGTACCGCGATGCCGGTTGCGCGCTTTTGCTCACCGATACCTACGACCACGAGAACTGCGTGAAAAACATTCTCGGTGGCGAATTGAAACAGATGATCGAGAATTTCCCCGGCCTCGTCGGCGCACGCCCCGACTCCGGCGACATTGTTCAGGTAACCGCCGATACGACGGAATGGTTGATGGATGCGTTCGGTTACGAAACGAACTCGAAGGGCTTCAAGGTATTGCCGCCGTATATCCGGGTCGTCCAGGGTGACGGCGTGAACTTCGCGGCATTGCCGCAGGTGTTCATTGAAATGGAGCGGCGCGGATTTTCGGCGGAGAACGCGTTGTTCGGCATGGGCGGCGGTCTGCTGCAGCATCACAATCGCGACACGATGAATTTCGGTCAGAAAGCGAATGCGGTGTGCGTTAACGGCGAATGGCGTGACGTCTACAAGGCGCCTTCCGGTTCCGGTATGAAAGTTTCGAAGAAGGGGCGCCTCGCGCTGAAATTCGACAACGGCACGTATACAACCGTGCCCCGTGATTCCATCCCGCCCGAGGAAAACGAACTCGTCACCGTGTTCCGCAACGGGAAACTGCTGAAGAAGTGGGATTTCACCGAGGTGATCGAACGCAGCGAACGCGAGTATCCGGAATCCCTGTACCTCGACATCGTCAAGCCGTTGCATGATGCGCGCGCGCAGCGCGGCGACAAGCGATAGCGTTTGGACGCAAGGCCTGCACCCGGGAATCCGATGACGCATTTACATGTCTTTGATATGGACGGGACCCTGTTGCACGGGTCGGCGTGCCTCGAAATATCGCGCGCGGCCGGCGTGTTCGAACAGAACGTCGAGATCGAACGCGCGTGGTCACACGGCGAATTCAGCGACAACGCATACTGGGAGCACTGCCTGCCATTGTGGAAAGGACTGACGGACGCGCATATAGACGCCGCATTCGCGAACGCGCCCTGGCTCGACGGTGTGGAGAGCGTGTTCGCCGATATCCGTTCCCGCAACGAGCACAGCGTCGTGATCTCGCAGTCGCCGAAATTTTTCGTCGACCGGTTTGCGCAGTGGGGAGTGAATTTCGCTTTCGGTGCGCTCGTCTCCCCCGGTGATCCCGATGGCGCCGAGCAGATGATTACGAGCGACGACAAACTCGCGATCACGCGGCAGCTGCTGGCCGAGCTCGGGCTGGCGGACGACAAGTGCATCGTCTACGGCGATTCCTTATCCGATCTCGCGTTGTTCAGCACGCTCGAGCACACGGTTGCGGTGAATGCGAAGCCCGTGATCCGCGAGCTCGCGCGGGTGTCGTACGAGGGCACGGATTTGTGGTCGGCATATCTCGCCGGTCGCGCGCTGTTGAACGAGTGCAGCCCGAATTGATTTACCGCCGTTGCGTCGGTTCAACACCGCGCGCACGGCGGCCACGCGCACTGCGCAAACAAGCCCGGTCCGCGCACCCGACACGTCAGTAAGGAGGATGGTATCCAATGGTCGCTTCAAGCAGCACTGCTAAAACGAAAGGTGCGCGTATCAGGGCGTCGGTCCAGAAACGGTCGAACCGGTACCCGCGCCACATGCGGCACAAAGACATTGCCGCGATGCCGCGCTATCGCTTTGTGCCGGGTATGGAGAGCGGGATCTTTATCTCACGCGAACGCGACGAGTCGCGCTTCTACAGCCAGGGGCTGTGTTTCCACGACGCGGATATGGACGATCTCGTGTGGGAAGAGGTGAGCTGGGACGAAGCGTTCTACTGCATGAAAGGCCAGCTCGTGGTCCTGGTCAAGGACATCGAAGGCAATGAAGCAGAGTTCGTCGTCGATGAAGGCGATCATTTCTGGGCGCCCGCGGGTTACACCTACACGCTGC
>CAXBJY010000179.1:0-3126 GCA_963976285.1 uncultured Gammaproteobacteria bacterium
TCATCACCGATTTCCGGGTGCAACGCGACACCCTCTATTTTTGCGACCGCTTCTAGTTTGCCGGCGTCTCGTCGGGCGTAGCGCCAGCCGGGGCTGCACCGTCGTCGGTTGCGGCGTCCGTCACGGCGGCCTCGTCGACGGACGGATCAGCCGCCACCGCGTCGGGCTCGACCGGCGTTTTGTTCTTGTTCAGTTTGCGCGCGCGCTTTTCGTCGGCCTTGCGCTTCTTTTCGATTTCGCGCTGTCGTTTCGCGTAAGAATGTGCTGTTTTTGCCATAGATCCCCGTTGAATCGTTGATGGGTGAGGCAGCCGGAATCTCCGGACCGCCGCGTGCTAGGCGACCCGCTGTTTGTCGCCGCCGGCCTCTGCGTTCTCGAGGTATTCGTCATACGTACCATGGTAGTCGACGATGCCCGAGGGTGTCATATCGATGATCCGCGTCGCCAGTGAGGCGACGAACTCCCGATCATGGCTGATGAATATGAGCGTCCCCGGGTAATTTTCGAGTGCGAGATTCAGCGCTTCGATGGATTCCATGTCGAGGTGATTCGTCGGTTCGTCCATCACGAGGACGTTCGGTTTTTGCAAAATCAGCTTGCCGAACATGAGGCGAGCTTTTTCGCCACCCGAAACCACCTTGACGGATTTTTCGCTATCGTCTTTCGAAAACAGCATGCGGCCGAGCGTGCCGCGGATCAGCTGTTCGTCCGCGTCTTTCGGCTGCCATTGCGCGATCCAGTCGTATAAGGACATGTCCGTTTCGAAATCGGCCGCATGATCCTGTGAACAATAACCGAGTTGCGCGTTCTCCGACCATTTCACCTCGCCGTGGTCCAGCGGTGTGTGTCCGAGCAGACAGCGCGCGAGCGTCGTCTTGCCGATGCCGTTCGGACCGATGATCCCGACGCGCGCCCCGGCTTCGATCGTCAGATCGAGATCCTCGAACAGCGGCCCTTCGTCGAAGCCCTTTTTCAAACCCGTCGCCTCGACGACGAAACGGCGCAGCTCTTTGTCCTGCTCGAAGCGGATAAACGGACTCACCCGGCTCGACGGTTTGATCTCCTCGAGCTCGATCTTTTCGAGTTGACGGGCGCGCGACGTGGCCTGGCGGGCCTTCGAGGCATTCGCGGAGAAGCGACTGACGAAGGCCTGCAGGTCGGCCATTTTCGCTTTCTTCTTCGCGTTGTCGGCATACATGCGCTCGCGCGCCTGCGTCGCCGCGGTCATGTATTCATCGTAATTGCCCGGGAACACACTTAATTTCCCGTAATCGAGATCGGCCATATGCGTGCAGACGCTGTTCAGGAAATGCCGATCGTGCGAAATAATCACCATCGTCGACTGGCTGCCGACGAGATAGTCCTCGAGCCAGCGCACGGTTTTGATGTCGAGATTATTCGTCGGCTCGTCGAGCAGCAGGATGTCGGGATCGGAAAACAGCGCCTGGGCGAGCAAGACGCGCAGTTTCCAGCCCGGCGCAATCGCACTCATCGGACCGTTGTGCTGATCGACCGTGATGCCGATCCCCTCGAGCAGTTCACCGGCGCGCGATTCCGCCGTGTAGCCGTCGAGTTCGGCGAATTCCGCTTCGAGATCGGCGACCCGAATCCCCTCCTCGTCGGTCATTTCCGCCAGGCTGTACAGACGGTCGCGTTCCTGTTTCAGCAACCACAGCTGTTCGTGGCCCATGATCACGGTATCGAGAACGGAGTATTCCTCGTAGGCAAACTGGTCCTGGCGCAACTGACCGATACGCTCGTTCGGATCCAGCGACACATTGCCGACGGTCGGTTCGAGCTCGCCGGCGAGAATTTTCATGAACGTGGACTTGCCCGAGCCGTTCGCGCCGATCAGGCCGTAACGGTTGCCATTGCCGAAATTAACCGACACGTTCTCGAACAGGGGTTTTTGGCCGAACTGAATCGACAGGTTTGCCGCTGATATCACTGTAATAGTCGCCAAGCTGTTGGCCAGCCGATGCCAGCGGCCCCGCGGGGCCGGCCATCGACTGGAATCGAGGGAAAATGCGGCAACTTTCCGCATCCGGGCGCGGAGTGTAACAGAGTTCGGCGCGCGGATGCCGTTCTTTGCGCGGTGCGGGCACGTGCCGTGCGCGCATCGCTGGCGTCGATCACCCCGGTTCGTCGCTCTAGCAGCCTGTCGGACTTAGGCAATCGTAGCGAACAAGGTGGGAGAGCGAGTGCAAAAACGTGCGATTTTGAGGAGCATAGTGGTACTACGTGACGAAAAATCGCGCGTTTTTGCGCCGCTGTCCCGCCGGCGCAGCAGATTGTTCCTAGGGGCTGTTGATCTTTCGCGGAGCGCCACTGTTACCCGTGAAAATTTGTCAATCGAGGCGCAGCGAGCGTAGTTTGGTTGTTCCAAATGAGCGAGCTGCAACGACGAGTGACGGGTTTTCACGGGTAACCCGTCGGGCTGAGCCCCTGTTCGCGTCCGGCGGCGTTATCGTTCGCTCATTTAGCTACGGCTAAATCACGCTCTCTCTGCCTTGCCGGTCCACAAACAGGGGCTCAGCAGTGGCGCTCCGCGAAAGATCAACAGCCCCTAAGTCCGACAGGCTGCTAGGTGCCGAGTTGTCGGGCGCGAAACGACCGCCCCTTGAGGCGTCCGCCGGCAAGTATTCGCAGCGCCGCCCCGAGCACCGCGCGTTTCACGGCGACGAAAGCCTGCGTGTCCGCGATGTGGATCTTGCCGACATCGCCGCCGGTAATTCCGCCCGGCGCGGTCAATGCGCCGAGGATGTCGCCGGGCCGGAGTTTTTGTTTGCGGCCGCCGTCGATCTGCACCGTCGCGAACAGCGGTTGCCCGACGGCCTTGTCCGTTACCTGCCGCGGCGGCAACGGTTCCGCATCCGCGAGCGGATCGATATCACCGGGTATCAGCGCGAGGCGGGCCATGTCGCTTTCCGTATACAGCGCATACGCCTGGCCTTTGCTGCCGGCGCGACCGGTGCGCCCGATCCGGTGCAGGTACACATCCGGGTCGTGCGGGATTTCGTAATTGACGACGGCATCGAGCGTGTCGATATCGAGCCCGCGCGCGGCGAGATCCGTTGCCACGAGGATCGAGACGCTTTTGTTCGCGAACCGGATCAGGGTCTCGTC
>CAXBJY010000180.1:0-2916 GCA_963976285.1 uncultured Gammaproteobacteria bacterium
CCGTTGCCACGAGGATCGAGACGCTTTTGTTCGCGAACCGGATCAGGGTCTCGTCGCGCTCGCGCTGTTCGAGATCCCCGTGCAGCGCCAGTGCATGGAAGCCGGCATCGACGAGCGCCGCGCACAGCTCCCGTGTGAGCCTGATCGTATTGCAGAACACGAGCGCGGACGCGGGCCGGTGATGCAACAGGATCCGGCGCAACGCCGGCAGGCGTTCGCGTTCCGTGCCGACGGCGAAGAAGTGCTGCTCGATATCCGGGTCGTCGGCGTGCGCCCGGGTCCGGATCATGACGGGATCGTGCATGAACCGCCGTGCGATCGACTGAATCCCGGGCGGATACGTGGCGCTGAACAACAGGGTCTGGCGACGATCCGGCACCCGGCGCACGATCGCATCGATCGCATCCTCGAAGCCCATGTCGAGCATGCGATCGGCCTCATCGAGGATCAGCGTGTGTACAGCCGCGAGTTGCAGGGTTTCGCGCTGCAGATGGTCCTCGATGCGCCCGGGCGTACCCACGACGATATGCACGCCATGCGCGAGCGAACTGGCCTGTGGCGCGAGCGGGGTGCCGCCGCACAATGCGAGCACCTTGATATTCGGGATCGCGCGTGCGAGCGCACGGATCTCGTTCGCCACCTGGTCCGCCAGCTCGCGCACAGGGCACACCACGAGCGCCTGTACGCGGAACCGTTTCGCCTCGATCCGGCTGAGCAAACCGAGCGCGAACGCGGCGGTCTTGCCGCTGCCGGTACTGCCCTGCGCGATCACATCCTTGCCGGCCAGGATCGATGGCAGGCTTTGCGCCTGGATCGGTGTCATCGTCCCGTAGCCCAGCGTCACGAGATTCTCGCGCAGGTCCGGGGCGAGACCGAGTCCGGAAAAATCAGTTGGGTTCACGTCGGGAAATGCCGCTTGATCAATGCAAGCGGCGCAGTATCACCCGCCCGGCAGGGATTAGCCATGAGCATGATCCGCGGCGCGGTGAGATTGCGGATTGCGAATTTCTTCGTTATGAATGAGCAATTGATTAATACGACGGCGACCACAGGGAGCGCAGCATGACGAACAACCCGATCGAGAACTTCAGCGTTACGCCGGCGGATTTCCGCACTATCGGCGAAGATCTGCAGCGGCCGGAATGCATCCTCGCCGAACGCGACGGGACGCTGTGGTCGGCGGACGCGCGCGGCGGGGTGGTCCGGATCGCGCCCGATGGCAGCCAGCACGTGATCGCGCAGTCGCACTCCGATATGTTCGCATCGGGCAACGACAGCGCCGACAAGTTCACCGGCGGAACGCTGCCGAACGGTCTCGCGTTCGCGGACAACGGCGATATCTGGATCTCGAATTTCGGTACCGACCGCCTCGAACGCATGCGCCGCAACGGCGAAACCGAGGTCGTTCTCGATTCCGTCGATGGCGAACGGATCGGCAAGGTCAATTTCATCGCCCGCGACAGCCGCAACCGGATCTGGATCACGATTTCGACGATGATCCCGGACTGGTCGACCGCGCTGTGCAAGAGTGTGGTCGACGGCCGCGTGTTGCTGTACGAACCCGGCAAGGGGGTGCGCATCGTCGCCGACGGTTTGCACTTTACGAACGAGTGCAAACTCGATGCGCGCGAGGAGTATCTCTACGTCGTGCAGACCTGCGGCCGCAATGTCGTGCGCTTCCGGATCGGCGCGAACGGCGATCTTTCGCACCGCGAGACGTTCGGCCCGGCGGACCACGGTCGCTTCATCGATGGCATCGCGTTCGACAGCTACGGCAACCTGTGGGGGACTTACATCATGAACGACGGAATCTTCGCCATCACGCCGGACGGTGAGCGCAAGATGATTTTCGACGACTCGAGTCCCGAGGAAGTCCGCAAGATCGACACGGCATTCCAGACCGGTGCACCGCTCGGGATGGATTTCCTGCTCGAATGTGGTGGTACGGTTGCGCCCTGGTGTGCGTCGGTAACGTTCGGCGGCCCGGATCTGCAAACGGTCTACGTCGGCAGCCTGCGCGGTACGACGATCCCGTATTTCACCGCCCCGGTTGCCGGGCTGCCGATGGTGCACTGGGCGGCGACATTCTGAGTATGACGCCCGTGCACCGACGCCCGCGCCTTCGATGCCCGACCCGGGCAGTGGCCGGTTCGTTGCAAACCGGCCACCGGCCCTGCGCGTTCTAGAGCCCATGCCCGTCGACCGTACACTCGGACCGAACCGCTCGCTCATCGGGGTCGCCGGCGGACGCGAACGTCTCAGTACCCCCGCGTTGCTGCTCGATCTCGATGTTCTGGAACGCAATATCGCACTGATGGCGGAACAACTTGCGGCCGCCGGACATGCCTTGCGACCGGTCGCGAAGATTCATAAATGCGTCGAGATTGCGCGGCGGCAGATCCGGGCCGGCGCGCTCGGGGTTTGTTGCGCCACGCTCGCCGAGGCCGAGGTCATGGTGGACGGCGGGATTCCCGGCGTGCTGCTGTTTTCATCCGTCGTCGGGCCGGAGAAGATCCGGCGTCTGTCCGAACTGAACGCACGCGCCGACGGTTTCATCGTTGCCATCGACGACCCGGACAATGCGCAGCAACTCGCTGCCGCCGCCGCCCGCACGGGCACGCGGCTCAAGGTGCTCGTCGATTTCGAGATTGGCGGGCGCCGCACCGGGCTCGCCGCGATCGACGCCGCGTGCGCATTGGCGCGGCTCGTGGCCGACCACGCCTGGCTCGAATACGCGGGCGTGCAGGCTTACAACGGCAACGATCAACGGCTTCCCGACTATCACGAACGCGCGCGCCGGCAGGCTGCCGCGGTCGCACCGCTGCGCGCGTTGTGCGAGCGCCTCGCGTCGCTTGGTCTGAAACCGGACATCGTCAGCGGTGGCGGTACCGGCACTTACGCGATCGATCCCGGGCT
>CAXBJY010000181.1:0-2851 GCA_963976285.1 uncultured Gammaproteobacteria bacterium
ACGCTCAGGTGCGCAGTTCGCGGAGAATTTGCTCGGTCGCGACGTAGATATCCGCGGCGCCGCTCGCGATATCCTGGACGAACGACTGAATCTTGAGCGACTGCTCGAGTTCCTGCGCCAGGCGCTCCTGCAGACTCTCGAGCACGAACGCCTCGATCTCGTGACGGCAGTCCGCGAGTCGCTGTTCGCGGTAACGCGTGCCGCCGGCGGCACAGTAATCGCGGTGGGTTTGGATCGCCTGCCAGACGTCGTCGATGCCCACGTGATGCAGGGCCTGCGCGCTGACTACCGGCGGCTTCCAGCCGCCGGCCGGCGCGCGGCGAAACGTGTTTTCGAGATCGGCGACGGTCTTGTCCGCGCCCGGCTGGTCCGCCTTGTTAACGACGAACACGTCGGCCACTTCGAGTATGCCGGCCTTCATCGCCTGGATCGCGTCGCCCATGCCGGGCACGGCCACGACGATCGTGGTATGCGCGAGGCGGGCGATATCAACCTCGTCCTGCCCGACCCCGACGGTCTCGACGAAAATGACGTCCTTGCCGAACGCGTCCATCACGCGAATCGCGCCTCGGGTTGCCGGGGTGACCCCGCCGAAGTGACCGCGCGAAGCGAGCGAACGCACGAACACCTGGTCGTCGAGCGCAAAGCGGTTCATGCGGATCCGATCGCCGAGGATCGCACCGCCGCTTAACGGACTGCTCGGATCGACCGCGAGCACGCCAACCGTCAGTTCTGCTTCGCGTGCGCGTTGTATGAGGCAATCCGTGAGCGTGCTCTTGCCGGCGCCGGGAGGCCCGGTAATGCCCACGACGAGTGCGCGACCGGCGTGCGTGAACAGTGCCTTCAGGGCCTCCCGCGCCAGCGGGTGGCGGTCGTCGATCAGGCGAATCAGGCGCGACGCGGCGCGAATGTCCCCGTCGATCGTTCCGCTGACGAGCGCGTCGAGCGAAACTTCAGGACGCCGTTTCACCGGCCATCAACCGCCGTACCGTGTCGACCATATCGGTGACGACCGCGCCGGAGCCGAACACGGCGGCCACCCCGAGGTCCAGCATCTTGCGCGCGTCCTGCTCGGTGATCACGGAACCGCCGAGGATCACCGGGATGTCGAGTTCGTGCTGCTCCAGCAGCGCGAGCAGTTCCGGCATGTAGTAAAGGTATTCCCACGAGTGACTGCTGATGCCGATCACATCGGCATCCTCTTCGATAGCCGTCGCTACGATCGTCTCCGGCGTGTTGAAACAACCGGTGTAGATGACCTCCATGCCGTTATCGCGGAGCATCTTCGCGATACCGACGGCGCCGAGTTCATGCTGGTCCATGCCCAGCACGCCGACGACAACCCGAACAGAACTCATCGCTTGTCGGCCAGCGGCGACGTCAGGTAGCCGTAAGGATCGTAGGGCGTGCCCCAGGCCTGCCGCAGGATGCCGGCGATCTCGCCCATCGTGGCGCCCGCGCCGGTACATTCGATCACGGCTTCGAGCATGTTCTCGTCGCTCTGTACCACGTCGTACAGCTTTGCGAACGTGTCCAGCAGCTTCGCCTGGTCGCGCTCGTCGCGGAAACGTTTGATTTCTTCGATGCGATCGAACATCGGTTCGATCTTCTCTTCGCTGATGTCGCGGAGCATACGGTCTTCTTCCGGCGGCATCTGATGCACGTTCATGCCGACTTTAACGACCTCACCGTCATGCACCTGGTGGTGGTAGCGACCCATCGTGCCATGGAAGAACTGCTTGAAATAACCGCTGTTGACGAGTTCCGCCGGGTCACCTTTCGCCTCGATGTCGCGCACCATGTCGAGGATCTTCGCTTCCACCTCATCGGTGAGCGATTCCATGAACCACGAACCGCCGAAAGGATCCTGCACGCTGTTGATGTTCGTCTCGAGATCGACAATCTGCTGGGTGCGCAATCCCACGAGGTGCGCTTCCTTGCTCGGGGTGCGGTAGCCTTCGTCGAACGTCGAGATTTCGAGCGCGCTGACCCCGGCGAGCCCGAGCGCGACGGTCTGCACGGCGCCGCGAACGATGTTGTTCGCCGGCTGCTCGGTGGTGAGCGAGAGCCCGGACGTGTGCACGGCGATGTTGACCGACTGCGAACGCGGATCTTTCGCCCCGAACTCTTCTTTCATCATGCGCGCGAAGATGCGGCGGATGGCGCGGATTTTCGCGATCTCTTCGTAGAAATCCATCGAGCAGTTCGTCAGTATCGCGATGCGTGGCGCGAAACTGTCGATATCGAGCCCGCGCGCGAGCAAGGTGCGCACGATATGCCGGATCTCGACAAACCCGAGCGCCGCCTCTTCCACCGCGTTCAGCCCGGCTTCGCTGAAGAAATACGTGTCCTCGAGGTAGCCGTGAAACCGCGGCATTTCCTTCGCGCAGAACTCGATGACGTCACACGACATTCTCAGGTGCAGATCGAACGGCATCTTGTACGCATACGAGCAGTGTTCGGCATAAAACGGCCACTCGATGACCGACCCCCTGAGACTCCCCGGTGAAATCCCGCGCTCGTGCGCGAGCAGGTAGAGACTCGCGACCATGAACATCGAGGGGCTGGAACTCGATACCGACATCTGGTCGAGCGGAATATCGTCGAGCAATTGACGGTAATCCTCGTGGCGGCACAGCGACACGCCCTGCGTGCCGACGGTGTAGCGCGCGAGCGGATGATCCGGGTCCATCAACGACATCGTCGGGCTGTCGCCAATCACATCGAGCCCGGTCTGGCCGAGACTCATCAGGTATTTGAACTGCTCGTTGGAACGCCTCGCGTCGCCTTCTCCGGAGAGCTCGCGCTGGATCCAGCCCTGCCCGGTATAGGCACGCGTGCCACGCGTAAA
>CAXBJY010000182.1:0-2782 GCA_963976285.1 uncultured Gammaproteobacteria bacterium
TCGCTCTTGTCGATGCCTTTGATCCGCGCATGCGCGTGCTCGCTGCGCACGAACACGGCATGCAGCATGCCGGGCACGACCATATCGGAGAGAAATTTACCGCCGCCGGTAACGAGGCGCAGGTCTTCCTTGCGCGGGAGTCGGGTGCCGAGCCAGTCGGCGCTGTCTTCAATCGGTTTGCTCGCCATAACTAGTGTTCCTTGAATTATTATTGCGTGGCTCGTGCTCAGGCGGACTTCGCCGCTTCGCGCACCGCTTTGACGATGTGGGCATAACCGGTGCAGCGGCACAGGTTGCCGACGAGACCGTGACGAATTTCCTCGTCCGTCGGGTTCGGGTTCTTCTCGAGGAATTCCGCCATGTTCATGAGAATTCCCGGGGTGCAGAAACCGCACTGCAGCGCATGGTTTTCCTTGAACGCCGCCTGCAACAGGGTCAGTTCGTCGCCGCGCAAACCTTCAATCGTCGTGATCGCGTGACCGTCGGCCTGGACGGCGAGCATGAGGCAGCTTTTCACGGCCTCGCCGTCGAGATGGATCGTGCACGCGCCGCACACGCCTTCATATGTGCAGCCGATATGCGTGCCGGTGAGCGCGAGTTGTTCACGCAGGAAATCCGACAGCAGCATGCGTTCCGGAACGGTTTCCTCGTAGGACTCGCCGTTGACAGTAACTTTAATCGTAGGCATTGGTTGTTCTCCTTACCTCAGTTTGCGCGGGCGCGTGCGAACGCGGTGGCGGCGACTTCGCAACCGAGGCTGCGTATCAGTTGGCGGCGGTAATCGGCGTCGGCCGACATGTCCGAATGCGTCTCGGCGGCTTCGGCCGCGGCGGCCATGGCTTGCGCGATTGCATCCGCGCCGCCATCGGAACCGATCAGTCCGGCTTCGGCGGCCGGTGCCCGCTGGCCCCCGTCGGCGAGGCCGGAGAGCGAAACACGCGCGCTGCTGCAGTTGCCGTCGGTGTCGACCGCCACGCTGACGCAAACGCCGACGACCGGCAGTGCGTCCGTAACGAGGCCCCATTTCTTGTACGCACTGCCCGAATTCGCTGCCGGCGCATCCCACGTGATCGACGTGAGGATTTCGTTGCTTTCGCGCGCCGTTTCGAGTGGACCGAGGAAGAAATCATCCGCGGCGACGCTGCGTTTGCTGCCGTCGGCGGCGACGAGATTCATCGTGCCGTTCGTGCCGAGTACGACGGTGGGCAGGCACGACGCCATGTAGTTCCAGCACACGCTGCCGCCGATCGTACCGCGGTTGCGCACCTGGCGGTCGCCGACGTGCGCCGCCGCGTCCGCGAGGGCCGCGAAGGCGCTGGCGAGGTTCGTGGCGTGCGCGATTTCCACGTAGCGTGTCATCGCGCCGATCGTCAGACCGGCGCCGTCGGCGTCGATCCCTTTCAGTTCGGCGATGTCCTGCAGATCGACGATACATTCCGGTCGCAGCATGCGCGACTTGATTGCCTGCATGGCGCTCTGGCCACCGGCGAGAAATATCGCGTCTCCCTCCTCGAACCCGGCGAGCGCGCTGAGCGCGTCGGCCACCGATTGCGGGCGGACATACTTATCAATTTTTGCTGGAAACATGAATTTTCCTCAGGCGTTTGGCATCCAGTTGAATGGTCCGTAGTCGGCGCACGGCCTCGGTGCTTCGGTTCGCGGACCCGCTTGTTATTATTCAGAAGCTGGCGGCAAATATCGCACAGCCGAGTACGACAGAGCCACTCCCGGCGAGGCCGCGGAGCCACGGCAGCGTGCGTTCGAAGCGTCCGACGGCGAAACCGACGACCACTCCGAACACGCACATCGTGAGCAACACGCCGAGAGAAAACGCGGCCAACACTAACACGCCCGCGCGGACATCGCCCTGTTGGCCGGACGGGATCAGCGCGAGCATCGGTGCACTGCCGGCCATACCGTGCAGCGCACCGATCAGCAGCGCGCCGTGATTGTCGAGCGCGCCGCCACTTTCATGTTGCGTTCCGGCAGGTACCCAGTGCAGATGCGGGCGGATGCCGGGGTGGTGGTGCAGGCGCAGGCGGGCGCCGCCGGTAGCGAGTCCGGTGAGCACTGCCACGCCGACGGCGCACAGCGCGAGGGCGACGCAGCGCTCGGCATAGACATGCCAGTGATCCGGCAAGGCGTGCCCGACGGCGTAGCAAATCAGTCCGAGCGTCAGCAACGTGATGCCGTGTCCCACCGCCCAGCGCGCGCCGAGCTGGACGCAGCGGGCCGGTGCGGTGCGCCGCATCGCGAGGCCGGAGACCGCCATGATGTGGTCGGCGTCGAGCGCATGCAGCGCGCCGACCCCGAAAGCCGCGAGGGGAATCGCGCAGGCACCCGGCTCGAACGGCAGCCCGAGTGCGTTCATCTCCGGTTCCGGTGCGACATCAGCTGCGGCATGACCTAACTCCCCCGTGACGGCAACGCAGGAGTCTACACATTCCGACCGCCGGCTTAAAGGACTGTTGGACTGACCACTTGACAAGCTGTCTACCCACCGATACCGTCGATTACCAGCGCCGGGGGCGGCGTGCAAGCAACGGGGGAGCCGGCATGACGGAAGAAGAACGACAGATCGTGCGTGAAACCGGGAAAGTCATACCCGGCCCGGAGTTCGACGACGAGCCGCTCGGCCCGGTCGGCCAGCGCATTGTCTACGAGGATGAACGCGTCAGGGTGTGGGACGTCGTGCTCGAACCCGGTGGCTACTTTGGCCTGCACACGCACGAACTCGACTACCTGATCATCACGCTCGAAGGGGCGAAGTGCAAAACCTGGG
>CAXBJY010000183.1:0-2749 GCA_963976285.1 uncultured Gammaproteobacteria bacterium
TGCAATACGGCGGCGCCAGGATTCCGGAGCCCGCTACGCTTGCCCTGATGGGGCTCGGATTCGTCGGGCTTGGCTATACGAGGAAACGCAGAGCCGTTTAACAGCGCATTGGCATCGCTTAAGGAAACCCGCTGCGGCGGGTTTTCTTTTGCCCGTTAGAACGTGCCTGTCCGCGACGGGCATCTCTCTTTGTCGCGGCGCTACCCCGCAAGCCCAGCCATACCGGTACACTGCGGACGCGGGATTGACGCTATCGTCGGAGCGCCTGCGCTGCGGATTCGGCCGGTCGGATCGAAACGGCGAGCGTAATCCGCGAGACCGCGTCCGGGCTTGTGCGTTTCACTGATACGCCTGCGCCGGCAGCCATGTCACCAGCCCCTCCCAGTTGAAGATCACGACGAGCCCGAGGATTTGCAGCGCGATGAACGGCATAACCCCGCGATAAATCGTCGCCACGTCAATCCCGGGCGGCGCGACACCTTTCAGGTAAAAAATCGCGAAGCCGACCGGCGGGGTCAGAAAGCTCGTCTGCAGGCATACCGCGAATAAAACCGTGAACCAGATCGGATCGAAACCGAGTTCGACGACGACGGGTGAGACGAGCGGCAGGATGATCAGGGTCAGTTCGATCCAGTCGAGAAAGAAGCCGAGCACGAACGTCGCAGCGAGGATGCAGATCACGATGCCCGACGGACCGAACGGCAGACCGAGCAGGGCGCGTTCGATCAGCTCATCGCCGCCGAGACCGCGCAGTACGAGTGAGAACGCGGTAGCGCCGAGCAGCACGGCGAAAATAAACGCCGTGGTCCGCGTCGTCTCCCGCAGCACGTCGCGAATGACCGCAAGATTCAGCGTACGCGCGAGCGCGGCGAGCGTGAATGCGCCGAATGCGCCGACCCCGGCGGCTTCGGTCGGGGTCGCGATGCCGAAGAAAATACTGCCGAGCACCGCGAGGATCAGCAATGCCGGCGGCAGGATGGCAATGAACAGATCGCCGACGGCCCGCCAGTCGAACGGTTCGTGGATGGCGGGCGGGGCCGCGTGCGGACGCAGCCAGGCGTACAGGAACAAATACGTTATGTAGAGCGCGCCGAGCAGAAAGCCCGGAAATACCGCGCCGAGAAACAGATCGCCCACGCTCATCGACATGCGGTCGGCCATAAGGACGAGCATGATGCTCGGCGGGATCAGGATCCCGAGCGTACCGACGGCGCACACGGTGCCGGCGGCGAGCGATTTGTCGTAACCACTTTGCAGCATGACGGGCAGGCCGAGCAGCGCGAGCAGGACGACGGACGCACCGATGATGCCGGTGCTCGCGGCGAGCAGTAAACCGATCAAGGTGACGGTGATCGCGAGACCTCCGGGCAGACCGCCGAACAGGCGCGCGAAGCTCGTCATCAGTTTTTTCGCGATACCGGAGCGGTCGAGCAGCAGGCCCATGAGGATGAACATCGGCAGGGCAACCATGACCCAGCTTTCCATGACGTTCCAGATCCGCTCGACCGTGAGCGAGGTGTAGGCCCAGTCGACGTTGACCGCGAGGCCGAGATCGACTTTCGCGATGATCGCGAGCGCGGTAAACACGACCGCGAGGCCGCCGAGGATCCACGCGACCGGGAAACCCGTGAACACGAGCACGATGAAGCTCGCGAACATCGCGAGCGCGAGCCATTCATTCGGCGCCATCGTGTCCCCCGGGTGCCGTGAACAGCAGCGCCCACACGCGCGACAGGCGCGACAGTGCGGCCGCCAGCAGCAATGCGAAACCGCACGGCAGTGCGGCCTTGATTAGCCAGCGCCACGGTAATCCGCCCGGCGCCTGCGAGGTCTCGCCGAGTTCAAGACTCGTGACGACGAACGGCCCCGAGAACACAAGCACGACCGCAATGAACGGCAACAGCAACAGCACGATCCCGTACAGTTCGATCCACGCGCGCAGCCGCGGTGAAAACCGTTCGTGCAGCACATCGACCCGGATATGGGTATCGGCCTGCAGCGCATAGCCGAGCCCGAGCAGGAAACCGACGGCATAAAGATGCCACTGGATTTCCTCGAGTTCGATCCGGCCCTCGCCGAATGCATAGCGCAGCACGACGTTGCCGAGGATCGTGACCATGAGCACGATCCACAGCCACGATGCGGCATCGCCGATCCGCTGCAGGAAGGGGTCGATCAGCCGCGACAGGCGTGTGTGCGGCAGATCAGAAGTCACGTGGCAAATAGGCCCGGCGTTTCCAGTGGGCGTACTCGGCACGGAATGCGCGCTGCGAGGCGAGGATTTCGCTGAACAGGGGATCGCGCGCGGCTTCCTCGTCGAGCACTTCCTGCGTCACCCGTTCGAGTGCGCGCAGCAGATCGAGTGGCAGGGTTTCGGCGCTGACTCCGAGTGCGGGAAAACCCGCGATCACGGCGCCCTGATCCGCTTCCGTCTGCGCGAGATTGCGCGTAATGCCGGCCGTACACACGGCCTCGATCAGCGCCTGATCCGATTTTGCGAGCGCGTTCCAGATGTCGAGATTCACGAGCAGATGCGCGGCCGTCGCCGGCTGGTGCCAGCCCGGATAGTAGTTATACGGGGCGACCCGATTGAAGCCGAGCGACTGATCGACGATCGGCAGCGAGAACTCCGAGGCATCGATCGCGCCTTTTTCCAGCGCCTGGAAGATCTCACCGCCGGGCAGCATCGTCACCGATGCGCCGAGGCGTTCGATGACTTTGCCGCCGATACCGGCGAAGCGGATTTTCA
>CAXBJY010000184.1:0-2672 GCA_963976285.1 uncultured Gammaproteobacteria bacterium
TGATCTGGAAACGCACCGTTGCGAGTCAGATGATCCACGCGACGATAGATACCGTAGCGGTCGACCTGAACTGCGGCACCGTCGGGGTATTTCGCGCTAACGGGTCGACGGTCAAACATCCCGGCTTCATGTCGGTTTATCGCGAAGGGACGGACGACGAAAAGGAGCCCGAGAGCGACGAGAACATGTTGCCGCCGCTTGAAGAAGGGCAGATCGTCGACCTGAATGAAATCCGTGCCGACCAGCATTTTACCGAGCCGCCGCCGCGGTTCTCCGAAGCGTCGCTCGTTAAAACGCTCGAGGAGCACGGCATCGGCCGTCCGTCGACATATGCGTCGATTATTTCAACGCTGATACAGCGCGAATATGCGGAACTCGAATCGAAACGCTTTTATCCGACGGATATCGGCCGGATCGTGAACACGTTCCTGACGAACCATTTTCGCGGGTACATCGACTACGACTTCACGGCTCGCCTCGAGGATGATCTCGATGCCGTGTCGCGTGGGGAGAAGGACTGGGTTCCGCTGTTGCGCGATTTTTGGGAGCCCTTCCACGCGACCGTCGAAGACAAGGAAGCGAACGTCACGCGCGAAGAGGCGAACCAGGCACGCCCACTCGGTACCGACCCGAAGAGCGGCAAGCCGGTTTCCGTGCGGATGGGCCGCTACGGTCCGTATGTAATCATCGGGACGGCCGAAGACGAGGAAAAGCCGAAGTTCTACGGCCTGCAGCCGGGCCAGCGGCTCGATTCGATCACGCTCGAAGAAGCGTTGGAGCTGACGAAATTACCGCGAGAACTCGGCGAGTCGCAGGACGGCCTCGCAATTTCGACGAACGTTGGTCGATTCGGCCCGTATGTGAAGTACGGATCCAAGTTCGTCTCGCTGAAGAAAGAAGATGACCCGTACACGATCACGCTGGAGCGGGCCCTGGAACTCGTCGAGGAGAAGAAAAAGGCCGACGCGGAGCGCGAAATCCGAATATTCGACGAGCAGGACATCAAGATTCTCAAAGGCCGTTACGGGCCGTACGTGACCGACGGCAAGAAGAATGCACGTGTCCCGAAAGAACGCGAGCCGGAATCACTGACGCTCGAGGAATGTGTCGAGCTGCTCGCGGCGGCCAAGGTGCGGCCGAAGCGAAAACGCGCGACGAAGAAGAAAACGACGACCGAAGACTGATCCCCCCGCAGTCCGGGTACTGAGCGCAACAACGGGGTTTGCCGAGCGCGCATGAGCGATACGGAACGCCTGATCGCCGCCCGTGGCCGAGCGAATTCGACGCAGTTGCGCTGGCTCGAGACGGTCGCCGTAGACTGCCTGAAAAGCGGCAAGGTGATCGTCAATGCGACGGAAGGCGTTTACGGCCTCGCCGCGCGGGCTCGTGATGAACGCGCCTGCACGGCCCTTGGCCGGCTGAAGTCACGCGGTCGGGTAAAGCCGTTTATCGTCGTCGCCGCGGATTTCGGCCAGGTTGCCGCCATGGTCGACGTCAGGCAGATTGATCTCAAAGCGATTACTGCTACCTGGCCGGGGCCGGAAACCTGGGTTTTACCGGCGGCGCGTGCTGCCCCGCCATGGCTCGTGTCCCGGCAGGGCACGCTCGCCGTGCGTATCACGGGCCATCCGCAGCTGGCGCGCCTCGCGGCCGCAGCAGGGGCGTTGATCTCGACGAGCGCGAATCCACCAGGACGCCCGCCGGCACTGACTCCGCTCGCGGCGCGGCGGTATTTCGGCAACCGCGTCGCTTGCTACCTGCCTGGAAAACTGCTGCGGCCCGGCGTACCCAGCCGGATCCGCGACAGCCGCAGCGGAATTTCCCTGCGCGGGTGACGTTGTAAAGTGCCGCCTTGAGCCTCGTCGCGCCGGTCGCGACAGACGTTCGGCGAGGCGCGCGACCGGTTATGCGCGAGCCTGCTCCGGTTATGTGTTTAAAAAAGCGTGGTAGTGGTTGACATAAACCGCGAAAATTCCGACAATTTCCGGCTAACGTTTTGGAGGGGTACCCAAGCGGTCAACGGGAGCAGACTGTAAATCTGCCGGCTATGCCTTCGTAGGTTCGAATCCTACCCCCTCCACCAAGAGGCGATAGGATTGGCGCAGATGTCCTCGACCGTCGGTACTGCTGCCAATCTGCGATTCCGGCAGATCGACCGGAGGGAGTTCACCAGGCCGGCTTTGGAGCCTGCCAGGATTCGCCGGGCCATTGAATTGTGCAAGGGGCGGACCGCGAATCACGGGATACAGCGGGTGTAGTTCAATGGTAGAACCTCAGCCTTCCAAGCTGATGATGTGGGTTCGATCCCCATCACCCGCTCCAAACCGACCATCGTCTCGTGGACCGGAGCGACGATGTCGGGCAGCAAACGGTACCGGGCCACAGGCTGCGTCGCAGGATATAAGGGTTTAGCTCTCCATGGCCCATATAGCTCAGTCGGTAGAGCACTTCCTTGGTAAGGAAGAGGTCACCGGTTCGAATCCGGTTATGGGCTCCAATTTGGCCTCGCTGCAATGCGGGATTGAGTTAAGCGATTACCAAAAAATACTGTCGGTAACGACATTGAATTCTGATTAGTACGGGCCTGATTAGCACGGAGGTCGAGATGTCCAAGGAAAAATTTCAAAGAACCAAGCCGCACGTGAACGTAGGCACGATCGGCCACGTAGATC
>CAXBJY010000185.1:0-2567 GCA_963976285.1 uncultured Gammaproteobacteria bacterium
CGCTCGCCGCCACCGCGCGCGGCGGCATCGTGTGCATGACCGGGATCCTCGGCGGGACCTGGACCCTGGACGGGTTCCGGCCCATGGATGTCATTCCGACCGGCGTCAAGCTGACCGCGTACTCCGGCAACGCGGCGGATATCACCCGGGCCGAATTGCAGCACTACGTCGAACTCGTCGAACGCGGGGAACTCAGGGTGAAGACCGGGCCGGTGCTGTCATTCGCGCAACTCGGCGAGGGGCATGAATTAATGGATGCGAATGCGGCGAACGGCAAAATTGTCGTGCTCACGGACTGAACCGCTCGTGCGCGAACCGCCCTGCCCGTGCCAGTCATCGCGCCCGCGCGCACGCTGTTGTGGCCGCTTTATCGACGCCATCGACGTGCCGGTGACGGCACTCGAGTGCATGCGATCGCGTTACACCGCTTACTCCGAGCACGCAATCGCTTACCTGCGCGCGACGTGGCACCCGGCGACCCGGCCCGGCGACATCAGCATCGAAGCCGACGTGCGCTGGCTCGGACTGAAGATTCACCGCGTGATCGCGGGCGGCGAAAACGACGCTTCGGGTAGCGTCGAATTCTCCGCCCGCTGGCGATCCCGGGGGCGCGCCCACCGGCTGCGCGAAGTCAGCCGGTTTGTGCGCGAGGCGGGCCGCTGGTATTACCTTGGCCCGGCCGCGCCGCCGGACGAGGCGGACTGAGCTTACGCCGCGCGCTCGGCAGCGAGGTAGGCCTCGAGGTCGTCAGCGGTGCCGATCAGCTTGCCGTTGATGAACACCTGCGGCGTCGTCTTCGCACCGGAGATCGCGAACAATTCGTTCGCGCCGACGACTTCGATTTCGTCGACTTCGATGCCGTGGGCATCGAGCAGCGCCTTCGCGCGCACGCAATGCGGACATCCGGGGCGGGTCAGCATCGCCACCGCATCGGGGATCCGGGCCTGCGGGTTAATGTAAGCGAGCATCGTTTCCGGATCCGAAACCCCGTACGGGTCGCCCGGCTCGCGCGGCTCCACGAACATCTGCTCGATGATCCCGTCCTTGACGAGCATCGAATAACGCCACGAGCGCTGGCCAAAACCGAGATCCTGCTTATCGACGAGCATGCCCATGCCCGCGGTGAATGCCGCGTTACCGTCCGGAATCATCGTGATATTCGTTGCGTTCTGGCCGCGCTGCCATTCGCGCATGACGAACGCATCGTTCACCGAGACACACAGGACGTCGTCGACGCCATTCGCGCGGAATACGGGCGCGAGGCGGTTGTAGCCGGGCAGCTGGCTGGCCGAGCAGGTCGGCGTGAAGGCCCCGGGCAGCGAGAACACGACGACGGTCTTGCCGTCGAACAACTCCGCGGTGGTGACTTCCTTCCAGCCGCTGTCGGTTCGGGTGTTGAAGGTGGCGGACGGAATCCGATCGCCGGCTTGTTTCTGTTCCATGATAGTTACGCTTCTCCGTTTGTGTTGAGGACAAGCATTACTATGCCGATCGGATATTAATAATTATAATTAATTATATTTTTTATTTTAATAGATATTTACTATTTAAATTCCGCCCAGTTTGCTACTTCGTAAACTTCAGCGTCATCCGGTCGCTCTCGCCGATCGCGAGATACCGGTCCTTGTCGACCTCGCCGCGCCGTAACGACGGTGGCAGGGTCCATACGCCGTCCGCATAGTCCTTCGTGTCCGCGGGATTCGCATTGATCTCGCTGCGGTCGACAAGCGTGAATCCGGCGGCCTCGGCGAGCCGGATCGCCTCCGCTTCCGCGACGTAGCCCTTCCGCGCCCATTCGACCCCGGTCATGTCGGGATTACCGCGGTGGGCGACGAGACCGAGCACCCCGCCCGGTTTCAACAGCGTGTACATCTGCGCGAACATCGCTTCGGCGCGACCATCGCGCACCCAGTTGTGCAGATTGCGGAACGTCACCACGAGGTCGGCGCTGCCGGCAGGAGCCGGATCGACCGACGCCGGCGGCATCAGGTTCGCCACGACGACCCGGTCGTAGACCTCGGGATTCGCGGCGAGTTTGTCACGAAATTTCCGGTCGTTCTTCGCGAAATATTCACTGCCACCCGAGCCATCGTAATTTGCCGCGATCAACGTGCCGCGCTCGCGCAGGTACGGCGCGAGTACTTCGGTATACCAACCGCCGCCACCCGGCCACACTTCGACCACGGTCATGTCATCGCGAATCCCGAAAAACGTCAGGGTTTCAACCGGATGTCGCCATACATTGCGCGCGACATTGTCCACCGACCGATGTGCGCCGCGCGCGGCGGCTTCGAGTTTCAGTTCGTTGTCCGCCGCCGCAGGCAGGCACAGCATCAGGGTCAGCAGGCTCAACACAAGCCGCGCAGTTCGCATCATTCGTTCTCCGGAAAAACAATTCATTGCGCCCAATAATACACGCTTCGGTGTCGCGCACCCGAGCCGCCCTCGCACACGTAACGCGCGCGCGGGATCTGCACTACACTAGAAGCGGTCGCAAAAATAGAGGGTGTCTCGCCGGGCGTCATTTTTGCGCAATCCAAGGCACGAAGAGCGTAGTTTAGCCGGGC
>CAXBJY010000186.1:0-2477 GCA_963976285.1 uncultured Gammaproteobacteria bacterium
ATGCAGCGGACTGCAACTCCGTGTACGCCGGTTCGATTCCGACCCTAGCCTCCATTTTCTCGGCCTCCATTTCCTCGACAGGCCGCTCTATGGCGGCGCAGATCGTGGTTCTTCCAAGGTAGCTTGCCAGCGACACGTTGCTGATATGCATCAGCCACGTTGCGTGCAACAGCGACGTACACAGGATCACCGCGTAAATGCGGTAGAACGGCGTCCAGTAGCGCCGCAGCAGTGCGATTGGCGTAATAAAGAGAGCGGCGAGTGCAGCGATTTTCAAGCAATCGGACGCGACCATGAGCAATAGGGCTTCCGGACGGATGCCGTAGTCCATTTGAATGTCGTCCGAAGCGTAAATCCTGAGCAGCGCCACCAAGGCGATGAGGGTAAGCAAGCCGATCGCCGCGCAGATTTGCAGCGCGCGCATGCAGAACCTCTGCCCACGGGGTATTGCAACTTGCCGCCTTGCGAGCAACGGCCAGGCAATCGCGCCAATCACGACAGTCGGCAGCATCAGCATCATTGCCAGTCTCTGCAATGCAGGCAGACGCCACGGCGGGCGTTTTTCGTACGCGGCGCGGTCCAGGAACAGGCCGGTCACGTTGCCGGAGACAGGATCGCGTTTGAAAGCGGCCGTCGCCCACCAGGCCGTGGGATGCTGGAATTCATCGGTGCGGGTTTCGTAGTAGCGGTCACTGGAACTGTTTATCGCCAGCGCATCTCCTCGACACGGTTCGTCGCCTTTGCAATCGGGTGGCGCATTCACCATGACATCGCGGCCCATGAACGCGAGTTCGAATAGCAGGCGTTCGAACGAGTGCCGCGGATACTCGGCGCTGACGTAGTAACCGACGTAGGCATCCCTGCTGGCAGTGAGATCCCGGGGTGGTTCGACGGCCGGCGGAAGATCGGGGACAATCCGGACCAGGACGAGATCGAGAATGGCGTCCAGCGGCATGCTCCGCAACGACCCCTCGCGCAAGTTCTGGGTAATGAAAAACCCGAAGTCGTCGTCCGGAAGAATCGCCAGGTAACTGGAAAAGCCGAGTTGTCCGCCGGAGTGTTCCAGCGCGCGGTGTCCGCGGAACGTGTTCTCGTGCCAGGCGTAGGAGATACCGTAACGGGTGCGATAGGGCGCGTATTGTTGTGCCTGCATTGTTGCGAGAACGCCGGGCTCGATGGCCGGGTGGCCACGAAGCTGGGCGATCATGAATTTCGCCATGTCATTCGCCGTCGAGACAAGCGCGTCGGCCGGTCCGACTTGAGAGTAATCGCGTGTTAGCGCGATTCGCGAATCGGAATAGCTTTGGCTGATGTCCCGCTGAAGTGGACCAGGCAATGGTTGTGCGAAACTGGATCGATTCATACCGAGCGGCTGCAACACGAGTTCCTGCATGGCCGCGTCAAAAGGCATCCCCGTTGCCCGTTCGATCAGCAATCCGAGCAACGCGAATCCGTGATTGCTGTAGGCGTAGATTTCGCCCGGTGCATGCGACTGCCGGACCATGCAGGATCGAACGAACTGGGTCAGCGGCATCACGTCGTGAGGTGTTTGAGCCGCATCACCGATGTCCGTCGTTTCGAACCCGGCAGTATGCGTCAACAGGCTGTGCGCCGTTATCGCATCGGGAAAATCCCTCTGCAGCGGAAGATCGAGATACCGGGCGATATCTTCATGCAAGTCCAGCGAACCCTGCTCCGCGAGTCGTACAACCGCGGTGGCGGTCAACACCTTCGACAGCGAGGCAACGCGAAACGGCGTGTCAGGGGTGACCGGAGTACCTCGAACGATGTCTGCCGTGCCATAGCCTTTGGCGAGCAGCACGCTACCCTTGTGCACGATGGCGACGCTTGCCCCGGGAACACCACTCGATTGAAGCCCTTCGCTCATGGCGAGATCAACGATGCGTTCGATCTCTGTCGCGTCTAATGGACCGCGTTCCTCGGCCGCAGCATCGCACAGCTGCGGTGCGAGAAAGATCGCGATGCAAACGATGGCGCTCGTGAATTTGACGGTCGTCTCCCTGCTACCTGCGGAGCGAACGTCGATACTAGCGCCCGGACTTCGGAGCGACAACCATGACAGGTAGCGCTGATCGGCCGAACCAAGTAGGCTTTCGATCCAGAGTTACGCGGCATAAATCGCCCGTCTCTTTTTTGCTGCAATGCCCGGGTGGCGGAATCGGTAGACGCAACGGACTTAAAATCCGTTATTCGAAAGAGTGTGCGGGTTCAAGTCCCGCCCCGGGCACCAAATCGGCCGGGCCTTAAGGCCGGCCAATTCATGACGGGCGAGACTTGCCCTTAGGCGCTCTGATCTGCGGCGGCGGCAGCCCCGAATTATCTCCACCGAGACTTGTTGCGTGGGTACCCCGTTGATTTAGTGCGACTCGCAAACGAACGACGAGGCGAATTCGGTCGAGTCGGTTCAAGTCCCGCCCCGGGCACCAAATCGGCCGGGCCTTAAGGCCGGCCAATTC
>CAXBJY010000187.1:0-2266 GCA_963976285.1 uncultured Gammaproteobacteria bacterium
TCCGACGCGCGCGGCACCCCTTCATAGCGGGCGCTGATGTCGGCCGTGAAACACGTGTGCCAGTCGTCGAACTGCTGGGTGTCCATCAGGCGAAAGTAACGTGATTTCAGTTGCCGGATTGCTTCGAGATCATCGAGTTGGTCGTTAGTCATGGCTGCCTCCGTTCGGATGGTTTGTTGTTCCGATAGTGTACTCATTAACGACGGCTGCGCTGCATTGTCTGTTACGCTGCGTCGTGGCACATTGCGCCGCCATATTATTCTGGATTGCTTGCATGAAACGTTCGCTGCCCGGGCAATTCGCCGCAGCCGATCGCGGGGCCGTTTGCTGCGTGCGGTCGAACATGAACGCCGGGGGCGCGCGTACCCGGTGCCCGCGCCCGCGCGGTCGCTAGCGGATGGAACCGGCCGCGCTACCGCGTCACTGGGGCGGCGTCATTCTCGCGCTCGCCGTTGCGGTCAGCTTCGCGGCGAACTCGACGTTTGCCGGCCTCGCCTACACCGGCGGTGCGGATGCGATGTCGGTGTTTGCCGCACGCAGCACGGCGGCGTACGTCGTGCTGCTGGTCTACCTCGTGGCGACGGGCCGCCCGCGCAAACTCCCGGCACCTCAGCGCAACAAGGCTCTTGTGCTCGGCGTGGTCATGGCGTGGGCGTCGTACGCCCTGCTCTCCGCGATGGAAAGAATGCCCGTCGCGTTGTGCGTTATCACGCTCTACACGTATCCGCTGCTCGTCGCCTCGTTCGGCTGGTGGAGCGGACGGGAACGCTTTCGCGCGCGTTTCGCCGTTGCGCTCGCGGTCGCATTCGCCGGTCTCGTGCTCGCACTCGATCTGTCGGGCAATGCGCCGAATCTTACCGGTCTTGTGCTCGCGGCAAGCGGCGCGATCGGGGTGGCGACCCTGTTGCTCGCCAATGAGCGGGTGCGCGCGCCGGCCGATGCGCAGGCGTTTACCCTGTATATGCTTGCGACATGCATGGTGTTGGCGCTGATTATCAGTGCCGCCGAGGGCGAATTTGCGTTACCGCAGACGCGCGCGGCGTGGGTCGGTTTCATCGCGACCCCGCTGTGCTACAGCTTTTCGATCATCTGCATGTTTGTTGCGGTTTCGATGATCGGCTCACTGCGCACATCGGTCGTCATGAATCTCGAACCCGTATCGAGCGTACTGCTCGGCTACCTGCTGCTGTCGCAAACGCTCGACGGATTACAGTTGCTCGGCGTTGCACTCGTTATCGCGGCGATCGTGTTCATCGAGGGTGGTTATGCAGCCGGGACCAGGGTCAGCCCGTAGGCGTCCGGCCGGCGAGCCGATAGCCGCCGAAGCCGAGATTCTCGCGCAACGTGGCGGCAGCGTAGTCGGCGTGGTACAGCCCGCGGCGTTGCAGTTCCGGCACGACAAAGTCGACGAAATCGACGTAGGCGCCGGGCACGTGAGTCGCACCGATGACGAAACCGTCGCAGGCACCCCCGGCGAACCACTGTTCGAGTCCGTCCGCAACGTCGCGCGGGGTGCCGACGAAGTTCGGCGCCTCGTGGATCGTCCCGCGACCGCTGTATTGCACGAAGTCGGCGACGGTCGGATTGCGTTTGCCGGACAGTTGCACGACCCGGTCGCGAATTGCGAGTAAGCCGCCGAGCGCGCCGAGTTCCTCATCGCTGAACGTAGCGTTCAGCGGCTTGCGCGCGAAATCGTAATTCAGCACTTCCGACAACAGGGTCAAACCGTCGATCGGCTCGGCGAGCGCTTCGATCCGCGCGGCTTTGTCCTCGGCTTCCGTTTGCGTCCGGCCGACGATGGGATAGACGAGCGGCGCGAGACGAAACGAGTCCGGATCGCGCCCCTGCTGCAGCGCTTCCGAGCGCATGTCCGCACGGACGCGGCGACCGAATTCGATATCGGGAAAGATCGCGAAGATCACTTCACCCCAGCGCACGGCAAACTCGCGTCCGCGTCCGCGTCCGCTCTGCCCGGCCTGGATGATCACGGGATGCCCCTGCGGGGTCCGCGGTACCGTGAACGGTCCGCGCGAGGACAGGAAGCGGCCGTTGAAATCGAGACGCGACACTTTCGCCGGGTCGGCAAAACGACGTGATTCGCGATCGAGGATCAGGGCATCTTTCGCCCACGAATTCCAGTGTCCGAGCACAACCTCCATGAACTCGTCGGAACGGTCGTAACGCAGGTCGTGAGCGATGGATGCGCCGCGCCCCATGTTGCGCGCTTCGGAGTCGTTCAGTGACGTAACCACGTTCCAGGCCGCAC
>CAXBJY010000188.1:0-2142 GCA_963976285.1 uncultured Gammaproteobacteria bacterium
CACCGCGGTGAGATAGCCCATGAGGAATACCTTGTAGCGATCGTCGGTCGTTGCACTATCCGATTTCAGGTATTGATGGCACGACGCACGGCCAACCCCCCAGATCGCGTAGTTGCCGGCGGCGTCCGCGGCCAGCGTATTCAGTGACGGGACGAGCAGCAGTGCGAGTGCGGTGAAGGTACGGCTAAGGCGTTCTGACATAGGTGTATCGGCGATGTGGTTGATGATTGGAGGAGTGGCCGGCACCGCGAACCCTGTTCGCGGCAGGCGCTTAAGTCGCCGACAGATCCATGAGCCGGTGTTTGCTGTTGAACTGCGAACGCAGGAAATCCATCTGGTCGGCCAGTATCTTGCGGTTCGACAGGGCGAGAAACTCGGCCCAGTTCGGCACATACGGTACGGCCAGCAGCGGCATCGAAGCACCTTCCGGGGTGCGCGATCCCTTGCGTGTGTTGCACGAGCGGCACGCGGAAACGACGTTCGACCACACGTCGCGCCCACCCCTGGAGATCGGGATGATATGGTCGCGGGTCAGATCGCCGTCGGCGTGCGCGGTGCCACAGTACATGCACATATAGCCGTCACGGCGGAACAGTTCGTGGTTGTTGAGCGGGGGGATATCACGTTGAATGTGGCGGCCGCGGGCGGATCGTTTGATGGCAATAATCGAATGGATCGTGACGGAGGATCGCTCCCCCGAATCGCGACACGTTCCACCAAAGAACGTAAATTGGTTGTCGCCGGCGGTCCAGCCAACGAGTCCACGGCTATAGAGGCAGACCGCGTCCTGCCACGGTATCCAGCGTAGCGGTGTTCCCGAGATGTCTAATCTCAATATCAGTGGTGAACGCTTCATGTTGCCTCCCCCCTGCGGCAGTCTATCGATACCATCGCTTAAACGCTAATCCAAAATGCGCACGCCAAATTCTGAAACGATCGGGCTGCCAACTGCAATCATGGCTTACGCCTCCGGGATGTCGCGGCCTCTCGATTTGCAGGTCGGGACGTTGCGTTGCCACCCGGTGTCTCCTGATGGTCTACTTTTATTCAGCATGCCGATCCGCCATTAACATCCGCGCCTGCCATAATCGACCTGGTTCAAATCCGCCGACGCAATACTGATGACAAAACACGATCCTTCATTGACCCGCCTGCGCGAGTTGCTCGACGTGATGAGCCGGTTGCGCGATCCGGTTGCCGGGTGCCCGTGGGATTTAGAGCAGACGTTCGCCTCGATTGTTCCGCACACGATCGAGGAAGCCTACGAAGTGGCCGATTGCATCGAGCGAGGCGACCTCGCACAACTGCCGGGAGAGCTCGGTGATCTGCTGTTCCAGGTTGTGTTCTATGCGCAGATCGCTAGCGAGCAGGAGCGGTTTTGTTTCGACGACATCGTCGAAGCGATTACCGCGAAGCTCGTTGCGCGGCATCCGCATGTCTTTGGCGACGCGGAAATCGCCGATGCGGCGGAGCAGACGCGCCGTTGGGAAGCACACAAAGCGACGGAACGACGCCTGCGCGACGCATCAGCCGGCACGCTCGCCGATGTGCCGCTGGGTCTGCCGGCACTCACCCGCGCCCGAAAGCTGCAGCAGCGCGCGTCGCGGGTTGGTTTCGACTGGCCTGACATTGACGGCGTCGTCGACAAGGTGAACGAAGAGTTTGCCGAAGTCGAACAAGCGATCGCCGGCGGCGATCCGGGACAGGTAAGCGAAGAGCTCGGCGACCTGTTGTTTGCCTGTGTCAATTGGGCCCGCCACCTTGGGGTCGATCCGGAATCCGCGTTGCGCCTCGCATCGGGGAAATTCGAGCGCCGCTTCGCGCACATCGAGCGCGCCCTCGCGGCGCAGGGTGTGGAGATTGAGCAGGCCTCGCTCGGACAGATGGACGAGCTGTGGGAGGACGCGAAACGCGTGGAATCCGCAACCGGAAAAAAAAACGGGCGCAGTAAGCGCCCGTAAAATGGACCAAGGGAGGAGCGCAATGGCCAGTCGGGCCGCTTGCGTACCCGAAACGTTGCAAGTGCTATGCCAGGATTAAATATCAATAAAAATCAATGAGTTGATATATTTCTCGCCGGGACGGATGGCGGCAAGCTGCCGCGGGCGGCAGGGAACTGACAATTCTCGTCAGCTGCCGCGA
>CAXBJY010000189.1:0-2141 GCA_963976285.1 uncultured Gammaproteobacteria bacterium
CAATAATTGCACTGCCCACGATCACCGCGTCACCAACATTCGCGACCGCCGCCGCAGCGTCCGCGGACTTGATGCCGAAGCCAACGCCGATAGGCAGCGACAAATGTTTGCGGAATTTCGCGATATGCTCACCAACTTCGTCGACGTCGATGCTTTTGCCGCCGGTGACTCCTTTAACGGAAACGTAGTAGACGAAACCGCGCGCGAACTCACAGACCCCGGCGATGCGTTCATCGCTCGAATTCGGCGCGATCAGGAAAATCTGGTTGAGACCGGCAGCGCCGAGTGCCGCGTTCAGGACGCCGGCTTCTTCCGGCGGTACGTCGACAATGAGTACGCCATCGACACCTGCCCCGGCAGCCTCCGCCGCAAACGTTTCATAGCCCATCGCTTCGACCGGGTTCAGATACCCCATCAGCACAACGGGAGTCTCGGCGTCGTGTTCACGGAACTCGCGCACGATCGAAAGCACGCCGCGTAGCGACATACCGTGCTTCAGGGCGCGTTCGCTTGCGCGCTGAATTACCGGCCCGTCGGCCATCGGATCGGAAAACGGCATGCCGAGTTCAATCACATCAGCACCGTTGGCGACGAGCGTGCGCAGGACAGGGACCGTGGCATCGCGGTCGGGATCGCCGGCGGTGACATAGGTAACGAGCGCGCAATCGCCCTGATCCGCGAGCGCCGCGAAGCGTTGTTCGATTCTGTTAGTGGTTTGCATGGTAAAAAAATTAAAGCGTGATGCCGGATAACGCGGCGACCGTCTGGATGTCCTTGTCGCCGCGACCCGACAGGTTCACGATAATCGACTGATCAGGTGTCATCGTCGGGGCGAGTGTTGTCAGGTAAGCCAGCGCGTGGCTCGATTCGAGTGCCGGGATGATGCCCTCGAGCCGCGTGAGTTGATGGAATGCAGCCAGCGCGGCATCGTCGTTCACGGCGACATACTGCGCGCGCCCGGAATCTTTCAGCCAGGCGTGTTCCGGCCCGACCCCCGGATAGTCGAGACCGGCCGAAATCGAGTGGGTTTCGATGATCTGCCCGTCCTCGTCCTGCATCAGGTAGGTGCGATTACCGTGTAACACACCTGCCCGTCCGGCGTTCAGCGGCGCGGAGTGACGGCCGGTCTCAATTCCGTCGCCACCCGCTTCGACGCCGATAATTCTTACGTTGGCGTCGGCCAAAAACGGGTGAAACAGGCCAATTGCATTCGACCCGCCACCGACACACGCAACGAGCGCATCGGGCAGGCGGCCGATCTGCGCAAGCGCCTGTGCTCTCGCTTCGCGTCCGATGACGCACTGAAAATCACGCACCATTGCCGGGTACGGGTGCGGCCCGGCAACCGTGCCAATGATGTAGAACGTGTCGTCCACGTTCGACACCCAGTCGCGCAAGGCTTCGTTCAGGGCGTCTTTCAGGGTCGCCGACCCGGAGGTCACCGGAACGACCTCGGCACCGAGCAGCTTCATCCGGAACACGTTCGGTGACTGGCGCTGAATGTCTTCCGCGCCCATGTACACGACACACTCCATGCCGAACCGCGCCGCTACCGTGGCCGAAGCAACCCCGTGCTGCCCGGCTCCGGTTTCCGCGATGATGCGCCGTTTACCCATTCGCCGGGCGAGCAATGCCTGCCCGATCGTGTTGTTGACCTTGTGCGCGCCGGTATGATTCAAATCCTCGCGCTTCAGGTAGATCTGCGCGCCGCCCAGTTCCCGGGACAGGCGCTTCGCATGGTAGAGCGGCGACGGTCGTCCCACATAATGCTGCAGGTCGTCTTCGAATTCGGCGAGGAACGCGGGATCACTCATCGCCTCCCGGTAAGCGGTTTCGAGTTCCGCCAATGGCCCCATCAACGTCTCGGCGACAAATTTCCCGCCGTAAGCGCCGAAATGCCCGCGGCGGTCGGGTAACGCGTCGAATGGCGTCGCCGGTTCTGCTTTAGCGCTCAACGGAATTCACCTCAATCATAAACTGCTTCATTTTGTCGGGGTCCTTGATCCCCCTGGATCGTTCCACACCGCTACTCACGTCCACGGCGTAGGGACCCACCGCCTTGATTGCCGCGGCAACGTTCGTACTACTGAGACCGCCCGCCAGGATGATCGGCCGCGACAGGTTCCGCGGGATCCGTGCCC
>CAXBJY010000190.1:0-2108 GCA_963976285.1 uncultured Gammaproteobacteria bacterium
AAGTATAGGACAAGTTTTAGCCATAGGCATTTGGAAATTCTCCCTTACGCATAACGTTGCGATAACCGGCCGCTTACAGAATGCTTTTTATAAGCGACAATATTCATTCGAGCGTTAAAAAGCATTCTGTAAGCGGTCCGGTTCATTGCCTTGTTAGGCGGCCGATTCTCCGCGCTTTATTTCCTTTACTGGGTTCTACCCCGTTTCCACGGACTGTTGAGTTAAGGTTGATCCATCCCGGTTAAGGGTTTTCATTTGACGTCGTTTCCTCGGATTATGAAAGCACTCGATGTAATCGAAAATATCAGCGCGTGCGTCAGCTCGTGTCAGATACCGACGACGATTCACCCGTTCGCGTTTCAATCGACCGAAGAAACCTTCGGCAGCGGCATTGTCTGCACAGCTGCCGACCGCGCTCATGCTGCAAACCAGGTCATGGCCTTTCAAGAATCGTTGGTACTCGTCGCTCGTAAATTGAGTTCCCCGATCCGAATGCAATATCACGGGAGTCCGTGCTCCTCGTTGCCATAGCGCCATCAGCACGGCCTGCAACACCAGTTGCCGATCTTGTCGGGCGCTCATCGACCATCCGACGACAACGTCGGAGAATAAGTCGATAACCACGCACAGATACAACCAGTGCTCGGCGGTATAGATGTACGTGATATCTGTAACCCACTTCGTATTCGGCGACGCGGCAGAGAAGTCGCGCTCAAGATGGTTTATCACGCCGTCGGGCCGATCGCTCTCCGTCTTTCTCCGCCACTGGCGCCTCTGGGGAACGCCCTTGAGACCATCCAGGCGCATTAGTCTCGCCACGCGGTTCTTGCTGCACGTCTCGCCTTCGTACCGAAGATCGTCCCACACCCGCGGGCTACCAATAATCCCGTCACTGTCAGTGTGCAGCGTTCGTATCCGCCTTAGCAGGCGTTCGTTGTCGCGCGCTCTGGTACTCGGCTTACGGTTACGCCAACCGTGGAATCCGCTGGTCGATACGCCTAGGCAGCGGCACATCAACGTGACTGGGAACGCTTCGCGACACCGCTCGATCATCCGGTACTTCATGATGACCCCTTCGCGAAGAACGTTGCCGCTTCTCTTAAAAAATCCCGTTCCTTCTTGACCCGTGCCAGCTCCCGCTTCAGCGCCGCCATTTCGTCGTCACGCGCTTTGCCTTGGCCCGGAAACGCCTTGTCGCCTGCGTTACTTAGCTCGCGGCGCCATCGGCCCAGCATATTCGCGCCGATCCCGAGTTCCCGCCCGACCTGAGCCAACGTGACCCCGTCGACCAGCGTCATCGCTACTGCCTCGCGTTTGAACTCCTCGGAGTATTTTCTTCTTGATGACATGACACACCTCCATGCTCATTTTGAGCCTTTTTGATGTGTCCGTGAAATCGGGGTAGAACCCTATTGTTGCAATGTGCTGAGAAATTGAACCAGGCTTTGATTCCGAATGATACGAATTCGCGATGCATTCGAACGTTGAATCGTGGAACGCGAGCACGAAATGTCTATAGCTTTCCAGAAACTTCCGTTTATCGTGATAAGGATGAACTGAATTCATTCTTTCAAGCTTTCTTAACCAAGACGAATTCCGTACTTCGAAATTCGAGTATGGACGAAGGCCGCGTTTATATAGCGGATGACCTGAAAATGCTTCGTCGTTAGGCGCCCCGAAAATGTGAGAGTAGGCGTGCTTGAAATATACGATGGCGCAAGTTTCACCTTCAGTTTCCGAATCAACGACTCGGACAGATGATCCATCCCATTCGGGGTCGTGCCGCTGTACGTAATAAAGTATAGCTACGGTATGCTCGCCAGCTACCACGGCAGGGATTGGCGCGCCCACCGATGATGGCGGAAGATCCGTAATTTCTATGACCTTATCTTTTCGATCGACGTCGTACAAAACTCAAGTCGCCTAACGTTTTGCTCAGCTGCCCGTTACAGCGCGCTTTGGAGGAGTGAAAATATCTGCACGCCGGAAAAGCGCGCTGTAACGGGTCAGCTGCAGCAACTTGTTGGGCAGAGGGCACACAGACTTTACCAATGGGGGGTGTAGCGAATTCTGTGTTTTGAGCCATCATTCCCATAGGAGGGAAGCAT
>CAXBJY010000191.1:0-2074 GCA_963976285.1 uncultured Gammaproteobacteria bacterium
ATCCTGCTCGCTGAAGACAACGTCGTGAACCAGAAGCTCGCGCTGCGGTTGTTGCAGCAACTCGGCTACCGCGCCGATCTCGCGGCGAATGGCATCGAGGCGCTCGAATCCGTCGCTCGCCAGGTCTACGACCTCGTACTCATGGACGTACAGATGCCGGAAATGGATGGGCTCGAAGCGACGCGACGGATCGTCGCGCGCCGGGACGCGGGAGTGCGGCCGCGGATCGTCGCGATGACGGCGAACGCAATGCAGGGCGATCGCGAAATGTGTCTCGATGCCGGCATGGACGACTACCTGACAAAACCGATCCGTGTGGACCAGTTCGTCGAGGCGCTGGAAAACGTCAACGCACGCAAGGATTCATGATATGGCCGACGAGTTGATTGATTACGCCACGCTGAACGAACTCAGCGAAACCGTGGGTGCCGATTTCGTGGCTGAGCTCATCGGGACTTTCCTCGAGGAAGCGCCGTCGATGATCGCGGAGCTGCGCACGACGCTCGCGAGCGGTGAGGCCGAGGCCTTTCGCCGCGCCGCGCATTCGCTGAAAACAAACGCGAACACGTTCGGCGCGCAGCTGCTTGGCCGAGCGGCGCTCGCGCTCGAGCAGGGCGGACTGCCCGGGGATGCCGCCGCGCTCGACGCACTCGATTCGCTGTACACGCAGACCGCCGCGGCGCTGCAAGCTGCCGGTAATGGCTGAACGCGGCGCGCGACTGCTCGTCGTCGACGACAACAAGGTCAATCGCCTGTTGCTGACCCGCAGCGTGGAACTGCAGGGGCATCGCGCGGCGAGCGCGGAGAACGGTCGCATCGCACTCGAACTGCTCAGAAACGAAACGTTTGATCTCGTACTGCTCGACATGGAAATGCCGGAGATGGACGGCTTCGAAGTGATGGAGCACTTGAGCACGGACGCACAATTGCGCGACGTACCTGTGATCGTCACGAGTTCGCTCGAAGGTCTCGCTCATGTCGTGCGGTGTATCCAGCTTGGCGCAGATGATTACCTGCATAAGCCCGTGAATCAGGTGTTGCTGAAAGCGCGGATCGATTCGAGTCTCGAAAAGAAGCGTCTGCGCGATCAGCAACGCGAACTGATCAAACGGTTTGCGACTTCGGAGGTTGCGGCCGATCTGCAGGCATCCGGTTTCGCGCTCGGTGGGCGCCGACTCTACGGCACCGTGATGTTCTGCGACATCCGCGGATTCACCGCGCTCGTCGAATCACAACCGCCTGAAGAAACGATCGAATTATTGAACGCGTATTACGCACTCATGTTCGAAGCGATCGCGGCGCACAGCGGTGTGGTCAATCAAATGATCGGCGACGGGCTGATGGCGATTTTCGGCGCGCCACATTCGCTGCCCGATCCGGCGCTCGCGGCGGCACGCGCGGCCATCGCGATGCTGGAGATGCTCGAAAAGCTCAATACGCGTCGTGAACGGCAGGGCAAATCGCGAATTCAGATCGGGATCGGCATTGCGAGCGGCGAGATGATCGCCGGCTATACCGGCACGGAAGACCGCGCGACTTATACGTGCATCGGGGATACCGTGAATCTCGCCGCGCGGCTCGAAGCGCATACGAAGATCGCAGGCAACGCGATACTCGTCGATGCAGACACGAACAGTGCGATAGTGCAGCGATTGCCGACGTTTCCACTCGGCCCGGTCGCCTTCAAAGGCAAAGCCGGGCCCGTCGAGGTGTTCGTGTTGCAGGAGAAAAGCTGACAAGTGCCATTGCAATAAGCGGGGTCAGATGAAACTTTACAGGAAGAATTCGGAACGTTTCATCTGACCCCACTTTTTGTCCCGGCTAACTCCTGCGTTCGCGCCCGAGTCGGCAGGATTATGGGGTTCCCGGCAGCCGACCCGGTGCTGTGAATACGACGGTAAACGACTACACAGGCGCTTAGCATGCAGTTCGGGCTTTTTCAGTCTGCTCAATGGCCCGAGAGAACCGCGCAGCAGCAGCGCCTGTTCGACGCCGTCGAGCAAAGTGTTCTCGTCGAAACATTGGGCTTCGATTCGGTTTTCATGACCGAACATCACTTCGCCCGCGACGGCAT
>CAXBJY010000192.1:0-1716 GCA_963976285.1 uncultured Gammaproteobacteria bacterium
CTTCCTCAAAATCAAGGCCGCATTCCCCGGTTAAGTGCGAAGAACCAAAAAAAAGGCCGGGCATTGAGCCCGGCCTTCACGACCGACGGGTCGGTTACAAGCGGCGGTTATTGTTTACGTCGCCGCCGCCGCAGGGCCGCCACCGAGAGCAGGCCGGCACCGATCAGGGCCGAGGTTGCCGGCTCGGGGATCGCCCCACCCTGGAGCGATCGCGAGTTCGGGATTCCGCCAGCAGGGCCGAGCGGGAATAGCGGGTCGCCCGTACGCACCGGCAGCCGTGCCCAGGAAGCCTGGTAAGGAGCATCGGCAGCATCCAGCGGTGAAGAGAATCCGAACCCTCCACAGCTTTCATTTTCCAGAATCCAAATATCGCAGACTTCATTTTCTCCAGGCAGGACGGCCGCAAGTGTGGGTTGAGGGTTGAAGAAAGCTTCAGAGTAAAAATGCAGGACCTTTTGGACGTTCGTGAACGGGTTCGTTCCTCCGTTGGCAACGTCATAGGCGATATCGAAGATGTCTTTCCACGGGTCGCCGTTGAGTGACCAGGCGGGTACGGCGTCAGCATCATTGACAGTGCCGTCGCCGTTCGTATCGGTGGCCCCCCAGCCCGTATCCGGATCCGGTATGCCGACATCTTCAATTGATGCCGCCCAACCGAACGGTGTTACAACGTCAGCAAGAGTGTATCCGCCGTCCTCGAAATAGGGCAACTCCCAGTCTACGATGACGTTATTGCCTTGTCCCGCATAATACGGGTCCGTCGTGTTGCAAACGCGATAGCGATAGACCCAAGCTCCGGTCGTCGTATCTTTCTCCGCGGCGCTCGTCACCGCCGAGGAGCGCTCGAGGACACCGTCGTTGTCCGCGATTGCGTCTATAAAATCGGGGCAGGCGCCCGGCACCGGTACGGCGCTGACATTCTGGATCATACCGAGCGATCCCAATATCGCGAGCGTCGATACAGTTGCTCTCATCTTGTTCATACCACTATCCACCTAAGTTCTCTGAAATTCTGTCGTCACCCGTGGCCATACGGCGCTGCGGAGATTCGATTTGTGCCGATCAACAGGCAGGAATCGGGCCACATCGACGAGCTGATCTTGTAAGTTCATGTAAAATATGATGATTCTGGTGCCGCAGGCGACGCGAGCGAGGGCACGAATCGGCCGATTCTGTCAGTGCGCTTTACACTCGGTTCCGTCTTTCAGGACTATGGCCTTCAAGCTGCTGAATTTAAAAGGGAATTATGGGTGGCGTCAGTGAGCATCATGTCTTCCCCGCGTAACTATCTGTTAATGCTCATTAATTCAGTCAGTTGCACGATGTTTCGGGAACGGCGTTGTCAAGGAATTTTACATATCGTTACCCTCGATTCATGCTCTGCCCGTTTGTCACCCTGAGGGCCGCCGGCGGACGATCCTGGAGCCGATGCGATCTGTTCGTACGAGCAATCGGGTCCAGTGAAACGCGTTGTGAATCTTATTCGCGGAAACGCTCAAAACCCCGCCCACTAATGATATGATTCGCGCCCGTTGCGCAGCGTGCGCGGGGACCAATGTGCCCTGGTTACGCCCCGCAGGGGTGAGAACGCGCGATTAGCGCGGTCGAATCCAATCAGTTGACCTGCGATGCGCGAGCATCGCGCGGGCGGTTGATGAAGTTGAAGAATTTGGAGAGGTGCCTTAAGTGGTCGAATGGGGCTGACTCGACACCTTT